>NZ_FOGH01000034.1 GCF_900111165.1 Nitrosomonas sp. Nm51
GGATTACAAAAGTCCAAATCAATTTGAAGCAGAAGCAACAAAATACTCGACAAAAGTGGCTTAACTGAGGTGTCCGGTTTTACTTGACCAGGTCAAACTACCGGAAAAGAAAACCTCTAAAAAGAATAACAAAGTAAGTAAGAAAAAAGGAAAGTCCAAGCAAGAAGAAACCAAAAACCTTTGGCAAAACGATAGCATCCTTCAGGATAACCAGGGAAACTCTTACAGGGTTCATAACGTGCCGGGTAACAGTAACAACTGCCTGATATTCTCCATTGGCGGAGGACTCAATAGAAATGTCGACAATCTAGACGCCCAGGGTATCAGGTCAGGAATACCCATATACCACAACGGCTTTCTAGAAAACTCCGAGCCTACCGTATCCAGAATATGTGAGCTGTATAACCGCAGTGTAGAAATACAGTGGTGGACATTGCGCGATGGAACCTTACAGCGGGCCGGTCGCTACACCTATGGCATTGGCAATAACGATGGCAAGATTGTCCACATCCTAAACCTCGGCATGTACCACTTCCAGTATCTCACCCGCACCTGACGACAATTTGTAAATAATGATTTTGCTTGTTTTGTTGGTCGTTCTTCCCACTACTTTTGGTTGTGGGCCGCTGCGGCCGGAATTAATGTGTCTGCCGTAATTGATCGAGTATCGCCGGATTTTCCAGGGTTGAAACATCCTGGGTGATTTCCTCGTCTTTGGCTAACGTACGCAAGAGGCGGCGCATGATTTTGCCGGATCTGGTTTTGGGGAGATTTTCGCCGAAGCGTATTTCTTCGGGTTTGGCAATCGGTCCGATCTCCTGTGCAACCCACTCACGCAGTTCTTCCACAATCCGGGCCTTGTCTTTTTCCTGTGGAAAATCGCCTTTCAGCACGACGAAAGCAATAATGGCTTCGCCTTTGACTTCGTGCGGTTTGCCGACAACTGCTGCCTCGGCAACCAACGGACTGGCGACAAGTGACGATTCGATTTCCATGGTGCCCAAACGGTGGCCGGAGACGTTGAGTACATCGTCTGCGCGTCCCATAATCCAGAAATAGCCATTTTCATCGCGGTGAGCGGAGTCGCCCGCTAAATAGTAGCGGCCGCCTGCAATATCCTGCGGGAAATAGGCTTTCTTAAAACGTTCCGGATCTTTCCACAGGGTACGCAGTTGTGACGGGAACGGTTTTTTAATGACCAGAAATCCGCCGCTGCCACGTGCAACTTCCGAACCGCTTTCATCGACAATCGCCGCAAAAATTCCGGGCAGCGGCAGGGTGCAGGAGCCAGGTTTGAGCGAAAGTGCGCCCGGAAGCGGCGCGATCATATGGCAACCGGTTTCCGTCTGCCACCAGGTGTCAACAACAGGACAGCGCGAACGGCCGACCTTTTCATAAAACCACATCCATGCTTCCGGGTTAATTGGTTCGCCCACTGAACCGAGTAGACGTAAGGATGACAAGTGATATTGATCTGGCAGATCCGATCCAAGTTTGATTAATGAGCGGATTGCAGTGGGTGCGGTATAAAATGTTGTGACATGATGCTTGTCGATAATTTCCCAGAATCTTCCGGGGTGCGGGTAGGTTGGAACGCCTTCAAAGATGATCTGGGTTGCACCCATCGCAAGCGGTCCGTAAGTCACGTAGCTATGACCGGTAACCCAGCCAACATCCGCGGTACACCAGAAAATATCGGACGGCTTGTAATCAAAAACCCACTCCATGCTGACCATTGTCCCCAGCAGATAACCGGCGCTGGAATGCTGCACGCCTTTGGGTTTGCCGGTTGAGCCAGAGGTATACAGTGTGAACAGCGGATGCTCGGCATTCACCCATTCCGGTTCGCAGTCGCTGCCAGTATCCTGCATGATTTCATGCCACCAGGCATCGCGCGCAGGGTTAAACGCTATCTCACAACCTGAACGCCGATAAACGATAACGGTGTTGACAGATTCGGTCCCACCCATGCTCAAAGCTTCATCTACCGTGGCCTTGAGCGCATGGTGCCTGCCGCCGCGCACTTGCGCATCTGCCGTAATAACCGCTTTTGCACCTGCATCTGTAATGCGCTCATGCAGGCTTTTGGATGAAAATCCACCGAACACCACTGAGTGAATCGCACCAATGCGTGCGCAGGCCTGCATCGCGACGACTGCCTCGATACGCATCGGCATGTAGATCACAACACGGTCGCCTTTTGTAATGTTGTGCGCTTTTAGGGCATTGGCCAGTTTGCAAACTTGCTGATGTAGTTCACGATAAGTTGCGCGTATGACTTCTCCTTCATCCGACTCGAAAATAATTGCGGTTTTGTCGGGCTGTGTAGTCAAATGACGGTCAAGACAATTGTACGATACGTTTAATTCGCCGTCTGAGAACCACTTAAAAAAAGGCGGGTCGCTGTCATCCAGTATTTGCGTAAACGGTTTGTGCCAGAGGATATGTTTTCTGGCTTGTTGTGCCCAGAACGCCTGATAATCTGCTTCAGCTTCGTTGCATAGTTTCTGATAGGCTTCGGGTCCGGAAACATTGGCTTGCTGCACAAACTCAGAACTCGGAGAAAAAATGCGCGATTCATTTAAGACGGATTCGATAGTTGACATAAAAAGCTCCGGTAAAAGGATTGTTTCGGATTTATATCCGATATATCCGGTTATTTCAGATTTCAAGTTGTCCAGATTTTAATAGAATGTGAGCTGTTTGAATGCTGATTTTTCGGAACACACTGAAAGATAGGTTTGACGGTACTGTCAGACAGAATTGTACCACTGACATTGACGGTTAGCTTGCGATTGACCAGTACATTTGGTTCTTTTATCTTTCTTCTGTTTTGTATTTGAGTACAGAAAAGCAATGCCCGGCCTCCTTGTGAGAGTCAGTGTGTTTAAAAAATTCATAGTGCGCTGTCTATCTGATATGATCTCGTTCAGCGTTACCGTGGTGTTTACTGAATACGGCAATATCGGATAGATAACGCGCTTATACTCGAAAACGTACTGCATAGAACTATGCTTAAAAAAATTCATGTTGCCGATGCACGCCTGGGAATGTATGTGCATAAGATATGCGGAAACTGGATGGAACATCCATTCTGGAAGGATTCGCTTTTGCTGTCGAAACAGACCGATCTGGAAAAACTTGTCAATTGCGGTGTCAGTGAGCTTTGGATAGACACGGCTAAAGGACGGGATGTTGATGTGCCGCAGCCTGAAGCGGCTAAAACTGAAGCGGCCAGCCGTCCATCTGTTCAGGCTGTGCCTGCGACCAATAAAGCTGAAAAAGTACCGCTTGAGGAAGAATTGCAGACTGCCCGAAAAATTCACGCCAAAACCAAAGAAGCAGTGACGGCCATGTTCAATGAAGTGCGTATGGGTAAAGCGGTTCAAGTCGACGAGGCGGTTGTTCTGGTTGATGAAATCAATCAATCCATGCAACGTAACACCAATGCGCTACTCAGTTTGATCAGGTTAAAGACTGCAGATGAATACACCTATCTGCATTCAGTTGCCGTATGTGTGCTGATGGTCGCACTGGGGAAGCAACTGGGAATACAGGGCGAAGAACTCAAGCAGGTTGGAGTGGCGGGATTGTTGCATGATATTGGAAAAATGACCATACCTATTACTGTGTTGAACAAACCGGGAAAGTTGACGGACAAAGAATTTGATATTGTTAAGGACCATCCCCGCCGCGGATGGGAGATACTCAATACAGTCTATCAAGCGAGTGAACCGGCGCTGGATGTATGCTTGCACCATCATGAACGCATGGACGGCCAGGGTTATCCCGACAAACTCTCGGCGGACAAACTGACACTGCATGCCCGGATGGGTGCCGTTTGCGATGTATACGATGCAATAACTTCTGAACGCTGCTATAAAAAAGGATGGGAGCCTGCAGAAGCTGTAAAAAAAATGGCGGTCTGGAAGGGAGGTCATTTTGATGAAACCGTATTTCGTGCATTTGTTAAAACAATTGGTATTTACCCCAATGGCACGCTAATAAAGCTGAAGTCGGGAAGGCTGGGAAAGGTGATCGAACAATCCGAAAAAAGTCTCGTTACACCGGTAGTCAAAGTGTTTTTTTCGATTCGTGCCAATGGGCATATTCCCGTGGAGGTTGTTGATCTTTCAAAATCAGTGGATAGTATTGTAAGCGCCGAGAATCCGCTTGAGTGGGGGCTCGACTTGGAAAAGATCTAGCGGCGGTGTTACAACTGCTTAAACAATTCGACCGCCCAGTTTACACCAAATCCCGTAATATTACTGCCTACCGCGCCGAGCCCGTCTTTATGATTGCTTGCGGATAAATCCATGTGTATCCAGGGTGTGCCGTTAATGAAACGATGAAGAAAACGTGCTGCAAGAATATGGTCGTATTCGCCGCCCAGCGCGCACTGTTTTACATCGGCAATATCGCTTTCCAGTTCCTCATCATAGTCATCTTCCATCGGAAAGATGCAGACGCGTTCACCGCTTTTTCTACCGGCAGCCAGCGCTTTTTGTGTCAGGCTTTCCTGATTGCAGAAAATACCGCTAAAGCGCGAACCCAGGGCAGTGTGCATACTGCCGGTCAATGTTGCAAAATCAATGATGATATCGGGTTTTTGTTTCTCGGCAAGCGACAGCGTATCTGCCAGCACCATCCGGCCTTCGGCGTCGGTATGGATGATTTCAATCGTCAGGCCGTTTAGTGCGGTAATTACGTCATTCTGCTTGTATGCGCGCGGGCTGATATGATTTTGCGCGATGGCGAGCCAGCAGTCAATATCGAAAGGCATACCGGCGCGCGTTGCAGCCAGCAGAATGCCGAGCGCGACAGCCGAGCCATTCATGTCTTCATGCATGCCCAGCATATGGCGCGGCGGTTTTAGGTTATGTCCGCCGGTGTCGTAACAAATCCCTTTCCCGACCAGCGCGATATGTTTCTGGTTCTTTTGATTGCTGCCTGAAAAATGCAGGTGGACGATAGCCGCATCTTCAGTGTCACTGCCTTGTGCAACCGCTGAAAAAGCACCGGCGCCCATTTTCTCGAGTTCGCCGAGGCTATGCGCTTGATACGCCCATCCTTCATTTTTCGCCAGTTTTTTGATTTGTTCGCAGTAGGTTTTGGGCGTCAGTTCATTCGGCGGCAATACAGTCAGTCCACGCGCCAGCAGATTTCCTTCAGCAAGTGCGCGCTGCAGGGTAAAATTTCCGGTATCTTTATATCCGTGCAGGTAAATATGGGCAAGTGACGTCCTTTCAGGTTTTTGTTTACGTACAGGCAACGCGGCGCCGTTGATCCAGGCCGTATAAACTGCAATCTCGGAGAAATAAAGCCGCTGGCTGTTGTTGCCATAAATGGCGAGATGAAGTGCTTCGGGGTTTTCCGTCAGTAGCTGCTGAATGGCTTTACGGACGGCGGTTTGCTGTTCGAATACTGTTTTTCCGGTGTCAATCATGACCCAGGAACATAACGCGCCATTGTCCAGATTGGCGCTGACAGGCGTTTGACTGATTTTGCTGAGCTTTATCCGGCGGCGATCAAGCAGTTTGTTAAGTATATCAGCACCTGGAATGGCGTATTTTTTTGGCAGTTTCTCGAGTTTCGGAAGAATAACCAAGATATGTGATGCTTTTATTGTTTCCGGATCAAATGAAGAAGCGCTCTGGATGAGTGTTGCCAGCATTGATTGCTTTCCTGTTGAAAATAAAATAAGGCATGACGCGGTGAGTCATGTATGAGCCTGTTGAGGATTGAAGTGAATACATGTATGTAAACGGTTGTGTCTGACTGAACAGCGTGCGCGGTATTTCCGGGTTACAAGCGCAGAAAAAAGAAGTGCGGCAGTGAGTGAAATGATGTGTAACATTCAAGCTGTTTTTGATGCCAGTCCTTTACCTTTGGATAAAAGTGCTATAAATGCTTTCAGGCACGCACTTGAAAATCCGGTAATTGCCGAAAATCGATGACGGCCACACCGCGCCGTTTCTGTCCGGCAATCAGAAATGCTATTATAGTACGCCTGATGTGATATGTCTGTAATTTGCACGCATAATACAATTATGCCCGATAAACTGACCGGCTTCTGATAAGCGTATGCAGCAATACCTCCAATTGATGCGCCATATCCTGGCGCATGGCCATAAAAAAAGCGACCGCACAGGCACCGGAACGCTTTCAGTATTTGGCTATCAAATGCGTTTTGATCTAAAAGACGGTTTTCCGCTGGTCACTACCAAGCAATGTCATTTGAAATCAATTATTCATGAATTGCTCTGGTTTTTGAAAGGCGATACCAATATTCGTTATTTGAAAACGCATGGCGTTTCCATATGGAACGAATGGGCCGATGAACATGGGGATCTGGGGCCGATTTATGGCCGCCAGTGGCGTGCATGGACAGGGCCGGACGGACCCATCGACCAGATCCAACAGGTTATCGATCAAATCAGGCGCACGCCCGATTCGAGGCGCATGATAGTCTCGGCATGGAATGCCGGCGATCTCGAAAAAATGCATTTACCGCCATGTCACGCTATGTTTCAGTTTTATGTGGCCGATGGGAGGCTGTCATGCCAACTGTATCAAAGAAGTGCAGATGTATTTCTGGGCGTGCCGTTCAATATTGCGTCTTACGCATTGCTGACGATGATGATCGCCCAGGTTTGCAGGCTGGAGGCAGGCGAGTTTGTGCATACGTTTGGTGACGCCCATCTCTATCTCAATCATCTCGAACAGACGCATGAACAGCTGCGCCGGGAACCGAGACCGTTACCCGAAATGCAGTTGAATCGGGATGTTGCCGATATTTTCAGCTTTAATTATGATGATTTTATACTGAAAAATTATCATCCTCACCCGCCAATCAAAGCGCCTGTTGCAGTATGACGGTCTCCTGCTTGTCCATTCTGGCAGCAACGGCGAAAAACGGCGTCATCGGAAAGCATAACACACTGCCCTGGCATTTGCCGGCAGACCTGAGGCGCTTTAAATCGCTTACCATGGGGCATGCCATTATAATGGGCAGGAAAACCTATGAATCCATTGGCCGGCCGTTACCCGGACGCACCAATATTATCGTGACAAAACAGACGGATTTCCGGGTGGCCGGTGCCACAGTTGCCCATTCATTGGATGATGCGTTCAATGCCGGTGGCCCGGCGGCGGCCGCTTCAGAGCGTTTCGTAATCGGTGGCGCGCAACTTTACCGGCAGGCCATCGCATTATCCCAACGAATGTATCTCACCGAGATTCAGCGGACCTTTGATGGCGATACTTATTTTCCGGAATTTGACCGCGACGAATGGTATGAATTGTCGCGCGAGCAGCATTTTTCGCCAATTAACACGGCAAACGAAGCGCCGCTGGAATATCATTTTGTGATTTTGGAACGAAAAAAAGCGAAACAGCCTGTTCAATAGGCAAGGCGAGTATCATGAATTAACCGGTGAAGCAATCAAGTGCTGATTGCTTCACCGGTTTCAACCTGTCGTGAATTACTTCAAGGCATGTCAAACCACATATACATCGGGCAGTGGAAAGCCGTTAAAATTACTTGCGTAGGCAGTCGTATACGCGCCGGTGTTGGGAATGTAGATCATGTCTCCTTCGCGGATATCGGCTGGCAGCATGACATCGCGCATCAGGATATCCACTGAATCGCATGTGGGTCCAGCAATAGACCAGGGAACACAGTTTCCTGTCCGGTCGGTCAGGATTTCATAGCTTAGGCCTTCGGTGACTTCGATCATGCCGCCGAACATACCTGCATCCCAGTACATCCAGCGTTTTTCGTTACGCACGGCCGTGCCGACGACCTGGCAGACAAAATAAGCCGAATCGGAAACCAGATAACGGCCGGGTTCCGCGATGATTTGAATGTGCTCGGGCAGTTCGGCAATCGCATCATTGACGACTGCGGCGATGACTTCAATGGATGGAATCGGTTTCAGATGGCGTACCGGATAGCCGCCGCCAATATTCAGCAAACGCGGATCAAGTCCGGCCTGGCGCATTTCGGTAAAGACATTGCGGGCTCTCTCAATGCCAACGCGCCAGTTTTGGGGATTGCGGCATTGCGAGCCGACATGAAACGTAACGCCGGCAAGGTCTGCATTCAGTCTGGCGGCTTCCTGAATAATGAGTGCAATGTCGGCCAGATGGGTGCCGAATTTTCCGGCCAGCGGCCAGTCACTGCCGATATTCGGTGTGTCGATACGCAAATACAGTTTGGCGTCGGCCTTAACACTGATAATTTTTTGTAATTCTTCAACGCTATCAATAACATACCATTCAACTCCCTTGCTGGCGGCATGATTCAGGTATGCCCTGGACTTCATCGGATTGCTGTAAAAAATTTCTGCTGCGGGAACACCGAGTTCGAGCAGTAGATCGAGTTCGGCGATGGAGGCGATTTCAAATCCGGCTCCTTCTTCAACGAGCGTTTGCAAAACCCGGCGGTCAGGGTTGGCCTTGACTGCGTAATGCGGCCGAACGCGTGGCATGGCGGCTAGAAAACGGCGTGTTTTTTGCCGGACAATAGTTGAATCAACCAGTAAAAACGGTTTGTCGTATCCATGCGACAGCCTTTCTTGCACATGGTTAAAGTCCAGACTGGTTTCGGGATGAGTGTCAAACAGTACTTCTGCGTGGGCATGCTTTTGAAAAGCAGCGGATGAGATGGGTATGAGCATTGGGATATTCCTTTCTAAGAAAGCTACGTGACAGGGATATGTATGCTTGTTAAGTCGATAGAAGTAAAAGTGCTATGCATGGATGTCATGACGTTCCTTTTGTCGTTGCTGAAAAGTGCCGCATTATAAGCTGCATTTTTTTGAAATCAAGTTTTTTTTCGAGTCGCTTTATAGCTTATTTTTATTTTGGCCGGTAATGCGCAAGTTCTGCAGCTCGTGCGATAGCCTGTTCGATTGACTTCAACTGGTTGCTATACCGAAGCGAAGTGATTATTGTCACTGCATGTTCTGCGCAAGTACGGCTATGATCGTCTCCAAGCCAGAAAGTTTTCGAAACCGGAAAAATTCCAGTCAATAGTGGTGTGTTTATTAAGTTTGATTCCAGGCAAACTGAAGGCGCTGCGATACATTGTCAATTTCACCTAATAATCTTCGGTTAATTTGGAGTGAAAAAACCGATGGCGTCCAGCAACCTGATCAGTCTTGTTTGAATTATTTCACCACACACTGCAAGAAACGGGCTGGCTGTATTTTTCAAGTCATGTGAGAAGAAAAATAATCAGCCTGCTATAGAGATATTTCACTGGATTAACTGAGGCCTTTTTTATAAGGGCCTGTCTGGCAGAGCTTTCGGGATGGAAAGTTTATATCAAATGGAGGATAAAGTGAAAAGACGTGACTTACTCAAAATGGGATTGGCCGGTTCGTTAAGTGCTGCCGCCACTTCGGGTCACAGTAAAGTGAATTTTCCGCAAAGCGGCTTGGTATTCCCTGACGGGTTTACACCGAGTCATGCAGGAAGACCGAGCCCGCCTGTGACACCTTTTAAAGTTCCGCTATTCAAGATGCCGGTAGCAAAACCGGTATCTGAAGCGGATTTGAATCATCCGCTACCGCCCGATCCACTGGCACATCAGCGTTATCAGGAACTCCAGCCGAAAAAATTCTATGTTGAACGTATTAGGGAATTTAAGTGGCGGTATCATTCCGACCCTCCTTACAACCAGGGGTCATGGTCATGGGGATTTACCAATGGCGCGAACGGCCGGGCAACCACGCCGGGACCAACTTACCACGCGAGATACGGTGAACCGATTCTGCTGCGCCGTTTTAATCGGTTAAAGCCGGTCGGTGCGGGTCATGTGCCGTTCGCGCTGCCATCTGTCAGCATCCATTTGCACAATGCGCATACGGCATCAGAGAGCGATGGCATACCGACCAATTTTTTCAATCCGGGTGAGTTCTGGGATTATCACTATGGTAATTTCCCTGCCGGATTTGATTACGTGCATGAAATCATGAGTACGCTATGGTATCACGACCATCGCCTCGATTTTACCGCGCCCAATGTGTATGCCGGTTTGAGCGGGTTTTATCTATTGTTTGACGAACTGGATTCAAACGATGAAAATGATAGAAACCCGCATGCATTCCGGTTGCCGAGCGGCGATTATGATATCCCCCTGATATTGCATGATGTACAGTTTGACGCGGGCGGGCAAGTGGTTTTTGATTTTTTCACAAACCGGTCTCCCGAGCCGACATCAAGCGTTTTCCCGGCCGGCAGCGATCCCATCGAAAATTCCGCCAATCAATCCGAATCACCTTTGCATCGTATCTATAAGGGTTCACCGAATTTTACGGTATTCGGCATGTTGGGAGATCAAATAACCGTTAACCGGACGATACAGCCGTTTTTGAATGTTGAAGCGCGTAAATACCGTTTTCGTATTCTGAACGGTGGCCCGTCGCGTCTTTACCGGCTTTCGCTAAGGGCGCACGGGCGCAACGGAGACAGTCATCCAGGCTGCAAGTTTTATGTGTTGAGCAACGACGGCAACCTGCTGGAACACCCACTGGAGAAGCAATCATTCGATTTATGGGTTGCCAACCGGGTGGATATTGTCATTGATTTTTCAGCATTCAGACCGGGCGACCAAGTCTATCTGGTCAATCGTCTGGAGATGCGGGAAGACGGTGCGGGTCCGAGCGGGCGCGGGCTTGACGAAGGCAATCTGATTATGCGTTTTGATGTAAAACCGATGCGTCAGGCGGCCGATCCAAGTCAAATTCCGGATTTTATGCGTTCGCTGCCGCCAGTCAATCTGTCCGAAGCGCGTGTGCGGCGCACCTGGGTATTCGATTACGATAACGGTTTATGGACGGTTAACGGCCGCTTGTTCAACCCCAACCGGATTGACGCCAAAATTGAAAAAGGCTCTGCGGAAATCTGGACTATCCGTAACGGCGGGACGGCATGGGCGCACCCGGTTCATACGCACTTTGAAGAATTCAGGATACTTGAAATCAATGGCAGGCCGGTCAAACCGGGGGATTTTTTAAATTCCCGTAAAGATATTGTCGAACTGGGGCCGAACACCGAGGTGACGTTTTTCGGCCGTTGGAGAGACTTTGAAGGCATACATGTGATGCATTGTCATAATGTCGTGCACGAAGATCACGAGATGATGATCCAGTGGCAGATCGTTCCGCCGGGAATGGGCGACGGGGAGGAAATCAATCATGATTTCTGAAACCAATACAACCCGCGCCATAGCTGAAACGGCCGAGAACCAGACGCATTCTCCTTTGTCGCAACGGCGTAAGCTGTTGTCGGCATTGCCCGCGCTGATCGCCACATCGCTGCCCGCGCTGGCTTTGGGCATTCAAAATCCGGATGCGTTGCATGCACGAACGCAAACAATCCTGGACAAAACTGATAATGCGGGCTTTCCGGATGTGCTGGTGACTGCACACACTGGACAACAATTCAGTTTTTATCAGGATTTGCTGAAAAACCGCATGGTGATAATCAATTTTATGTCAATCGAAGCGGAAGATGAATTGCCAATAACGGCCAGCATGGCCGTTTTAATCAAAGCGCTGGGAGAGCGATTTGGCCGGGAGGTCTTTGCTTTTTCCATCAGCTACGACTGCGCCAATGACAAGCCTGAGCGCCTGGCACAGTTTTCCCGCCGCTTTGATGCGCCCGAAGGCTGGTATTTCCTGAGCGCTGTGCCGGAGGACGTGGTTGCGCTGGGCTACCGGCTTTACCGGACAGCCGGGCGTCCGCGGCAACGCATGTATGCGGATTTGATTCATTACGGTAACGCCAAGGTCGGTTTGTGGGGAAGCATTCCTGCGCATATTACCGATGTGGACCTGGCCGTCAGCAGAGTAACGTCCGTTTTTCCAGGTAAAACCACCGGCGGCAAAGTGCGCCGCGCCGGCCCGCGTCGTCTGAACACGGCCGGTCCTATCTATGACAGGCGTGACCGTCAGGATATGGTTGAACGGCCGAGAGGAATCGGACCTAATTTTATGTGAGGTGAAAACCATGAAAAAAATATTCGTATCGTTATTGCCGATCGGATTGTTTGCCTTAATGGCGAATATTCCGGTAATAATCACTTATGCCGCCGATGATCCGTACGGTGTATTACCCGAACCGCCGCCGGATAGTGCTTGTCCGAGTTTGCCGGTGATGCCGGAATGGCCGACGCCCAATTTGCTGGAATTTAAAGACGATAACCTGACGGTTGTGGTGAATACCGCAGATAGTCTGCATCCGCCGTCTGATGCACGCGATGCATTGCCTACCAATTTGTGCCAGACGGTGTATGAAGACGTTCGTTCGCGCCGGGTAGACGGAACCGAAGGCCCGCGTATTCCGAATTCTTTGCCGTCAACACCGGAAAACCCGTATAACCTGCATCCCGACCCAGTTGTGGAGGTGGGTATCAACCCATTGTCACCGACGGACGATTTGCGTACCGTTATTTATTTGCTGCGCCAGTCCTTTGATGAAGGAACATCGCTTGTCGAAGCGGTTCAGTTCGGTCTCGATATACTGGAGGGAAATCCGCTGGAGCGGGAATATTCAGGCATGCCGCTGTTACACTACAACGGTCCTGAAAAAGTAGTGTATGTGACGCCGGAATTTAACGATCCCAACGATCCAGCCCGGGTGACGGGCGGCAACGCAGTTGTTCGTCAGGTTTATTTTGATCAGAGAATCATGTCGGACGCCGCTTTGATTGTGCCAACGGCGGTTTTGGACGTGCCGTGGACAATTACCTATGAAATTTCTGCGCTCAATCGCGGCCGCGAAGATTTTTCCCCGTTCGGCATGTTTTTTAATGGTCCTGTCATGGGTGAAGACGGCATGATTATTCCGGATGTTGAAAAAAAACCGGGTTTCGGCATCGATCAAACTTTTTTTCCCGTTGAAGATGGTACGCGCACCACGTTTAAAATCGCCATGCCGCCGGCCCGTCAATACAAGCTGACTTACCACTGGGGATGGCGCAAGCATCCGCCCCGGATCCAGGCGCTGGAAAACGGCCTGGGCAAGGAATTGGGGGTAAATTTGATTGACTGGGAGCGCTGTGTCTTCGGTTCCGGGCCGATGGCCAGTGAAGCCGATAAATTGGCGGCGATCGCCATGATTGGCGATCTTGCGCCCGCCAAACGGATGTGGCGCATGCTCAGACAGTTGAAATTTGATCCGGGGGCCTTCGATGCCGCCATGATTGACAAAATCGAGCAGGCTTTTTTTGATTGGCAGGATCGAACCAGGCTGCCGGCAGGGGTGGCGCGTGATGGCAACTTCGATATTACGCTTTTTTATGTCAATAACACGCTATATGGCGATGCGCGGGGTTATGTCGATCAATCACAGCGTGTACTGCATAATTTCAACAGGCGCGGCGATATGACCCGTATCAAGGTACTCAACGGCGACTATTTCGAACGTGCGCATATGATTGTCGATTTTGGCGGGCTGCGCGGCTGGGAAAACACGTTTCAAAATACGATTCCCGAATTCGGCGCCGGGCCCTGGTTTACATTCGGCCGCGCTTACTGGTGGCCGACACTGGGGGCGCCCAATGGCGGGCCGCAGCCAGTTGCTGCAGCGATTCCGCCCGAAGGTACAAACGCACGCACTATTGAACAATGCCAGGCGGAATTCGGCGGCAAGCTGGCTGCAGCCAGCAATCAGACTGCCATTGGTACTGAGGGCGCTGGCAGTGACGCGTTTGGACGAGGAAGATCAAGCGCTTACAACCTGAGTATGACGCCGGACGCCGTGCAGGAGAAAATTGCGCAAAGTATGTTGCGCAAAAAATCGCAGACGCAAGCAGAACAATCGGCCGATACTGAAGAATTATTGACCTCGGTAAGTGAAGCAAGCGCTGAAGCGGTGCATCCCGTGCCGACGCGTGAAACCATGGAGGCCGCGGGTGCCAACGGCCTGGGATTGCGGCAGTTCGAAATCCACTGGAATCATGAACCCAGCAAACGGCTGCGTATCTACCAGTTCGATCAGCTGCATCATGATGTTGCGATCTGGTCGATACATTGAGATACGACATGCACTGCATCATTCAGTAACAAGGCAGATATCAGGAAGTCCGGTGTTTTCGGACTCCTGATATATCGGCAACCCGGTTGATCAAACCGGTTTTTTTACAGGAACTGTTATGTTGAGAAGCAGCTTGATTTCCGCAGGGGTGGCGCTGGTTTTGTTTGTGACGATAAGTTATGTCCCGGCAGGCGCGCAAGCACACAACCAGCCCGAATATGCCCGCTCGGCGCATGCTTACCGGACACCCGCTGTAAGTCTGATAGACGCCCGGGAACATACAGTCGATTTCGCCGCGGCGGTGGCGCAGGAAGAAATGGTGATCATCAGCCTCGCCTTTACGAGCTGTACGGGTACCTGCCCGGTAATAACCGCCAATCTGGTGCAGGCGTTGCCGGAGCTGAAGAGGATAGGGAACCGTTATCGGATTTTTCTGGTTTCACTGGATCCGGAACATGATACGCCCGCTCGTTTGCGGGAATATCAGGCGCGTTTCAATACAGGAGAAAAAATCACATTGTTAACAGGCAGCCGTACAGCCATACACGATTTATTGCGCGCCTATAACGCCATTTACCCTGGCGGAAACAAAATGAATCATCAACCGTTGACGTTAATACGTGCTGGAAAAAATGCTCCCTGGATAAGGCTGGAAGGTCTCGTCAGCGGCAGCGATCTTGCGCGGGAAGTGCGTTTGGCTATCGAACAGGCTGGTGCCATATCGACTATTTATTGAAAACCGGGGACAGCGCGCTGTGCATGTTCCCGGCTTATGATTCGCTTACGCGGAGTAACGCTATGTTTAAATATTGCGCCCATATTCAAATAAAATGCTTGACAGCATTGTTTGCCGGCTTGCTGTTGCAGTTTAGCCTGCCGGTTCAGGCGTTTCCTCAGGGAGATGCCGCAAAGGGGAAAAAACTGTATGAACAGGGCGTCGGCCATAACGGGGAGCCTGTTTACGCCGTTGGTCAAAACGGGCTGACCTTTCAGGGTGAAGACGCAACCTGCCTGCGTTGCCATCGCCGCAGCGGTTTTGGCGGCAGTGAAGGCGGGTATTATGTGCCGCCAATTGCAGCCGGATTTGTCTACCGGCCAAGCCGGCGGGATCGTAATGACCGTTTCCGTGCCGCATTCCTTGAAGCGCAGAATATTCAGCACTGGGTGCGCGTCAGGATGCCCAGGGCGCGCCCGGCCTATACCACTGCAACATTGGCCGAGGCGCTTCGTGAGGGGCGCAATCCATCAGGAACCGAATTCGATCAGCTGATGCCGCGTTACCGGCTTGACGACCGGGATGTTGCCAATCTTGCGGCATACCTGGCCACGCTTTCCAAAGCGGCATCACCTGGGGTGGACGATCATTTTCTGCATATTGCAACGGTTGTCAGTCACGGGGTCGAACCCGGCGCGCGCGACAGCATGCTGGCGTCCATGCAAGCGTACGTCAAGTGGTATAACGAACGGCTTTACAGTGATATTGCCCATGAATCATCGGCACGCGCATATGGCATGGATGTTCGCAGCTCAACGCGGCTGTGGAAGTTGCATGTATGGGAGCTGGACGGCCGGCAGGAAAAATGGCGCGACCAATTGGCGCTGTATCAGCGGCAGCAGCCGGTTTTTGCGGTAGTGAACGGGATGGTCAATGGCTCATGGGCGCCTGTCGCCGATTTTTGCGACGAAATGGAATTGCCCTGCCTGTTTCCGCTGACTGAATTGCCGCAGCGTGAGCGGGAATCAGGCGGATACAATTTTTATTACACGCGCGGGCTGGAACTGGAGGCCGATATTCTCGGCGTTTATCTGAAGAACATGCGGAATCGTCCGGAACGTGTGATCCAACTGCATGATACCAGCCGCTACGGTGTCGAACCGGCGTCGCGTCTGGCAGGTCAACTGGCTGCGCGCCTGCCCGAAATCAGGATTCGGACAATCGCGTTTGATACCCCGCAGGAGTTGGAGATGCTTTTGCGCGGACTGGGTGAACGCAATGAACCCGATGTCGGTATTGTCATCTGGGGTGAGCCGGACAGTGATTCGATCCTGAAAGCCTTGCTTCATTCCGGTGTCAAAGATTCGCCGGTATTTGTTCCCGCGCATGTCATCAGAAAACGGATGACCCGCAACAACGGCGATTTGCTGTCGCCGTTACTCGGCAATCTGCATATAACATGGCCGTTTTCGCTGCCGCAGGCGTATCAGGCCGACGCTTTCAGAGTTCGCGGCTGGATGCGGTCAAGAGGCCTGCCGATAAACCATGAACAAGTCCAATTGCTCAGTCATTACGGCATGAACGTGCTGCGCGACAGTACGCGTCATTTGTTTGAGCATTACTACCGGGATTATTTGGTGGAACGTATTGAGCATGAAGTCGAGAGTAGTCAGCATCCCGGGATCTACCCGTCTTTTTCTCTGGGGCCGGAACAGCGCGTCATGTCCAAGGGGGGGTATGTGCTGACACCTGATGCAACGGGAGAAAATGCATTCAACGTTGCCGCCGACTGGATCGTACCGTAACCGGTAACAGCGGCCTGTCATCCCTTTGAAACTGATTTCCCGGTTTTTACGGAACGAGATACAGCGTCTTTTCTGCTTTGCCCGGCATGAAAGGCGCCGGTTCGTTCGATACCCAGCTGGCGTGACCGCTGCCATAGTAAGGCGATAACGGATGCCCGCTCTGACCGCCCGGCATATCGAAATATCCCGCTTCTTCCTGCCCTGGTGCGACGACCGAGCGCTGTGACGCGCCAAAGGTTGGTGTCTGAATCCGCGGCATGTGCATGTCCCCAGGCAGCGGGTCGTTCGGCATGTCAAGCCATCCGGCAATCCATTCAGGCAGGTGCTGACTCAGCGGGTGCCGGATATGTGCCGCGTTTTTTTCACCCCATGTGCGGGCGCTGATATCGCCTGACTGTTGATGCAAACCGGCAATCACCTGTTGCAGACATGAGAAAATCAATGCATGCCAGTCGTCGTAGGGCTGGGGCAGATGATGCGGGGGGCGTTGTTCAATCAGCCGCCAGACGGCATGCTCGATTTGATTCAGACGCGGCAGCTGGAACGCGGGGTGACGTTGCTTTATCTCTGCCGTATAGGCATTAAGCAGGGTTTTAATGACTTCCTGGCGGAAACCGCGAACAATTCTGTAAGCAACCGAATCAACCGCCGCTTGGCCGTCCCAGTTTTTCAGAATGTCTTCTACTTGCGTATGCAATGCGGTATTCTCAGCGTGATTTAACGTTTCCATCAGCAATGCGTGCCAGCGTATATAAAGTATTGCGCGATGATCAAGCTGGATCGTAAACAGGTCATCGGCAAAGAAGCGGTCGCGCGCAAAAATACTGTCGCGTATCTGTCTGGAACGCGCGCCTAAATCATAACCGCCGTCACCAAGTATTGGCAGTTGCTCGACGGCAACAGTGCGTGTATTAGCTGTCCACAATCGTCCTGACTCCGGGTTGCGAATCAACGGGTAATCGGCGGGATGCAGCCAGCCCTGCCACCCCGTTTCAGGTTTCGACCAGTCGGCAGGCAGTAGAGGGTCGAAGCCGCCGGTACGCACCGGTATGCGCCCGGCAATCGTCCAGAGGATATTGCCGTGTCTGTCGCCGACAATAAAATTCTGTGGGGGCATGCCGGTTTGTTGTGCGATTTCTGCAGCGTCATCAACATGTTGTGCATTTTCCAGTTTGATCAGGTCAAGATTAATGGCGCCCGGCTGAAGCGCTGTCCAGGCCATAGCCAGCGGAACGCCATCGTGATCACGCGCGACAATCGGCCCCCACTCGGTCTCATGCACCGTGATTTCTTTTGCAGGCGCATTGCGGATGTGAATGGTTTCCTGGTAACTGCGTATCGATTGCCAGCCGGAAGTGCCGAGGTAACGCGACGTATCCTCGGGGTCACGCATGATGCGTACCCAGTCGATAAAATCGCCGTAGCTGTTGGTGAAACTCCAGGCGATATGGCGGTTGGAACCGATAACAACCGCTGGCACGCCCGGCAGGGTGATGCCGGTGACATCGACTGAATAATGAGAATCGTATGCAGGTTTTTCACGCGCGATCAGCCGCGTGCGAAACCACAGATTCGGCACACGCAACGTCAAGTGCATATCGTTGGCGACCAGCGCCGCGCCGTCGGTCATGGCCGCCAGGTTTCCTGCAACCGCGAAGTTATTGCTACCCGGTATCGATTCGTCAAACGCAACCATGGTCGTCAGCAGGGGTGCGTCTTTTTCCCTGAGGTTGAAATCGTCGGCGGACGGTATGGACGGCCATTCCAGAGGGTCTCCAGTTAACGGCGTATCCCACGAGCCGCCGCCTGCGGTTAAAAACCGGTACAGGGCATCCGGCAGTTCCGCATGCAGATAGGATAATCCGAGTTCGCGTCTGCTGTTTGGATCGTTCAGCGTGACGAACATGGAGAAAATAACCAGCAGGCTGTCTTCTTCAACCCATTGTACGGGTTGCGTGCGCGTCAGCAAATACGGGTAGGGACGAACGGCCAGTGCCTCGAGCCCTTTATTCACACCGGCACGGTAGGCTTTCAGCAATGCCCGCTGATCGCGCGGCAACTGCTCCAGAAATTCCCTGGCGCGGGCGCGCATGCGGTATTGCCGGATTTCCATATCCAGCGGCAATGCGGCTTTGCCGAATATGTCTGCCAGTTCACCGGCGGCCTGGCGGCGCATCAGATCCATTTCAAAGAAACGTTCCTGTGCGTGCACATAGCCAAGCGCGCCGGCAATGTCATGCCTGTCCTGGCCGGTAATCGTCACACTGCCGAGCGCATCGCGCTCGACTGTCACTGCGGCGGAAAGCGCAGAAAAGTGCGCCTTGCCTTCATACTGCGGCAGACTGCCGAAAATCAACAGCCATACAGACAGCACCGACAACACACTGCAACCCGCAAGCGCAGCGGCAACATAACGCAAAATTTTTGAAAATCTTCTCATTATCCGTACTGGTTAAATTTTCTGAGTATTGCTTGATTAGATGCCATTTGGCCGGAAAGTGTCCATGCAATTGCATGCAAAACCGGTAACAACATACTCCCTGAATGATATGGCAGCCGTTTGCAGCAGATGCCGATTGTTCCTTATTGTCCACGCTTATTTTTTGTTTGCTGAACGGGTTGCGGTGCGTCAATTCAGTAAAAACGGATAAATGGAACAAGTATTCTCAATATCCGAATCGCGGGTTCATGTATGGTAATTGTAATGAAAAATTTTATCTGGAATACAAGGAATGTCAAAACAAGGCAGCGCGTGAATAATGATACCAATAATTTAAAGAAAATCATGCCGCAGCTCAAAATGCACTTTCCGAACCACGGTATCTGTCTGCATAATCGGTTTTCATGCAATTGGATACGAATGCATGGCAACGACGCCGAAACTTTTCCGCCACGGATGTGGCGACGACATCCATCAGTCAGTTAACGCATCCAGAATTGAAAGTATATGCATTGTTAGCTAATATGTTATGCATCATTGAGGAGAAAAAATATGCGTACAACGATTGATTTGCCAGAGGATCTATTGAGCGAAGCAATGAAGCTGACACATACGCGTACTAAAACGGGTGTTATTGTATTGGCGCTGGAAGAATTGATCAGAAAATCAAAAATTGCAAATATCAAGCGATATAAAGGGAAAATTGATCTGGAAATTGATCTCGATACCTTACGGAACCGCAGTTAATGCGGGTTCTGGTTGATACGTCGATATGGATAGACTATTTTCGCAGTGGGGCGCATTCCGCAGCGTTGGATAATTTGATTGATGAAAATCTGCTTGTTATCAATGACATTATCCTGACCGAGCTCGTGCCCTATTTGAAAATCAGAAATCAAATCACTGTTATTCAATTGCTGCAGGAAATTAAACAGATTCCTTTGAATATCGATTGGGAAGAGATCATTGAATTTCAGGTAAAGTGTCTGAAAGCAGGTGCAAATGGCGTGGGGATTCCTGATTTAATTATCGCTCAGAATGCGATGGACAATGATTGTCTGGTTTATACTTTGGATAAACATTTCAGTTTTTTAAGCCGGGTGATGACGCTCGGTCTATATCAACAATAAGTGTAGCACTGCAGGACGGATAAACCTGCGTCACCCGCCAATTAAACTGCTCGTGCTTTACATTACCAATGACAGCCTGCATCATGTTAACGCTGGTTTTGTTTCTATAGCCTGATAGCGCTTGATCTTCAAACAGGAGAAATGAATGGAAATTGCTGCGATTGTGGTGTTGGTTGTGCTGGCGATGGGCGTTTTTTATATCATCGCTATTTTCAATAATCTGGTGACCAAGCGTAATCGCTACAAAAATGCGTTTGCACAGATTGAAGTACAGTTAAAGCGCCGTTATGACTTGATTCCCAATTTGGTTGAAACAGCCAAAGGCTATCTGAAGCATGAACGGGAAACGCTGGAAGCAGTGATCGCTGCGCGTAATGCGGCGGCCAATAATCTGGCTGCGGCGGCTTCGGATCCGACCAATGCCAATGCGATACGCGGATTGATCGGTGCGGAAGGCCAACTGGCCAGCGCGATGGGAAAATTCAATGTCGTGCTGGAAGCGTATCCCGAGCTCAAGGCCAATCAGAATATGATGCAATTGAGCGAAGAGTTGGTCAGCACGGAAAATAAAGTGGCTTTTGCCCGCCAGGCTTATAATGATCAGGTGATGGACTATAACAACTACAAACAGTCATTTCCGCCGGTGGTTTTTGCCAGTCTGTTTGGCCATCGCGAAGACGCTTCCCTGCTGGAATTTGAAGACAGCGCCCGGATTCAGGCAGCGCCAAACGTTTCGTTTTAGTGCCGGGGCATGAATTTTTTTGAATTACAGGACAGGGCGCGGCACAGCACGGCCATGCTGGTTGTGCTGTTTTCGCTGGCCGTTTTTACGCTGATTGTTCTGGCCAATCTGTTGGTGATGGTTGCGTTCGGCCATGTCAATACGCAGCAACTGACGCTGGAAACTTTTCAGCGGCAGTTTGACTGGCATACGTTTTTGAAAATCGGCCTGGGTGTGCTGGCGATTGTCGCCTTTGGCAGTTTGTACAAAATATACAGTCTTAACGGTAGTGGCGAAAAAGTTGCCGAGCTGATGGGCGGCG
Organism: Nitrosomonas sp. Nm51; assembly: GCF_900111165.1. Classification (GTDB taxonomy): domain Bacteria; phylum Pseudomonadota; class Gammaproteobacteria; order Burkholderiales; family Nitrosomonadaceae; genus Nitrosomonas. The sequence goes on from NZ_FOGH01000034.1 coordinate 21,180, forward strand.
CGTTGATTATCGACGGTAGCGGCGATACGTCCAGGCAGCGGGTACTGAATGTGGTGGAAGAGATGGCGATCGCGTCTGGTACGCCGGTGCCGCCTGTTTATCTGTTGCATGAAGATGGTATCAATGCCTTTGCAGCCGGTGATTCGCCCAGCAATGCCGTGATCGGTATTACGCGCGGAGCGATTGAGAAATTGAGCCGGGATGAATTGCAGGGCGTGATCGCGCATGAATTCAGCCATATCCTAAACGGCGATATGAAATTAAACATCCAGCTGATCGGTATTTTGCACGGCATCATGATTCTCGGCTTGATTGGTTACTATTTGCTGCGTACAGGCGGCCGCTCCAGAAGCACCAGGAATGGCGCAGGTGTCGTGGCGCTGGCTCTGGGTTTGGTTGTGATCGGCTACGGCGGCACTTTTTTTGGCAATCTGATCAAGGCTTCAGTAAACCGCCAGCGTGAATATCTGGCGGATGCATCTGCCGTGCAGTTTACCCGCAATCCGAATGGCATATCCGGCGCGCTCAAACGTATTGGCAGCGATGCCCTGGGTTCGGCATTGCAAAACCCGAATGGCGCGGAAATCAGTCACGCGCTTTTTGGGGACGGTATCAGGCACACATTCACCGGTCTGTTCGCCACCCATCCGCCATTGGAAAAACGCATCCGTCAGATTGAACCCGATTGGGACGGAAAGTTCGATGTTCAGCCAATCGCAGCATTGCAGGAAGTGGAGAGATTGCCTGCACAAGCGGCGCGCCACAAAGCAGCCGGATGGATGGCCGGCGGCGCCTTTGTGGGCAGAATCGGCCGGTTAAACGATGCGCAAGTCAATTACGCGCATCAGGTGTTAAGCGAACTGCCAGCTGAAATCAAACAAGCCGCGCGTGATCCGTTTGCCGCTCGCGCCTTGATTTATTTTATGGTGCTGGATAACGCGCCGGCCATGCGCCAACAGCAGTTGCGGCATTTGGCCGCGGCGGCGGATGACGGCGTTTATGCCGAAACCGTCAAGCTGACGGAAAAATTCGCCAAACTGAAACTGGCGTATCGATTGCCGGCGCTGGATATTGCGCTGTCGACATTGCGTCAGCTGTCAAAACGGCAATATCTGCTGTTCAAAAAAAATCTTGATGCCCTGGTGGCGATGGATGCCCGGATTCGTCTGTTTGAATGGACGCTGCAAAAGATTGTAGTACACCACCTGGATATCGCATTTGAGGAAAAGAAGCAGCTGTCGGGACAGCTGAAACTGTCGCAGGTGCAACAGGCGTGTGCCCTGGTTTTGTCTTTATTGGTGCATGCCGGGAAACCGCAAGCGGTAAGTAAGGAACATGCTTTTGCAGTGGCCAGGGAAAAACTGGCCGGTCTGGATGTTGTATTATTGCCAGCCGGCGAACTGAAGCTGGATAGGGTTGGCGAAGCACTGGATCAGCTGGCGCAACTGGCGCCGCTGACAAAACCGTTGCTGCTCAAGGCATGTGCTAAGGCAATTGCCGCGGATGGGCAGGTGTCGATAGCGGAAGCCGAATTGTTTCGTGCAATTGCCGATCTGATTGATTGCCCCATGCCGCCATTGGTGTGTTGATTACGTTGAAAAACCGCAAAGCGGATCAGTGATGTATTATTCATCAGTTCGATCATTGAATTTTCCTTCGTAATAACCGGGATTTTATGTGTGATCCGCAATTTGGCGCCACCCACGATAAGCAATGGCAATTCTGGATAGACCGTGGCGGCACGTTTACCGACATTGTGGCGCGGTCGGCTGAAGGCGAACTGAAAACCTGCAAACTGTTATCCGAAAACCAGGAACAGTATTGCGACGCGGCGCTGGCGGGCATTCGCAGGGTCCTGGGTGTTGCATCGAGTCAGGCTGTTCCGGCGCATTTGATTGCGCATGTCAAAATGGGCACGACGATTGCTACCAATGCGCTGCTCGAACGCAAAGGTGAGCGTGTGGCGCTGGTTATTACCAAAGGTTTCGCCGATGCATTGCGCATCGGCTATCAAAACCGCCCGCGATTATTCGACCTGAATATCCAGTTGCCGGAAATGCTCTATGAAACCGTTATTGAAGCGCAAGAGCGGATGGGCGCGAATGGCGAGATCATTGAGAAGCTCGACGAGGCAGTCCTGACCGCTGAACTGCGCCGCGTCTATCTACAGGACATCCGCGCGGTGGCGATTGTATTTATGCATGGTTATCGTTTTCATGCGCATGAATTGACGGCTGCGCGCATTGCCAAAGACATCGGCTTTACGCAGATTTCCGTCAGCCATCAGGCCGGCCCGCTGATCAAGCTCGTGTCGCGCGGCGATACCACGGTGATGGATGCATACCTGTCTCCGATTCTACGGCGCTATGTCAACCGGATTGCGTCTACATTGGGAGATACGCAGTTGTTGTTCATGCAATCGAGCGGTGGCCTGACGCAGGCTGACCGGTTTCAGGGCAAGGACAGTATTCTGTCCGGCCCTGCGGGTGGCGTGGTCGGTATGGTGCGTACCGCGGTACAGGCAGGTTTCAGCAAGGTGATCGGGTTTGACATGGGCGGCACATCGACCGATGTGAGCCACTATGACGGCAGTTTTGAACGAGTTTACGACGGTCAGGTGGCCGGCGTGCGCATTCGTGCGCCGATGATGGCGATCCATACCGTTGCTGCGGGTGGCGGCTCAATCGTGCATTTTGACGGCAGCCGCTTCCGTGTCGGTCCGGACAGCGCGGGCGCGAATCCCGGGCCTGCGTGTTACCGGCGCGGCGGTCCACTGACGGTGACCGATTGCAATGTCATGCTCGGCAAAATCCAGCCGGACTTTTTTCCGTATATCTTCGGGCCGGATGCTAATGCACCACTGGATGCGGCCATTGTCAGGAAGAAGTTTGCGCAACTGGCCAGCGAAATAACGGCGGCGAGCGGCAAAGACTTTACGTCAGAACAGGTGGCGGAAGGCTTTCTGCGGATCGCGGTTGAGAACATGGCCAACGCGATCAAAAAAATTTCGGTGGAAAAGGGCCATGACATTACCCGCTATGCGCTTAACGGTTTTGGCGGCGCGGCGGGTCAGCATGTCTGTCTGGTGGCCGATGCCCTGGGCATGGAATCAATCGTGATTCATCCGCTGGCAGGCGTGCTGTCTGCGTATGGCATGGGACTTGCCAATATCACCGCCATTCAAGCCGAAACGGTGGAAGCGGCGCTTGATGCGCAAACGCTGCAAGCGGTCAGCCAGACGCTGGACAGGCTCGCGCAGTTGGCGCAGGACGAGGTCGTCAATCAGGGTATTGCGCCTGAAAAGGTCACGCTGATCAAAAAAATCGATTTGCGTTATCAGGGCACCGATACCGCGTTGACGGTGTTATTCGCGCCGCTTGCGCAGCTGCAAGCGGATTTTGCCGGACTGCATCAGCACCAGTTCGGTTTTATTCAGCCGGACCGCAGTCTGGTGATTGCCACAATATCAGTGGAGGCCATTGGCGCGACGGCTGATACAGAAGGCGATAGACGAGTCTGCGTTGATCCGAAGACCGATACCGATGACAGAACGCAACCAGCCGGTACCGTCTGTATGATCAGTGGCGGAAAGAACCATGCAGTATCGGTATACATGTCGGGGCAATTACAGACAGACAATGTGATCCGGGGGCCGGCAATCATCAGCGACGCCAATGCGACTATCGTCATTGAGCCGGGCTGGCAGGTGGGTCGCCGGATTAATGGCGAGCTGATTTTGACACGCCATGAGCCGCGGCCGCAGCGTAACAGTATCGGTACAAAAGCCGATCCGGTAATGCTTGAAGTCTTCAATAATCTGTTCATGTCGATCGCCGAGCAGATGGGAGCGACGCTGGCGAATACCGCCTCGTCGGTCAATATCAAGGAACGGCTCGATTTTTCGTGTGCCATCTTCGACCGCAGCGGCAGTCTGGTCGCCAACGCGCCACATATGCCGGTGCATCTGGGCAGCATGGGGGAAAGCGTCAAAGCCGTGATAGCCGGACATGCCGGTATGAAACCCGGCGATGTCTTTGCGATCAATGCGCCGTATAACGGCGGTACGCATTTGCCGGATGTTACCGTGGTCACGCCGGTATTTGATGAACAGCGCAGCCAGGTGATTTTTTATGTCGCTTCGCGCGGCCATCACGCCGACCTCGGCGGCATCACACCGGGTTCCATGCCGCCCGACAGCACAACGGTTGAGGAAGAAGGTATACTGTTTGACAACTTACAGATCGTGCGTAATCACCAGTTGCTGCGTGAAGAAATCCATCAATTGCTCACCGGCGGGCCATACCCGGCACGCAACCCGGGACAGAATATCGCCGATCTTGGCGCACAAATCGCCGCCAACGAAAAAGGCGTCCAGGAACTCATACACATGGCCGGTCATTTTGGCCTCGATGTGGTTCAGGCGTATATGCAGCATGTGCAGGACAACGCCGAGGAAACCGTGCGGCGCGTGCTGGATGTTCTTTCCGACGGCGAATTTGTGTATGAAATGGATGACGGTTCTATCATTTGTGTCGCAGTCCGCATCGACAGACAGGCGCGCAAGGCTGTGGTCGATTTTACCGGCACCGCCGCGCAGCGCCCCAATAATTTCAACGCGCCGCTGCCGGTGTGCCGTGCAGCCGTTTTATATGTGTTTCGCACACTGGTGAACGACGACATCCCCCTCAATGCAGGCTGCCTGAAACCGATCGAAATCATCGCGCCCGCAGGCTGCATGCTTAACCCGCAATATCCCGCAGCCGTGGTCGCCGGCAACGTGGAAACCAGTCAGTGCGTAACAGATGCCCTTTACGGCGCGCTCGGTGTCATGGCTGCTGCGCAGGGAACGATGAATAATTTCACCTTCGGCAACGATCAGTACCAGTATTACGAAACGATTTGTGGCGGCGCAGGCGCGGGTCCCGGTTTCGACGGCCAGAGTGCCGTGCACACGCACATGACCAATTCGCGCCTGACCGACCCCGAAGTGCTTGAGTCGCGCTATCCGGTCAGACTCGAAAGCTTCTCAATCCGTCCAAATTCCGGTGGTAAGGGCCGCTACACAGGCGGCAACGGTGTTATTCGCCGCATTCGTTTTAATGAAGCCATGCATGCGGCGATCCTGTCCAATCATCGGCGTATTGCTCCCTTTGGTTTGCAGGGAGGGCAACCGGGGAAGCCGGGCCGCAATTGGGTGGAGCGCAGCAATGGTGTTGTCGAAGCACTGGACTCCACTGCCAGTGTGCAGCTTGAGGCAGAAGATGTGGTGGTGATTGAGACGCCTGGAGGTGGAGGATATGGATGTAAGCGTTAGCGATAAGTTTCTATATAAGCTTCGATATTGGATTGCTATACCTTCTTTTTAATGGTTTTTATTTTGGGGTGTGTCGTCATGTGTTATGTGCAATTCTGCTTGTTTTTCGGGCAAAAGGATCAGGTTTTTGTGCCATTAAGCCATTCGTCATACTGTAAAAGGCGTGCCTATCTGAGGGAAACGCGCCTTTCATGGTCAATGCAAGCAACATTACTCAGGTCTTCCGCACAAACATTGCAAGTGAGAACTTGGGAGACCGTCACGGTTTCTTTAACGCGGGTATTCCTGGCCTGGTCCTTATTTTCGCTTTTTCCCTTGCCGTTACTGCCGGGATGACCCAAAGCTGATTCATCTTTTTCTGTCTGCGAGGTTGGTATGCTGGAATTCTTATTGTTCTTTTTGGTGCTGCGCTCAAGAAAGATAGCCAGAATCAATTCAACAACCATGAACAAGCCATTCATGACCGCTTGAATCTCAGTGGATATTTCTCCTTCAGTGTTAAGCCGATCAAAGTCCGCTTTTAAACGGCTGACTTCTTCTCTAACTGAAGTTTTATCCAGGCTTGCCACAATAATATCAATGGATTGTTCTCAACAAATCCATCATATCATGGCTTTTTTGACGCATCATTTGTCCGCTGACTGAGCTCAAACGAGCCTGCCTGAGCAAAAAACCAAAGTTGCAATTACAATAGCTTGTCGTTACTTACAGACAGTTATTGTGGGAGTTTCTTGCTATGGTGCGAAATCAAATTTTTACCGACTAAAAACCTGTCAAGTGTTTTTTAACTTTTTTTGGGGGATTAGCAGTTACCAAATAACTTTATATTAAAATCCGTATTCCATGATAAATAACATGTTTTTGACCAGACGGTTTCTAAAATTGTATAATGACATTTCTGAAACAATTCATTATACAGATCCGCTTATGAAACCAAAGTCCAAAAGCCAAGTTAAAGTGCTTTTCGTCTGCATGGGCAATATCTGCCGCTCACCAACTGCGGACGCCGTGTTCAGATACACAGTAAAAAAAGCCAACTTAGCGCACGCTTTTTTTATTGATTCTGCCGGAACGCATGCCTATCATGTTGGTAATCCTCCGGATCGCCGCGCGCAAAGCTCGGCTTTAAAGCGCGGCTATCAAATGGATAGTTTGCGCGCCCGCAAAGTTCACCGGGATGATTTTGCAAAATTCGACTATATCCTGGCAATGGACAATGAAAATCTTTCGCTTTTACAGCAACGTTGCCCCGATCAGTTCAGCCACAAGCTTGAATTAATGACGCGTTATAGTACCGGTACCTATAGTAATCACGAAGTGCCTGATCCTTATTTCGGCGGCGATCAAGGTTTTGAAGTGGTGCTTGACATGATTGAGGAGGCCAGCTCGGGATTGCTGGAGCATATTTGCAGTCGAGAAGAAACGCAAAACTAGTACATCGTCCACCTTAAAATGACGGATAAAGATGTTTTAATTTAATGCGGGCATCTTCCGTCGTAAAGCGCCAGTTCATTTCACTGTTTTTCATGTTTCTTTGCTTTACCCATGCGTCTACTTCCTGAGTCAAATATTGCCTGTGCGC
>NZ_FOGH01000055.1 GCF_900111165.1 Nitrosomonas sp. Nm51
CTGCAAAGCCTGGAAGTAGCCATGGCTGAAAATCTGGAAAAAGCTGCCTACCATGAAAAAATGGCAGCTGAACAATCGCTCCATCCTGTATCAGCCTCTGCTGGCAAGACAAGCAATACCGGAAGTTAAATTGACGCACGCCTTTCCAATAAGGTCCTGGAAAAACCCACTTCGGTGGGTTTTTTTTCGTCTGTCACATATCTCAAAGTCATATTATCAAAAATTTAATCTATCGAGTCTCTTGCAAAATCAGATTAGGTGACTGAGTTTAATAATTTCCAGCATTGTGGAGGTATTGGCTGCCGGTCATACTGAAATAGCGCCAACCATAACTCTGTTAGCAAACTGATTAATATCGGGACTGTTCTTACCCAAAAGAAAACCCGCTGACCACAAAAAATTGATGAAATCAGGTCGCCACTTCCGGAAAAGCGTGAGAATTTGTTGCGTGAGCCAGCCTTCGTTATTGACACGAATGGTTATGCCTGGGTGCGTAATATGAAGCTTCCATTGCAGCAAGCGCATCATTTACCAATACAGGGCTGAACGAGACTTGCGAATGTCGAAGGTCAAACAAAAAATTTCAGGTTGTTTCAGAACCACTGAGTATGCGCGTGCTCATTGCCTTATTTCAAGCTATCTGCAATTCATGGTCAATAAAGAATACAATCCGCTTATCGCTACGGATCGTATCGGCGGTGAAGTTCATAAGGTTGGGTGAATAGATACAAGCGAGTTTCTAAAAAGACCGCATGTCTGTATAAATATAGTGGCGGTTGATTATTTTCTGCCGGTCGGCTGAAATTTAACAGTTCTCGAAAAACTGGTGTCAACTGCTTATTCGTATAGCAGGAATTTTAAGAATCATGTTACGGTTACATAGATGAAAGCAACCATACCAATGACTATCCGGATTAGACCCGTTGAACGCGCTGACTACGATTGGTTGCTGGACTTGCATCATACTGTTTATCGTGAATTAATTATCAGCGAATTTGGTTACTGGGATGATGATGAGGAACTCGGCTTGTTTTTGGATTCATGGGAAACGAAAAAAATTGATATTATTTTGAAACAGAATAAACCGGTTGGCATGTTTATTATTGAACAGCAGGGAGATTACTTATGGCTGGATGAGCTGCAAATCGAGCCGCAATACCAGAATCAAGGTATCGGTACTGCGGTCATTCTGCAGTTGATTTGCCGGGCGCGCAAACTGGGTTTGCCACTGCGTCTTCGAGTGTTGCATGCCAATCTAGGTGCTTTTCGCTTGTATCAGAAACTGGGATTCCAGAAAATTCGCCGTGCAGAGCATCATCATCTCATGGAAGTGTGGTAGGCAATATCTTATGAACATGAAAGACCAGCTGCATTGACCCGTGCAATCGTTTGCTGTGATCAAATTATTATTTGAATTCAACGGATAACTATGGCTTGTGTATAAATTCAATACCGGTATGACCGATATCGTGACGCATATATGAATTGTTATAGTGGATTTGCTTGGCAAGCGTGTAAGCGTGCTGCTGAGCAAGTTTCAGGTTATCACCCAATGCCGTTACACACAACACGCGTCCGCCGGCAGTGACAAACTGCCGCTGATCGTTACTATTCAACGCCGTACCGGAATGAAAAATATGGAAATCATCGGTTGCGTTCTGCCTGGTCATTAAATCTGTTAACCCGGTAATAGCGTCACCTTTCTGAGGGTTATCAGGATAGCCGCCAGCTGCCATTACAACACTCAAGGCGACACGTCTGTCCCAGTCTGTTTCGGTTTGATCCAGAGCGCCGTTGAGCGCCTGCTCGATTAATGCGGACAGGTCACTTTTTAGGCGCATCAATATAGGTTGCGTTTCAGGATCGCCCATACGGCAATTAAATTCCAGAACTTTTATCTGATTGTCCGGAGTGATCATTAGACCTGCGTATAGGAATCCAATATATGGAACACCTTCTTGTGCCATACCCTGGACTGCTGGATAGATAACTTCGCGTAGAATCTGCGCATGCAGGCCGGGGGATATGAACGGCGTAGGCGAATAAGCGCCCATACCGCCGGTATTGGGACCCGTGTTACCGTCATGCAGACGTTTGTGGTCCTGGCTGGTGGCCAGGGGTAAAACATGCTGGCCATCGCACATGACAATAAAGCTGACTTCAATGCCCTGAAGAAATTCTTCGATGATAACTTCCGCGCCAGCTTCACCAAAAAGCCTTGTTACCAGTATCTGGTCAACTGCATTATGCGCCTTTTCTAATGAGGGAGCTACAATAACACCTTTACCCGCCGCCAGGCCGGCTGCCTTTATAACAATTGGTGCGCCACGTTGTTCGATATATTGGTGTGCAGCGTGCGCGTCAGTAAAGGTGTCATAAACTGCAGTGGGGATATTGTGACGCTGCATAAAGTTCTTGGCAAAACTTTTTGAGGTTTCTAATCGTGCGGCTTTGCGGCTTGGGCCGAAAATTTTTAATCCCGCATCAAGAAAAGCATCGACAATGCCATCGGCCAGTGATAATTCGGGGCCAACAATGGTGAACGCAATTTTATGGCTTTGTGCAAAATAAACCAACGCGGGTATTGTCGAGATTGCAATATTTTCGACTCCATATTCATATGTCATACCTGCATTTCCAGGAGCGACAAAAACTTTCTCTACGCGCGGCGATTGAATAAGTTTCCAAGCCAGTGCATGTTCTCTGCCACCGCTACCGATTACCAGTAATTTCATATGTGTCAGTAAATCCGAAGTTAGTTAGTGCCTGAAGTGCCGTACACCCGTGAAAACCATTGCGACATTCTGCTCATCTGCTGCAGCGATGACTTCATCATCACGGATACTGCCGCCCGGCTGGATGACGGCGTGTGCACCTGCCTGAACGACGACATCGAGACCATCCCGGAAGGGGAAGAATGCGTCAGAAGCGACAGCCGAGCCGGATAAGTCCAGTCCCGCTTCCCGGGCTTTGATAGAGGCGATTCTTGCACTGTCTATACGGCTCATCTGGCCGGCGCCGATGCCGACAGTCTGGTTGTTGTGACAAAAGACGATAGCATTGGATTTGACGTATTTGGCAACACGCCAGGCAAAGAGTAAATCGCATATTTGCTGTTCGGACGGTTTTTTCTGGGTGACCACTTTGAGATCGTCTTTGGATAGGTGAAAGTTGTCCGGTGATTGTACCAGGAGACCACCTCCGATACGTTTCAGGTCATATTGGTGATTTGCTTGCTGCAATTGAAGCGTCAAAACGCGGATATTATTTTTTTGCGCGAAAATAGTTTGTGCATCTTCCGTCACAGCGGGTGCGATAATGACTTCGACAAACTGATTTAAGATTGCTGAGGCGGTTTGCTCGTCGAGCGGTCGGTTAAATGCAATAATGCCGCCAAATGCAGAAGCCGGGTCGGTTGCAAATGCGCGTTGATATGCAGTCAGGACGTCATTTGCAACGGCGACGCCGCAGGGGTTGGCATGCTTTACGATGACGCAGGCCGGTTCTTCAAAAGACTTAGCGCATTCCCATGCTGCATCGGTGTCGGCAATATTATTAAATGACAATGCCTTCCCTTGTAGTTGGCGATAGCCCGCAAGTCCACCGGGTACGGGCTGCATGTCCCGATAGAATGCGGCTTTCTGATGCGGATTCTCACCGTAGCGCATAAATTGTATTCTGTCGAAGTTTAGATTCAGTGTGGCTGGAAAATCATTGTGTTGACCATCGTCATCGATTGCTGTCAGGTAATTACTGATCGCACTGTCATATGCCGCCGTGTGCGAAAATGCTTTCTGAGCAAATTTAAATCGGCTGGTGGCGCTGACAGCACCATTGTTTAACGCTAGTTCATCGAATAGGGCTTGATAGTCGGCAGGGTCTGTAATAACCGTAACTTTATGGTAGTTCTTGGCTGCAGCGCGTACCATGGCAGGACCGCCAATATCGATATTCTCGATCGCATCGGCAAGGGTGCAATCAGTTTGGGCTATCGTCTGGGTAAACGGATAGAGATTAACTACCACCAGCTCGATATCCGTAAAGCCGGCTTGTTCCATGGCTGATACGTGATCCGGCAAATCGGCCCGAGCCAGTATGCCTGCATGCACTTTGGGGTGCAAAGTTTTAACGCGCCCGTCGAGCATTTCCGGGAAACCGGTGTAGTCGCCGATCTCTATCACTGGAATATCGTTTTCCTGCAATAATCCCGCAGTTCCGCCGGTGGAAAGAATGGTTATACCAGACTGATGAAGTGTGCGTGCCAGATCGACTACACCCGTTTTATCTGAAACACTGATCAGGGCTTGTTTGATAGACATTATGTACCTTATTTAATTTGATAACGCCTGATTTTCTGGCGCAGTGTGTTCCGGTTGATTCCAAGAAGCTCGGCGGCCTGTGTCTGGTTGCCCTGCGTGTATTGCAAAATGACCTCAATGAGTGGCTTTTCCACACTTAAGATGACCATTTCATGGATAGGACAGGGTTTCTCGCCATCTAGATCACTAAGATATTTACCAATTGATTTTCGTATACAGCATGCAATTTCATTTTCATTAATGGTATTCATACGGCGATTGCCTTTTCTTCTTTGTTTTCTTCTTTGATATAATGCAAATATTGATCGTAATCAGATAATTGTGTAAAGAAGCTGTCCGTTTCAGCAAGCTGTTCTTCGCAAGTTTGCAGCTGATTCATTTTTTGGCGAAAACTTGCGGAGCCTGCCAGACCTTTTGTATACCATGCAATATGTTTGCGTGCTATACGAACACCCGCATATTCACCATAAAAATCATATAGATCATATAGATGTTGCATAAGAACATCATGAATTTCGGTCACTTTTGGTGGCGGCAAATATGTGTCATTATTCAAATAATGATCGATTTCTCTAAATATCCAGGGCCTTCCTTGTGCCGCGCGGCCAATCATGATGGCATCCGCTTGAGTATATTCAAGCACTTGACGCGCTTTCTCGGGTGTTGAAATATCGCCATTGGCAATAACCGGAATATTTACAGCCGCCTTGATGGCAGCGATAGTATCGTATTCTGCATTTCCCCGGTATGCGCATGCACGGGTGCGGCCGTGAACGGCCAGAACTTGAATCCCAGAGTTTTCGGCAATCTTGGCAACGGTCAATGCGTTTTTGTTCTGCTGGTCCCAACCCGTTCTGATTTTAAGAGTGACAGGGATATTCACAGCACTAACAACTGAACTCAGGATTTTTTCAACCAGTTTTTCGTTTTTCATCAATGCTGATCCCGCCATGACATTACAGATTTTTTTAGCAGGACATCCCATGTTGATATCAATGATCTGTGCACCATGATCGACATTGTATTGTGCCGCAGCAGCCAGCATGCCAGGATCTGCGCCCGCAATCTGTACCGAGATTGGAGAAGCCTCGCCATCGTGATTGGCGCGCCGTTTTGTTTTTTGGGACCCCCATAACAATGAATTGCTAGTGACCATTTCGGATACTGCCATGCCGGCACCCATTTTCTTGCATAATTGACGGAAAGGGCGGTCGGTTACACCGGCCATGGGTGCAACAATAAGCTTGTTTTTAAGTTGATGTGTGCCGATTTGCATGCCGTGATGAAATGTTTAGGAGGTGCTAACGATTAGTGAACTGTTGTTGCTGATACGCATTTTAGTTCTCAGCAAGGCAGCGTGAGCGTGGTGCAGTCACGCTGCATGAGCGAATGATAACGCAGCGGAAGACTAAAATGGGCTTCTTCAGCCCTATGGGTTGTTCCTGAAATGGTGCCATGCCACGTTATTCGTCGTTCATCTGGAATAACCAAACGACGCTTCTCATGCTTTGCCCGGCACAATTTCAGGAGCAACAGAAATAATTCACTAATTGTTAACACCCTCTAGTACAGATTACAGATAAAAGATAAAAACAGACAAGTTAACAGCAAAATGAATGGAGATTGTTTTTAATGCTGCATTGCGCGTACGAGTATGGCCGCGCATCCTTTCTTTATTATATAAAGATAATTTTTCCGTAAGCAATAATATGCATAAAAAAATCAAAACATTTTTAAATACTGAAGAATTGCCGTCATTTCAGTTGCGTGAAAATTACGGTAAAATTCTGGGTAGGTAGTGCTGTTCAGATTACCTGCTTTATCACTCTTCTGGAAAAGGAGCAACCGCTTTGCCTGGCGACAGAATCAACTACACTATTTGTTATGTATCTCTCGGTTATTATTCCAGCTTTTAATGAAGCGCGCTTGATTCTTCAGTGTCTTGATTCAGTTTCAGAATCACTGGCAGCCAATCAGAGGCCCGGTTTTAAATCCGAAGTAATCGTCGTAGATAATAATTCCACGGACACCACTGCAGAATTGGCCAAAAAAGCCGGTGCCCGTGTTGTTTTTGAACCGATCAATCAAATCGGGCGTGCGCGCAATGCTGGCGCTGCATCCGCAAGCGGTGACTGGCTATTGTTTGTCGATGCAGACAGTCTGCTGAACCCGGATATGATTGCAGATATCCTGAAAATGATAGACTCAGGGCAATATGCAGGCTGTGGCAGTGCTATGCGTATGCCCGATTCTCCCTGGTGGGGAACAGTAATACTAAAAATCTGGACCGCAGTCTCGTTTACATTTAATTGGGCTTCCGGTGCGTTGGTTGTTTGTCGTGCAGATGCATTCCGGGACGTCGGCGGGTTTAATCTGGATTTGTACGCTGCCGATGAAATAGATCTAAGCCGCTCGTTAAAAAAATGGGGACGTAAGCGCGGACTTAAATTTACCATTCTGAAACGTTTTCCTTTAGTTACATCAGCGCGTAAATTGCAATTGTATTCAGGCCGGGAAATGGCCTGTCAATTTTTTCTAGTGCTTTTGAGTCCGTGCAAGTCCCTGCAAAACAAAAAGAAGCTGCCGGTGTGGTATGACGGACGGCGTTGACTCGAAATTCCGGGTGTGCTTTGATACGCATCAACCGAATGCTTAACCGCTTTGGCTGTTGATTCAGTATGGTTGCAATATGCTTCGTTAGACGTTAGACATAATTCAATTCTAACAATTTGCTGAAATAACAGACGAATGTTAAGATAAATAGATGTGACTCTGAAATTATGTTTTTCTACGTATAAACAATTTCTTATAAGTTGCTTATCTTGTAGGTTTAAGGTTGGATTCTGAAATAAGAGCGCATGCGTTTTGTTTTATAAATACATTTTTTATAAAAGGGGAATAGTTATGAACAAAATTTTATGGATACTTTCGTTTGTTGTTTTAACTTTTTTTGTAGCAGGCTGTGCTGATCAGGATTCGGCCGAGAGTGTTGGTGAAACAATAGACCGGAGTATAGAAGAAACTAAAGAGGCTTTGAGTGATGCAGCAGACGAGGTCGGCAGTGCATTTGATGACGCTACTGAAGAAGCGGGTGATGCCATGGACAATGCTTCAGATGAAGCCAGTGAAGCTATGGATAGTGCTATGGAAGAGGCTGATCAGACGATGGAAGAGATGGGAGACGCTTTTGAAGACGCTGGCGATGAAATCGAAGATAGCGCTGATAGCGTTGAAGAAGAAACAGAGTCAAGCGGCGGATATTAATTTTTATAAAGTGATTTATTTTAGTAGACTGTAAATCGCCTAACTGAAACCGGTCACCGGCGACGCTACGTATGCCGACAGGTGGCCGGTTTCAGTATTTGATTTGTCTGTCTGAGTCATTTTCTGCAATACTGCTGGGTTATTCAGCTGCGCCGGATTTATAGAAAATGTGCTCTCCAATCTCGAATGTTTTGATAAATTCCGAAGACCAGTCGGGTTCAATTCCACGATGATGAAAAAATGTTGCACCATGTGTGCGATCTGTTAGTTGCCGATTCAATGCCTTGCGCGCTATCTCTTTGGCGATTGTATAGGACGCTTCGTCGGCTTTATCAGAATAGCCGTCGCACCACCACGAAAACTGACAGGAACCTTGTTCGTTACCTTGTGTTACCACAGCGCATATTGTGTCGGGAAAACCAGCATGACTCAATCGATTCATTACGACGCTGGCAATTGCTTCCATTTCTGTTGTTTTTTGCCCTCTGGCTTCCCAGTAAATGGTGCGTGAAAGACATGTGATCGGATCATTCAATGGTTTCGTGCCGTCAGGGTCAACTGACCGAACTTCAGGTTTAGTGATAATTCTGGCTGTTGAAGAAGCTGAGTTGGTATTATCGGCTACAGCCTCTTGTTCCAAAACCTTTGCCTTGGTTTTTGCAATTTCCGCTATGGACGGCTGTCCGTTAGCAAACACCAAGCCTGACCAAAAAAAAAGCCGTAACCAATGCGCCAATTGTTTGATTTCGCATGATTGATTCAATCAAAAATCCTGACGAATATTCTTTACACAGCAATTCCCGTACGTAGTTTATTAACAAGTGGATGTCCGGGGCTTTCCAGTTGCTATTGAAATCAACGCCTGAGAATCGGTTTGCCGTCTTCATTGGCAATGACTATTTCAACCCTTCTGTTCTGTTGTCTGCCCGCTTCTGTGGTATTAGGCGCAACAGGGTAGGCTTCTCCAAGCCCGACTACGCTGACACGGCGGGGATTTACACGATGTCTTATCAAAGAACGCTGTACCGATTCAGCACGTTGTTTGGAGAGTTCCAGATTGTATTCATCGCTGCCAACACTGTCAGTAAAACCCTCAATCAACACATAACGGTTCGGATAATTGTTTAAATAATCAGCGATACGCGCGACAGTCATTTCACCGCCAGGCTGGAGTTCGGCACTGTTAAATGCAAACAGGATATTTTCCAGCGTCATGATAATGCCGCGTTCGGTTTGTTCTGCTTTCAAGGCTTCAAGCTGAGAAGCAAGCTTCAAAGCTTCCATTCTGGCATCCCGGAGTTCATTTGTTTTACTCTCAACCATGAGCTGCTGGCGTTTTTCTTTCGCTCGTTCGGTCTCTAGTTCAATTTGTCTCAGACGATGGCGCTCTTCCGCAATTTCTGTATTTTTAATCGAGACCAATGCATGGTGCTCAACTAGCGTTTGTGATTCGTTGTTTGCTTGCAAATTTTTTGCCTTCTCGAGCGCTTCTTTCGCTTTCCCTATACTTTGCGCATCTGAATTCTGAATGCCTTCAATCAATGTCGCTGATTCATATCTGTTTTCTGCGTCAGCCAGAAGCTGGCTTGGCGGATTGCTGACACACGAGATCAGAAAAAAAGACGACAGCGTCAAAGTTAATAAGCTAAGCTTGAAATTCATAGTGACCTCCTGAGATGTTGTTGGCTTTTAAAGCTGTTTCACTGAAAATGCATACATTGTTTGGTCTGAAACGGCGACTAATTCAATTCATTTTCGAGCGTTTCCAGCCCTCTGTTAATTTCATCCAGCATTTCCTGCGCGCGCGTGCGCATCGTTTTTGTTTCCGCTAATTCAGCGTGCAATTCGGATTCTTTAAGCAACCGAAGCGCTTTTTCGCGTTTGCCATCATCGTCTGCCTTACGTGCATCTTCAAATTTTTTTTGTGCTTCATAAAGCTCTCCGCCTGCTACTTTGCTTGCGTGTAATTCTTCAGCTTCTTTGATTTGTTTTTGAACGCTGGCATAACGGCTTTCATTGACCGGTGTGCTGCCGCAACCTGCGACTACAAGAGATACAGTCGATACAGTCAAAACCAGAAAAAATTTGCTTATGCCTGAAAATTGTTTTAAACCGTCGTCGTTTGTTTCATAGTTTATGTGAAAAATATTCATCACAGCTTCTCCTCAGATGATTGACAAAATAACTTCTTCAGCATACAGCGTCAGTAGATGACGGATCCTTCATTAATCTGTTTCTTTCGTTTCATATATTCTTCGCGGCTGATCTTGCCTTCGCTGAATTCTTTTTCCAGCACATCCAGTTGTTGTTTGTTTTTATATTCATAAGCACCGCCAGCTGCTCCGGCACCTGCAAGCACTGCACAACCGGCAGTCGTGCAAAATACTATCAAAATCAGTATTAATCTGAATTGTTTACACATACTGTTTTTTCCTTGTGAGTTATAAGCAGTTAATGTATTTTAACAGATGCCGAATTAAATATATTTTGAAACAGATGGCTACAGCGCGTTTGTCACACTGGTCTTTTATCCGATCATGATAGAACGAAATCCAGAAGGTTTCATTAACCTATGATAGGTTATTTCTACTTGTAAAAAGCAATTTGTCTCGAGTTGTTGGCGAGAATCTTCTGGCCAGTTATTTTCCTATTTTGATGTCTTTGATGTTAACCGATTCCAACGCATCAATTTTTCTTGCGTTCATCAGCTCTTCCACTATTTTTTTAATGTCTGCAATACTGGCTTTTGCCAGATTGACATCCAATTCAACTGTTACTTCTACTTTCATTTGTTCACCATTCGTTCGTTGTTTTCATTTCAATTTCATTGTATACCTTTTATTTTTCAAATTTTGGTTTACACTCTTTCATTACATTGTTTATATTTACAAATATAAAATGCGATTGCCGAAATTTGATATGTAAAGAGTATAATATAAAATCCGTTGATTAGCCGGACTCAGCAGTGAAGCGGCTAGTAATTGTAAAGTAAACGTAATTCACTGGTTGGTTATACAGCATGATGATTGCTCCTGGCGCGTTGAATTGACAAACCGTTTAATCAACAACAACGATCTGTCGATGAATAAACCCGACATTTTTTCATCGAACCTTCTAACTTTCTGTTTTCTCTCTCTTTACAACGTAACAAAGAACGGCGTATAAACTATTTGTATAATTCTTGTCATGATGCCTCATAGCAATAATCGTAAAAATACGGGAAAAAGTGGTCGGGAAAGCTTCAGCGCGGGCTGTGGTTTTTGCAGATGAGAATGTTGATCTGGGGAGCACTGCTTCTGGCAACGGCTGCAGTGGGGGCGGTGGAGAACGATGCCGCGCAGAATAAAACCGCAAACGATGTGCGTGAATTCGATGTTTCAAACCGCTCCGAGACTTCACATATTCTTGAAACAAAAGCCTCGAAAATCGCCTATACAGCCACTGCCGCATCACTGACAGTCCACGACAATCAGTCCCGGCCTGTTGGCAGGATTTTTTATGTGGCGTACAAGCAGGAGCAGCAAAACACGAAAGTGCGGCCGTTGACGTTTGTATTTAATGGCGGTCCTGGTGCAGCCTCCGCCTATCTGCACCTTGGGGCGCTTGGTCCAAAACGTGTTGTATTCAACAATGACGGCAGCATTGCAACTGCTCCCGCACGTTTGACGAACAATCCAAAGAGCTGGCTTGCGTTTTCCGATCTGGTATTTGTTGATCCCGTTGGCACAGGCTATAGCCGCAAGGTTGAGCAGAGCGCAGACGGTCGGCACACACCGGAAAATCATTCAGAATCGAGCCCTACCAGGCAAACACGTTCACGCCAGCGCGTCTGGGGGGTTGAAGAAGATACCAATAACCTGTCACGTTTTATCCGTGCATACCTGACAGAGGAAGACCGCTGGCTGTCCCCTGTTTACCTGGTGGGGGAGAGTTACGGCGGTTTCAGGGTTGCGCGTTTGTCCAGGCAGTTGCAATCCGGATTCGGCATTGTACCAAGCGGGTTGGTGCTGGTTTCGCCTGTGCTGGATTTTGGCTTTTTGCTGGGTAATGAACGCAGTCTATGGCCATGGGTGTCTCTGCTGCCAAGTTATGCGGCTGCTGCCGCCATTCATCAGCAAAGCACCCGCATAAATTATAACGCAGACGATCCGCGTGTTTCGCTTGCACCGGCAGAACATTTTGCGTTGGCAGAATATCTGACAGGTCTCGCAGTTGGCATGAATAAACCGGACTGGCTTGAACAAACCGGTGACCTTGCAGGGCTGGATGAGGATATGTTACTGCGCAGCGCAGGACGTGTCCGATCCGGTCGTTTTGCCAAACTGCTGCTTGCTGACCGGCGCCGTCTGCTGAGCTTGTACGACGCGTCGATTACGTTAATCGATCCGAACCCGGGTGGGCAGTCTGTCGCCGGCCGGGATTTTTACCTTGATCAGCTCAACGCACCACTGACCGCTGCAATGAATAACTACATCCGCAAGAATTTAGCATTTAAAACTGCCGTGCCTTATCTGCTGCTTAACAAACATGTTTCGAAATCCTGGAACTGGCGCTCAGGAATTCATGGTCGGCAGGGTTTCGCCGAAGCAGTTTCGGACTTGAAGCAGGCCATGAGTATGAATCCAGATATGCAGGTATTGATTATGCATGGTGTATTTGATTTGGTAACGCCGTACTTTGCTTCTGCGATAATTATTGATCAAATGTCACTGGATTCGCAGATTGTCGATAATATGCGTCTCAGCGTATACCATGGCGGCCATATGCCCTATCTGCATCAAAATTCGCTTGACGCAATGTTCGAGGATGCACGACAGTTCTATCAGCAGGAACCATAAATTTTACAGGTGATTTATTAGGGGATTCATTGCTACTGATAGTAGCTATTGATCAATTGCATGCTCAGCATCCAGTTGATCTGCCAGCCGATGCAGGTTTTCAGAAATCGTGACCGGATATGTGGAGGCGGAATCCAGCAACGTCATGATTTCGGGCAATTCAGCATAGCCCGATAGTGTCTCTTTGCGAATGTCATCCAACGGTATTTTATTTTGCACGCGCCGGCCTGCCTGCATGAACTGTTTGATTAAAGGTTTGCCTGCTTGCCAATCTTCATCTTCAAGCACCACAGTATCATCCATAAGGTGATTGCAGGTACCAAAGTTGCGCAACACCTGTTTTCTTCCGGGCCAGGTGGCTTTTCCTTCCGAATGTTTGCGGCGCGGTTTACCGGCATATTCCTGAAGTTTGTAAGCACAATCGAGCGCGGGCGCGTCACTGGATATATCCAGTGACGTACCGATACCGAATCCGTCGATTGGTGCGCCGGATCGCACCAGCGTATGTAACCGGTATTCATCAATATTGCCGCTCGCGAAAATGGTGGCTTTTGTCAATCCGCCCCGATCCAGTATCCTGCGGACATTGCGTGCATGTTCTGCCAGATCGCCGCTATCCAGGCGCACGCCTTTGATATGAATCCGGTCCTGAGCGAGTTTGTCTGCCAGGCCAACAAGCCTGGCCGCTGCGTTTTCGGTATCGTACGTATCAATAAGCAACACGGCGTTATCCGGATGAGACCGCGCAAAATGTTCGAATGCAGCCAGTTCATCTTCATGTGCCTGAATATAGGAATGGGCCATGGTGCCATACAGCGGTACACCGTAAACAGCACCTGCCAGCACCGTTGCAGTACCGGAAAATCCCGCCAGATAACTTGCACGCGCGGCCAGTAATCCAGCTTCTAGACCGTGCGCCCGGCGCATACCAAAATCCACCAGTGTTTTATCAGGCGCAGCCAGCACCGAACGGGCGGCTTTGGAAGCAATCAGGGTTTCGAAATGCAACAAATTGATAATCCGGGATTCGACCAATTGCGCTTGCGGCAGGGGCGCGGTAATTCGAATCACCGGTTCGTTTGGAAAGAAAACCGTGCCTTCCGGTAGCGCATGAACATCCCCTGTAAAGCGGAATTGCCTCAAATAATCGATAACGTGCGGTGGAAAGCGTGTGGCAAGCCAGGCAAGCTCATCTTCGGAGAACTGCAAATGCTCAAGATAATCCAGTACCTGTTCGAGTCCGGCCGCAACCAGAAAATTACGCCCGTTCGGCAGCTTGCGTACGAACATTTCAAAGACAGCGGTATCTTCCATGCCATGCTCGATATAGCTCTGCAGCATGGTCAGTTGATAAAAATCGGTCAACAACGGGCTGCATTGTCCGCAGGAATATAAGTCCGGGTTCATGGTTCTAACATCTTACGGTCAATCGGGATGGCGCCGAGCCGTTTCATCGCCAGCAGCGCGTCACGGCCGTCATCCGGTTGATGGTTAATTGCGCAAGCTGCATCTTCAAGTATGAATGTAACATAGTGAAACCGAATGGCATCTTCAACGGTATTCAGGACGCAATATTCGGTTGCCAGCCCGCCGACAAATAGCCGCTTCACATTGAGCGATCTCAGCAGTTCATTAAGTTGCGTTTCGGAAAATGCCGAATACGCATCTCTTGCCTGTGTCGTGGCTTTGGAAATTATTTTTGTATAAGCAGGTAATTCAAGTGCAGCCGGAAACGCAGCGCCATTTGTTTTTGCAATACAATGCGCCGGCCAGCGACCGCCAGATGCTTCAAATGAACAGTGATTTTCCGGATGCCAGTCACGTGATGCAACAATTGGCAGCCTGTGCGCATGAAAATCGGCGATATAGCGGTTGAGTGTTGGAATAATCGTATTTCCTCCGGAAACCGGCAAACTGCCGCCCGGCAGAAAATCGTTTTGCAAATCAACGATAATCAATGCATCTCCAGATATAAGTCGGTATTTCATCCTGCTGGAAATAAATGCATTCCGGATTACCTCGGCTTTGTCATGATGCGACGCGGCGCATCCGGTATCTTCAATACGCCCTTGCTGAATTCTGATGTAAATGATTAGCGCTGTTGTAAAGCAGCTGATTTTATTTTTTCTCAGAAAAGGCGGCAACGGCACCCGGTCGGCGCAACATTTTGTCCACTTCACCCTGATGCATTTCTTCAGCCGCAATCAAACGGCGTGCATATTCTTCAAGCAGCACGAACTTACCTTCAACCAGGGACAATAACTCTTTGTAGCTTGTCAGCGTTACGCGTTCATGCTCTAGCGATTCACGCAGTATATCGCCGATATCGTGCTGATGCGTCTCCAGCAAAGGACCGATCGTCAATGGCGGATGATCGCCTAAATGCGTGATCAATTCACCTGCTTCACGGGCATGAAGCAAGGATTCATCCGCTTGTGCCTGCAGCCAGGATACAATGGGTATGCGGTTGTAGCCATAAACCATAAAAGCATAATGGGTGTAGCGTACTACACCCGCAAGTTCCAGTTCAAGGATTTTATTAAGGCAATTCAGCACGGCCTGTTTGTCAAATGTCTCATTCATTGGCTTTACCTCCTATACTCTGTACACGGTACATTTATGTAGAGTAAGAAGCAGGGCGTAGTCGAACTATTTCCCTGCTTCTCCTCACCGAACCGTACGTGCACCTTTCAGCGCATACGGCTCTCCATTCAAG
>NZ_FOGH01000092.1 GCF_900111165.1 Nitrosomonas sp. Nm51
AGTGCGTAAAATGAACATGTGGCGGCGCTCTTTTTGTTATTGATTTCAATTGCTTAAACACCAAAATTATAACAAAAACCACGCGCCACCACAACTATATCCAGTTGTATTTAAAGGATAAATTTCGATTTTACCCTGTTAACAAAATGGTTAGGACCGGGACTGCCTTCTCACACAAAAGAAAATCCGCTGACCACAAAAAATTGATGAAATCAGATCGAAACTTCCGAAAAAGCGTGAAGCTTTAGTTGAAGATTAATGCATCGCCGAAAGGCGAGAGTTTCGTTTGAGCTATTGACTCAGAACGGCTAATGGGTGACCACCCATTGCGGTTGAAAGCTGACCAGGGTAAGACAGAGCGCAGGATACTACGCATCTGTGGATAAGTCGACCAGACTGAGTTGGTTTTTTTTGCCTCACCCGAGCGCTATAAAGAATCGCTACGTTCCTTGCTGACCAATAATTTTCAGATTATCGATTGTGCCTGAGTGCCGAAATTTGAAGTGCGGTGAGTATAACGCGGGTTTTTTGGTGTGTGCCAGTTAATCTGCCCCAAATTCCTTTAAAACCCTCTCCAATCTGACGGAGCGTTCCAACTCCTCAGATTGCCAGCTTTTTCGTGCGCTATTCTTTTGGCTTTCGCGCGCGTCTCGGTGGCGCTGCACCATGGCATGGTGCGCATGGATAAGTGGCTCCATTTCTTGCTTGTGCTTGAGCTGTTGCAGCAAGTCAAAATGATGACCGAATCAGGCGATCAAAATATTGGTTGGCAGGATGATTCTTGTGCTAGTGAATCTTCTTCGGAAGGTAATTCGTCAGTCAAGAATAATTCTGTTTGCGAAAACAATGAAAAGCCCGTAAATCAAGGCTTCCTGGTAACCCTCATAACCCTATGATTATGAGGCAGGATAAGCTGGTTGCGGGGGTAGGATTTGAACCTACGACCTTCGGGTTATGAGCCCGACGAGCTGCCAGACTGCTCCACCCCGCGTCTGTCTCGTTTAAAACAAGGATTATACATTATGTTGTCGTGTTCTGTTAATATCAAATGCGCCATCAAATCAGGATAAATTTGTTTAGCAAGCAATCATGTGCATATTCCGGCGAAGTTGAACACTCATTCCGGGCCAATGTGAACACAGATTTTTCCAACGCATGATGAGTTGTCTTTTTACTTTATTTGTTCATCTTGAGTCAACAAACTATTTCGTTTTCGCATAGATTCTCCTTTCAGTTGTAGTCGGTGCGCGTTATGCATTAGTCTATCGAGGATGGCATCGGCAAGTGTGTTGTCACCGATACCGGTATACCATTGATCGGTAGGCAACTGACTGATGATCATTGTTGATGTGGCGCCATGGCGGTCATCCATGATTTCCAGCAAATCGTTACGATGTGCTGGCTTTAAGGGCTCGAGTCCCCAGTCATCGATGATCAGCAATTGTAGCTTCGCCAATAGTTTCAATTGTTTGTGATAAGAGCCATCAGCCTTGGCTTGTGTCAGCATCAGCAGTAAGCGCGACAGGCGGTAATATCGAACAGTAATTTCATGCAGGCAGGCGTTATGCCCGATGGCGCAGGCCAGATAGGTTTTGCCGCTGCCGCAAGGGTCGGTGATCAACAGGTTTTGTCCTTTTTCAATCCAGTCGGCCTGCGCCAACCGTGCGATCTGTGACCGGGTAATATTACGCGGATGCTGGTAATCGATATCCTGCATGCAGGCTTTGAGTTTAAAGTGCGCCTGGCGAACCAGGCGGTCTTGCTTGCGGTTTGTGCGCGTGAGGTTTTCTTCATCGAGCAGCAGCTGCAGGCGTTCGGTAAACGGCAGATTGTCATAGGTGCCGGTTTGCTCAAGCTGGCGCACCAGCGCATCGGCCATGCCGGAAAGTTTTAGCTGGCGCAGTTGTTGTAAAGCCTGTGTATGCGTCATGATCGTCCTGTTAATGGTAATCTCTGGGGCCACGGATATTTTCATGGGCCTGTGGCAATTGGATATCGATATCCAGTTGTTGCGGTAATTGGTCGCGGTTGCTTTGCAGGATGGACTTGATTTGTTTGAGCCGGTAAAGCCGTTGTACATTGGCGATTTTGCAGGCTTTGTCCAGACGTGCCAAAGGATATTCCCGGCTGAGATTGAACAGACCCAGGCAGACACGATAGGCTTGTTCGGGGTGCGCTTTACTGCTCAGTTGATAATCCACCCACGCCAGTACTTCGCTACCGATATCCTTGGCCCAGTTTTTTAACCGCCCTGGTGTCCATTGCTGATGTTTCTGATGCCGAACTGGCATATGCGCCGGTAATGTTGTGGTTCCGGGGCGATGCGCCCGAGGGTGTGAAGCAACCGGCCGTCCATTAAAGAACAGGCTGATCAGCGTTTCACTGGCGTGCAGTTGTAGGTATTCGCCAACATACCGGTGTGGAACCGAGTACTGGTGTTGCCGGTATTGAACATGGTAATCGATATTGACCTTGACGGTTTTGATATCGACATAGCTGTAGGGATTTGCCGGTAATGGCTGCAGAACCGGCTTGTCGAGTTGTTCAAAAGCCTGTTGGCGATTACCGGGCAATTGTTTGAAAGGCCTGTGGTTCAAGTCATTGAGCAGACCGGCAATACAGTGGTTGAGTTCTGCCAGACTGAAAAAGGTTTGCCTGCGCAGCTTTGCCAGTATCCAGCGTTCAACAATCTGTACGGCCACTTCTGCCTTGGCCTTGTCTTTGGGTTTGTATGGCCGAGCCGGAATGACTGCGACCTGGTAGTGGGCAGCCCATTGCTGGTAGCTGGGATTCAAGTCAGGATCATAGCGGCAAGGCTTGCTGACGCCGGATTTAAGATTGTCGGGCACAATGATCTCAGGACAACCGCCAAAGAAGTCCAGCATACGGCTTTGGCTGGCCAGCCATTCAGGCAGCGTCTGCCCAGCCGTGGCTTCGGCATAAGTATAATTGGATGCGCCCAATGTACCGACAAAAATCTGAGCCTGACGGATTTCGCCGCTGGCCGCATCGATGATCGGTACGGTTTGCCCGCAATAATCGACAAAGCATTTTTCACCGGCTTTGTGCGTCTGGCGCATGGAACGTTTTTGCTTTTTCAGCCAGTGACGGTAACGGTCGCAGTATTGTGAGTAACTGTAGCAACGGTTGGGATGAGCGGCCGTATATTCTTCCCACAACAGTTGCTTGGTCATCCCCTTGCGCTTGAGCTCCTGATGAACGACTGACCAGTCAGGCTTGATATACCGTGATGATACCGTGGTATCAGATGATGGATAGAACAGACGAGCCAGGGCGGCATCGTCCAAGTCATCAGGCAAAGGCCAGGACAAACCCAGTTCCTCCGCACGCGACAGCAGTTTCTTAATGCTGCCCATACTAAATTTGTCTGTGCAATGGAAGATGTGCCGGGCCTGTATAAAGAACCTTACAGAGAAACGCATCCGGTTGTGTGTATGGATGAGAGTAGCAAACAACATTTACGTGAGGTTCGTGAGAAGCTTC
>NZ_FOGH01000009.1 GCF_900111165.1 Nitrosomonas sp. Nm51
CAATAGCCTGGTTTTAGGTCAGGTTCAAGTAGATGACAAGTCCAATGAAATTACGGCTATTCCCAAGCTGCTTTCTCGTTTAGATATTGCAGGGGCTGTGATTACAATTGATGCGATGGGTTGCCAGAAGAAGATAGCTCAGCAGATTGTCGAGCAAGGCGGAGATTATGTTTTGAGCCTGAAAGGCAATCAGGAAAGCTTGCATGAAGATGTTGTTACGT
The DNA here is from genome assembly GCF_900111165.1 of Nitrosomonas sp. Nm51. GTDB lineage: Bacteria > Pseudomonadota > Gammaproteobacteria > Burkholderiales > Nitrosomonadaceae > Nitrosomonas. The sequence goes on from NZ_FOGH01000009.1 coordinate 222, forward strand.
ATTTTACATCGCCACTATCTCCGGAAGCCGCTAGGGCAACTGTCGATGGTGGGCATGGGCGCATTGAGACACGTACTGTTCGTGTAACAGATGAGATAGCATGGCTAAAAAAACGACATTCCTGGGCGGGGCTGCAGAGCATCATTGAGGTCACAGCAACAAGAGAATCAGAAAATAAAATAACCGAGGAAACGCGTTATTTCATCAGTAGTCTAAGCGCCAATAATCCGAATAAATTGGAGCATGCTGTTCGCGCTCATTGGGCTATCGAAAACAATTTACATTGGGTGCTTGATATTGCTTTTGATGAAGACAGTAATCGAACGCGCAAAGGCCATAGCGCTGCTAATCTTGCCATTATCAGACATATTGCGTTGAACCTGATAAAAAAAGAAAAAACGTCAAAAGTTGGTGTAAAAACAAAACGGTTAAAGGCAGGTTGGGATAATGATTATCTGCTACGAATTATTGGAGTAATTTAAGCCCGATTGCCCTGCAGTTCGAATCAATCAACATCTTTGCTTTATCGATAGCTGGAAACAAAAAATTTATGCATGCAGAATTGGTAGGCTATAACAGATTATTTGAAGAATTCCCAACGCCTGGATATACTGGTGCTGTCTGCATTCGTTCTGGTCGCGATAATCTGTGTAAGTGTCAGGTTTGTACATATCATTTTTAATCTGTATTACAATTTGTTATCCATCAACGAGTTACCTAATGGTTTCGCTTACGCGAAAACAATAGTTTTCCTAATATTAAAACTGTTTTGGATTGATTAGTATAGACCCTGTGTTAAACGCGATGGAGAAATGCTAATGAGAGCCATAACAGTTAAATATTTTGCAGTTCTTACGATCTGTATTCTGGTTGCCGCATGTGCACAGATGAGTCCGCATGCGTCCGTAGGAAAAGGGACGGAAAATCTTAATCATACAGCGCTGACAAAACACCATGAAAATCTGGCCAGATCAATGCAGGCCAAGGCAGAAGAACAAAAAAAGATTATTAAAAGCAGATCCCGCTTCAGCAAGTTTGGCAGAAACGCGCAGAGCGCTAAAAAACGTGTTTTATGGAGGATTCATAATTATGAAAAAGCCGCCGAAGTGAATTTCGCCAAAGCTGCTTATCATAAAAAAATTGCCCGGGAACAGGGAAGACATGATACACATACAAACTCAGATGCTACAAAAGAGCAGATCGATAAAGCAAGCTTCAGATTAGACAAAAGTACACCGGTAAATTCAGACGGTTTAGAAGATGCTTTATAAAATTCAATAACGGGTCGGTTGATACTGTGACAAGATCCAAATCTGATCAGACAAAAACATTGTCTGATCAGATTTTTATATAAACTACCGGATGTTTTGACGTCGATGCAGCGGCATTGCCATACCAGCATTCAGAACAAAATCTAATGGTTTCCGTGAGAAATGGTTTAGTTTATAAGCGCTTATTCCATCAATGCGATTTTGTTTTTTATATAACTTCTCTTTTTTAATGTAAGCCGTTTCCAGCCATTATCGACGGCTTGCTTTTTTACGCAGTTCCAGTTAAAAATAGCAGAGCATGTTTTTCATGAAAACCGAACTGAAAAATATTGTTGTTGCCTTATGCATTGCTGCTGTGGCTGGAAAATATTTAAAACTGTGCTGACATTGTTTGCAGTATACGTCTATGATTTATATATCCCTGTAATGACATTCTGTCAACCTATAGCAGTAATTTTGTAATCACTAGCTGATAAATTTTCGACAGGCGTTCCAAGTCTGCAACATCTACATGCTCATTTAATTTGTGAATGGTTTCATTGCGTGGACCAAATTCGACAACCTGTTTGCAGATATCTGCAATAAAACGCCCGTCAGATGTGCCGCCCGATGTAGATAATTGCGGTTCAACTTGTGTTATTTTAATGACGGCATCACGTAACGCGCTGGCAAGCGTTGCATTGGGCGTTAAAAAAGGCTTTCCTGAAAGTGTCCAGGTTAGTGCATACTCCAATCCATATTTATCAAGCACCGCATGTACTCTGGATTTCAGAGAATCAACCGTACTGGCGGTAGAAAAGCGGAAATTAAACTGCATATTTACAGTGCCAGGTATGATATTGGTTGCGCCGGTACCGCCATTGATGTTGGAAGTATGCCAGGTGGTCGGTGGAAAATATTCATTGCCATCATCCCAGCGGATTTGCGAGAGTTCTGCGATCGCTGGCGCGGCTAAATGAATCGGATTTTTCGCCAGATGAGGGTAGGCGATATGGCCTTGTATACCTTTGATTGTCAGATTGCCTGAAAGTGAACCCCGCCGGCCATTTTTGACCGTATCCCCAAATTGTTGTGAACAGGTTGGCTCGCCGACTATGCAGTAATCCAGTAATTCACCGCGCGCGCCAAGCGTATTGACAACTTTCACTGTGCCGTCAACGGCCGGGCCTTCCTCATCGGATGTAATCAACAGAGCAATAGAGCCATTATGCTCAGGATGCGAAGCAACAAATGCTTCGATGGCTGTAATAAAAGCGGCTAAGGACGATTTCATATCTGCGGCGCCGCGACCATACAATTTACCATCCCGGATTTCCGGTTCAAACGGATTGCTTTTCCACTGTTCCAGCGGGCCGGTAGGGACGACATCGGTGTGTCCGGCAAAACAGAACACAGGTGATGCAGTGCCGCGTCTGGCCCAAAGATTATCGACACTGCCAAAACGCAAGTTTTCAATCTGAAAACCTATTGTTTTAAGACGCTGCGCAAGAATGTCCTGACAACCGCTGTCGTGTGGAGTAATCGAGCGCCGCGCGATCAGTTGGCAGGCTAAATCCAATGTTTCATTGGTCATAAATTATCCTTCAAGAAAAAACTGGAGATTAAATCACTGTGCGTGCAGCCTGTGTATGTATTTAGCAACACTTTCTGTTCAAAACTGTTATGTGGGTGTAGGGATTTGGCTGATTATCATGTAAATTTAGGGGTCGTAGCAGAAACTGAATTCTACACGTCTGGTGTAAAACATGCACCGTGCGCATGCGCAGCAAAGCATACAACTAACTGAATTCGATCATAAGGGGAAAAAATGCTCGAGTCGCTATTTTTTGTTTTCATATCATTGCTGGCCGTCGCCACTTTAATTTTATTCGTTCCATGGTTAAGGCGGTTGATTATTTCTAATCAATTTCTCAAAATTTTTCGAAAAATGTTGCCGCCCATTTCACAAACTGAACAGGAAGCGCTTGATGCGGGTACTGTCTGGTGGGATGGCGATCTGTTCAGTGGCAAGCCGGATTGGAACAAACTTTTGGCTTACCCTAAACCGCAATTGAGCGACGAGGAACAGGCTTTTCTTGACGGCCCGGTTGAACAGCTTTGCGACATGCTTGATGAATGGCAGATAACACACGATCTGAAAGATTTGCCACCGGATATCTGGCAATTTATCAAAGACAATGGTTTTTTTGGATTGATTATTCCCAAAAAGTATGGCGGACGTGGTTTCTCGGCGTTGGCGCATTCAGAGATAGTAATGAAAATCGGTTCACGTAGCGGGACGGCCGCGGTAACAGTCATGGTGCCAAATTCACTCGGTCCTGCGGAATTACTGCTGCATTATGGTACCGACGAGCAGAAAAATCATTATTTGCCGCGATTGGCGCAGGGACTTGAGGTCCCCTGTTTTGGCCTGACGTCACCGGACGCGGGATCAGATGCAGGATCCATTCCCGATTACGCGATCGTGTGCAAAGACGAGTTTAATGGCAGGCAGGACGTGCTGGGCATGCGCGTTACCTGGGAAAAACGCTATATTACACTGGGTCCTGTGGCTACCATTTTGGGGTTGGCTTTTAAATTATACGACCCTGATCACCTGCTCGGTGATCAGGAAAGCCTCGGTATTACGCTGGCCTTGATTCCGACGGATACGCCGGGTTTGCACATCGGGCGGCGTCACTTGCCATTGGATGCAGCATTTCAAAACGGCCCGAATTGGGGCGAAAATGTATTTATACCGATGGAATGGATTATCGGCGGCCAGAATGGCGTTGGGCAGGGATGGCGCATGTTGATGAATTGTCTGGCGGCTGGTCGTTCCATTTCACTGCCGGCAACCAGTACCGGCAGTGCAAAATTGGCGGCAAGAACCAGCGGCGCGTATGGCCGGGTTCGTGTGCAGTTTAATTTGCCGATCGGTTATTTTGAGGGTATTGAAGAAGCACTGGCACGCATCGGCGGCAATACCTATATGATGGACGCTGCACGCATCATGACAGCCGGTGCAGTCGATCTGGGTGAAAAACCGTCTGTGATTTCTGCAATCGTTAAATATCACCTGACCGAACGGGCGCGACAGGCCATTGACGATGCAATGGATATACATGGCGGCAAAGGTATTTGCATTGGTCCGCGTAATTATCTTGGACGCACCTATCAACATATGCCGGTTAGTATAACGGTGGAAGGTGCCAACATTCTGACGCGCAGCATGATTATTTTCGGGCAGGGTGCGATTCGTTGCCATCCGTATATTCTGCAGGAAATCAATGCAGTGCACGATACAGATAAAAAACGTGCTTCTGTGGCATTTGACTCTGCGCTGGTCGGCCATATTCTATTCAGCGTGCGTAATACCGTCAACTGTCTGGTATACGGTTTATTCGGCAAATATATTAAAAGCAGTATTCCGGATAACTGTAATTCTGAAATTGCGCGCTATTATCAACAGCTCACGCGTTTTGCTGTAAATTTTGCATTTCTTGCTGATATCACCATGATGAAACTGGGTGGCGCATTGAAACGCAAGGAACGATTATCCGCCCGTTTGGGGGACATTTTTAGTTTGCTGTATCTGTGTTCGGCTACGCTTAAGCGCTTTGAAGACGACGGGCGGCCACAAGCTGATTTGCCATTATTGCACTGGTCTGTTCAGGATGCTATATACCGCATTCAACAAATTTTTGACGAATTTTTGAGCAATTTTCCGGGTAATCAGGTATTTGTGTGGTTGCTGAGAAAATGGATTTTTCCGCTAGGAAAACCGTATTTACCGCCAACCGATAAGCTTGGGCATGAAATATCTCAAATGATGCTCGAGCCGAATGAAGCGCGCGACCGGCTGACTGCGGGTATCTATCTGCCCACGGCATCCGGTGAACCTCTGGCAGATCTCGAGGATGCTATGACATGCGCAATTGAAAGCGCGCCGCTTGAAGCAAAAGTGCGCAATGCTGTTAAGTCGGGCAAAATTACCGCCCAGCAAGCTGAAAAGCAGATAACACAGGCTTATCACCTTAACGTGATTACCGTCACCGAAGCGGATCGGCTGCACAAGATGCGGGACTTGCGCAGCCGCGTGATTAAAGTGGACGATTTTTCCCAGGATTTCTCTTACGTAGCGCCCGGTACGCTCAATCGTATAGAGCCAAAACCACCAACATCGTCAACAACTGCAGCTGCAACTGCCGCATCGGCAACAGATGTGTCGGAACAATCCAATGAGCCGGGAGAGGAAACGCGAAGCAGCCAAACCTGCACAAACATCGAGCAGTCAACTTTGTTTGAGTCCGGACAATTGAGTGAAATAGCATCATCCGATTTGTTTGCTCACGAGAAACCGGCATCTGAACAGAATAAAGACAGTAGTCAGCCGACTGCATTGAATGCTGAAACAGAAAATGATAATGATACCACGTCTGGCGATGAGGATGCTTTGCGGGCAGCCGATGAATCGTCAACTGGCGGAACCAGGCCAGGTATCGCGAAGCACAGCGACGACGATGACATAAATGAAGCGAAAACCCATCAAACAAATTAATATGAACCAAATAATTTCTGTCGAACAAGCGAAAACTCTGGATGGTTTATTTAAAGAGCGTGTGCTCGCTGCGCCGCAGGGAGAGGCTTACCGGTATTACGATGATAAGCATGAATTATGGTGTGTCCATACCTGGGAAGCAATGCATGCGCATGTCGCCCAATGGCAGGCGGCGCTGATCAGAGAATCGCTGACCTTTGGAGACCGCGTTGCGGTGATGATGCGCAATCGCCCGGAATGGGTCATGTTTGACCAGGCGGCATTGGGCCTGGGCCTGGTTGTTGTTCCATTCTATACTGAAGACCGTGCGGACAATGTAGTATATATGCTTGCAGATGCCGGTGTTAAACTGCTGTTGCTGGAAAAATCGGCGCACTGGCGTGAAGTATTTGAAGCCAGTTGCAAAGTGGACAGTCTGCAGCGGGTTGTGCTGATTGAAGCAACCGGAAATCCTGAAACGGATACGGTGCCGAAGGTGCATCCTGACGACAGCCCGCGTTTGAAGGTTTCTGCGGACTGGCTGTCTGCCGATGCCGATGCCGACGTCAATACAGTCAAGCATATCAATGATGACCCTTTCAGCTTGGCTACCATAATTTATACGTCTGGGACTACCGGTCGTCCCAAAGGTGTAATGTTGAACCATCACAATATTCTGTCAAATGCCTATGCCAGCCTGCAGGCTGTCCAGGTAAATCCGGATGACTTGTTGTTGTCTTTTTTACCGTTGTCTCATACTTTTGAGCGGACCGTCGGCTATTATCTGCCTATTATGTGCGCTGCAACTGTTGCCTATGCACGCTCAATTCCCCAGCTGCAGGAAGATTTGCAGATCGTACGGCCAACAATACTGATATCGGTACCACGGATTTATGAGCGCATTTATGCGGGTGTCCAGACAAAGCTGGCAGAAAATTCTGCTTTTGCCCGCTGGTTGTTTAACTTTACCGTAGATGTCGGATACAGCCGTTTTGAATACCGGCAAAAACGCGGGCACTGGCGTCTGGCGTTTTTATTATGGCCGTTATTGAACGCACTGGTGGCCGCCAAATTGATCAGCAAACTAGGCGGCCGGCTGCGTCACGCCATGAGCGGTGGAGCGGCATTATCGGCTGAGATCTCACGGGTATTTATCGGACTAGGACTCCCGATACTGCAAGGTTACGGCATGACAGAAAGCAGTCCGGTTGTCAGTGTTAACCGTCACGACGATAATGTGCCGTCCAGCGTAGGTGTGCCGGTTCCCGGTGTGAAGGTCAAGCTTGGAGAAGATGGAGCATTGTTAATCCGTGGGCCGAATGTCATGATGGGATACTGGAATAATCCGCAGGCGACCGAAGTTGTGCTGTCTTCCGACGGCTGGTTAAATTCGGGCGATGTCGCCACAATTGATTCTCTGGGTCATATTACTATAACCGGACGGCTGAAAGATATTATTGTCCTGTCAACTGGCGAAAAAATTCCGCCTGGCGACATGGAGGCAGCCATTATGCGTGACATGATATTTGACCAGGCTCTGGTTATCGGCGAAGCGCGTCCTTATTTGTGTGCACTGGTCGTGCTGAATCCCGAAAACTGGAATAATTTTGCCGAAGAACATAACCTTGATAAAAATGCAACCAATACCGGTCAAAAAGCGCACATTGAAGAAATCTTACTTGATAGAGTTACGCAACAAACCCGTGAATTTCCAGGTTATGCACGTATCCGCAAGGTTATCGTTATTTCCGAGCCTTGGTCAATAGAAAACGAAATGATGACACCGACACTGAAATTGCGGCGATCCAAAATCATGGAACGACATAAAGCCGAAATCGAAAAACTGTATGAAGGTCGTTGATTGATAGTTGTCGAATTTTTATGCATCAACTATGATTTTCAATCACGATTTTCCGCTTAATTGAATTCTTGTAATCTGACAAAGTAGAATTAAAGTACGCGTATATTTTACATCGGTCCGATCGAAAATACTCAGCTTTATACTGCTTCTCGCAACTGGTGGCTTACCCAGAGCGACGAAGCAAACAACAACACTGCGCCACCTTGATGTGCTGCAGCCAGGTTAATTGGTACGACATGCAATAATGTGGCGATGCCAAGGCTGACTTGGACGGCCAGCATCAGCAGAAACGCATGACACGCCAAGCGGGTGGTTCCGGACAGACTGGATCTAAAAATGGCCTTGAACCAGAAAAATGGTACGGTAAATATCAATATCCAGGCAATCATGCGGTGATCGAATTGCACCGTTGTCATATTCTCGAAAAAATTGCGGTACCAGGGTTCGAGTATGAAGAGATCGGGCGGAATAAAGTGGCCATTCATCAGCGGAAAAGTATTGTAGGCCAAACCCGCGCGGATACCTGCGACAAAACCGCCCGACAACACCATGATAAAGATGAGCCATGATAAACCGTGCGCAAAGCGGCGTAAGCTTTTTAATGTCCCGGCATCCCGGCTGGATGTGGCGGCGCTCGCAGTTGGGGACAATATTCCGAGAGCCACCCAGAACAAGGCTGCAAAAATGATAAATGCGAGCCCTAGGTGAGCGGTGAGGCGGTATTGGCTGACACGTGGATTATCGACCAGCCCGCTCATGACCATGTACCAGCCCATAAAACCCTGCAGTCCTCCTAGTACGAAAATGCCGGCGAGTTTATAGCCAAGTGGTTTGTCGATTTTCTTTTTAACCAGAAAATAAATGAATGGTATAAAAAATACCAGACCGATGAGCCGTCCGAGCAACCGGTGAAAATATTCCCACCAGAAAATGGTTTTGAATTCATCAATACTCATGCCTTTGTTGACCTGCTGATACTGGGGTGATGAGCGGTATTTTTCAAGAAGTTCATCCCAATTTTCTTGCGTGATCGGCGGTATGGTACCGACCAGTGGCTGCCACTCGACAATAGACAGGCCCGAGTCAGTCAGTCGTGTAACGCCGCCGACAACAATCATGGCAAAAACAAGTGCGCAACAAATCAACAGCCAGATTGCAATGGGTTTTTTTTCTGAGTTCATGAGATATTACGATTATACGATTTATATAATAAAAGAGTTGATACTGATTTCTTACTTGGCGCGTATCAGGCGTTGACGTTCACGTTCCCATTCTTTCCGTTTTTCCGTTTCACGTTTGTCATGCTGTTTTTTTCCTTTGGCAAGACCGGTCTCAAGCTTGATACGGCCAGCCTTGTAGTGCATATCTAGTGGTACTAGTGTATATCCGGCACGCTCGACCTTGCCGATAAGCCGTTTGATCTCTTCTGCATGCAATAGTAATTTTCGCGTTCGGACCGGTTCAGGGTGAATATGGGTTGATGCTGTTTTCAACGGACTGATATGGCAGCCAATCAGGTATAATTCACCTTTTCGGATGATAATATAAGCTTCTTTTAATTGAGCGCGCCCGGCCCGGATAGCTTTCACTTCCCAGCCTTCCAATACTATGCCTGCTTCATATCTTTCTTCAATAAAATAATCGTGAAAGGCTTTTTTATTGTGAATAATACTCATGCAGATGATTAAAAAAGGTGATTGTTCTTTAAATTTTGTGTATTTTATCAGTTTTCCAGTAATAAACCTCATATAGAAAGAAAGGAGAGGTAATTTACTTTTATGGCAGAAATTGAGAAAACCGTTTTAGTTGAGTATTCGGCTGAGCAGATGTTTAATTTGGTGGACAGGGTTGAACAGTATCCGGAATTTCTTCCGTGGTGTGGCGGTACGTCAGTTGATCCGCAGAATGAATCCGTTACCCACGCGACCATCAAAATTAATTATCATCATGTCAAGCACAGTTTTACCACTGAGAATAAACGTACACCGCCGGAACTTATTGAAATGACTCTGTTAGATGGACCGTTTGAACATCTTGATGGCCACTGGCGTTTTATACCTTTATCCGATGAAGCCTGTAAAATAGAGTTCCGCTTGTATTATACTTTCTCGCATAAAATTTTAGAAAAGTTGGTTGGCCCTGTGTTTCACATGATTGCCAACAGCTTTGTGGAATCGTTTATTGAACGCGCTGAAGCAGTCTATGGCGGCAGATGATCGAATCAATCGAGAAGATCTGACTGAAAGTATTGAAGTCGAAATTGTTTATGCTCTGTCTGAATGCCAATATCTCAAGAAGCTTCGAGTGCCTGTCGGTTCAACCATTGAGCAGGTAATCGGTCTTTCCAACATCACGGATCAATTCCCAGAAATTGATCTAAATAAAAATCGGCTTGGCGTTTTCAGCAAGCTTGCTGATCGAAAAACTGTTTTGCAGCCCCTTGATCGTATTGAGATTTACCGGCCGTTGCGCATTGATCCTAAAGAAGCCAGAAGACTGCGCGTAAAGCGAAAACATCAGTAGACATGATGTAAAAACATTTTGAATGAGGACTGGATATGAGGGCACTGAGTATTATTGCATTGATTTGTGTAACGGCCTTTGTTTCAGAAAATGGTTCGGCACAGTCAATTTCCTATCTAGGGTTTGAATGTTTGAATGCTGTCAATGTAAATGACCCTACACCAACTGCTTCACGTATTGAAAGCAGGTTTGAAGTTATCGAAATACGCAAAGATGGCATGCTGCGATTAAGTCTGTCAGGGGGGCTACCGAGATTTGTTGACAGCAGTCAGAATATTTGCATAGACAGTGATACTGCCATTGGCTTTATCGGCACCCCAAATGCTGCCGGAACAGTGGGGTTACCTCTAAAACTGGACCGTATCGAAGCAGTCGCCCGTATTAATGAAGGAGACTTGGTTATCGTCGTGAATTCGATTTTTACTGATTTAAGTGCGTCTCGAGGAGCGTTTTCTTCATTCAGTACAAGCCGTATACAGCCGGTATCCAACACATTGTTTTTAAAATACGATGCTCAGATTGCTTCATTCATTCTGAAAAAAATAATTCATAATAAAGGATTTGTTCAGACGAATGGATCAACTGCAATGTTTCCATTTATTGAGATTATTGTACCCATATTTGATGAGGCGGAATCAGAAGAAACCCCGCGTATCCTAACGCCACCGTCTGAAATAGTTTACCGCCTGGACGGTTAAATAAAATCGAATAACGATAAGCCTGAGACTGTTGAGAATGTTTTTTGTGCGGCTTGCAAATATACTTGTTGTCTGTTGAAGTCAGAAATCGCTTTGGCGTAATCCACATCCCGTAATTCGGAGAGCCTTTGCTCGTATTGAATTTCAAGATCGCCTCCGAGCGTTTCGAGCGCTTCGAGCTCTTGTAGTCGTGAGCCGACAGATGCTCGCGTGGAAAGGATTTTTTCTAAACCGTTATCCATATTTTGCAACGCGGAATTCAGATCGTTCGTTAATCTTGCGCCTCCAGGCTGTCCGCTCGAAGGAGTCTCCAATGCCGTGATCAAGTCTCCGACCGTTTGAAAGATGCTTTGATTCGTGCTGGGTGAGACTGTAAAAATATCTCCATTTGCTGGATCACCTGTGATGCTGAATTCGAGGCCATCAAAGCTGATTGTGTTGGTATTTGAGAATGCGTTACCTGTTGAAAGCGTTGCACCGGTTGTAATGTCAACAACGTCATAAGTAGTTGCGCCTGCGTTAACAGTAAATGAAACTTCGTAATGATGTCCTGTCAGATTGGCGGGTGAAGGAACGGAGCCTGCACTAATAATGCCACTGCCGGTATTGCCGGTATTTGCGGCAGTTGTAAATATTTCATTGCCATTTTTAATACGTTCAAAGATATCTGTCCCGGAATCGCTGACGGCAACTTGGCGTGTTGAGCCCACCTGGCTGAGCCGCTGTCCTTGATCGCCATCGTATTGTACGTTCAATCCCTGATGTGAGAAAGGCCGGGTGCTTTCTTGAAAACCGGAAAACAAATAGTTACCTGTTCCGTCTGTAATATTTGCCTGTCCAAGCAGTGCTTCAAAGCGGCCGCGTAACTCTGTTGCCAGACTTCTTCTGTCTGTATCTGTGAGTGCAGGATTGCCAGCGTTAACGGCAATCTGGCGGATATCCTGCAGATTTGACGTAACATTTTTTAATGTTGTTTCAGCGAGTCCGAGTGATGCCAGCGCGTGACCGCGATTAACGGAGTACTGTGAATTAAGTGATGAAGCCTGTGACAGATTAAGTGCCTGTGTTGCTGCAATTGGATCGTCAGCCGGAGTCAGAATGCGTCTGCCGGTTGAAATTTGTTGTTGTGTTTTAATTAAGGCTTCTTGCTGTTGCAGAATAGCCGTTGTTCCTGCATCATAGATTCCATTCGTACTGAAGCGCATTTTTGTCCCTTTATGTAAGGCTATTTACTATTTAACCAATTCGTAGGATGGTCTCAAAAAGCGAACTGCTGATCTCGATCACTTTGCTTGAAGCTTGGAATGCATGCTGATAGCGTAGTAAATTAGCTGCTTCTTCATCCAGGTTAACTCCTGAAATAGCCTGGAGTGAGCGTTCCGTTTGTGTAACCAGATTATTTTGCGCCTTGCTGGTAACCTCCAGTTCCCGCGTTTTGTTACCGATTGAGCTTACCATCTGGCCATAGGTTTCCTGAAAAGATGCTGTGCCGCCTACCATTGTATTTTGTGTTTGAAGCCCGGCTAGCAGTAATGCATTGCGGTTGTCAGCACTGCCGTTATGATTGGGTTCAATGGTAAATATATCTCCAGCGGCGGGTTGACCGTTAATCTGGATGGTCCATCCGTTAAAACTGATATCGGCGCCCTCTGTATAAACCTGATTATTTGCTGGTAGAGCTGATCCAGTGCCGGTAACGTCAAACTGCCCGTCGTAGGGTGAATGGAATGTGATGGTTACCGGTTGTTGCAGATTGGGATCAAGGGGTAGCGGGTTGATGCTACCTTGGCTGATAGCGGCATTGCTGGTATTTGATAAGGCCGCTTCGGTACGTACAGGCGCTGCGGCTGCAATTTTTGCTGTATCTGAAATATTGACAACAATATTTTTCGCACCATTAATTGTCGGTTGGATCAAGAACCGTTCGTTGGCATTGATGGTGGCCGAGCTGATTCTAAGACCGTCCATAATTAACGGTGAACCAGCTGTTGGGGCAGCGGCTGCACTTACTGATTGGTTGTCAGATAGGCGCGTTAACGTATAATTTATGCCATCAAATGAAAATCGATAATCGCTCGTTGTTAGCGCGCCGACATTGCTAATGTCAGCAGTAATGTTTGACGCCGGATTATTAGCTGTATGAGAAAAAACCTGTGGTTGAGGCACTGAAAAAAAATCGGTGCCAAGATTTCCGTTGAGATCTAATCCCAAATTATGTTGTTCGTTAAAAGTTTGAGCGAGGTTGATAGCAATCTGTCCCAATGCGTTTTGCGCTTCACTCAGTGATTCATTTCGAAAACTCAGAGTACCGCCCAGACTACCGCCATGGATCAAATGCTCAGGCAAACGCATAGTACTGCTACCGTTAACAAGCCCGATAGTTGTTTTCTGGGGGTTATCAAAGGAGACCATCGCTTTGAGTGACATGGATTGATTGCCCACGACTAAAGCCTGGCCGGAACCAATGAAAATATTCAAAGTTCCGTCTCTTTGTTTGACAATATCGGTATTTACCAGTTTGCTCAATTGATTGGTTAACGCATCGCGTTGGTCCAAAAGATCATTAGCTGGATGACCGCCCGCTGCTCCCTCAGCCAAAAGTATATTGTGATTAAGTTCAGAAATTTGTTTTGCCAGTGAATTAATTTCGCTTACGCTGCTGCTGATTTCAGTATTAACGGCTTGATGCATTTCAGAAAGCCGCTGATCCAGACTGTGGAAACGCGAAACCAAAGCCTGTGCATTACTGATCATTGCTTGGCGTGAGGGAACGGATGAGGGATTGGCCGCTACATCATTGACACCACTAAAAAAATCTTGCAATGCCGGTGAAAGCCCCGACACGGGATCTGCCAGTAAATTGTCGATTTGTTTGATTTGATTGTAGTGATTGTCCAGTTGGCTGCTTTGTGTTTGTACTTGTAACAGTTGCGTGGTTAGAAATTGGCTATGGATACGTTGCACAGTGGTGATGTTAACGCCTCGGCCAATAAAGCCAGCCCCTGTAGACTGAGGAAAATTTGTGCTTTGAATAACTTGCTGGCGCGTATAACCAGGCGTATCGGCATTGGCGATGTTATGGCTAGTTGTCGTTAAATTGGCTTGAGCTGCATTTAAACCAGATATGCCTGTGCTTAGAATGTTACCCATCGTCGTAATTGAACATCCAGAAAAAATTAAAAGAAACTTGTTAGTGAAACGGCAATTTGGTTAAAAAATTAAATGGCTTCCTGGTTGTGTAAAATAGAATTGTTTAAAATACGCAGTAGCTTATCGGCATAGTGTGGGTCTGTTGCGTAGCCGGCTTGCTGCAGACCATGCGCAAAATCAGTTGCATTTTGTGAATTAATAACGTCAGCGTACCGTGGATTATTGGATAATAAATTTGCATAATCGCGAAAACCTTCTTCATATGAATTGTACGCACGGAATTTTTCAATCATTTTTTGTGGTACGCCATTGATATATTCCGTTGTTATAGTTTCTACTATTTCGCCTTGCCAACTGCTGCCAGCCTTAATGCCAAACAGATTATGGCTAGGTGAGTTGTCTGGATGACGTATTTCAAATTTGCCCCAGCCACTTTCCAGTGCAGCCTGTGCCAGCATAAAGTGAGCTGGTATGCCGGTAGTCTCAGCTGCGTTGCTGGCATGGGGCATAAGCGCATTGATAAAATGCGCCGTCTTATCAGGCGCAGATACTGTTGATGCGGTTTGGGATGTAGTATTGGTTGTTATTTTTGCAGCTATAGTCTGAGTTTCGGGCCAGAGTTGTGCGGATTTATCCGAAGCGGGAGCTGGTTGATGTGTAGTTTCATTTTTGGAAGGAGGTGTTTCAAATATTGCATGATTATTTAGCCAAAGTTGGGTAGATTGATCAATTGCGGGCGCATTTTGACGGTTATTCGGTGTTTTTTCAGAGCCGATAAGGCTGGCATCTGTTTTGCTATGCTCAGTGACAGACTCGGGGCGTTGCGAATTCTGGTTGGTGTTATAGGTTCGCGTTAACTGCTCGACCATTATGTCTGCCAGGCCGATCCCTTTTGATGACATGGTTTGAGCCAGCTGTTGATCGTACATTTCGGTATAAAATTGTGTTTGCTGGCTGTCTATCAGACCGCTTTTAAGCGTTGCATCACGCATGCTTTTGATCAGCATTTGTAAAAACAGCGCTTCAAATTGTTGTGCAGCTTGATGTAACGCCTTTTTGGAATCTTGCTTTGACAGCAGATGAAGGTCGTCAATGTTTTTGCTATCAATGGCAAGCCTGCTGGTTAGATCAGGAGAATTCATCATAATCCGTATTTAATTTTATATGATTTCCAATTCAGCGCGTAACGACCCCGCTGCTTTTAATGCTTGTAAAATAGATAATAAATCCTGCGTTGTCGCCCCGATAGCAGTGAGTGCTTTTACAACTTCACCAAGGTCTGCTCCGGATGGCAGTAACATCAGGTTACCTTCATCGCTGCGAATTTCAACCTGCGCGCGTTGTGCGACGACTGTTTCGCCACGTTGCGCAAATGGTCCGGGTTGGCTGATAATAGGTTCGTTGTTGATGATGATGGATAAATTTCCATGAGCAATGGCGCTGGATTCCAGTGTGACAGACTGGTTCATAGCTACCGAACCGGTGCGCGAGTTTACAATAACTTTAGCGGCGTCTTTAGCTGGTGTTATTTCCAGGCTCTCAATTTGCGAAATAAACATGACGCGTTGATTGCTTTCAATTGGTGCTCTGACCTGAACCATACGTCCGTCTACTGCATTGGCCGAACCTGGGTAAAAACTGTTAATTGCGTTGACGATACGCTTGACGGTTGTGAAATTAGTGGAATTAAGCTCTAGATTAATATATTCAGATTGCCCAAGCGAGGCCGGCACTGAACGCTCGACTGTCGCGCCACCTGTTATTCTGCCAGCATTCAGGTGGTTTACCTGTACACTGCTGCCGGCTGCAGCCGCACCTGCACCGCCCACTGCGATATTACCCTGTGCCATTGCGTAAACCTGATTGTCAGCGCCTTTCAGTGGTGTCATCAATAAAGTGCCGCCACGAAGACTTTTGGCGTTACCCATTGACGAGACGGTTACGTCGATTAACTGGCCCGGTTTGGCAAAAGCCGGCAATGTTGCTGTTACCATTACAGCTGCGACATTGCGTAACTGAAGATTCGTGCCGGGCGGCAGGTTGATGCCTAACTGCCCAAGCATATTGATAATACTTTGGACGGTGAAAGGCGTTTGAGTCGTCTGATCGCCGCTGCCATCGAGTCCAACGACGAGGCCGTAACCAATTAACTGATTGCTGCGAACGCCTTGTATACTGGCCAGATCCATAATACGTTCTGCCTGACTGTAACATGGCGACAACAGCATGGTTATTAAAACAATACAAATAAGTTTGCAGCGAATCATCATGGCGTTAATTTCGTTATTGACTGACTGTTCAGTTAACCAGTTTTAAAATGGAGATACATTGAGAAAAAAACGCGATAGCCAGCCCATTGTTTGTGCTTCATCTATATAGCCATTTGCCCGGTATTCGATACGCGCGTCAGATACCTGAACAGATGAAACGGTATTGTTGATGATATTAATCGGGTTCACAATACCGGATAGACGAATGAACTCATGACCCTGATTAATTCCTATCTGTTTTTCTCCACTGACTAACAAATTACCGTTTGGCATCACTTCTATGACCGTAACTGAAATCGTACCGGTGAAGTCGTTATTGCTGGAGCTTGCGCCCTGGCCATCAAAGTTGTTGTTGGTGGCTGCCTCCACTTCAGTTCCGCCAAGAAAGTTTAACGGTATGCCCAAAATAGCGGTGGGAATTGAAAAATCAAAACTGCCGGATCGGTCGACATTGCTGCCTGATTGTTTACTGGCATTGGTTTTCTCATTTAAGGTGACAATAATCGTATCACCTATTCCGCGTGCGCGCCGGTCTTCAAAAAGCGGTGTATAGCGTGCGCCGGCTGTATGGCTGACACCCTGAAAAATGCCGCCGCTGGTATCAAGATTCACTTCTGATTGCTGTGGTCGTGATGTAATCGGCTGATGGATTTTTGTCGTCGGTGTTAATGCGCATCCCGATGCAAACAGCATCACCAAAACCATCGAAACTAAAGATGAAAAATTCTTGTGTAATTTCTGTGTCACGGTTCGATCCAGTTCTCATTCGGACTATAATTGTGCCAATCTTTGCAACATCTGATCAGATGTTTCTATTGACTTGGAATTGATCTCATAGGCGCGCTGTGTCTGAATCATGCCTACCAGTTCTTCCACGACATTTACGTTTGACGTTTCGACAAAGCCTTGATTTAACAAACCAAGCCCGTTGGTGCCGGGTGCATTGGGATTAGCGACCCCGCTGGATGCGGTAGGCAAATAAAGGTTTTCACCAGCTTTTTGCAAGCCAGCAGGATTAATAAAACTTGCTAATTGAATATTACCAACCTGTATCGGTGTTGCCGAACCGGGCACCAAAGCTGAAACCGTTCCATCGCGACCAACGGTAATACTTAGTGTGTTGGGCGGAATTGTAATAGCTGGCTGTATAACATAGCCGCTCGAGGTAACAAACTGACCGTTAATATCTGACTGGAATGCGCCGTCCCGGGTATAGGCCGTGGTGCCATCCGGCATTAATACCTGAAAAAAGCCTTCTCCCTGTATGGCAATATCACGCGAATTGCCAGTTTGTTGCAGACTGCCTTGTGTAAAAATGCTCTCTGTCGCAACTGGACGTACGCCAACGCCAAGCTGCAATCCTGATGGTAATTGTGTTTGTTGTGAAGACTGCGCGCCGGGCTGACGAATAGTTTGATAGAGTAAATCTTCGAAAACCGCGCGAGCACGTTTAAACCCATTGGTGCTGACGTTAGCAAGGTTATTGGAAATGACATCCATCTTGGTTTGTTGTGCGTCAAGTCCTGTTTTTGAAATCCATAGTGAACGTGTCATGATTTACTCCATACTGATTTGATCAACAGTTACGTATCTGTCGTTTATGCTCTGACTACCATTATTTCACTGGCCTGCTGGGCATTACGCTCAGCACTTTCAAGAATTTTGATATGCATATCGAACTGACGTGCCAAAGCAATCATGCTGACCATTTCATGCACCAAATTGACATTACTGCCCTCCAAAGCCCCATCAACTAAGGTGACATTGGCATCAGCCAGCGGAACAGTTTCGTCTTTCATGCGGAACAGACCGTCCGCCCCTTTTATAAGCTGATTTTCTGGCGGATCGACCAGCTTAATGCGGCCAGCGGTGGCAACTGTATTCGGCAGCGGCGTAATCGGCACAACTGATACAGTCCCGTCTTTGGCAATGGTGACACGATGATCTTGAGGCACGGTAATGATTCCAGTGTCACCTTTGACGTTAAAGCCATTATGTGTCTGCAGTATCCCGTTCGGGCTGATTTGCAGACTGCCGTGACGCGTGTATGCCTCTTTGCCGCCGGGCAATTCCACTGTAATCCAGCCTGAACCGCGAATCGCAACATCAAGATTGCGGTCAGTTTGCTGAATCGGGCCTGGGGTGAAATCCGCTCCGGTTGTTGAGTCGACTACAAAAGCGCGGGTAGGCAAGCCGTCACCATAAACTGGTACGGCGCGGAAAGCATTGTTTTCCGCGCGGTAACCTGTTGTCGATGCATTGGCAAGGTTATGAGAAACCGTTGCCTTCTGATTCAGCGTATGCGCTGCGCCAGTCATTGCTGTATAAATCAGGCGGTCCATAATTGTTTACCTACTATAGGTTTACCAATGTTTGTAAAATAGCATCCTGTGTTTCGATGGTTTTTGCGTTCGCCTGGTATACCCTTTGGGTCGTGATCATATCAACCAATTCGGCGGTAAGATCAACATTTGCTTCCTCTACCGCTGCAGATTGAAGCACACCCATTACTCCCGTACCCGGTGTACCGATGAGTGGCTGGCCGGATGCCCTCGATTCGATCCATTGATTGTCGCCGATCGGTGTCAGACCATGAGGATTACTGAAATTGGCCAGTATCAGCTGGCCAAGCGTCATTGACTCTCCGTTTGTGTAGTTTCCGCTGATTAGGCCTTCTTCATCAATAGAAAAACCCGCTATTGTGCCAGATGAAAACCCATCCTGACTGAGTGCATTGACGCCAAATGCAGTACCGAATTGTGTGGTTCCATCCAGATCAAGTGTAAAATCCAAAGGAGAGGTGGCGCCTAAAGCGGGGTTGATTGCCGCCAAATCAACCGATACCGCGATTGGTGCAGCCGGCGCAGTCAAATTACCATTGGAGTCAAAGGTTACCGCCTGAGAAGCTCCCCCGCCCAGCGTTACACCAACAGGCACGCCGGCCGGTGTTGTTTCTCCATCAACTGTAGCAAACATGTCCCATGTATTGGCCGCATTCTTTTGAAAATAAATTGAAAAGATATGCGAATTACCCAGACTATCATAGATAGTGCCGGAAGTTGTGCCGTTGTAGGTTGCTGGGTCGTTTGCATCAAACGCTGGCAATGCAGCAGGCACCGTAGTACGTGAGTCAAGGTTTAATGATGTATTAAATTCTGTGGTTGCATCGGGCGTTAAAGCTGCTGTCGAAATTCTTAAATTGGTGGGATCTGCAGTCAGGATTTCTCCGTTGGCATCTGTTGAATAACCCGTTAAATTTAAATTGTTATTGTTGACAATAAAACCGTCTGCATCAATGTGGAATTGGCCATTACGGCTGTACGAAACTGCGCCGTCGTTACTCATGCGAAAAAAACCGTTACCGTTAATTGCGATGTCCAGGGGGTTGTTAGTTGCGGTTATGGTGCCTTGAGAAAATTCCTGCGCTATATTTGCGATTTTTGCGCCCATACCCCTTTGGTCTGCGACGGCTCCAGATAACGCGTTAGCATAAACATCACTAAATTGCGCCTGTCCTTGTTTAAATCCAACGGTATTGGCATTTGCGATGTTGTTACCGATCACATCGAGACTTTGGGAAGCTACACTAAGTCCGCTTAATCCATGTTGAAAACCCATGTCTGACTCCTTATTTAAATATCTGTTTAATATCTGTCATGCCGACCAGACCAAGTTCGCCCATGTCGAGTATGGCATCATGTTCACCCGGCGATACGCCGCTAACCTGGCCTAATGCGAGTGGGCTGGTCGTGATTTCCTGATCTCCTTGCGCTGCTTTGATGGCAAAACTGTAATTCCCGTTGGCAGCATTGGCTCCGCTATCTGCCGCACCATCCCAAATAAACGTGTTGACACCGGCTGGTTGTGCGCCTAAATCAAGTGTACGTACTGCTATGCCTGAACTGTCGAGAATTGTGACGCTCAGCTTGTCTACCGATTGCGGAAGTTCAAACCCGCCAATGGCAGCATTATTTTCAAGCGACAGAGTGGTGCCGGGAACCAATGCTTTGTGGCCTATAAGATTAGCAGCCTCCAATGTCCGGCTATCTTCGATTCCATCAAGCAATAGCTGTAACGTATCATTGAGTTTGTCAATACCTGTAACAGTGCTGATTTGTGCCAGTTGGCTGGTTACTTCGGCATTATCAAGCGGATTGAGAGGATCCTGATTTTGCATCTGTGTTACCAGAAGCTTTAAAAATCGGTCCTGAGGGTTTTCTACGCTGTTTTTATTTTTGTCCGCTGTTGTTGTGGCATTGGTTGTTGCTAATGGGTGTTTATTAACCTCTTGTACTGAATTCATGACTGCTCGCCTCTTTATTGACCGATTGTGAGTGTTTTTTGCAACAAGGATTTTGTCGTGTTTAACATGTCTACGTTATTTTGATACGAACGTGATGCAGACATCATGTTGACCATTTCGTCAACGACGTTGACATTAGGTTTTATGATGTAGCCATCTTCATCTGCAAGCGGGTGGCTGGGCTCAAAAATTTTTTTCATCGGTGAAGCGTCATGGACAACAGCAGCGACTTTGACGCCGCTGGCACCGTTGCCGTCTGCTTTGAGCGTGCTAAAGACAACTTGACGTCCTCGATAAGGTTCGCCCGATGAATTAGTAACGCTATCGGCATTTGCCAAATTGCTTGAGACCACATTCAAGCGCTGAGATTGAGCTGTCATTGCTGAACTGGCAATATTAAATACTTTAAACAGTGACATGATTATCGCTCCTGTATAGCAGATAGCAGACCTCTGAACTGTCTGCTGATAAAAGTTAAACTCGCGTCATACTTGACGGAATTGTCCGCAAAGTGAGTGCGTTCAGAATCCATATCAACTGTGTTGCCATCCGCGCTGGGCTGCTGCGGAATACGGTAAAGAATGTTACTGCTGATGCCGTTACCTTTATTGCCGCCGATATGCATTGGTGAAGTGGTCGAAAGTGTCGCTGCGGACGTGGTTGTTGCGAGTTTCTCTTTTAATACGCTTGAGAAGTCAATATCTTTTGCTTTAAAATTGGGTGTGTCGGCATTAGCAACATTACTGGCGAGTAGCTCCTGCCGTGCGGCTCTGAGACCTAATGCTTGCTGATGGAAGTTAACAGTCTTATCTAGTTTGCTAATCATGTGAATTCCTGGTCTGAAATGTTCATTTCATTAATTGCATTTTTCGTGTCAACAATGTTAGTGCATTTCTCTTGTGAGTAATTGTTTAAAAAGAGCGTGAAATTACTGCTAACTCGAAGCACTTAATTTATTTTTTGACCTTTAGTATATTGTCCGGGCGGCAATAATTGCCGGAAATAGCAATTAGCAGCAAAAATTTTCAGGACAATATTTAATGCGACGTAAGACATTTCAACTTTGTATTTTATTGGTGACTGCAAAATTGTCAGTCAATCTGTTTGCAGAAAGTCATAATTCGTTATCGCAATATCAGGAAATACCACTTATTAAAAAAGCGGTTGAAGATTTTGTTTATAGTCATGCAAATAATTCCGCGGGTGATATTCAGGTCGAGGTCGGCCAGATTGACCAGCGGATTACATTGCCAAAATGTGAGAAACTTAATGTATTCATGCCGTCAGGTAGCCGATTATGGGGAAAAACGTCGGTAGGTGTGCGTTGCGATGGGCAAGTATCCTGGACAATTTATGTGCAGGCCGAGATCAGAATCATGGCGGATGTATTGCATGTCACACAACCGCTGTCACGTGATCACACGATTAACTATGGTGACCTGGCGCTTCAAACTGTTAATCTGACACAAATCCCTGAAGGTGTGTTGACAGACTATTCCCAGGCTGTTGGTAAAATTGCAGTAACGAATCTGACAATGGGACAGCCTTTGCGACAAAGTATGCTGCGCTCACCTTATATAATATTAAGAGGACAAAACGTAAAGCTAATGATTAATGGGCGCGGGTTCAGAGTCAGCTCAGAGGGGCATGCGTTATCAGACGCATCTGAAGGGCAGATTGTTCAAGTACGCAACCCGGCAGGCCGTATTATTAGCGGTCTGGCACGACATAACGCGATAGTGGAAGTGAATCCCTAAAATATTGGCTGGATACGTTTTTATTATCAGACATTGCTCTGTTACAATGTGCTAAGCGATTGAATAGTATAAAATTCTGGAAAATTTATATATGAGCCAAGACAAGGCGGTAACACTCGATCAACTGGAGTTGATT
Source organism: Nitrosomonas sp. Nm51 (assembly GCF_900111165.1). Lineage (GTDB taxonomy): Bacteria > Pseudomonadota > Gammaproteobacteria > Burkholderiales > Nitrosomonadaceae > Nitrosomonas. The sequence goes on from NZ_FOGH01000009.1 coordinate 22,710, forward strand.
TTTCAAGATACGTTCACCGAGAATACTTATGCATTCTCGGTTAATACCACGCGTGATGATATTGAAGAGTGGGACAGCTTAAGCCATATCAGGCTGCTGACCGCTATTGAAGCTAATTTTGGCGTTCAGTTTGATCTGGATGAAATAGGCAATATGACCGATGTCGCCACTATTGTAAATCTTTTACATGAGAAATTAGTATAAATAATAATTGTCGAACAGAATTTTTCATGTACGATCTTCCCTGGTTACTTGCTCCTCCCGACGACTTCAATGAGCGCTGCGCTCAGTTGAAGTACCATAAAACTCCCGCTGATGAAGTGCATGCATTAGCGAAATATGCCTTATCTATAAACCAATCCAATCGTTTATATCAGGCCATACGTAAGCTGAATGCTAATACCCGTTCATTATTAGCTCATACGCTGACACCATTCAAATTAGGCATAGTCAGTAATGCTACTATGGATTTGATGATTCCATCTTTCGTGATGGCGGCAATACGGAATGGCGTGGATCTTGAGTTGATAACCACAGATTTTGGGCAAGTGGCACAAGAGGCATTTGATCCTGATTCAAAACTTAATCAATCGAAACCGGACGCAGTTTTGGTAGCATTGGATTATCGTGCCTATCCGTTCTTTGGTGATCAATCAGTCGCTTCAGTTCAAATTACACCAAGTGAAAAGGCGCTTAATTACTTGCAGCAAATCAGAGAATCATTCAAACAAAAGGGCGGCATGATTTGCATTGTGCAAACGCTTGCATGTCCTCCTTATGAATTCAGCGGGAATTTTGATGTGCAACTTGATGGCATATTACGTAAATCTCTTACCGAATTTAACCGCGCACTGGTCGACGATATTAAAAACAGTCCAGATGTGTTGCTGGACGTTGCGGCTATAGTCAATATGGTTGGCGCATGCCATTGGTTCGATGATAGACAATGGTATTTATCCAGGGTACCCATGGCGAATACTTATGTGCCGCTGTATGCTGAGTATTTGACTAAACTGATTGCTGCGTTACGTGGGAAAAGTAAAAAATGTCTGGTTTTAGATCTTGACAATACTTTGTGGGGCGGAGTGATTGGGGATGATGGTTTGGAGGGAATTCAGATTGGTCAGGGACATCCGGTTGGTGAGTCGTTTTTAGCGGTACAGCAGTGGGCTAAGACGTTAAAAGATCTGGGTGTTCTATTGGCGGTATGTTCGAAAAATGATAAGGATATAGCATCAGAGGCGTTTCAGAGACACTCAGGCATGTTATTGAAAAAAAATGATTTTGCTGTTTTTGTCGCAAACTGGGAAGATAAGGCGTCTAACATCCGGTATATAGCAGAAACATTGAATATCGGTCTGGATGCAATAGTTTTTGTTGACGATAACCCTGCGGAGCGTGAAATTATCCGGACAATGCTGCCCGAAATAAGTGTGCCCGAACTGCCTAAGGACCCATCGCAATTTTTGCGCATACTCTGTGCAGCGCGCTACTTTGAAAAAATCGATTTTACCGATGATGATGCGCAGCGCAATGCACAGTATTCAAGTAACGTCCGGCGTCAGGAAATACAGAAATCCGCTGCCAGTTTGGACGATTATCTGGTTTCACTTGAAATGCATATCAGTTTTGCACCATTTGATGAATTTGGACGCAAGCGCATCGTACAGCTAATCAATAAAACCAATCAGTTTAATTTGACAACGCGGCGTTATACGGAAGCCGAAGTGTTACAATTTGAAAATAACGAACAATCTGTAACGCTTCAAGTGCATTTGCAGGATAAATTTGGTGATAACGGCATGATCAGTGTTCTAATTTGCAAAGTGTATAAAGATCGCTGGGAAATAGAGACCTGGTTGATGAGCTGCCGTGTCATAAAACGCAGAGTTGAAGATGCTGTCTGTGACGAGCTGGTAGCGCGTGCAAGAAAGAGTGGAGTGAGTAGGCTGCGTGGATTTTATCGACCGACTGAAAAGAATGGTCTGGTCAAAGAACATTATCGGCGGCTCGGGTTCGAGTGTGTTGGTTCGAGTGACACTGAAGATGTCTGGGATTTGGTCGTTGATCGTTATCAAATAAAAAATCCACCTATTAAAGTTACAAAGTCGTCTGTGACTGCATGACTTTTCATAAAAATGACGAATTGGAATAGAATAGGCGCGTTTCAAATTGATCAGAAGACAAGCTGCCAATTCGCGCAGGCGTCGGGCGATTATAATCCTTTGCATGTTGATCCTGTACTCGCAAGACGCTACCAGTTTGGAACCACTGTGATGCATGGTGTCTGCGGTGTTCTTAAGGCACTAGATTGCCTATTCAAGAATTTTGATAACGCTCAATCAATCAATTCGATCAGGGTACAGTTTGTACGGCCGGTTCTGCATGGCGAGTGTGTCGATGTTTTCAGTCAACAATCCGCTGGGCAAGACTTAAAGCTGAGACTGCTAGTCCAGGGGCGCCGTGTTCAGGACATCGATCTGAAATTAATGAGACAATCTGACATAAAACCGGAAATGATTGACTATCAGCCAGTATCAACGGGAAAACCGCAACCTGAAAATTTACAGTTTGAAAATACTGATGATTTGGAAGGTACGCTGGACTTGGTCTGGATGCCTGATGTTATTCAAGAATTATTTCCATATATAAAAAAATATCTACCGGATAATCAGACTGCGGTATTGCTGGGTTTGACTCAAATTGTTGGCATGCGCTGTCCGGGACTGCATTCTGTTTTTACTGGGCTGGCTATTCGTTTCGAACAAAAAGCGGCCGCCGGTAATGCAAAAATGCAATTTAAAGTATTGCATCGCGACAACCGTTTTTCACTGGTAACGATCAGTATAACGCATAATACGGCAAGCGGTGAAATTACCGCGCTATTTCGGCCCGAGCCTGTATCTCAGGAGAGGTATGCTGAATTACAGGGTACTGTAACTAAAAACCGATTTGCAGATCAGAAGGCACTGATCATTGGTGGTTCGCGTGGAATTGGTGAGGTGACAGCCAAATTAATAGCGGCAGGTGGCGGTCATTCTGTGATTACATATTATCAGGGAGAACAGGATGCGCAAAAGATCGCCCGCGATATCCGCTCACACGGTGGGCGCTGCGATGTTCTATCGTATAATGTCTTGTCTGAATCTGAAACCGGCATTACAAACCGTATTTCAAAAGAACGTTTTTCACATATTTATTATTTTGCGTCCCCTTTGATCGAGAAGGGGGAAGGATTAGTGTGGGACGACACGGTGTTTCAGAAATTTTGTCATTATTACCTGAAAGGTTTTGCGGCGCTGATTGAAAAGTTTTTAAGCGATGCGGTATACAGGAAGCATTCAATGACTGTATTTGTTCCATCGACGGTTTTCTTGGAGCAACCGCAGAAAGGTTTTGCTGAGTATATTGCGGCTAAAGCAGCTGTAGAAGCTTTTGTTCGGCAATTATCCGCTAAATATCCCGGCTGGACGTTTCATGTACCCAGATTACCTAGAATGCTGACCGATCAGACCAGCGGTTTAAATGTAAAGTGGACGCAAACAACAGCCGCAACGATGCTGGATATACTGATGTCGATGAGCGCTACACCCAATTGATATGTCAAATAATTTAAGAGTCCATTCTTCTGTTAACGCAACGGTTTTAACTGCAATTTGCAAAGATGATCTCGATGAAGTGGCGCTTTTTTTGCATCACCATATGAATAATCGCTTTACACAGTCCGAATGGAAGCAGGGCATCAGCCAATCCTGGATGCCCGATGTGCCAAATTACGGCTACATGCTGAAAAACGATGTGCAGATAGTGGGTGTCTTATGCGCTATTTACTCCGAGCAATTGATTGCCGGTGGTTTGAAACGGTTTTGTAACCCACACAGCTGGTGTGTGCTTGCTGATTTTCGCAAGCGCAGTATAGAGCTGGTACTGGCTCTGATACGCCAGAAGAGTTACATATTTACTATGTTTTCACCGAATAAGGATGGCCTTGAAATATTCAGGTATTTAAAATTTCAACCTTTGGATAACCGCGTTTTGATACTGTTGAATATACCATCTATATATGGATCCGGAAAAGTTATCGAACTTCGGGACAAGCAGCAGGTTAAGCTGCTCTTGCCAGAAACCGCTGTACAGCATTATCTGGATCATATTCATTTTCCATGGCTCAACTTTCTGTTTTTCAGAAATAATGATAAATATGGTTTTTTTATTTATAAACGACACCGTTATAAAAGATTAGCCAGCGCATGGATTATGTATATCAGCGATGCTGTGTTATTTCGTCAGTGCTGGCCGGCCATCAGGACAAGTCTGCTGCTCGAGCATGGGTTGTTTACCAGTAAAATTGAAGCACGATTTTTGGATCAACCAATGAAAACATGGTTTGAACCGGAACAAGGGGCTCAGAAGTTTTATTTGAGCGATGAAATATCAGCTGGCCATATTCAAAATTTATATAGCGAACTGGTTGCGTTGGATTTATAAAATTTTTGTTTAGTTTTAAGTGGAACAGGGTAAATGAAACTGGAAAATGAAATAATCAACATCGTGCGCGACGTGCTGGTCCTCGGTGATCGTGCAGATAAATTTAATACAACGACAGCATTGATGGGCGATATTCCTGAATTTGATTCTATGTCTGTGGTTGCGATTATAACAGCGCTGGAAGATGAGTATGACTGTGTTTTTGAAGATGATGAAATCACTGCTGATGTATTCAAAACAATTGGCAGTTTGACGCAACTGGTGGAATCGAAGCTCTAAGTCATGCTTGCGCAATCCAGAATTGAAGTTGACTTTATTCAGGGTGGTGCCGGGAAACTGTTCGCCTTGCACTACGCGCCTGAAAGTATCACTGACGAGACGGAATGTATTGTTGCTGCCGCATCATTTGCAGAAGAAATGAATCGATGCCGTTATATGTGCACACTGTTCGCGCAACAGGTATCACAGTTTAATTACGGTTTCTTATCGGTAGATACTTATGGTACAGGCGACAGCGAAGGTGAATTCAAAGATTCGAACTGGGAACAAGGCTGTCAGGATTTGCTGGCGGCAATTACGTATGCCGGCACATTGGGCTATCAGAAAATTTCTATTCTGGGAGTGCGGCTTGGTGCATTGCAAGCCGTGCAAATTGCTGGCGCGATTAAGTGCTTACAGCGTTTGATATTCTGGCAACCTGTTATTAACGGACAGGCTGCGTTAACGCAGTTTCTTCGCATCAGAATTGCTGCATCCATGCAGCGTGGAGAACAACAGGAAACTGTTCAGGATTTGGAAAATCAGATTAACAATGGTCAACATATTAGCGTATCAGGTTATGATGTCGGGCCCGATCTTTTTAAGGGGATCAAAGCTGCAAAATTCAATTCATTTGTTAATTCACTTGTTGTTCCTGTTGGCTGGTTTACTGTAATTACCAGTGCAGACAGAAAAACACCACGGGGTGATATGATGATGATCGAAAAGTGGCGCGAAAGAGGTGCCAGGATTGATCATCAGGAAGTTATCGGCCCGCCATTCTGGCTTGCGCACGAGCGCACGCTGGTTCCAGAACTCGTTGAAGCTACAGTACGTTATGTTACTCAGTCATACTGAAATTCCGGTCGTTTTCCCGTGTAATAACGATTCGCTGGTTGGCGTTATCAGTAAACCAGAGAATTCAAGCAGGATTGGCGTGGTAATCGTGGTTGCTGGCGGACCGCAATATCGTGTTGGTGCACACAGACAGTTCGTAACACTGGCCAGACTGCTTGCCAGTCATGCCATAGCGTCTATTCGTTTTGATCATCGTGGCACGGGTGATAGTACTGGAAACCTGCGTGGTTTTGTCGACATGAATGCAGATATACAAAGTGCGGCTGATACTTTGCTCAGCCGAGTGCCAGAAGTTGAAAAAATTGTCTTGTGGGGAGAATGTGAATCGGCAACCGCCAGCGCGTTCTACAGTTACTTGGATCCACGTATTCAGGGTATTTTTATGGTAAATCCATGGATTAGAACTGAAGCGGGATTGGCTAAGACCATGATCAGGCATTATTACTGGCGTCGATTGCTTGAGAAGTCATTCTGGACTAAAGTAATGTCTGGAAATTTTTCACTAACAGCATCGCTGAAATCATGCATGAAAATGATTAAGTCGACCTGGGCGCGCTCAGGTGGAAAAGCCGATTCTGTTTTCAATGATACCTTAGACACATTGCCTTTACCTGAACGGCTGGCGCAAAGTTGCCAGCGGTTTTCTGGTGAGATGTTTATTCTGACAAGCGGATGGGATTATATAGCAAGGGAGTTCAACGATTATGTTAAATCTTCCAAAATTTGGCAGGAATTAACCGTTTCCGGATGTGTGACGCTGAAAGATATCCCTGAAGCTGATCACACTTTTTCCCGGCCGGAATGGCGCAAGCAATTATTTGATTATACGATAAACTGGTTAAAACGCATTGAGTCAATTCAAAAAGATACGTCACAATAAAACTTAAGTCGTCTTTTATGATAGTTTTCTTGAGATTGAGTGTGGAAATGCTTTTATAACCGTCTAATTTTCTGATAATCATTCACACTGTTTACACAGTTCATACGCCGAGAATTTGCGCATAATAGCAACAAGCAAAGGATCAGGCGGTCATTTTTTATTGCAATGGCGTGAAATGCATGGGTAGTGCCAAAGCTACCGGATTGGCTGTTCGATGTGACTGGCGTAGCGCATTTTATTACCGAGAAGGTCATAAAGACCGGCAGAAAGTGGATTGCTGAATATATTGTATCAGGCTTTTTCCACATATCTGCACCAATACTTTTGCACTAAAACGGTCAAATAAAATAATAATAGGTTTTTTCAGATTTTGCTTCTTTTTTTGGTAAAATATGTGGTTAATCAACACATATATAATTGGAGCAATTGATGGCAATTGAGAGAACTTTTTCCATTATCAAACCTGACGCAGTTGCAAAAAACGTAATTGGTCAGATTTATACGCGTTTCGAATCAAGTGGACTAAAAATAATTGCCGCACGCATGATACAGCTTTCCAGGTTTGAAGCCGAGCAGTTTTACGCCGTTCATCGTGAGCGCCCGTTTTTTAACGATCTAGTTGATTTTATGGTATCCGGTCCTGTTATGGTACAGGTGCTTGAAGGGGAAGATGCGATTCGCAAAAATCGAGAATTGATGGGTGCTACCGATCCACAAAAAGCGGATAGAGGCACTATTCGCGCTGATTTCGCTGACAGCATTGATGCGAATGCCGTACATGGTTCGGATGGGCCGGAAACAGCTGCTGTTGAAATTGCCAGTTTTTTCCCGGCACTGGAAATTTATTCCCGCTGATTCCGATCATTTTGCTGTACTCAAATAAACTGTGACAATTAATTTGCTTGATTACGACAGAGAAGGTCTCGCTGATTTTTTGACAGAAATGGGTGAGAAGCCGTTTCGCGCCCGGCAAATACTAAAATGGATTCACCAGTCGAATCAGTCTGATTTTAATCAAATGAGCGATTTGGCAAAGAACCTGAGAGCAAAACTTTCTAAAATATCTGTCATCACAGTACCTCAGGTAACTCGCGACCATACGGCTGCCGATGGAACACGTAAATGGTTGTTATCTGTTGGCTCGGGTAACGGCGTTGAAAGCGTTTTTATTCCCGAAGCAAACCGTGGAACATTGTGCGTTTCCAGCCAGGTCGGATGTGCTCTTGCTTGTGCATTTTGTGCGACGGGTAAACAAGGCTTTAACCGGAATTTATCGGTCGCTGAGATTGTCGGGCAGCTTTGGTTGGCAAATAAGATGCTGATGGAGAAGAACGGTTGTCAACCACCGGCAAAAACGCGAAACGGTATTCTTGATCCGCAGCCTGTGCTTTTCGCGCGCAGAGTTACCAATGTTGTAATGATGGGGATGGGTGAACCGCTTGCCAACTTTGAAAATGTCGTAACCGCGTTAAATATCATGCTTGACGACCATGCATATGGATTGTCACGGCGGCGCGTAACGGTCAGTACTTCAGGATTAATTCCCGCAATGGATCGACTGCGAAAAAGATGTCCGGTGGCTTTGGCCGTATCCTTGCATGCACCGAATGATGTTTTGCGTGATTATCTGGTGCCGGTTAATCAGAAGTACCCGATCCAGGATCTGTTGGCAGCGTGTCAGCGTTATTTACAGGATGCGCCGCGCGACTTTATTACATTTGAATATGTAATGCTTGACGGTATCAACGATAGCGTATCGCATGCGCGTGAACTGATCCAACTCGTCCGGGATGTGCCCTGTAAAATTAATTTGATTCCGTTTAATGCTTTTCCTGGTTCTGAATTTAAGCGCTCTTCGTCTGAATCGATCCGTGTATTTCGTGATATGCTAATGCAGGCAGGGTTGACAACGACGGTGCGAAAAACACGTGGCGATGATATCGCAGCCGCATGTGGCCAGCTGGCAGGGCGGGTATATGACAAAACCCGCCGTTCTACCAGGGGAAAGTTGGAGGTCATTTAAATTTGATAAGCGCAATACTGGAAAAAGTCATGCTTATAAAATATGTGAAGCTGTCTGCATTCGTTATTGTATTGAGCTTTTTGTGGGGCGGGTGTGTCCATGAACCTATAGAAGGACGTTTATCACCCGAACAGAGTGCGGCGCGAGCAGAGAAAAGTGCGCGTATACACACTGAATTGGCTGCCGAATATTACTATCGCGGACAATATAAAGTGGCGCTGGAAGAAATTGAAACAGCGCTGGAATCAAAACCAAATTATGCGCCAGCTTTTAGCGTGCTTGGATTAGTTTATATGACCTTGGGTGAGGATGGCAAAGCGCAGTTTAATTTTGACCGTGCGCTGAAAATTGATCCGGAAAACCCTGAGTTACATAACAATTATGGTTGGTTTCTGTGCGAGCGTTTTCCCGAACAAATTGACAGAGCGATTAATCATTTTATGACCGCGCTAAAAGATCCTCTTTATGAAACGCGCCATGTGGCATACGCCAACGCCGGTATTTGTGAACTGAAACGTAGTAATTTTTCTAAAGCATCCCTGTATTTCGATGAATCTCTGTCGCTGCAGCCCAATTATCGTCCAGCACTGGTCGGGTTGATCGAGATGGATTTCAAGGTGGGAAAAATTGAGGCTGCTCAGTCGAAGCTGTCTGAATACCTGCAAAAATATCAACCGACAGCCAGAAGCCTATGGCTTGGGATGCAAATTGAACGGATTGCCGGAAATATCCGCGCAGCAAATAGCTATCTTTTTCAGCTACAAAAAAATTTCCCCAATTCTAGTGAATATAGGGCTGCGAGAGAAGGTGGTCTTTGAAATGGATGAGCGCGATAATGAAAAAGAGAAAAAAGATGAACGCATGCATTTGAACGATGCAATAATGAAGAATCTCCATGCAGACGACGTCCGTGCTCACAGTGCTTCCGAAGCAGATAAGTATGCACAAGATACGTTTCAAAATTCACCTGCGATTGGCCGTGACACCGGTGTAACCGACAATATGCAGACAAACGCATTATCTGTTGAGTCGGAATCAGAAATCAGTCACTTTCTAAAGACGGAAAGTCATTCGGATACTCCGGATAACCAGGTGTTAAACTCTGCAAGTGTTGTACATGGTGTGGGTCATATGCTGCGCAATGCGCGCGTATCCAGAAATATGAGCATGGAAGATGTGTCTCGTCAACTCAGGATTTCCGTGCAGCAGGTTGAAGCAATAGAGAAGGAAAGTTTCGATGTACTGCCAGGGCGTACATTTGTTCGCGGGTTTGTACGTAACTACGCTAATCTGATGCAATTGGATTCTGATGCAATTGTACAACTGTTGCCAGGACCGACAACGACTGTCTCACATATTGAACACACACCCTTCAAAATTCAAGAAATGAAGTCTTCATCCAGGAGTGGCAGGGGAATAAACAATACAGTACTGACTATTGTTATTTTGGCGCTTCTGGCAGCGGTTTTGTTCTTTCTCCACGATAAATTACTGTTTTGGCGATCAGCGGTACAAAGTACCGATCTGGCAGTTCAGCAAGAAAATGGTCAGGCATCCGTGGAGCTGCAGCTTCCATTATCTTCATTAAAATTATCAGATAAACCTGATAAAACTACTCAATTCAATCAAGATTCCTTAACGGGATTAAACAACGCTTCTGCAATAAATACCTTCGGTACGCTGACCTTGAATTTTACTGCAGAGGCGCATGTAAAAGTAACCGATGGTAACGATGATATAATTTTTGAACAAAATAATGCCAGTGGTACTCAACAAAGAGTCAGCGGCAGAAAACCCTTGTCGATTGTTATCAGTGATGCATCAGCGGTTGAGGTTACATATAATGACCGTCTGATCGATATTAAGCCTTATACCAATACTCAAAATGGCAGCGCACAATTAATGCTTGAATAGTTTCCAGTCATGTTAACTGGCGCTGCTTCCATGCCCTAAATGAAAATGTACGTATGATGTCTCCAAATCGTTTAATTTCACAACGCCGTAACAGTATTGGCGTCAACGTTGGTACCGTTAAAATCGGCGGAGGCGCGCCGGTTGTCGTGCAATCCATGACCAATACCGATACTGTCGATGAAACTGCAACCGTCGAGCAGGTATCGCAACTTGCGCGTGCCGGTTCTGAACTGGTACGTATCACAGTAAATACAGCCGAGGCGGCAAAAGCAGTCCCCGCTATACGACAGCGGTTGGATGATATGGGTTGCCATGTGCCGCTAGTCGGCGATTTTCATTTTAATGGACATAAACTGCTGACGAGTTATCCTGAATGTGCGCAATCCCTGGCTAAGTTTCGAATTAATCCCGGGAACGTTGGAAAAGGAAAAAAGCGCGACGAGCAGTTTGCTACCCTGATTGAGACAGCCTGTCGGTATGACAAGCCTATTCGTATCGGTGTTAATTGGGGCAGTCTGGATCAGGAAATGCTGGCGCGCATCATGGATGAAAATGCCGGCTCAAACGACCCGAAAGACGCGGCCTATGTGATGCGTGAGGCATTAATAACGTCTGCACTGGAAAGTGCTGCAAAAGCGGAAGAAATTGGACTGCCACGTAGCAGAATTGTACTGTCCTGCAAGGTCAGTGGCGTACAGGATTTGATCTCGGTTTATCGCGAACTTGCCCTGCGGTGTGATTATGCTCTACATCTGGGATTGACTGAGGCTGGAATGGGGTCCAAGGGAATTGTGGCTTCGGCAGCTGCTTTGGCGGTACTTTTACAAGAAGGCATTGGTGATACAATTCGTATTTCATTAACGCCGGAACCCGGCGGATCACGCTCGAGGGAAGTGATTGTTGCGCAGGAAATACTGCAAACCATGGGATTGCGTGCATTTGTGCCATTGGTTGCTGCATGCCCCGGGTGTGGGCGTACGACAAGTACATATTTTCAGGAATTGGCTGAAAGTATTCAAGGTTATGTGCGTGACGAAATGGTTGTCTGGCGTGATCAGTATGAAGGTGTGGAAAACATGTCGCTGGCGGTAATGGGATGCGTAGTGAACGGGCCTGGAGAAAGTAAACATGCCAATATTGGTATCAGTTTGCCGGGTTCTGGCGAAAGTCCGGTGGCACCGGTCTATGTGGATGGCGAAAAAACGGTCACTTTAAAGGGCGATAATATAGCGGGTGAATTCCGTCAGATTGTCGAAAACTATGTTCGGGAAAAATATCCTAAGAAAGCTGGGTAATGGCTAAAGTTGCGAAGGCAGTTCGCGGGATGAATGATATTCTTCCCGAAGAAGCGCATCAGTGGCAATTTTTCGAACGGACTGTACAAGATTGGCTGGCTATGTATGGTTATCGCTCTATACGAACGCCTATAGTCGAACACACTGATTTATTTGTTCGCTCCATTGGTGAGGTGACTGATATTGTTGAAAAAGAGATGTACAGTTTCGTTGATCACCTCAACAATGACAGACTGGCGCTGCGGCCAGAAGGCACTGCTTCCTGCGTTCGGGCTGTCATCGAACACAATCTGTTGTATGAAGGACCGCAGCGCCTTTCCTATTCCGGAGCAATGTTCCGGCATGAAAGACCACAAAAAGGGCGTTACCGACAGTTTCATCAAGTCGGTGTAGAAGCACTGGGCTATTCCGGCCCGGATATAGATGTCGAATTAATTGTCATGTGCGCACGTCTGTGGCAAATGCTCGGTATCACCGGTCTGCGTCTTGAAATTGGCACACTGGGAAGTATGGAATCTAGGGCACTGCACCGGGCGAAGCTAATCAAATATTTTGAGCAAAACGTCAAACATTTGGATGAGGATGCCAGCAGGCGGTTGCATACAAACCCGTTGCGAATCCTGGACAGTAAAAATCCGAAAATGCAGTCGGTTATCGAACAGGCGCCCAGACTGATCGACGACTTGGATGAAGCGTCGCGTATTCACTTCGAAACGTTGCAGTTTATGCTGCGCGAGCAGGATGTTCAATTTGAAATCAATTTGCGCTTGGTCAGAGGGCTGGATTACTACAACCGTACGGTTTTTGAATGGGTTACTGATAGACTCGGGGCGCAAAGTACGGTTTGTGCTGGAGGCCGCTATGACGGGCTAATAGAGCAGATAGGCGGCAAACCAGCACCTGCTTGTGGGTTTGCCATGGGTGTAGAACGTTTGCTGGCATTGGTGCATCAATGTGGCAAAGAAATAATGCCACCGATTCCCGATGCCTATATTGTGCATCAGGGCAAACAAGCTATGAGTTTCGCATGGAAAACCGCGGAACTGTTACGTGAAGCAGGCTGTCAGGTCATTCTGCATTGCGGAGGTGGCGGCTTTAAATCACAGATGAAAAAAGCGGATGTCAGCGGTGCACGTTATGCAATCATTATTGGTGATGATGAAGCATTGGCGGGAGAAGTCACTTTAAAGCCTTTACGCGTGGCTACCGATCAAACCAGAATAGATTTGCATGCAATTGGTGATTTGATAAAAACATAGCAGGCATGTTGTTTGTTTTGGCAGACTGACTAAAACAAAACATGAGATTTAAACAGATATTGATTGTGTTTGAATTTTGATGTGAACAGAGATTCTTTCAGGATAATACAATGGCGACATATAATCGAGAAGAAGAAGAAAAAATTGAAGGCATTAAAGCATGGTGGGACAAGTATGGAACTATTATAACAATAGTTTTGGCGACAATGGTTGCAACCATCGGTGCCACGCAGGTATGGAAATATTATCAGCAACAACAAGCGCATCAGGCGGCCGATTTATATGCTTTGTTGAAGCAGGTTCAGTCAACTCAAGATATTGAGAAAATCGGCGATGCCGCATATTTGTTAACAGAAGGATATCCGTCCAGCGGGTATGCGCCGCGTGCCGCACTGATAGCCGCTAAGGCCAGTGTGGATGCAGGTGACATGCAACGCGCAAAACAGCAACTAGAATGGATACTTGATCATGCCAAAGAACCCGAGATGAGAGATTTGGCCAGGTTGAGACTTGCCAGTGTTTTATTGGATGAAGAAAACTACAGCGAAGCCTTACGGCATTTAAACGCTGAGCATTTAGATTCTTTCTCCGGTTTGTATGCTGATTTAAAAGGTGATGTTTTGCTGGCGTCAGGAGAAACGGAAGAGGCCCGTTTATCTTATCAAGCGGCCATTGATAAACTGAATAAAAATAACAGTTATTTCAATATCGTCCAAATGAAACTGGATGCACTGGGTGAATCAGAATAATCGATTGTATACTATTGAGAACCAGCGTGCTTGGACGAAGCAGATCATTATGGGTTTTATTTTTGGTATTCCTATTAAACGGTTGCAGTAGTCTGCCATTACCATTCGATCCCCGTATATTTGATTCGCTGGGATATCAAATTACCGAACTCTTTGAAGGAGAAGAAAAAGAAGTAATCGATGAGGCGGAATTGGAAGCATTGAATGCACTTGATGAAATTCCGCTTCTATGGAAAAACCGCGTCGGTGATAGCGAAGTATCCCGTTTTATTGTTGCCTATGAAAATGATGCTGTTTATGTGGCTGACGAAGAAGGCCGGTTGACCAGACTGGAACCGGAGACAGGCGAGAAAATCTGGGATGTTAAGACTAAAAATCCGTTTTCAGCCGGTGTCGGAGTCGGAGAAGGTACGGTACTGGTAGGAACGTCTAAAGGTGAAGTGTTTGCCTTCAATGAATCGGGCCATACGGTATGGAAGGCACAAGTCAGTAGTGAAGTACTAGGTCCTCCCCAGGTTAAAGACAATATGGTCGTTGTACGTACGGCCGATGGACGGATTTATGGTCTCGATGCGCTGGATGGCAGTCGCAAATGGTTTTTTCAAGGTGCAACGCCTGCTCTGACAGTGCGCAGTTCAGCGGGGGTGGCCATTACGCAAGGTGCGGTATTTGCAGGATTTGCCGGTGGCAAATTAGTAGGGATGAGTCTGTTTACCGGGAATGTGGGTTGGGAGGCCGTGGTATCACAACCGCGGGGTGTGACCGAGTTAGAGCGAATGACTGATATTACCAGTTCACCGGCTGTCGACGACCGCCTGATTTGTGCCGTTGCTTATCAGGGGCGAGTGGGCTGTTTTCAGATTATCGACGGAACACAGATTTGGGCGCGTGAATCATCCAGTAGTGCGGGACTGGCAATGGACAGCGATTATGTTTATGTTTCCGAAGATAATGGTGTATTGGCTGCCTACGACAAAAGAAGCGGTGCCGGTATGTGGAAGCAGGTGCGGTTGGGCAGCAAAAATTTAACCGCACCTTTGGTAGCTGGTCACGTTGTAGTGATTGGTGATGATAAAGGTTACGTCAATATTCTGAGAAATTATGATGGCGTGGTGTTGGCACGTGCAGCAACGGATGGCAGTGCTATTTTATCGCGCCCGCAGCGCATTCCTGACGGATTTGTCGTGCAGACTGTTGAAGGCGGTATATTTGCCTTCAGCACACAGTTATAAATTTTCCCGTTCATTTAAGCAAAGGTATTAACGATGCCGTTGTGTCTGCCTATGGTAATCCCACCTTCCCGGCTTGTGTCAGAATTATTATGTGCGCTAATTACGGGTGTATTCCTATCTGGATGATTTGCCTGCTGTTCAGCTTTATCCTGCTGTTGAAATGATTCAGCTCCGACCATGACATCCCCAAGCTGAATACCACTTTCAGCCATTAATTCACGTAATCTCGGTAAGGCCGCCTCTATCGCTTCGCGTACTGCCAAATGTGGCGATACAAATTGGGCCGATGCTTGCGTGCCGTTGTCATTTGTAAGATTTAACATGATTTCCACCGGGCCGAGGTGGGCCGGATTCAGGCGAAGTTCAGCAAACTGATGCTGCTGGCTGGCAAGCCAAACGATTTTTTGCGTGAACTCACCATTCCATTTGGGTTGTCCGATTTGAGCGTCAATATCGATATGTTGCGAGGCAGTTGCATGCGTGGCGGTTTGAGAAAGTGTTTGTGACAAGTTATTTAATCCAGTTTGGAATATTGTATCTGAATCTGTTTGAAGAAGTGAACTGGCTTCGGTCAGCCTTGCCAGAAAGTCACCGGCATCTGTTGAAAATTCTGAAATTTTGTCACTACTACTGGTAACATTCGCTGCTTGTAATAATTGTCCCCAATCCTGATTTCCCAACAGGCTTTGCATTGTATCAATCGAAAATTGCGGCATACTTCCGTTGCGAGCTGTGTTAACTGGGTTTGCATTATTTAGTAAGCCGCCGTTTCCTAAATTATTACCGGAGAGATTGGATAGGAACGGCAATTTCTTGCCGTCACCGGCAGAATTGTCTGCTTGTGATAGTTGTTGCCATGGGTATTGGTTCGTTGGCATTCTGTGTTTATCGTTCTGCTGTATCTCCGATTGAGACTGCAAAAGTATCGAGGTCGAGACTGAAGCGTGTCCGAGGTTTGTGTTATTTGCATGTATCCCTGACTGATTAGGTGATATTCCTGGCACCTGTACTGTCTGCAGCGGTGGTATTATTGTGTTATCGGTGTTGTTTTCTGTTAATTCGATTTGCGCTGTGTCATTTTCTTGGCTTGACTCTTGCGCAAGGTCAGACTTTGTTTGAGACGATGATTTTGCTGTATTGCCGGAATCTGAGTTATCGGTTTTATTAACTGTATTTTCTTTGCTTTCGGTGTTGCCGGCTGATTTTGCATCGACGCTATTTGCGTTTCCTGGGTCGCGGTCAGTTGCTGCCGGTTGTTTTTTATTTTCGACTTCACGCGCCAGAACGTTGTCAAATTGTTTTCCTTCAGTCTCGTTGGACTCATTGGTGCGTATCAAATCAGTACGATTGACTGCTGGCTGCTTTGTCGGTATCTGTGCTTGAATGGGAAAGGATGAATTTAACATAGTTGATCTCATTAAAATTGTTGGTGTTTATTCTGTAGTTAAGCAATGCCTGTACCAAGCTGTTAGTGTATGTGGCGTCATTTGGTTGAATTTGAATTGCGATGGGCAAACCGGTTACTGGTAAATTCATCAAGCGCTTTTTGCTCTATTTTTTTTTGCCGTGTATTTTCCGATTCCTGATGGCGCTGAAATAATGTGGCGTAGGCGTTAAGTTTACGTTGACAGGATTGATATTCGCCGCTGCCAGTCTTGCGGTTGTTTTCTGTGTATTCGACTGCTAATCGCTGCTCAGAAATGGCATTATCGAGCTTGTTAATAAATGTGGTGAAATTTTGCCACTCAACATGCCCCATACCACTTTGTATAGCATTTTGCAAACGGTCCTGATAGCTTTGCCGGTACTGTAGTAATAAATTAAGTTTTCTTTCGGCTTCCAGGTGTTGATAATTCAGTCTTCCCAGATTTTTCGCCGAATCGTCGCTCTGTTTCTGTGCAAGATTCAGCAATTTTATTAATGGCGACATATCCGGCATGTGTGGCTCGTATCGTTACTGGTTGTCTTGATTATTAAAGAGTGCAAACAAATTTCTAATGCTGTTGTCGTAATTTTCCCGCTGCGCCATGCCTTGTTGCAAAAAGTGACTTAGCGCCGGATAAATTTTAATTGCCCGGTCAAGTACCGGATCGGAACCTGAAACATAAGCGCCGACACTGATCAGGTCGTGGTTGCGTTGATAATGCGAATAAATATTTTTAAATTTTCTTGCAGTCTCGAGGTGTTCCATTGATACAATGTTGGCCATGACACGGCTGATGGATGCCTCAGTATCAATTGCCGGGTAGTGGCCGGATTCCGCCAGTCGGCGTGAAAGTACAATATGCCCGTCTAAAATAGCGCGCGCACTGTCGGCTATTGGATCATTGTGGTCATCTCCCTCGGTAAGAACAGTATAAAAAGCGGTAATTGAACCGCTGTCATGCTTGCCATTACCCGCACGCTCGACCAGTTGGGGTAGCCGCGCAAATACAGAAGGTGGGTACCCCTTTGTGGCTGGCGGCTCGCCGATGGCCAGTGCAATCTCTCTTTGTGCCATGGCATAACGTGTCAGCGAATCCATTATCAGCAGAACATGCTTGCCTTCATCACGGAAAAACTCTGCAATCGCAGTGGCGTAGGCGGCGCCCTGAAGCCGGAGTAAGGGTGATGTATCAGCAGGTGCCGCAACAACTACTGAACGTGTAAGGCCTTCGTGCCCCAATATATTTTCTATGAATTCTTTTACTTCACGCCCGCGTTCTCCTATTAGGCCAACAACAATGACATCCGCAGCAGTGTAACGTGCCATCATGCCCAAAAGAACGCTTTTGCCGACACCGCTTCCGGCAAAAAGTCCCATGCGTTGTCCCCGGCCAACGGTCAATAATGTATTGATTGCGCGTACGCCAACGTCAAGTGGCTGGCAGACCGGTGTTCGTTCCAATGGATTAAACGGTCTGCTGTAAAGCGGAACGCTTTTCTCGGTTTCGATTAAACCTAAATGATCGAGTGGTTCGCCGAGTCCGTTGAGTACACGCCCGAGCAATCCTTCGCCGACATTAACATGCTTGGTTTGGTCAGAAGCGCGTCTTTGCGGATGCTGTTTTTTTCCAATTTTAGGCGGCTCCGCCGCGACTTCGGTGGATATCACTTTTGCGCCGGGCGTTAATCCAAAAATTTCACTGGTTGGCATTAAGTACAGGCGTTCGTCTGAGAACCCGACAACTTCTGCTGATACATTGTTTCCATTGGATAAAAAAATGGTACAACTGCTGCCGATTGCCAGTTTAAGCCCGGTTGCCTCCATAACCAGTCCGGTAACGCGTGTAATGGTTCCATTCAGTAAGACCGGTTTTGAAGCCGTGACGAGTTGATTGCAATTATTTAAATAATTGCGCCAATTTTCATGATGATTGTGCATTTGAAAATTATTGATCGATCCAGTCATTATTTTCACCAATGGCCGCCAGTGCACGTCGCCACCGCGTTTCTAAACTTGCGTCAATTTCGCTTCCATCCGCCTCTAAACGGCAGCCGCCACGCTCCTGATGTGTGTCTTCGTGAATTGTCCAGCTTTCTTGTGGCGACTTTTCCGACAGGTATTGACGAATGATTTTTGCGTCCTCCGGGTTGAGAAAAAGGCGTAGACGCTGTTCGGAACCGGGAAGGTGACGGGCTGCCTCCTTAACAATGGGCAAGATTAATTCGGGGTGTATGGTAAGTGCCTGCGTGATCATTTTTTTGGTTAAACTAATCGCCAGCGCTAAAATATCTTGTGCAATTTGCTGTTCAATTGATTGGATTTGCTCATTCAGGTTATTAAATACGGAATTGATTTGATTGAGTTCTGCCTTAACCTCTGATTCACCTTGCTGCCTCCCCTCTTGGTGACCGTGACTCCGGCCTTCTTGAAAACCATTTTTATAGCCTTCTTCATAACCTTGTTTGAGACCGTCTTCCTTTGCTGCTTGAATTACAGATTCGGTTTCCTGTGTTACGGCAGATGGGGCAGGATTCTGGGCTGAAACGCATGATTGCGGATTCTCGGCGGATGCTTCCGCGATGGGTATGTCAAACGTGTCCAGCTTCCAGCGCTCGTATGATGCCAGCTTAGCTTTTGGAATAACAGTGGTTGTATTCATCTGGATGCTTCCGGTTTTTTTATGTAAATGGCGTGCCGTTGAACGAAGACAGTTTTAGCGGATCATGTGAAATAACCGGTAGACTGTGTTGCAACGTATGTTAAATATAACTGTCATCCCCTTTGCCGCCTAAGGCAATCTGTCCGCTCTCGGCCAGCTGACGCAGCACCTTGAGTATTTCTTTTTGTTCGGCTTCAACTTCAGATACGCGTACAGGTCCTTTGCTTTCTATATCTTCTTTCAGGGATTCTACAGCCCGCTTGGACATGTTCCGGAAAACTTTTTCGCGGATTTCTTCTTGCGAGCCTTTCAGTGCAATGACCAGAGATTCCGACTGAACTTCTCTGAGTAACAGTTGAATGCCCTGATCATCGATATCCACCAGGTTATCGAACACAAACATTTCATCCATAATCTGCTGCGCCAGTTCTTCGTCGTATTGTCTGATATTATCGATTACACTGGTCTCCTGAACTGTGGGCACATAGTTAAGGATTTCCGCCGCGGCACGGACGCCGCCCATAGGTGCTTTCCGGATATTGTTACTACCAGACAACAACTTGGTCAGCACATCGTTAAGTTCCCGCAACGCATCGGGTTGAATGCTGTCCAGCGTTGCAATGCGCAGTAATGTATCATTGCGCAGGCGTTCCGCAAAAAGGCTGAGTATTTCGCTGGCATGATCGCGTTCAAGATGCACAAGAATGGTGGCGATGATCTGCGGATGCTCGTTTTTAATAAGTTCAGCTATCGATGGCGCATCCATCCACTTCAATCCTTCGATTCCACTGGTGTCGCCACCATGTAGAATCCGGTCGATAAGATTGGCGGCTTTTTCGTCGCCTAGCGCATTGGTTAATACCTTGCGGATATAGTCACTCGCGCCTTGACCCAATGCAGTTTTTCCATTGGCCTGTGTATTAAATTCTTCAATGACATGCTCGATTTCACCTTGGGTAATGTTGTTCAGGCCGGACATGGCGCTGCCAAGTTTTTGAACTTCTTTGGGCGACAAAAACTTGAAAACCGAAGCTGCTTCATCTTCGCCGAGCGACATGAGCAGTATTGCACTTTTTTTCAAACCCATGTCATCCATTGCCATTGACCCACTCTTTGACAACATTGGCAACAATCGCCGGCTCGTCGATAGCCAGCTGCTTGGCTTTCTGAAGATTTTTATCAAATACTTCTTTTCTGATTGATTCTTCAGAAGGTTTTTTATTCAACAAAGGTGTTCCATCCTCGGCAAGTTGCACCGGCTGCTTTGATGCATTGGCGGCTGCAGTGCTATCCGTCAATTCTGCGGTCTTTTTCTTGTCCTGCTCAGTATCTTGCGTCAATGATCTGAGAAATGGACGTAGAATTTTTAGCAAAAAGAACAGTACAATCGCGGCAATTAATAATTGTTTCCCGGCTTCCTGTGCCAGCGCGATAATTTCCGGATCATTCCATAGCGGTATATTCTTTAGCGCATGGTCTGAATCGGTAAATAAATTATTGGTAACCGTTAAGGTGTCGCCACGCTCCTCATTAAAACCCATTGCGTCTTTTACCAGCTCATTAATTTCCTGAATTTCTTTATTGGATAGTGGTGAATGCGTGACATTACCTTCCTCGTCAATTGTTTTACGGTAATTGACAACTACGGCAGCTGACAAACGCTTAATGTTGCCGGTAGGCAGATGCGTATGTTGAACCGTTTTATCGACTTCATAATTGATGGTTGATTCTTTACGTTGATCAGTCGGCAGCGGTTCTGGTTTTATACCGTCGGCCGCGTCTTCATCATTAATCTCGATAGGCGCAATTGCCGGTTCAGGTGGTCGATTGGTTAATGCACCCGGAATGCCGCCATCAATTTTGTTACCGGTTGAAACCGACTCCATTGTTTGCTGGCTGCGAATTGATGCCGCTTCGGTATCCGTATTATTCGGACGGTAAATTTCCTCGGCACGCTCGATTCTGGAGAAATCCAGATCGGCAGTGACCTGAGCGCGTACATTTGCAGCACCGGTAATCGGTGACAGTATCGCTTCGATACGTTTTGTATAGCTTTCTTCAAGCTCGTGTATATACTCCAGCTGTTTGGCGTCGAGTTTAGATTCATTTTTGGGACGTTCCTGACCGCTGAGCAAATTACCATCCTGATCAACAACAGTGACATTCTTAACGGGCAGATTGGGAATACTGCTGGAAACAAGATGGACAATAGCGCTGACCTGTTCTTCTCTAAGTATTCTGCCCGGATATAAATTCAGCAATACTGAAACACTGGGTTTTTGTCTTTCTCTGGCAAAAACGGATGGTTTGGAAATGGCCAGGTGTACACGTGCGCTTTGCACTGCTGAAAGAGACTGTACGGATCGCGACAATTCCCCTTCCAGGGCGCGTTGATAATTGACCTGTTCGAGAAATTGACTGATGCCGAATTTCTGATTTTCCATTAATTCAAACCCGACCAGCCCCCCTCGCGGTAATCCCTGGCCTGCCAGGCGTATGCGTGCTTCATGCACCTGGTCACTGGGTATCAGTATTGCGCCACTATTGTGTGAAAATTTGTATGGAACATTTCCTTGTTGCAGTACGCTGATAATTTCGGCGCCATCCTGATCGGAGATATTTGAGTAAAGTACCCGGTAATCGGGTGACTGGCTCCACATCCAGGCGGCGGCAAGCAACGCAATGCTTGCCGCCGCAGCGAGCATAACTCCCAGTTTTTTCTGGCTGGGCAGCTGATTGAATTTGCCTAATACAGAAGCCATGCCGGGCGGTGGAATTTTTGCTGTGTTGGTTTCGTTAGGTACTGTGGCCACAAATATACTCCTGCTCAACTTGCAAGATTATTGTTGATAAAAATTGTTTTAAACATTATTAGTGATGCAATTAGTCGTTTGCTTATACGTCTTTTGGTCGTCAAAAATCGACTGATGCCGCGTAATGATATCCAATCTGGATTACATTCTCAGCGAACGTATTATCAAGAATTCTCATTTTTCTTGAATGCTCAAATAAAGCAAATTTGCTTGTCTTATTCTAGCCATAACAATACTTTCCTTTAATGCTATGCTGCGCTTCATCATCAGCAATTGTTATTGAATTTCGAATATAGATGTCAATCACATGAATGTAGCCGAACCATTGCCGGATATGCCGGGCCAGGAACAGTTGGAAGTTGCATCCACTGTATTTAATGCGGCCTCTGAACAGCTGTCGGGCGCGTATCGGGATTTGCAGCTGCAGGTGGAGCGGTTGACGCGTGAGCTGATGCTGGCTAATGGCGGACTGCACCGGCAATTGGCGGCGAAAGAAGCGTTATCTCAGAAACTGGCTTTGTTATTGCGTGCATTGCCTGGCGGTGTCATTGCATTGGACCCCGATGCATGTGATATGTCTGAGATGGTCAAGCGCAAAAAATTCAGGGAAGATTTATATTACCGTTTAAACGTTTTTCCGATTGAAGTGCCGGCGCTAAGACAAAGACCGCTTGATATCGAGCCGTTGGCACGGCGTTTTGTGAAATGGATTAAGATGGTCGCACAGCATTGCTGTGCCCGCAGCCTGTCGCAGGATGCAATTAACATTCTTACGCACTATCACTGGCCTGACAATGTTCTGGAACTTGAAAACGTGATGCAGCGCGCCATACTACCGGTTGCCGGCACTAATTCCCGGCAGACTGATATTTCTGTAGAAGCTGCATCACTGGATATGAAAGCGCTGGAGCGCAAGCATATTCTGGATACACTTCGGCATAAATCACAGCCATTGTGTCGGGGAATTCTGAAATTAGGGTTTTAATTATGGATAGATCTGGAATTGATAATGTATTTGAACAATTAAATGCGGCCTCAGCACTGACCTCAGGTGTAAAGAAACCGGAAGAAAATAATGAAACAGCCGGGGTTGACTTCAGCGGGACATTAAAAGCCGCGATCGACAAGGTCAATGACGTACAGCAGACAGCGGGGCAGCTAAGCAGGGACTTTGTCAGCGGCGATTCCGATACGGACCTGCATGAAGTGATGATTTCATTGCAAAAGGCCAATGTATCTTTCCAGTCCATGGTACAGGTTCGTAATAAACTCGTCACGGCTTATCAGGAAATAATGAATATGCAGGTCTGAATTTGAACGAGGGCATTCATAATTCTGTGTCAACCTAACGCCTAACGCGCTTCGCTTGTTGAGTCACTTCAACCGATCACCCAGACAGCGATCGTTTTCAGCGGCGATATAAAATTCGGCAACGAATTTACAAATCCAGTGCAGCATCCAAGCGGCCCTCAAAATATATCGCCAGTTGGGACAATGTCAAATTCCAGTTTGGAAATGGCATTGCCTATTTTCTGCTGGCGTTCTTGATACCAACGTACAATAATTTCAACAGACTGATTTTATTTGGAAATACGTCTTTGATCTTGGTTGATTTCCGAAACTGACGAGGCACCGCTTCATTGGCGTTGGTTGTATACATTATGCGGCGTATCGGCTCAGGGTATTTGAAGAATACCGATGAATTGTCCCATTTGCTTCGCCATGATTCGATCATAGTAGGATACTGTTTTCCCCATTTTGCCTCCAGTGTATCAAGCGCACTCTCGGCGGCTTTTTTGGTCTGGTTGCCTTTCAGACTCAAGATATAGTCCGCGTCTTGCCGGACAATCTGGCTGGTTATTTTCTTCTGGCAACCCATCGCATCAATTGCGATCACCGTTCCTGTAAGATCCAGACGGGAAAGCAGTTTGGGAATGGCCGTAATTTCATTGGATTTTTCACCCACTTGAGCCTGACCCAAAACCAGACTATTGCGCTGCGCCCATGCGCTAACCATATGGATCGCCGCCTTTTTTGGAACCCTGTCAATACTACGCCTGGTCATGTTAGGTATCCAGCTTGACACTGACAATACTTTAATGTAGAAAGTGTTGGTGTTTAGAGAAAATTATTTATTGTCAAATAAAATCAAATTCTAGTGACTGGAAGATCAGGCAGAATACTTTTGGTTTTAATCATGTTTTGGTTGCCATTGCAAGGAGCGTTTGCTTTTGGGCAGTTGCCGTGCGTACATGAAGAAAATACAGTTAATAAAATCAATGCCGTTGATGCTCCTCCTATAACTGATGGCCACCAGCATGCGCTTCATTTCAAAGAAACAAGTAACACGGCTTCCGGCCAAGAATGTGAGGTGGACACCTTATGTCATGTAAGCTGCAGCACTTATATACCTTCTATACTTTCTGATCCATCCTCCCCCGATTGCATTTCCTGTAATTTCTCGGTTACAGCTCAATCAGATTCGTTTATACCTGAACAATTTCAACGCCCTCCTCTCGCATAATTCACCCTGAGCAGTAACAAGAAACCCACTGGCTTAAAGGTGGTTAGGCGCTATCTATTATATTGAGCTTGATGGATTTCATCGGTGGCCGAATAAATTTCATTCTGATCCTGGCTAGATGCACGACAAAAGCATTTGACAGGTTAAGGCATAGTTTCCTTCACGTTAAGGAGCCGTGAATAAATAAGCGTGACAATTGGGCGCGTCTGGCGGGATGCAAGGCGAGAGGTGAGTCATCAAGCTACGGCGGCGGCGAACAACGCCGCAGTGTGCCCGCCAGATGCGAACCAGGTGTTACAGTTATTTATGAACGACTCCTAAGGCTTTTATATTACGAGTATGGCGCATTATGTTTTCACTTCTTATTATTCTAAACAGCGTTACTTTAGGTTTGTTGTTACTTGTAAACGATGTGTTCGCCGGAGCAGACCATGATTTTTTAACACTAAAATCGGCGACAGAAATAGCGATCCGGAACAATCCGGATTTGGCGCAAATGCGCGCGCGCGCCGAGGCAATGGCAGCGATCCCGCCACAGGCAGGCACGCTGCCTGATCCTGAAATCAGTTTCAGTGCTGCAAATCTGCCTGTCGATACATTCAATACTGCTCAGGTGGACATGACGCAAATCGGCCCGGGCATTTCGCAGGTAATCCCTTTTCCGGGAAAACTGGCATTACGCAGCTCAGCGGCAAGTTTTGAAGCAAAAGCTGCATTCGAGAATGTAACGGAAGCGCGGTGGTGGTTACTCAGTAACGTTAAACAGGTCTGGTGGCAAATTTTCTACCTGGACCATGCGCTACAAGTCGTAAAAGACAATCAGCTGCTGCTGGAGCAGTTTATTCAGATCACACGTACAAAATATGAAGTGGGTGAAGGGCTGCAGCAAGATATTTTATTGGCACAACTGGAACTGTCCAAACTACTGGATCAACAGCTCAGGCTGGAGGGCGCGCGACATAATTCCGTTGCGAAACTGAATGTATTACTGGATAGAGCTGCCAACCAATCAATAACATTACTTGAAGAAATAGCAGAAGAATTGCCGGCCATTCTTTCTGAAACGGCATTGTACCAACTGGCCGAACACTCCAGAGCTCTGCTGGCATCGAAACATGAGTCTGTCAATGCTGCAAGGGCCCGTGTTGATCTGGCTAAAAAAGATTTTTATCCGGACTTTAAGTTACGGGCTTCTTATGGATTCCGGCGTGACAACCCAGCAGGTATTGATCGGGATGATTTTTTAACCCTTGGTTTGAGTATGAACGTTCCGATTTTTTTGGACCGCAAGCAAGCGAAGGCAGTCGATCAGCGAAACAGTGAGTTGATGCAGCAGAAATATATGCTACAGGACGAATGGAATAAGGTGCGTGCCGAGATCTCACAAAGCTATAGCGATTTTCAACGCGCCTCGAAACAGACGGTATTGTTCAAAACCGGGATTATTCCTCAGGCAAGACAGACTGTGGCATCCATGCTGGTTGGTTATCAGGTCAACAAAGTCGATTTTTTGAATCTGGTCCGCAGCCAGATTACTTTATTAAATAATGAGCTGCAATATTGGAGTGCTTTTGCTGAAGCCAATCAGGCTTTGGCAAAATTAGTGGCCGCAGTTGGCAAGGAAGAAATTTATGAATAAACCATTAATAATCGTTGCTGTTGTGATGTTGATAATAGGTGTCGGTGGGGGCTGGTTGGCTAACGATTATATACAGCCGGCGGTCACACAGCACCAGCAGGGAAACAGCCAGGCTGTGCACTCGGAACAAAACAGGCAACCGCTTTTCTACCGTAACCCGATGAATCCATTGATTACCTCTCCCGTTCCCGCAAAAGATACAATGGGCATGGACTATATACCGGTTTACGCCGACAATAACGGTGAAGACGGTCAGCCAGCGGGTACAGTCAAAATTGATCCGGTCGTTGCGCAAAATATAGGGGTGCGTACTGCGATTGTTAAAAGAGACGTGCTGTCGCATATCGTTCGAACAGTCGGCCGGGTGGGCTATGATGAAGAACGTATCGTTCGGTTACATCCTAAAGTCGAAGGGTGGATTGAAACCATGCGTGTAGACAAAACCGGTGAGGAGGTTAGGAAGAATCAGAATTTACTGAGTATTTATTCTCCCCAGCTGGTTGTCAGCCAGCAGGAATATGTCCTGGCCTTAAACCATCTTCACATACTAAAACAAAGTCCCATTGCAGACATTCGCCGCGGTGCGGAAGAACTGGCCAGCAGCGCGCTCGAACGGCTAAAACTCCTGGATGTTCCGCAACATCAACTGCATGATCTGACACAAGACCATAACATACATAAAACCTTGCATATTCATAGCCCGGCTTCCGGCATTGTGGTTAATGTAGGCGCCCGAGAAGGCCAATACGTGACGCCAGCTACTGAGATTTACATGATCGCTGACTTGTCCGCAGTCTGGGTATATGCCGATATCTACGAAAATGAATTGCCCTGGGTGCAATTGGGCGATCTGGTTGAAATGCGGCTGGCAGGCATTCCCGGACGTGTTTTCAGAGGACACCTGGCCTTCATTTACCCATATGCCGAAGCCAAAACACGCACAATCAAAGTGCGTCTTGATTTTAAAAATACCGAATCGTTATTAAAACCGGACATGTTCGCCGAAGTGTCAATCTATGCAAGCAAACAAAAAAGTGCATTAGTGATTCCGTCCGAGGCGGTCATCCGTTCAGGCACACGCGACAAGGTACTGGTTGCGCGTGGCGCTGGAAAATTTGAACCGCGGACAATTACAACAGGCGTGGCAGCTGATGGAAAAGTGGTTGTGCTGCATGGATTGAATGAAGGTGAGGAAGTCGTTACTTCATCCCAGTTCCTGATTGATTCTGAATCCAGTTTGCGTGAAGCCACAGCCAAAATGATAAAACCGGGACTAAAAGAAAAAGACTCCAGACCCAACCCGTTACAGATAGAGGAAGGACCGCATCAACATGATTAATGCCATCATCAATGGATCGCTAAATAATCGTTTTATGGTTCTGCTGGCGGTAGTTGTACTGGCAGCGGCAGGATACTGGTCTTTTAAAAATATTTCGTTAGACGCTATTCCAGACCTGTCGGATGTACAGGTCATTGTGTTTACTGAATACCCCGGACAAGCACCCCAGGTAGTGGAGGATCAGGTTACCTATCCGTTGACCACAGCGATGCTGGCGGTGCCGCATGCAAAAGTGGTGCGCGGTTATTCTTTCTTTGGACTGTCATTCGTTTATATCATTTTCGAAGATGATACCGATATGTATTGGGCCAGGTCCAGGGTGCTGGAATACCTCAACTATGCTAATGCACGGCTGCCGCAGGGGGTCAGTCCATCACTGGGACCGGATGCAACCGGTGTCGGCTGGATTTACGAATATGCACTGGTTGATCGAACGGGCAAGCACGACCTGGCGCAATTGCGTTCCATACAGGACTGGTATTTACGCTACCCGTTGCAAACAGTACCGGGCGTGTCAGAAGTCGCGTCAGTCGGCGGTTACGTCAAACAATATCAGATAGAAGTTAACCCGAATGCATTACTCGCCTATGGTATTCCCTTGTCCAAAGTGAAATATGCCATTCAACGCTCGAATAATGATGTCGGCGGCAGAGTAGTCGAAATGGCCGAAACTGAGTATATGGTACGTGGTTTAGGCTATATCCAATCGCTTGATGATATCAGAAGCATTCCGGTTGGTGTGGACGCCAATGGCACGCCCATCCGCCTGGAAGACGTCGCGCAGGTACAAATCGGCCCCGAGCTGCGCCGAGGTGTCGTCGAGTTAGACGGTGAAGGCGAAGTCGCCGGTGGTATTGTCATCATGCGTTATGGTGATAACGCGCAGGCGACCATACTGGGAGTGCGTGAAAAACTGAATGGACTCAAGCAAGGGTTACCGGAAGGTGTCGAGATTATTCCTGTCTATGACCGTGGCGCATTGATTGAACGCGCGGTAGCTACATTAAATACAGTGCTGGTCCAGGAATTGATTATCGTTTGTGTACTGGTTGGCTTGTTTTTACTGCACCTGCGTTCGTCACTGGTCATTGTTATTACACTGCCACTGGCTGTATTGATGGCATTTATTGTTATGAAATGGCAGGGCATCAATGCCAATATCATGTCTTTAGGGGGCATTGCCATCGCGATTGGCGACATGGTCGATGGCGCCATTGTGATGGTGGAGAACGCCCATAAACATCTGAGTGAAGCAGTCGCCAGGAAAAAGGCCGGGTTAACCAAAAGAGAACGTTGGCAGGCCATAGGCAAAGCTTCCCGTGAGGTAGGGCCCTCACTGTTCTTTTCATTACTCATCATTACCGTATCATTTATACCTGTTTTTGCGATGGAAGCACAGGAAGGCCGGCTGTTCAGTCCACTGGCCTATACCAAATCCTATGCGATGGCCGCAGCAGCCATCCTAACTATTACCGTTATACCCGTATTGATGGGTTATTTTATTCGCGGCAAAATTATTCCCGAGCAAAAAAATCCTGCCAACCGCTTCTTGCATTTCATTCATTCGCCGATACTCAAGCTGGCCATGCGCTGGCGGGCAGTGACATTGGTACTGGCCATGCTGCTATTGGCTTCAACCTTTTATCCGTTATCCAAAATCGGCAGTGAGTTTATGCCGCCGCTGGATGAGGGCGATATACTCTACATGCCCAGTACATTCCCCGGCATTTCCATCACCAAAGCTAAAGAGCTTTTGCAACAAACTGATAAGATCATTAAGACCTTCCCTGAAGTGCACCATGTCTTTGGGAAAGTCGGTCGCGCCGAAACCGCAACGGACCCTGCCCCCTTATCGATGATAGAAACGACCGTTCGGCTTAAACCCCGCTCGGAATGGCCCGATCCAAACAAAACTACGCAAGAACTGATGTCTGAAATGGATCGGGCCATTAATTTCCCCGGCGTAGCCAACGCCTGGACCATGCCAATCAAAACACGTATCGATATGCTGTCGACCGGTATTAAAACACCTGTCGGCATCAAAGTTTCCGGGCCTGACCTGGACAAATTGCAGCAATTGTCTGAACAGATTGAACAAGTCATGAAGACCATGCCGGAAACACTATCTGCTTTTGGCGACCGGGCCGCTGGCGGATATTATCTGGACTTCGATATCAAACGCGATGAATCCGCCCGTTATGGTTTAACGGTGGGCGACGTTCAAGACGTGATTCAAAGTGCAATTGGCGGCATGAACATTACTGAAACGGTAGAAGGCCTGGAACGTTATCCTGTCAATCTGCGTTATCCACGTGAATTGCGGGATGATCTGGAGAGTCTGAAGCGTACGTTGATTCCTACCCCAATCGGCGCGCAAATCCCGCTGTCACTGGTGGCCGATCTTACGCTAAGGCGTGGCCCGCCTTCAATTAAAAGTGAAGATGCGCGTCCTAATGCCTGGATTTATGTAGACCTCAAAACCGCTGACATCGGCGGTTTTGTGACAAAAGCAAAAACGCTTATTGAAAACCAGGTGAGGCTTCCTGCTGGCTACACCATCAGCTGGTCCGGTCAGTTCGAATACATGGAGCGGGCTGCAGAAAAACTTCGCATTATAGTGCCGTTAACACTTGTACTGATTTTCTTTTTACTCTACCTGACCTTTCGCAACATGGTTGAACCTATTATCGTGATGCTGACCGTTCCTTTCGGTCTTATTGGTGGCATATGGTTAGTATACGGTCTCGGATTTAATCTTTCTGTCGCGGTCTATGTTGGTTTTATAGCGCTGGCCGGGACGGCTGCCGAAACGGGCGTGATGGTATTAAATTTTATCGATATCGAAATTGCCAGATTGCGCAAACGAAAACAGACGCTGCTATCTCCTTCTGAAATCAAAGAAGCGGTTGAAGCGGCGACAGCTATGCGTGTGCGGCCAGTTTCAATTACAGCATTCTCTACTATGATCGGCTTAATACCCATCATGATGGCCACCGGCAGCGGCGCAGATGTCACCCATCGCATTGCGGCGCCGGTATTAGGCGGTATGTTTACAGTACTTATTCTGACGCTGCTGGTGTTTCCAGTCATCTACAGTCTGGTGCTGCAATTCCAGGAAGAGCGCAAGCAATTTGTCTCGTAACGCTTGGCGAAATGACCGCACCTGAATATCCAGTATAGGCCATGGTATCCACCGAATGTCTGGGAGTTATATGAAATGCATGGCAATGTTTGGGAATGGTATTGGGACCGGTATGATGATTATCCGTCAGAGTCCGTGGCTTCTCCGCAAGGTCCGCGAAACCGAAGGCGGGCGCGTGTTGCGCGGCGGCTTTCGTCTTGCCCGAGGTCATGAGCTCAAGCCGGTCAGAGTTTTAGGTAGTTTGACGTTTGTTTATGGTGCAATGCGCTTCGCTTATTGACACCCTGCTATGTGTATTTGGGGAATGACAGCATGCCAAATTATCGCCGCCTGTGGCATCCGGGCGGGACTTATTTTTTTACAGTGAATCTGTTGCAACGGCAAGGAAATGATTTGCTCACGCGGCATATTGATTTGTTACGGAAATCTGTTTCGGTGGTACGAAAGACGCATCCGTTTGTCATTCATGGTTGGGTTGTGCTGCCGGATCATCTGCATTGCGTGATCGAATTGCCGTTGAACGATGCGGATTTTGCGACGCGCTGGCGGTTGATTAAAATGGGGTTTTCCAAAGGGCTGCCACAAAACGAAGCACGCGGAGCTTCTCGAATACGCCGTGGCGAACGGGGCATCTGGCAACGGCGGTTCTGGGAGCATCTAATCCGGGATGAATCCGATTTTAATGCGCATATGGATTATGTGCATATCAATCCCGTGAAGCATGGCCTTGTCAAGCGTGTAGCCGATTGGCCACATTCGACATTCCACAAACTGGTGGAAGACGGTGTTTACCAACTGGATTGGGCGGGTGGCAATGAGGACACGGCGAATTACAAAGAGTGAAAGTAGGGTGCGATACCCGCAGGGCATTGCACCATTAAACATACTATGGTGCAATGCGTTTCACTTATTGCACCTTACAATATGCCATGATCAACATCCGCAAACACACCATATTTCCCGAGGAATTCCCGGAAAGCTGGGCGTCCGACTGGGGCGAGGACGAATTCGGGCTGTGGATGGCGTTTACCTACAAAGGCGTGCGTCAGGCGTTCCGCTGGTGCGAACCGGGGACGTTTTTGATGGGTTCGCCGGAGGATGAACCTGAACGGGACGACGATGAGCCGCAGCATGAAGTCACTTTAACCAAAGGATTCTGGATTGCCGGCACAACTGTGACCCAGGCGTTATGGCAAGTGGTGATGGGCGAGAATCCGAGTCGTTTTCAAGGTGAAGAGCGGCCGGTTGAAACTGTCAGTTGGGAGGATGCGCAGGCGTTTATCTCCAAAATGAACGGGTTGAAAGCGGAGTTGAAGCTCTGCCTGCCAACGGAAGCGCAATGGGAATATGCCTGCCGTGCCGGAACGACAACGCCATTTAGCCGGGGCGACCAGATCGACTCATCACTGGTTAATTTTGACGGTAATTATCCCTACAATAATGGCCAGCACAGTGAATACCGGGAACAAACCGTCGATGTGAAAGCATTGCCATGTAATGACTGGGGGTTGTATCAGATGCACGGTAACGTGTGGGAATGGTGTCAGGACTGGTATGGTGATTCCTCGCCAAAGCCGGTAACCGATCCACAAGGCCCGGATACAGGAGACAGTCGCGTGTTGCGCGGCGGCTCGTGGATCATCAACGGCAGGAACTGCCGTTCTGCTTTCCGCTCCCCCGACGATCCGTCCCTTCGCAACGTCGACTTCGGCTTTCGTCTTGCCCGAGGTCACTGAGCTCAAGCAGGACGGGCTGCAATGGCCGGAGGGTATTGCACCAGTTAACCGGAGCAGGCCAGCAGCCGGCTGACCGTAGCGCGACGGAGCGCGCGAAGGCTCAGGCGGGGGATGGGCTGCGGGGGTGGTGCGTGTGAAACCTAAGCATCAAGGAAAATCATCCGGAGTTTTTAACGATTCGTTTTGATTATGTATTTAAAGTAATGCTGCATTACAGCATTATTTCAGTTTCTTAATATTGATTGCGTACTTGATAGGGAGTACATTTGTGGTGTACTTTCAAAGAGCAATTCTAAAGCATACAAAAATGAGCCATAAAAACGACCGTGTACAAGTCAGGATTGAGCCGGAACTCAAACAGGCTGCGGAAACCATTTTCAGTCAACTGGGAATTACTTCAGGTGAAGCCATCCGAATGTTTTACGCGCAGGTCAAAATGCGTGGTGGTATTCCATTTGAGATTGTTATCCCGAACCAGGACACCTTGAGTGCTATGGAAGAAGCCGAACAATCGAATGATCTGGAAAAATTTGATTCTTTTAAGGATTTACGTAAAAAACTGGGTGTTTAAGCTTTGTTTTCCGTGGCTTCAACCAGCCGCTTCAAGCGCGACCTGAAACGTCTCCATCGCCAAAACAAAACTATCGACAAGCTGGAACTGCTGATCAATCTTATAGCAACCTGCTCGCCTTTACCGCCCAAAAACAAGGATCATGGTCTGATCGGAAATTATGCGGGTTACAGGGAATGTCATATTGAACCCGATTGGTTGTTGATTTATCGTATTGACAACAAAAAGAAAACCATTATATTAGTCCGCACCGGCTGTCATGCTGAATTGTTCCGCTAAATGAAGGGCGCACACTAGCAAAAAATTCATTGCTATGGTTATCCGCAAACATACCGTATTCCCTGATGAGTTTCCCGAAGCCTGGGCGTCCGACTGGAGCGAGGACGAATTCGGGTTGTGGATGGCGTTCACGTATAAAAGCGTGCGTCAGGCGTTCCGATGGTGCGAGCCGGGGATATTTTTGATGGGTTCGCCAAAAGATGAATCGGAACGGAACGACGATGAGCCGCAACATGAAGTTACATTAACCAAAGGTTTCTGGATTGCTGACACAACTGTGACCCAGACATTATGGCAAGTAGTCATGGATGAAAATCTCAGTGAATTTAAAGGGGAAGAACGGCCGGTAGAACATGTCAGTTGGGGGATGCGCAGGCGTTTATCTCCAAAATGAACGGCCTGAAAGCGGGATTGAAGTTGTGTCTGCCAACGGAAGTGCAATGGGAATATGCGTGCCGGGCCGGAACAACGACACCATTTTGTTGGGGCGACCAAATTGATTCGTCGCTGGTTAATTACGACGGGAATTATCCCTATAGCGATGGCCAACGCGATGAATTCCGAGAACAGACAGTTGACGTGAAGGCTTTGCCTTGCAACGACTGGGGGTTGTACCAGATGCATGGCAACGTAAGGGAATGGTGTCAGGACTGGTTTGGTGGTTACCCGTCAGGACCAGTGACCGATCCACAAGGCCCGGATACTGGTCACGACCGCGTGTTGCGCGGCGGCTCGTGGATCCTCCACGGCATGCATTGCCGTTCTGCAAGCCGCAGCTTCGATCCGTCTTATCGCCGCTACAATACTGGTTTCCGTCTTGCTCGATAATCGTAGGGTGCAATAACCAAGGGGCATTGCACCATTGGGCGCATCTTTAAGGCGCAATGCGCTGCGCTTATTGGCACCCTACAAAGCATCCTACAAAACTTTTTTATTCAATATTCTGTACCTGCTCACGCATCTGTTCAATCAGGACCTTTAGTTCCATGGCGATTTTGGAGATGTCGATATCGACGGATTTGGAGCCGATGGTATTCGCCTCGCGGTTGAGTTCCTGCATCAGAAAATCGAGGCGCTTGCCGACGGTTCCGCCGGTGTTCAGAATGCGTTCGACTTCGTCCAGGTGGGTTTGCAGGCGGGAAAGTTCTTCGTCGATGTCGATTTTGGCGGCGTAAATGGTGATTTCCTGGCGGATGCGTTCGTCATCAAGATGGTTAAGCGCCTCTTGCAGGCGCGTGCTGAGTTTTTCCTCGAATGCTGCGATCAAGGCGGGTATGCGCGGCAGAATTGCGGCGACATGCTGGCGCATACGGGTAACGCGCTCAAGCAATACCGCTTGCAGTTTCTCGCCTTCGCGCATACGGGCCGCTTTTAAGTCCGGCAGAACCGCCTGCAACAGTGTAAGCGTGCTTTGATGTAATGTACCGGTGGACAGCGTGTTGTTGCCGAGCATGCCGGGCCAGTTCAAAATCTCGGCAACAGACAAACCGGCGGTTTCAGGCAATGAGGTTTTGACTGCTGTGTTTAATTCCAGCAGTTTTTGCAGTAACGCCGAATTGAGTGCCTGCGGATTTTCAATGGCCGAATGCGGCGTGAAGTTCAGGCGGCATTCGATTTTTCCGCGGGATAACTGTTGCGCGATGTGCTCGCGGATTTTGGGCTCCAGCGCCCGAAAATCGTCCGGCAGGCGTAACTGAATATCCAGAAAACGATTGTTGACCGCGCGTAATTCCAGCGTCAGTGTGCCGTCGGGAGTGGATTGCGACCGGTTTGCATAACCGGTCATGCTGCTGATCATAGGGAATGTGTCCTGTGTGTAAAAAATTATTGCGTTTGAAAAACCAGCCCGGCATGCTCGCGCATTTTATGAAACTGCACGGACGGCCAGTTTTCTTCGGCGACGCTGATTTCAGCGCCGAATGAAGCCAGAAATGTCGGCGCGTCTACAGCGTCATAGGCAATGCGGTGGGCGTTGGCTTCTATAAAGCGCTGCAGTTCGCGCGGATCGTCCGCCGTCACCCAGCGCGCCAGCTGATATTTGGCCGGTGCGATCCGGGCGGCGACGGCGTATTCATGCTGCAGCCGGTGCGCGACAACTTCAAATTGCAGAATGCCTACCGCGCCGAGTAGCAGCATGTTGCCGAGATGCGGACGGAATACCTGGATCGCACCTTCTTCGCCGAGCTGCGTCAGCCCGAGTTTGAGCTGTTTGCTGCGCAGCGGGTCGGCCACTTCGACTGTGCGGAAAATTTCCGGCGCAAAAAAGGGCAGGCCGGTAAACTGCAGCGATTCACCCTCGGTCAGGGTGTCGCCGAGCTGCAGGGTGCCGTGATTGGGTATGCCGATAATATCGCCGGGATAGGCTTCTTCAAGAATGTCGCGGCGCTGCGATAAAAACGACACCACGGTGTTGGTGCGGATATCTTTGCCGCTGCGTGCGACTTTAAGATTCATGCCGCGCTTGAACTGACCGGAACAGATGCGTAAAAAAGCAATGCGGTCGCGGTGCGCCGGGTTCATATTGGCCTGGATTTTAAAGACGACGCCGGAAAATTTCTGCTCATCGGGCAGTACTTCGCGTTGCATCGCCTGGCGGGGTTCGGGTGGCGGCGCCAGGTCTACCAGCGCGTCCAGCACTTCGCGTACGCCGAAATTATTGATAGCAGAACCAAAGAAAACCGGAGTCTGCCGACCGGCAAGAAACGCCGCGTGGTCAAATGTGTGCGTGGCGCCTTCAATCAGTTCGATTTCCTGCTGCGCGTCGCTCAGGGCGGAGCCGAAACGCATTCGTACATCGTTATCGTCCAGATTTGTGATGAACTCGTCTGCGGTGCCGGCACGGTCGGCGCCCGGTTTGAAAACACGCAGCCCCTGTTTGCGCAGATCGTATACGCCCTGAAAAGCGCGGCCCATGCCGATCGGCCAGGTGAAAGGCACCGCATCCATGCCGAGCGTGCGTTCAATTTCGTCGATCAGATCAAGTGGCGGCTGCACCTCGCGGTCCATTTTATTGATAAAGGTCAATATCGGTGTATACCGTGCACGGCAGACTTCCAGCAGGCGCAAGGTCTGCTCCTCGACGCCGTTGGCGGCGTCAATCACCATTAGTGCCGCATCGACGGCGGTCAACACCCGGTAGGTATCCTCCGAGAAATCCTGGTGGCCGGGCGTATCCAGCAGATTGATCACGCAGTCGCGGTATTCCATTTGCATGACCGAGCTGGCTACGGAAATGCCACGCTGCTTTTCGATTTCCATCCAGTCCGAGGTGGCGTGCCGGCTGGCTTTGCGTGCTTTGACGCTGCCGGCGATATGAATTGCTCCGGCATACATTAGCAGTTTCTCAGTAAGCGTCGTTTTACCTGCATCCGGATGGGAAATAATGGCGAACGTGCGCCGCCGCGTAGCTTCATTTCTAATGCTCATGTCAGTCGGTATCGTGCTCCTGTGAATAAAGATAACAATGTGTATAGTGCGTTGGGCTGATTGTGCTGACTGCCGGATAAGACTGGCTGCAGACAGGCATGGCATGCGGGCATCGCGGGTGAAAATGGCAGCCGGCCGGTGGCGAGGCGGGGGAGGGCAAATCACCTTTCAATTTTATCATGGATACAGCGGAGGATGCATCGATGACCGGAACGGCGGACAATAACGCCTGGGTATACGGATGCAGGGGATTTTCAATCACTTCGTCAATTCGCCCGCATTCAACAATACGGCCCAGGTACATGACGGCGATTTCATCAGCCAGATATTCGACAACCGAAATGTTATGCGTAATGAACAAAAAGGCGAGCCGGAATTCGTCCTGCAATGTGTTCAGCAGATTCAAAATCTGCGCCTGAACCGAGACGTCCAGCGCACTGGTCGGTTCGTCGCAGATCAGCAGTCTGGGATTGACCGCCAGCGCTCTGGCGATTGCTATCCGTTGACGCTGGCCGCCTGAGAATTCATGTGGATAGCGCCACTTGGCTTCACTAGGCAAACCAACGCAATCAAGTAGTGCATCGATTGCTTTTTCGCGCGACAGTGGTGTCTGCGATGCCTGCGAATTCACTGCCGGTGCGTCGATATTCAGTGCATTCATGCCTTCCTCAATAATATCGATGATACGCATCCGCGGATTCAGTGAAGAATAAGGATCCTGAAATACGAATTGAAGCTGTGAGCGTAACGGGCGTAACTGTTCACGTCGCATGCCTATCAGTTCGTTGCCGTTATAGCGGACATTGCCCGCCGTCGGTTCAATCAGCTGGAGAATGCTTTTACCGACAGTGGTTTTTCCGCAACCCGATTCGCCGACCAGCGCCAGCGTTTTTCCTGCAAAGATGTTCAGTGAGACGCCATCGACAGCCTTGACTTGTCCGACTGCGCGTTTGAACAGTCCTTTGCGTATCGGGAAATGAACCTTAAGCCCGGCGACTTGCAACAAAGGTTCGTTGGCCGGTGATTGCGGCGGTGCCGCTGCAGTTTTCAAAGCGGTACCGGAAATCGGTTTGTCTTGGACAGGCGCTGCAGCCGGATCGTAAAGATGACAGCGGACTTTATGGTTGCCGGCAATGGCGTGCCATTGCGGTTCGGTATCGTGACAGCGTGCAAGAGCATACGTGCACCGGTCTGCAAAGCGGCAGCCTGTAAATTTCCGTGACAGCGAGGGTACCGTGCCGCTGATGACAGCCAGTTCCTGATGGCGTTTTTGTTTCGCCGGAAGTGATGCGAACAACTGCTGTGAATACGGGTGCGCAGGCTGTGCGAAAAAGCTTTGCCGCGGGGCTTGTTCGACGATTTCTCCCGCATACATGACCGCAACGACCTGCGCCATTTCGCTGACGACGCCAAGGTCGTGCGTAATCAGTAAAATGGCCATGTGACGTTGCCGCTGCACCCGGCGCAGCAGCGCCAGCACCTGCGCCTGGATGGTGACATCAAGTGCGGTCGTGGGTTCGTCCGCAATCAACAGTTCCGGCTGGCCAGCGAGTGCCATGGCGATCATCGCCCGTTGCTTCATGCCGCCTGAAAACTGAAATGAAAATTCATGCATTCTCCGCTGTGCGTCAGGAATGCCGACCTGTTCCAGCAGTTCCGTGATACGGTGTTGCGCGTCTTCGTTATTCAGCCTTAAATGCTGTTTTAACACTTCATTAATCTGATCCGCAATGGTCATGACCGGATTGAGGCTGAGCATGGGTTCCTGGAAGATCATGCTGATCAGTTTGCCGCGGATCCGGCGCATCAAAGTTTCGGGTAACTGAAGGATGTCGTTGCCGCTGAGTTTGACCGTGCCCGACAGAATCTCGCCTGTGTCGGGCAATAACCGCATGATGGACAGTGCCGTCATGGATTTGCCGCAGCCTGATTCCCCAAGCAGGGCGAAAGTCTCTCCTTTATTGATGGCTAACGAAAGTCCATCGACAGCGCGCACCGGATTGCCGCCGGTGTGCAGTACCGTTTTCAGATTTTCTATTTCCAGGAGAGCGCTCATGGCTGCGGCGGTCGGTTGACAGTACCGGCTGAGGCCGGTGTGGCAGTTGACTGTGTTGCAGCAGCCTGTTGCGTTGTTGCGGGAGCAGCGCTATGGCCTGTGTTTGCTGGATGATTGTAATGCCGATACGTTTTGATGCGCGGATCGAGTGCTTTTTGCACCGCGTCCGCAAACAGGTTTGCACACAGCACCAGGGTAAACATGAATACAAACGCAGCCAGCAAGGCCCACCATACCATGGGCTCCCGGGCCATTTCCAGACGTGCCGCATTGATCATGGTGCCGAAACTGATCATGGAAGGGTCAACGCCTACGCCGACATATGACAGTACGGCTTCGGCGAGCACCAGGCCGCTGAAATCCATCACAGTGGCAATCAGGACAATGTACATGACATTGGGCAGAATATGGCGGCTGACGATGCGCCAGTGTGAAACGCCGAACGCGTGCGCGGCCTGAATATATTCCATTTCCCGCAGCTTCAGCGTTTCTCCGCGCAATAACCGGCACAGGCTGGTCCAGCTGGTAATCCCCAGTATAATACATAAAAAAAGCAGACGGATATCGGCGCGTGCAGCGATCGTATCAAACATTTCCGGATGGGTCTCAATGTAGACCTGCATCATGAGAACGGTTGCGGCAATCAACAGAACACTGGGGATTGAATTCAACGTGGTGTAAATATACTGAATCACATCGTCGATCCAGCCGCGGAAATAGCCCGCCGCTATACCCAGCAGTAATGCGAAAGGTAGCATGATTAAAGTGGTCAGGGTGCCGATGATCAGCGCTATGCGTATACTCTTGAGTGAAAGATACAGCACATCCTGTCCGACCTTGTCGGTACCCAGTACATGATAGTGTGCAGCAAGCATGCCGATAACACCGGTCAGAACGGTGATAATCGCCAGCGTAATGAGAACGGCGTACCAGGGAATTTCTGTGGTACGCCGCCAGACGGCCTGAAAACACTGCGCAAAATTATTGCTTGAACGGCGCGCCATCAGCAGGCAAAGTATGGCATGCAGACCGCACCACACCAGTAATCCCAGGCCGGCACCGGCGGCAGCGCGCCAGCCGATATCCTGCAGATGCTCTGTTTCCGGGTTTTGAAGGTGCGCGCCGCCGAATTCAAGTCTGGCAAAAGTGCGTATCTGGCTGCCGTCTGGCAGATCGACGGTTTCTTTGGTATGTAAATGCGTTGCCAGTGGCGCCGAATATGTTTTTTCAACGTTGGCTCGCAACGGTGTGAGCATGATATCGAGCACGCTGAGCACTTCAACACTGTATACACTTTTTCCGGCACTGTCTGTATGCGGCAGAGCGGGCCGGAAGTGCAGCGTGTCCAGCAATCCGATAAAAATAAAAACCAGTAAAACGGTAAGTGCGGACATGCCGCTGGCGCTGTGTCCGACTCTTCTCCATGGCGCAAGTAAATGTTCATTGCTGCGGACATGCCATATGGTAACGAGCACGATAAAAACCACTAGAAAAACCAGTGCATCTGTCCAGAGAATAACGGGTTTAAATGGCATTTCTGTTCAAACCAGGTGGCAAAATCAAAGATGGATGTGTCAGGTCAGTGGTTATAACATAATTGTGTCCGGTTCACCATTAACTTGTCACGATCCGGCCGATCATGCGTCAGCCTGACGTCCCGGGCACCTTTTTCTGAACGGGCTTTGGGCGCATATTGTCTGAAGACTGCCAATACAGCTTACTCGGTATGCAGCGCATCGACCGGATTCAGTCGGGCGGCGCGCATGGCAGGGACCACACCGGCCGCCAGGCCTATCAGTATGGAGATGGCCAGAGCGCCCAGAACATAGTCCCAGGGTATATTCACGGGCAAGTTGACCACAAAAATTTTAAGCAAACCGGCCAGACTCGAACCGGCGGCAAGTCCCGCCAGCCCCCCCAGCGTTGATAACACGGTCGACTCAATCAAAAACAGAATACGTATACGCGCGCGCGTCGTTCCCAGTGCGGTTAATAATCCGATTTCAGCCACACGTTCCGCGACTGCGATATGCATCAATGTCACCATACCGACAGCACCTACCAGCAGAGAAATACCGCCCAAAGCTGCAACAGCGAATTTGAGTACGTTCAGAACGGTTGAGAGCGTGCTGAGCATTTGCTGTTGCGGTGTCACCGTAAAGTCCTCGCGCCCGTGCCGTGCGGTAAGAATATCCTTCAGCGCATCGACAACGGCTTCCAAGGGTGCATCGGGCCGATAGGATATATTGATTTCCATCACGCCTTCCCGGTTAAAAACTTCCAGCGCCCGTGTGGTTGGTATGTACACTGTGTCATCCAGGTCGAATCCAAGCACATGTCCTTTCGGCGCCATGACGCCGATGATCCGGAAACGGGATCCTCCGGCCTGAAGAATTTCGCCCAAAGGGTTATCGCTGCCGAACAATTCCTGATGTACCTTGGCGCCGAGTACAGCATAAGCGCGCGGATTACGCGGATCGTCATCGGGCAGGAATCGGCCGATAGCAACCTGCATATTGAATGCGCGCGAAAAATCGGGGCTCTGGCCGTACAACGTAACGCGCCTGCCGAGTCCGTTGGCCTTGATTTCCGCATTGCCCATAACACTTGCGTTGGTATACTGTACATAATGGGAATTGCCCAGCGCAACCGCGTCGTCGATGGTCAACAGGCGCGCACTGCCGATAGCGCCCAGCGATCCGCCGTGCGTTGTGATTTTGCCGGGAGTGATGGTGATGATATTGGTTCCGAATTGAGTGAATTCAGATAATACAAAGCGCTGTACCCCGTCGCCGATGGCGGTTAACAGGATGACCGCGGCGATGCCGATAGCAATACCTGAAGCCGATAAAGCGGTGCGCAGGCGATGCGCGGTCAGAGAGCGGAAGGCAAAGTGCAGTGTATCAATTGTGTTCATTGTTTGCCCAGCGCCTGAACGGGGTCCAGACGTGCGGCCTTGTTAGCCGGTAGAATACTGGCCAGAATACCGGTAATCAGGGCGACCAGAATACCGGCCACACTTGCCCATACGGGTGCCCAGGCAGGCAAATCCGGGTATGCCAGACGCAGCAGGAGACTGCCCAGCTGGCCCAGCAGAAAGCCGAACACTGCGCCTGCCGTAGACAGCCACATTGCTTCGGCAAAAAACAAAAAACGGATATCCGCAGCAGGCGCGCCTATCGCTTTCAATAGCCCGATTTCCGAGGTGCGCTGATTCACGGCCACCAGCATGACGTTCATCACCAGAATACCCGCAACAATCAGACTGATCGCGGCAATACCCGCAACAGCAAGCGTCAATGCATGCAAAATCCGGTCGAATGTTGCCAGGATCGCATCTTGCGTAATGACAGTGATATCTTCCTCGCCGTCGTGACTTTGTTTCAGTGTTTCCAGTATGGCTTCTTTGGCCGGCTCTATGGCATCGTGGCTTTTGGCTTCGACCAGTATCCGGAACAAGGATGTGGTGTTGAATAGTGACTGCGCCTGTTTGACCGGTATGATCACGATTTCGTCGGTATTGTGGCCCATGGTTTTCCCCTGGGGGGCGAGTATGCCGGATACCAGGAAACGGCGCTCATTCAGTCTGACGCGCTGCCCGATAGCTTGCGTGCGCGGAAAGAATTCACGAGCGAGTTGAGAACCGAGTACGATCTGGGCGCTGTAGTCAGCACCACGCTTCAGAAAACTGCCTTGCGCCAGCTTCATATGCCGTATGGGAATGAGATCCGCATTGCTGCCGAGCACGGTTACTTCGCGCAGCCTGTTTGCGGCAGAAAGCTCCGCTTCGCCAACATTCAACGGCGCATACCGCCTGACTTGCGACAGTCTGCCAAGCAGCTGCGCGTCTTTCAGCGTCAAATCGCGCGGGGTCTGTCCCAGTACGGCGCCGGGGAAAGCGCCGGATGTTTCCGCCCGGCCGGGCATGACAACAAGCAAATTGGTACCGATCGAAGAAAACTGGTTCACGACATAATTCCGGGCGCCGTCGCCCAATGCAGTTAGCACGACAACGGCTGCAACACCCAGTGTCATGGCCAGAATAATCAAAACTGAGCGCAGGCGGTAACTGAGTACTGTTTTAAGCGATAAATGAAATGTATCAGCCAGCGTCATGCTTTTTTATCAGCAATAATTTTTCCGTCACGCAGTATCAGTTGACGGTGCGCACGGTCGCCGAGTTCACGGTCATGTGTAACAACTATCAGCGTAGTGCCGGTTTTATGCAGATTCTCCAGTAACGCAATAACTTCCGCGCCAATTCGATGATCCAGATTTCCGGTTGGTTCATCAGCCAGTATGGCTGTCGGTTGCATAATGGTGGCGCGGGCGATGGCGACGCGCTGCCGCTGTCCGCCGGATAATTCAGATGGCCGGTGAGTGGCGCGATCCGAGAGGTCAAATGCACGCAACGCTTCGTTTACGCGCAACTTGCGTTCGCTGGGTGCCAGGCCACTGAGAACCAGAGGCAGCTCGATATTCTCGGCAGCCGTCAAACGCGGAACCAGATGAAACGACTGAAACACAAACCCGATTTTTTCACGGCGGTACTGCGCCTGTTCGGGTTCCGATAAATCAGTGACCGTCCTGCCGTCGAGCTGGTAACTGCCGCTGTCCGGCCTGTCGAGCAAGCCGATCACATTCAGCAACGTTGATTTACCCGAGCCGGATGGCCCCATGATGGCTACATATCCACCATCCTGTATTTCAAGATCGATTTGATTTAACGCATAAATGGTTTGCCCGCCCATGCGGAAAATGCGCGTAATGCCGGTGAGCTCAATCATAATACAGAGGGGTGTCGGGTTCTTTAGGCTGTTTAGGCCGTACGGCGATGCCTGGTTTGATTTCATCGAGATCGAATGAAATCAGCACCCGGTCCCCGTCTTTGATGCCGTTGACGACTTCGGTGAAGCTCCAGTTCGCCAAGCCTGTTTCCAGTTGCCGTGCTATGAGTGTATTGTCTGGACCGAGCAGCCAGACTTGATTGTTCTGACGTAACGCCTGAGTCGGTATGCGCAGTACATGCTCGCGGCTGTCAAGTATCACCTCGACGTCGGCGCTGTAGCCCGCCAGCAGTGGATTATCCGGAAAATCGGTGAAATTGACCTCAATATCGACGGTTCTGGCCTGCTTTTCGACTTCCGTGACATAAGGAGCGATACGGCTGACCAGACCCGAAAAAGATATTTCCGGCATGGCGTCCAGTGTAATGCGCGCTGGCTGACCGAGTTTGATCCTGGGTGCGTCGATTTCATCCATGGGCGCCGTCACGTACAGGCAGCTGGTGTCGATCAGATCGATCACGGGCGGCATGGCGATGCCAGGCGGTGAAGGCGTGGCATATTCCCCGATTTCACCGGTTATTTTTGCAACAATACCTGCAAAAGGTGCTTTAAGCACAGTACGTTCGAGACCGGCCTGGGTGACGCGGATCTGCGCTTTTGCCCGCTTGATGTCGGATAACGCTGCATCGCAGCTGGCCTGGCGCGCACGCGCGTTGGCGTCAGCGTCTTCTGCGGCCTGTGGGCTG
The DNA here is from genome assembly GCF_900111165.1 of Nitrosomonas sp. Nm51. GTDB lineage: Bacteria > Pseudomonadota > Gammaproteobacteria > Burkholderiales > Nitrosomonadaceae > Nitrosomonas. The sequence continues at coordinate 66,809 of NZ_FOGH01000009.1, forward strand.
ATAAAGCCTTTGTCGACCAGCTGCTGTGTCCGCTGCGATTCCCGCCATGCATTCTCAGCCAGAATGCAGGCTTCCCGATGGCGTTCCTGCGCCATCGCGAGCTGGCGTTCGGCAAGTTCCCGTTGCGCGATGAGATCCGCATTCCATAGTTCGAGTAAAACCTGATCCTGCTCGACACTGTCGCCTTCTTCGACGAGAATACGGGCAATCTGGCCGCCGAGCGCAGGCGCCAGTTTGGCGCGCTGGCAGGCTTTGACTGTGCCGGCACGCGTATTGACAACTGTGGCTTCCACACTACCATAGGTCACGGCGGCGAATTCAGCCTCAGGGGGCTGCGGCCGGGTGAAATACCAGACCGCACTGAGGATCAAGGCAATGGAACCGCCGTACGCGGTCAGGCGGAATATTTTCCTGGATTGTGGCATAGTTGAATAATTGCGGGCGCGCTATTGTTTGTATTCTTAAACGGGATATTGATATTTTACACATTCAGTCAATCTGGTACTCTATTCGCCTCAAATAATCAAATAAACCTGTTTCAAACTGTTTTTTTCGCTACGGTTACTTATTCTCGGACAGCCTCCCGGCTTTTGCATGGTTATAGAAAAAATATGAATAATTCCAATCAAGCGGTACCCGATGAAGCTATCTGGCGTCATCCATTTATTCTTTCCAGCGGAGATCAGCCTGCCGGCATTGACGATTTCCGGCCTGCCGAATCAGATTATACGGTACTGGACCCAAAGACATACGAGGCAATTGAAGCCGAGAGGCTGTTTGCCAAAATCAACTACACACGTACTGAAGCCGGGTGCTTGTGCTTGTACCGTTCATTGGCGCGTCCGTTGCCGGATGCGCAGGTTTTACGACTGAAGCAGGAAGCATTACAGGAAATCGGGTCGAATCGTGAAATACGAGAAGCGCTTGAACGGTACATTGACAACGGGGTTAAAAAGGAGCGGGAACTCAAATATCTGTTGTATGGTGAGTTTTCCGGCGGACTGACCACCGATGTGCCGGCCGAACGGACAGGCAGGCTTGAATTCGGCGGTTTTGGTTACCATCAATACCGGGAAGGGACGCAGTATGTCGTCGACAGAGTGGCGGCAGCAAAAGCATTGCCGCGGCCTGAAAGCCGTTATCTGCAAATATTGCTTTCAACGCTGCAGACATTTGACCAGACACGCGTTTATCAGCTGATGAAAGGGCCGGTATACCTGGCCAACGATAAGTTTAAAACCCGCCGGGAAAAGCCCAGATTACTACCGCTGCCAAGGTTTCGTCCGACCATTTTCAAGTGGATCCCGGCGACGGTATTTATCGCGGCGGCTTATGCGATTATGCTTTTTTTTGAGATTCTGGCGCCTGAGCTCGGTGCATCGTATATCGGTTACGGCATTATGGTTTTGACCGTTCCGGTTTTTCCGATTGTATTACTGGCAATGGGGGCGTCCGACCGTGATTCAGTGATTTATCCGCTGCGCAGGCAATACCGGCAAAGCGAGGACCTGGCCAGATTGCTCGATGCTTTGGGTTTACTCGATGAATTATTGTCGCATCACCGCTACCGGGACTCGCTGCAGGGACACATGACATTGCCTAAAGTACTGGATGAGCCGCATCATTTGCTGATTGCCGATAACGCCAAAAATCCGTTGCTGATACATGACAATCCCGCTTACATACCGAATGATATTATTCTCGATGCGGTTGGCAGGCTGCTGATCATTACCGGTCCCAATAGCGGTGGCAAGACAGCTTATTGCAAGACGATTGCTCAGATTCAACTGCTCGGTCAGATCGGCTGTTATATTCCGGCAACTAGTGCACAACTGGTTCCCGCGGAACGCATTTATTACCAGGTACCCGATCCGGGGCAATTAGCGGCGGGAATGGGACGATTCGGACATGAACTCAAACGTACGCGTGAAATTTTCTTTAATTCGACGCCGCTTAGTCTCGTCGTGCTTGACGAGTTATCCGAAGGCACCACATTTGAAGAAAAAATGACACTGTCTGAATATATTCTGAAAGGCTTTCATCAACTTGGCGCCAGCACTATACTGGTTACCCATAATCACGAATTATGCGAGCGCTTGCAGAATGAAGGCATCGGACGGTATCTGCAGGTTGAATTTGTTCAGGACGCGCCGACCCACCGTATGATCGATGGTGTATCGCGGGTCAGTCACGCGCACCGGGTGGCCAGTGAGATCGGTTTCAGCAAAACCGATGTTGAAAAACATATTGAAAAGCATTTGTCCGGGGATGGCAATAAAACCGGTTAGCAGGCCGGTTTGACGTTCTGCTGTTGCCGCATCATTATTGCGCTGCAGCATGCACCGCATTGAGCAGGTCGGCATCCAGATGGCCGTCTGCGACGCGCTGCGTTCTTTGCTGAAAAAGACTGATAGCCTTGCGCGTCTGCGGGCCCATGACGCCGTCTACGCCGCCAGCATCGATGCCCAGCGTATGCAGGTCATGTTGCAGTTGTTTCACCTGCTCGCGCGTGATTTTGATTTCATCCTTGGGTGGTTGCTGAGATAAACCGGGTTCACCGGCGATGCGGTCGGCAAGGTGGCCGACTGACAGGGCGTAATATTCTGAGCGGTTCCAGCGCATGATGACGTGAAAATTGTGGGTAACGAGAAACGCAGGACCCTGGTGGCCGGCGGGAACCAGTAGCGACACTTTTTGATCTGTTGGCAAAAGGCCCGGTCCGGATACCGGCATGACGCCGCGTGCTATCCAGTCACTGAGTGGGCGTTTGTGCTGACTGCCGGCTAAAGTGTAATCAAAATCCGGCGGCAATTTGACCTCCTGACCCCATTCGAGATCCGGATTCCAGCCCATTTTGAGCAAAAAATTCGCTGCCGAAGCCATGGCATCTTCGAGGCTGCCCCATAAATCGCGGCGGCCGTCACCATCGGCATCGATGGCATAATTTAAAAATGTGGAGGGCATGAATTGCATGTGGCCCATTGCGCCTGCCCAGGAACCTTTCATGCGTTCGGGGGTGATATCTCCCGCGTCGATGATGCGCATGGCGTTGAATAATTCCTGGGTAAAATACGTGCTGCGGCGCGGGTCGCAGGCGAGTGTCGTTAATGCATTCGGCACCGACCAGTCGCCGAAGTATCCGCCGTAGTTTGTTTCAAGGCCCCAGAATGAAGCCAGGTATTTCGGTGGAATGCCGGTTTTCCGCTCAATTTTGCCGAATAAATCACGGTGCTTTGCGAACAGCCTGCGTCCGTTGCGAACCCGTTCACCGGTGACGCGCGTATTGAAATAGCCTGCAAACGTCTGTGTGAATTCGGGCTGACGGCGGTCCAGTTCGATCACGCGCGCAAGATGCCTGGCCTGGCCAAGTATACTGTTGACCGTACGCTCGGATATGCCCTGTTGCAGCGCTTGCGGTTTCAATTCGGCAACACATTTGTTGAACTGTTGATTTGCAGCCGCGCTGTAACTGAAAACCGTAATGCCGATGGTTAGTACAGTGATGTGAAGGGCTGTAACTGAAAAAAACGCTGTGCCGGGCAATCGCAAAAAAGACATTATTCGTTTAACTTTTAAAAGCAAACGGAGATTAAAATTATTTGCTGCGATGCGGACATGCATCACGCAGGCATTCGGCGTACAGTGATAACGAATGCTCACGCAGTTTAAATCCGCGCTCTTTTGCTATCGCCTCTTGACGCTTTTCAATATCGGCATCATAAAATTCCTCCACACGGCCGCACTGCATACAGACCAGATGGTCGTGGTGTCCTTCATTTTTCAGTTCGAAAACAGCCTTGCCGCTTTCGAAATGATGACGTTCCAGCAAACCGGCTTGTTCAAATTGCGTTAAGACGCGGTAAACTGTTGCAAGGCCGATATCTTCATTTTCATTGATCAACTCTTTGTAAACGTCTTCTGCCGAGAGATGACGTATAGGGCTGTTCTCGAACAGGTTCAGTATCTTGAGTCTCGGCAGTGTGGTTTTTAAGCCGATGGTCTTCAGATCGATGCTTTTGGCTTCTCCGGAATTGCTCATGGTGATTTCTGTCATGTAATTAATTTACTGTATCATATCGTGCTCAATCATGCGCAGTCTACTATATAAGCATAACGAATATGTGTGTATCTATAAAATGATAAGAATAATCATTATGTTGCTGTTTTTTTTTAATTTGTCAGGATGTTTTTTAATTCCGCATGTACTCTATAAAATCGACGTGCAGCAAGGCAATGTGGTGACCGACGAAATGCTCGGCAAATTAAGAGAAGGGATGACCAAGTCTCAGGTACGGTTTGTACTCGGTTCTCCATTGATAGTCGATGTGTTTCGCGATGACCGCTGGGATTACGCATACATTGAACGTGAAGGAGGCGACCTGGTTGTACAAAAAAAACTGACAATTTATTTTGAAGATAACCGCTTGATGCGGATTGAAAATGAACAGTTGTATTCGCTCCATTCAACCGCATCAGATTCGGATACCGGCGGTGCGGAAAGTGCGGAATCAACAGTCGAAGAAGAAACCGATGAACAGTCGGAAGAAAATTAAACTATAAAATTTTTAATCATTCACAGGAGTTACATGTCCATTCAACATATCGCTATAGCCGGCAGCGCCGGTCGCATGGGACGCGCGCTGCTGGAAGCGGTCATGCAGGCTGACGGTATGCAGCTGTCGGCTGCGCTGGAGCACAGCGGCAGTCCTTTTTTAAACAAAGATGCGGGAGAACTGATAGGTTCAGGCAACGGCATTTCAATCACCAGTGATATCGTTACGGCTTTGGCAGACTGCCACCAAATGATCGATTTTACGCGCCCGCAGGGTACGTTAGCGCATCTGAAAGCTTGCAGGGAGGCGAGGGTAAAAATGGTGATTGGCACCACCGGTCTCTCAGATATGGAAAAGAAACAATTGAAGGCCGCGGCAAACGATATCGCCATAGTGTTTGCGCCCAATATGAGCGTGGGCGTTAATGTTACTTTCAAATTGCTTGAGATCGCGGCCAAAGTGCTGCGCCAGGGCTATGATATTGAAATCATCGAGGCGCATCACCGCCACAAAATAGACGCGCCTTCAGGTACTGCGCTGCGCATGGGCGAGGTAATCGCCGATGCGCTGGACCGGGATTTGAAAAAAGTGGCGGTTTACGGCCGCGAAGGCGTTACGGGAGAGCGTTCAGACGACACCATCGGCTTTTCGACCATCCGTGCCGGCGATATCGTCGGTGAACACACCGCGATGTTTGCCGGCGCGGGCGAGCGTGTGGAAATTGTGCACAAAGCCAGCAGCCGCATGACCTTTGCCATGGGTGCCGTGCGCGCCGTGCGCTTTCTTCAGGATAAAACCAGCGGCCTGTATGACATGCAGGATGTGCTCGGCTTGCGGTAAGGAGTCGTTCATAAATGACTGGGTATATTGGCAGGCCGTTTATTGAACAGGATGCTGGAAAACGTATTTGAGGTAGCTGTTTTAACACCGCTGCGGCAGCTGTAAGCAATGCCGGGCAATGCCGACTAATTGCCGGTTATTGAGCAAAATTGAGAATTACAGAATGACAGGGTTAATCAGAATTTGCTTGACTGTATTGCTATTGTGCTGGACGCATTCTGTCTGGGCGGAGCAATTTGATCATTCTGCCTGGGACCGATTGCTGCGTGATCATGTAGTTATGATTAACCAGGGGCGGGCCAGTCAGGTGGACTATGACGGTTTTCTGCGTGAGCAGAAAGTGCTGCATGATTATTTAAGGCAGCTTTCCGCTGTCGATAGGCACGCTTTTTCAAGCTGGAGCAAGCCGGCGCAGCTGGCATTTTTAATTAACGCCTATAACGCGTTTACCGTTGAACTGATTCTGACACGTTATCCGAAGCTCGATTCGATCAAGGACCTGGGTTCATTTTTGCGCAGCCCCTGGAAGAAAGCGTTTGTCCCGTTGCTCGGCCAAATGCGCTCGCTCGATGATATTGAACATGGCATGATCCGCAAGCCAGGCGTCTACAATGAACCGCGCATTCATTTCGCAGTGAATTGCGCGTCGATAGGTTGTCCGGCGTTGCTGAATCAGGCATTTGCCGGTGAAAAGCTCGAACAGCAATTTGAAATCGTTACCAAAGCGTTTCTGGGAGATCGCACGCGCAATCGCTATAATTCGTCGACAGGCCGTCTGGAAATTTCTAAAATATTTGACTGGTACGCTGAAGACTTCGAAAGCGGCTGGGGTGGGTGGCATTCGCTGAATCAGTTTCTGGCGCGGTATGCGGACAGCCTGACGGATAACGAACAGGACAGGCAGGCGGCTGCAGCGGGTGGGTTTAGGATACGTTATCTTGATTACGACTGGAAATTGAATGACACGCGGTAACGTATGGTTAAAATTATTATTTTTTCCTTGACCAATCGGTTCGGTGTCGTAGCGGCGGTCATCGCGTTTTGCGGATTGGTCTGGGCTGTACCAGCCGTTGCGAATGCTGGATCGCAACGGCTGGTTTTGACGGGTTCGAGCACAGTCGCACCTTTGATCAATGAGATAGCGCGGCGTTTCGAAGCGAAATTTCCGGATGTTCGCATCGATGTACAGACAGGCGGCTCATCGCGCGGAATCAACGATGTGCGCAAGCGTATTGCCGATATCGGCATGGTGTCGCGCGCCCTGAAACCGGACGAATCCGACCTGCTTGCTTTCACCATTGCGCTGGACGGTATCAGTCTGATTGTGCACGCGGATAATCCGGTGACCGGGCTCAACAGGCGGCAGGTTGCCGGTATTTTCACCGGGGACCTGTCGCACTGGCGTGCTGTTGGCGGGCCGGATGCGCGCATCACCGTTGTCAACAAAGCCGAAGGGCGTTCTACGCTGGAGTTGTTTCTGGATTATCTGCAGCTTAAAAACAGCGCCATCAAGCCGCATGTCATCATAGGTGACAATGCGCAGGGCATTAAAACGGTAACAGGCAACCGCAATGCGATTGGTTACGTATCCATCGGCGCCGCCGAATACGAAGTGCAGCGCGGCGCGCCGTTACGCTTGCTGGCACTCGATGGCGTCGAAGCCTCGGTGGAAAATGTGCGTGAAGGGATTTTCTCCCTGTCGCGCCCGCTCAATCTGGTTACCGCTGGCGAGCCGCAGGGATTAACCAGGGAATTCATCCTGTTTGCACAATCGCCGCAGGTGCATGATCTGATCGAAGCGCAATATTTTGTTCCGGTTGATGCTAACTGACCGTGTACTGACCGGTATTCTGCGAAGCGGCGCATTGTTGTCCGCGCTGATCATGCTGTTGATTCTGTGTTTTCTGCTACTCGAATCCTGGCCCGCTTTAACCGGTCTGCCAGTGGCAGGATTTCTGACTGATCCATCATGGCATCCGCTCGAAAGCGCTTACAATTTGATGCCGATGCTGTCCGCCACGCTGCTGGCAAGTATCGGTGCGATAACGCTGGCGGTACCACTGGGGATTGCTTCGGCATTGTTTATCGTGTTTTTTGCGCCATCGCACCTGGCTTCGCTTTACAAGCGGCTGATTGAACTGCTTGCTGGTATTCCCTCGGTGGTTTTCGGTTTTTGGGGGTTGACGGTGCTGGTGCCATTAATCAGCGAATGGCAGCCGCCTGGGGCAAGCCTGCTGGCCGCTGTACTGGTGTTAACATTGATGATTCTGCCCATGATAGCGATAACCGCCTATACGGCGCTTGCAGCGGTGCCTGACGAATTATTGCAAAATGCTGCAGCGCTGGGGTTGTCGCGCTGGGGAACGATCGCCGGGGTTGTGCTGCCTGCTGCACGGGCCGGTATTACTGCCGGAATCATCCTTGCCGCCGCGCGTGCGCTGGGTGAGACCATGGCGGTGCTGATGGTCGCCGGCAACGTGGTGCAGCACCCTGAATCATTGTTTGATCCTGTGCGGACACTGGCGGCCAATATCGCGCTTGAAATGGCGTATGCCATGGGCGATCACCGGTCGGTTCTGTTCGTATCCGGGCTGTTGTTGATGCTGCTGGTAATGGCGCTGTCAGCCATGGCCGGTTTACTGGAAAAGCACCGGCATGTTTGAATCGGCGGCGTTGCGGACAAGACGCAAAATCCGCGACTGTGTGGCTCAAGGCTTGATCTATCTGGCGGTAATGCTGGTCAGTCTGGTATTTTTCTGGTTGCTTGTTGATCTTGCGCGTGGCGGTATGACGCACCTTTCCTGGGCGTTTTTAACCGAATCGCCGCGCGATGCCGGCCGTGCCGGCGGGATCGCTTCGATTCTGGTTTCCACGCTGCTGATTCTGCTGGTGGCGTTGGTCGCCGCAATTCCCCTGGCATGGTCAACGGCAATCCTGCTGGCTGAGCTTGTACCGGCAGAAAGCAGTTTCGGTAGATCAGTGCGTTTCAGCTTGCACGTGCTGGCAGGCGTGCCGTCGATTGTATTCGGATTGTTCGGCAACGCGTTTTTCAGTATTTACCTGGGGCTTGGTTTTTCCATTCTGTCCGGCGGTCTGACGCTGGCCTGCATGCTGTTGCCGATTCTGACAAGTACCGCCGAGGCCGGACTGCGCGCGGTGCCCGATAGTTACCGGTTATCTGCAGCCGCGCTGGGCCTGTCGCGAACGGCAGCGTTGACTCATCTGATTCTGCCCGCTGCCGCGCCCGCACTGGCCGCCGGCCTGCTGATCGGTATCGGGCGAGCGCTGGCCGAGACCGCAGCGCTGCTGTTTACCAGTGGCTATGTCGACCGCATGCCCGGCTCATTGCTGGATTCGGGCCGCGCGCTGGCGTTGCATATTTTCGATCTGTCGATGAATGTGCCGGGCGGCGATGAATCAGCGTACGCTTCGGCGCTGATGCTTGTGATTCTGCTATTATGTATCAATATACTGGCAATGAAACTGGCTTATGGGTTGCAACGCAAAAAAATCATGACATGAACGACGATCCGGATGCTTTTACCCTTGGACCGCTGCAGGCCGGGCCGCCATGCTGTGAGCCGCAACCGCTTATCCAAGTGCGCAATCTGACATTGCACTATGACGGTAAAACAGCGCTGGACAATGTATCGCTGGATATATACAAGGGTTGCATTACTGCACTAATCGGCCCATCCGGCTGCGGTAAAACCAGTTTTTTGTCGGCAATAAACCGCATGACCGACCTGATTCCGTGCTGTGGCATTGACGGCCGGATACTGGTCGACAACCAGGATATCCATCATCGGGACTGCGATGTACAGGCGTTGCGCCGCCGTATTGGTATGGTATTTCAGAAACCCGCGCCTTTTCCGCTGTCCATTCGCCGCAATATCGCATTGCCCCTCAATGAACATGGCGTTACGCAAAAAAAAGAAGTAGCTGCCATTACTGAAACAGTATTACGCGATGTCGGACTGTGGGGCGAGGTTTGCGACCGTCTCGACGCTTCTGCGCTGAGCCTGTCCGGCGGGCAGCAGCAGCGTCTGTGTATTGCCCGCGCACTGGCGCTGAATCCGGAAATTCTGCTGATGGATGAACCCTGCAGTGCACTTGATCCCATTGCATCCGGCGTGGTGGAAGATCTGATCTGCCGCTTGCAGGGCCGCTACACCATCGTCATCGTCACGCACAATCTGGCGCAGGCGCGCCGAATCGCCAACTACGCGGCTTTTTTCTGGGTCAGGGAACGTACCGGACAGCTCGTGGAGTTCGGCCGTTGCCGGCACATCTTCGAATCACCCCGGGAAGCATTGACGGCGGCTTATGTGAACGGGGCGAGAGGGTAGTTTTGCGGAAACAAAATCGTCGCGCTTTGGTTTGCCGAAAAACTTGCGCTTGATTTTGTGTGATGACATCCTATAAGGTCGATTTGACGACTTTCTATGATAGAGCACTGTCTTGGGCTTATAGTCGGTCTTCCCGCAGGTGCCAGAGCGAAAAATATATACCGTGGTTTCGGTGAGCACATAACGTAGCTCATAACCGTCAATAATTATTCGTCTAACATTGCGTGGTGCAAATTCATGCAGCAGCACACCAAGTTGCGGATAAATCAGTAACTGTTCCGTGCCTGTTATGAGCCGCTGTACTATTTGTAGAGCCGCGCACGGATTAGTTAACGCAAGAAAAGTATGAAGTCGAACCAAATCAAGTTCAGCGCTCGTTGTCCACTTGAGAACCACGGACTAGACTGGCTTATCAATGTTTTTTGCCCAATCATTAATTGATGCATGATCAACGATTCGACCAGCGTCGACACCGGCCAAGCCTTTAAGAGTCAGTTGTTGACGTTTTGCTTCAAGCTCAATCAGGGAAGTCAAGGCTTGTTTAATTCTACTTTGTCAGATTACAAGAATTAGAACAAATTTTCCCTGTCGACGGGTACGGTAACTTGACCTTTACTTGCCAATTTGGCTGTCTGATGCATGGAATTATTTCCAATAAGGATGTTTTACATTAAAACATATTCGGCTTTCCTGCAATGCAACTATTCTAAAGATGAAGTCAACAATAAGTCTGGCAACTTCCACGTTCGGTTCGTGCGCGGCGGTCAGTGATTTTTTGAAGTTTGGTTTGGATGGCGGATTGAGGTGAAATATGAAAGCCCGAGTCGGTGCTATGCGGGCTGAGTATCCGCATTCGTCAATGCGGTACGCTTGACGGAGTGTGAACAAACGACTACATTTTTTGTCATGTATATCATTAAGCAGCTCCCTCAATTCAAAGCATGGTTGTTTGGTTTGAAGGATGGTATGACGCGACGTCGTCTTGCGCGCCGATTGGAAAAAGCCCAGAACGGCAATCCGGGCGACATCAAGCCGGTGGGCAATGGTGTGTTTGAAATGCGCGAACATTTCGGCCCTGGTTGGCGTATGTATTACATTCAACGCGGCGGGATATTGATTGTGATGCTTGGCGGCGGCGACAAGTCGAGCCAGAATGAGGATATTGCCAGGGCGCAAAGCTTAGCCGCTTCTTTGGAGGATTAAAATATGGTCAATAAAATTAAAATCGCTGATTTGCCCGAATTCGACATCGTCGAACACCTCGATAACGCGCAGGCTATTGCTGAATATCTGTCAATTGTTTTGGAAGAAGATGATCCATCAGCATTGACTCAGGCGCTTCGCAGTATTGCTCGCGCCCGTGGCATGACGGAAGTTGCCAGGGCTTCCGGTTTGACGCGGGAAGCCTTGTATAAAGCACTGGCACCTGGGGCAAAACCGCGTTTTGATACGATATTTAAAGTAATACGCGCCCTGGGTGTCAAGTTGCATGCTGAAGTTCCTCAAGCACGATAATTTAAACAAAAAAAGATTGCTATTGAAAACGATTATTCCGAGCCGAAAAGCGACCAAAACCTATTTGGGAGGTAGTCAATGAGCGAACTGGATCAGGAAGAGCAAGAACTTCTACAAGCGTTTGAAGCCGGTGAACTCAGATGGGCTGCGGATTTCGCTGAAAGAAAGGCCATCAGGAATACGCGGAAGCGATGTTCAAGAAAGATGTCCGTATCAACATCAGACTTTCTTCCAGGGATTTGCGGACGCTTCAGAAAAAAGCTCTGGCGGAAGGTATCCTTTATCAAACCCTGGTTGTCAGCATTCTCCACAAGTATGTAGAAGGCCGTCTGCATATATTAGTCTGTTTATTAGTTATAAAAACAGGCATATTCAGGTTAGTAAAATAAGATGTATATTTGACAGAAGTAACCTATCAGACGCGGGTCATAAACAATAGGTGTATGATTTTATCCGGTTTTTGGTTTGAAGAATGTCTAAACGTTTTGGAAAAACCGTCATATGTTTTATAGTGTTGGCAGCAACAGCACGTTTGGAGGTAAGCGGTACAAGTATTCAGGAATAAACTATCACTGATTGGTTCTTCGCGGAATTGTGGCGTTATTTTATATTAACATTCAATACATTATTTAAAATATGATGAGCAAAAGACTGGCCTGTATTTTTTTGATGCTTGTTTTAACAGGTATCAATAAAATTTCTCTGGCCTACGGATACCCGATAACGGATCCTTTTGAAGCGTCGGTTCTTGGTACCCCCAAGGAGTTGAAAGCCAAGATGCCGGACAAAATAGATATCAAGACGCAACAAATTAAAGTGTTCGAAGATCGAATAACGCCTGCAGTCTTTTGGTACAATGAGAACCTGACATTTACCATGGCCACGCAGGAAGGCGCCGCGCCGCTGATTTTTATTATTGCCGGGACTGGAAGCAATTCCAACTCGCCCAAAGCTGATGCGTTACTCAGAATTTTCTACCAGGCCGGTTTTCATGTTGTTGCACTAGGCTCTCCCACGCATCCGAATTTCATCGTTTCTGCATCAACAAATTCGGTTCCCGGCAATATCCAGGAAGATTCTGAAGATCTTTATAACGTAATGCAGTTAATCTGGAAGAATATTCGAAACGACGTCACTGTGACCGAGTTTTACCTCACAGGTTACAGCCTGGGCGGCGCTCAATCGGCGTTTATATCAAAATTGGATGAAAAACGCAGAATATTTGATTTCAGTAAGGTTTTAATGATCAATCCACCGGTCAACCTGTACAATTCCGTGAATATCCTCGATGATCTTCTGATCAGCAATGTGCCGGGAGGATTGGATAATATAGACGAATTCATAACTGAAACCATGGATCAGTTCTCAGCATTCTACTCGTCGGGTAATTTTATCGACACTGATGAAGAATTCCTGTATGAAGCATTCAAGCAATTTAAAGCTGACCAGAAAAAACTGGCTGCTGTTATCGGTATTTCATTTCGAATTTCCGCTGCTGAGATGTATTTTACTTCGGATGTCGTCAACAATGAAGGATATATCGTTCCCAAAAATCTGGTATTAACCAGCACCAGTTCATTAACCGATTACATGATTGTCAGTCTCAGAATAAGCTTTGCGGATTATTTTAATGAATATTTTTATCCATATTTCCAGGCCAGGCAGTCTGATCTGAATAAACAGGCGTTGATCGCGCGTACCAGCCTGGAAAGTATTGAGGATTATCTGACAAGTTCCAAAAAAATCGGACTGGTGACGAATCAGGATGATTTCATCCTGGCGCCAGGTGAAATTGATTATTTAAAAAGGGTGTTTAAATCGAGAGCCAAAATATATCCCAACGGGGGCCACTGCGGAAATATGGATTATAAAGAAAATGCAGCATATATGGTTGATTTTTTTAATAATTGAATCGCTAACATAAGTAATTGATTGCGTGTGAATTCATATCTATTAGGTAACGTACGGCTTTGTTTGAAAATGCTGAATAACGATTTGTCAAAATTACCCGGAATTATAATGCTGTTATTAGGTATCGGTGCGATAACCGGTTGCAGCACGGTACCCAAACAACAGAAGGAAATTATTCCGGCGCAAAGAACGTTAAACAAAAATGATGACGATACCTACCCGCTGAGAATTTATGATCCGCTGGAGCGCTTTAACAGGGGCGTCTATAAATTTAACGCCAAATTCGATCAGTTCGTATTTTTGCCGGCCGTTCAGGTTTATGAATTTATCATACCGGAAATTGCGCAGACCGGGATCAACAATTTTTTCTCTAATTTAAGTGAATTAACCAATTTGACAAATTCAATTTTGCAGTTAAAACCCAAATCATCCGCATATGCTGTATCGCGCTTTCTGATAAATTCGACTGCAGGTATTGGTGGGCTCTGGGACCATGCAAGCGCCTGGGGAATTCACAGACATCCGGAAGATTTCGGCCAGACTTTAGGACACTATGGGGTTGGGAATGGCCCCTATCTGGTATTGCCTGTGCTGGGCCCTATGAATACGCGCGATGGCGCTGGCCGGCTGGTCGATTCCTTGGCTTACGGCGCTGTTTTTTACTGGCAGGCTTTTAATTTAAATTCTCACAGGGGTGCCGGAAGCGCCTTTGCGGCTACGCGCGCCGTTAACACCCGCAAGCAAATCGAATTCCGTTACTATCAAAGCGGTTCGCCATTTGAATACGATTTAATCCGGTATTTGTATACGCAAAAAAGAAAATTGGAGATAGCAAAATAGACCGGTTGCGGCAGCAATGAATCAGGACCGTCATTAGCATGTGTGTTGGGGTTCGCAAGCTCACCGCCAACCTGCGCGATAAAGGTGATATTCCCTTTTTTCTCTGTACTATAAAAACCGCATGTAATATTAGCGGGAAGTTTCATTGATTGTATGTCAGGTTAATTGCATGCGGTTATAACATATGACGACACTTCCTAAAATACTTACCCAAGTTTTATGAAAACGAATCGATTTCTGGCGCTCGCATAACAGTCGGCGTAACTCTCCAATGCTTACGATTCAGCCTTAACCGCAGTAATTCCTGTGCGTATAATAGTAGTTAAATAAATACTTTCATTCAGGTTTAATGCTCGACCTTAAATCGATTTTTGCATCGGACGGCCTGTTGTCCGAACAGATTCCGGGATACCGGATGCGTGCTCAGCAGCTTGAAATGGCACAGGCCATTGCCGAAATCATGGAAAAAAACAGTGTGCTGGTTGCGGAAGCGGGAACGGGTACCGGTAAGACATTCGCGTATCTGGTGCCTGCTTTACTCACGGGCGGAAAAGTCATTATTTCCACCGGTACCAAAACCCTGCAGGATCAGTTGTTCAACCGGGATATTCCCGGTGTGCGTGCCGCACTGAATGTGCCGGTAAGTGTGGCTTTGCTGAAGGGGCGCGCCAACTATCTTTGCCGCTATCATCTCGAAAAAACGCTGCATGACGAGCATCTGGCTTTTGTCAATCGTAACGAAATCAGATACCTGCAATTGATTGAACGTTATGCGAAGCATAGCAAAGATGGTGATAAAAGCGGGCTGGCCGCGGTCCCGGAAAATGCTGTTGTCTGGCATCATGTAACCGCCACCCGCGAAAACTGCCTCGGGACGGAATGCCCGCATTATAAAAACTGTTTTTTGATGGAAGCCAGAAAAAAGGCGCTGGCGGCCGATATTGTAGTGGTGAATCATCATTTGTTTTTTGCGGATGTTATGCTGCGCGACGAAGGGCTGACCGAATTGCTGCCGGCATGCAACTCGGTGATTTTCGATGAAGCGCATCAGTTGCCGGAAACTGCGAGGCTTTTTTTCGGCGAGTCGATCAGCACCGGACAGCTGCTTGACCTGGCGCACGACAGTAAAGCGGAAGCGCTCCAGGCCGCCCGTGACTGTTTGATCCTGCCAGACGCAACCGTTGCGGTGGAAAAGGCCGCCAAAGATTTGCGTTTGACGGTTCCTGAAGATCATGTTCGTTTCTCATTACCCGCCATGTTAAAAAATCCAGCATTCAATACGGCGCTGGATACGCTGCAGAAAAAACTTGCGGAACTGGCCGCTATACTGGAGAAACAGGCAGAGCGTTCGGAAGGACTCGAAAACTGCTGGCGGCGCGCAAACGATCATATTAACCTGATCAAACGCTGGCGGGACGATGCTGAAACCGGCGACTATGTGCGCTGGGTGGAAGTCTACAGCAAGGTGATGCAACTCAACGCGACGCCGCTGTCAATCGCGGAAATTTTCGGCCGGCAGCTTAACGCGACGCCGCGCGCCTGGATTTTTACTTCGGCGACACTATCGGTAAACAGAAATTTTGATCATTATCTCGGCGAAATGGGACTCGGTGGTGCGAAATCAGTGAGCTGGGACAGTCCGTTTAATTTTGCTGAACAGGCGCTGCTGTATGTGCCGACAGCCATCCCGGAACCGCATCACAAAGACTATATCAGCCTTATCGTCAGTGCCGCATTGCCTGTATTGAAAGCCAGCCGTGGCCGGGCTTTTTTTCTATGTACCAGCTTGCGCGCCATGCAGCAGATTCATGACCAGCTGGCAGCGGCTTTTGCGTCCGAACAGATCGATTATCCGTTGTTGCTGCAAGGGGGGGCATCGCGTACCGGCATACTTAAACGTTTTGGCGAGCTTGGCAATGCCGTTCTAATCGGCAGTTATTCGTTCTGGGAAGGTATTGATGTCCGCGGTGCGGCGTTATCGCTGGTGATCATCGATAAACTGCCATTTGCGCCGCCTGATGATCCCGTGTTGTCAGCCCGTATCGATAAAATCAACCGAGAAGGCGGGAATGCGTTTATGGATTATCAACTGCCGCGAGCCGTGATCAGTTTGAAACAGGGTGCAGGCCGCTTGATTCGCGATGAATCGGATTACGGTGTTTTAATGATCTGTGATCCGCGATTAACGACAAAACCCTACGGCCGAAAAATCTGGCAAAGCCTTCCGCCGATGAAACGGACGCGGCAATTAGCCGATGTGGAAAATTTTTTTCAGCATACGGTATTTTCTGCTGCGCACTGAGATTTTTGCATTGTTTTTCCCCAAGCTACCGTTCATCGGGCAGACGCTTTGATTCAACCGTCACAAATTAATATGCCTATGAACTATTCTCAGCATTTTTCATCTTATTTATTAATATCAATGAGATAAAGGAACGACAATGAAAGGCCAAGAAATGACTCTGATAGATTGGCAAAAACAGTACGGTACAGAAGAAGGCTGCGTGCAGGCATTGATTGAGCGACGCTGGCCGGAAGGATTTCGCTGCCCATGTTGTGGTCACGATGGTGGTTACATTATTAAGACGCGAGGGTATTGGGAATGTAGTCAATGCCACAAACAAACCTCATTAACGGCAGGCACCTTGTTTCATTCAACCAATCTGCCACTAACCAAGTGGTTTTGGGCAATTTACCTGGT
>NZ_FOGH01000013.1 GCF_900111165.1 Nitrosomonas sp. Nm51
GCCTTGCGGGCAAATTGCTCCAATTCCTTTTTATTCATCGTCTATCCTTTTAAAAATCTAATGATAGACATTTACACAGTTAGTGGGACAGTCTCTCCTTCTATCTTTTTATCAATAAACTATGTATAGTTCTTAGTTCCTTATTTTTATCCCGCACTTCTCAAAAAAGCTCCTGAAAATACAATCTTTTTTATCTTACGCGGCGAGGTGTTTCTATGAAGTCTCCAAACTTAATAGATAGTGAACTGTTAAATAAAGACGTTCCTCCACTGATAAGAAAGTTTAATTTTGTACAGCCGCTCAATATGGAAGAGATCAAGGCTCTGATGAAGATGCATGATAATTCGCATTTTATTGACGAAAGTACGGTTTTTTTAAACCATGGGGATGTACATAAAAAATGCTTTATCGTGACTAAAGGCTGGGCATATCGTTTCAATGACTTAAGTAACGGAAGCCGCCAGATAATTAATTTTTATTTGCCAGGCGATATTATCAGTCCTTTTGCCGTGGTAATACCGAGAACAACCTATTCTGTTGCGAGCATTACACGTCTGGAAGTAAGTGAATTTAAACCTGAATATTTGGTCGAACTGGTTACCACCCAGCCTAAGTTAGGTTTGCTTTATGGATGGCTGCTGGGCCGTGATGATTCGATAGTTGCGGAACAAGTGGTTCGTGTTGGCCGGCGCTCTGCATACAAACGTACCGCACATCTGCTGCTAGAGCTATTCCATCGATTAAAAATTATCGACGAAACAGAAAATAACGCTTTCTCGATGCCACTTGCACAACACTTTTTGGCCGATACGCTGGGCCTGAGTCTCGTCCATATGAACAGAACTTTAAAAAAACTGCGAATGGACAAACTCATCAATGCGACTTCAAATGAAATTATTTTATTGGATATTGATAAACTCAAAGAAATTGCAGAATATGAGGCATACTATCTGGAGCAGATAAAAAATCTTTCCACTATCATTGAAAATCACACCGCCAGCAATAATCAACAAACCCCTAATGTTGCATAACAACCGCCTATAGTTATTACGGAATAAGTACTCTGTCCATGTGATTTTCCGGTACAGAGCGCTACCGTGGTGATATGTTTGTATAGAGAATTTTTGAACATGTATGCTATGGTTAGATCAACGCCTTGTGCTGCGGATGTGGTTTTGAGGTCTTCGGACCGGGATTTGAATTCCGGTGAATGATTTCTGCGTTTCTTGCTCATTTTCTGTACTCCTGTTCTAAAAATAATCATACAGAAAACAACTCCTTAACTTACCCATTACAGCGTCCAAATAACCGGGGCCACTTCTGTATGCGGTAAATCTCGGTTCGACAAATCTACCAAGCTAATATGACAGGAGTGTTACATCACAATGAATAATTCACATTCGTTATACTGTCGGAACAATCATTAAAGTAAAAGGAAATAACATTATGTCCATTACATTGAATCACACGATTATCCCCGCGCACGATAAAGAAAAAAGCGCGCGGTTTTATGCGCGCATTTTCGGCTTCGAATATATCGGTTCCTTTGCTTCGTTTTATGTCGTGCGCGTCAACGATACGTTATGTCTAGATTTTGCCAATCGCGATACATTTGAATCGCACCATTATGCTTTCAAGGTATCAGAGGCGGAATTCGATCAAATTTTTGATCGTATCCAAAGTGAAAATATCACTTATGGCAGCGGTCCTTTTGAACCTGATAACATGCGCATCAACCACAATTACGGTGGCAGAGGTGTTTATTTCAGAGACGAAAATGGGCATTTGCTCGAAATGTTGACGGCTGATTATGAAATGGAATAATTGTCCCTGTACGATTAATACAATCAGAACGATAACGTTATTTCTGATCGCGCTGCCTGTTTCTGCGCAAGCGCCCGCAGCAAAACAGACAATCACCCTTAACCCGATCAACGTCACGGCCACCCGCAGCGAACGTTCAATCCAGGAAATTCCTAATGCGATCTCACAATTTGACCGTTATCCGCAACAACGTTTCCAGCCTGGCGTAACGCTTGACGAATTTGCACGCAACGTCCCCGGTGTTTTTTTTCAAAACCAGGCTAATTTTGCACAGGATTTACGCATTTCAATCCGCGGTTTCGGCGCACGTTCGGCATTCGGCGTACGCGGCATTCAGATGCGCGTTGACGGCATTCCGCAAACATTACCGGATGGGCAGACACAGCTCGACTCAATCGACCCGTCATTGATTGAACAAATGGAAATCGTACGCGGTCCGCTGGCGTCATTGTACGGCAATGCATCCGGCGGCATGATCGGCATGACGACGCGCGCAGCGCCGCAGGAACGTTTTATGGTGTCGCCACGCCAGGTTTTTGGCCAGTACGGTCTGTTCAAGTCCGAACTGTTTGCCGGCGGACGGCATGAACGGTTTGACTACACAGTATTCGGTTCCCATCTGCAGCAGAATGGCTGGCGCGATCACAGCAATGTCCAGAACTACTTTTCTCAGGCCAGATTGAATTTTAGAATCAATGACGATTCGGATCTGATGCTGCTGTTCCGTAAATTTTATTCACCCGAAGCCAGGGACCCTGGCGGCCTGACGCACGAGCAGGTACGCGATAATCCACGCCAGGCATCCACGAGAAATACACGATTCAATGCTGGTGAAGAAGTCGATCAGGAGCAAATGGGCATACGCCTTCGCAAAAAACCAACCGCGAACCAGGAATTGTCGGTTACAGCGCATATGCTGCACCGTGATTTTCAGAACCGGCTGCCGTTTTTTGACGGCGGTCAGGTGCAGTTTGACCGCCTAGTCGGCGGTATAGCAATACAATATCGGCATGATCACCGTCTGTTCGACCGCCCCAATCGCCTGATCATCGGTGTCGATTATGGTATTCAGAATGATGATCGGCAGCGATTCAATAACGACGATGGCAAACGCGGTGCATTGACACTGAATCAAATTGAACGTGTGCAGAATGTCGGACCTTTTTTTCGTAATGAATGGCGCATGCATGACAGGCTCGATCTTGTTGCTGGCGGGCGCTGGGACTGGCTTCATTTTCAGGTGAAAGACGCTTATCGCACAGATGGCGACCAGTCCGGCGAAAAAACATTTTCTCAAGGCAGCGGCACCGTCGGATTGGTATATCATCTGGACCGGCAACATCAGGTTTATACCAATGTCGCTACAATCTTTGAAACACCAACGACTACAGAGCTGGTCAATAATCCAGCCGGCCGCGGCGGATTCAACCCTGGCTTAAAGCCGCAGACTTCGCTCAGCCAAGAACTTGGCATACGTGGTCTGATACGGGGATTTCGGTATGAATCCGCATTGTTTTATATTTATTCGTGGAATGAGATTCTGCCGTTTGAATTGCTGCAGGCGCCGGGGCGCGCTTTCTTTCGCAATACCGGTGAATCCAGCCGGCTGGGAGTGGAAACGCGGCTGGCCACACCCGAATGGTACGGGCTTCGTAGTGAGATCAGTTATACCTATTCAGATTTTGAGTTTCAGAAATACACTGTAGACGCTGTCAGTTTGCGTGACAATGCCTTTCCAGGCATACCGCAGCATCGCTGGGAGGGCCTGCTGCGGTATGCGCATACGCTTGGATTTTTCGGGCAGATCCATGTACAGCATATAGGCGCATTTTTTGTCAACGACACCAATTCGGTCGCCAATAATGCCTATACTCTCGGGCAACTGCTGTTCGGTTGGAGTACTCGCTTGCGCTGGCTTGAAGGCAGTATTTTTGCGGGTGTCAGTAACCTGTTCGATGAACGCTATAATGCCAACACCCGCATTAATGCAGCGTTCGGCCGCTATTTCGAACCCGGGGCCCCTGTCAATATGTTTGGCGGCATCAGATTGCGTATTATGCCATTCTGATCAACAACCAACCCAGGGATTGATCGACACAACTATTGAGACAGTCACGCAACGATGATACATTGCGTTCAATACGTTATTAATCCCGAGGAGAAGAAATGGCATATTCATTTTCGTTGAATACACGTCTTCATAACACGATAACTGGTTTACTGGCAGTCTTGTTGTATAGCTGCCTGCTGACACCCGCAGCCTACGCCCAGCGTATTCAAACGGACTTTGATGTCAAGCTGCTTGCGCGAGGACTCAGTCATCCGTGGGGAATGGCTTTTCTCCCCGATGGCAGAATACTGGTTACAGAACGTGTCGGCCGTTTACGTATCGTCACGCCAGACGGGCGGATATCCGGACCGGTTAGCAATGTGCCGGCGGTGTACCACAAAAAACAGGGAGGACTGCTCGATGTCGCGCTTGACCCCGATTTTGCTGCCAACCGGCTGGTTTATCTGTCCTATGCCGAACCTGTCGGTACCTCCGACGGCACTATCGCCAGCACTGCTGTCGCGCGCGCCGAGCTGGACGGCAATAGCCTAAAAAATCTAAAAGTCATCTTCCGCCAGAATCCCAAGACTGACGGCGGGCAGCATTTTGGCTCACGGCTCGTGTTCGCACCAGACGGCAACCTGTTTATCACACTCGGCGATCGCGGCAATTATAAAGAAGAAGCTCAGAATATTGACAATCATATCGGCGCCATTATCCGCATCCGCCCTGACGGCTCTGTTCCGGAAGATAATCCTTTTGTAAAAAATAACAAGGCGAAACCAGAAATCTGGTCGTATGGTCACCGCAGCGTCCAGGGCGCAGCGATACATCCGAAAACCGGCGAATTATGGATTCATGAACACGGCCCGCGCGGTGGCGATGAAATCAATATTCCCGAACCCGGAAAAAACTATGGCTGGCCGAACGCCAGCTATGGCACGCACTATTCAATGATACCGATCAAAGATGAGCATGCCGAGCAGGGTTATGAAGAGCCGATTTATTACTGGACGCCATCGGTCGCGCCTTCCGGCATGCTGTTTTATACCGGCGGCCTGTTTCCGGGGTGGCGCAACAACCTGTTTGTCGGCACATTGGCCGGTCAGCATTTGATCAGGTTATCGGTCAGCAGCGATAAAGTACTGACTGAAGAACAGTTGCTGAAAAACACCCTGCGTTTTCGTGACGTGGAACAAGGACCCGATGGCGCCATTTATTTATTGACTGATGAAAATGACGGCAAAATCCTGAAGCTGCTGCCAACGGCAGAATAATCATTTCAACCCGTGCAAACTGCTTTTTCTGAAGCGGCGGAACGTAATAAGCGGCCAATTCTGAAAAAACTTCATGCTCTGCTGGCTTCGAGCAAATCCGTGCTGGAGATAGGCAGCGGTACCGGTCAACATGCGGTTTACTTCGCGCCCGCTCTGCCCCATCTGGTCTGGCAGCCTTCTGAGCTGCCAGACAAACTGCCCATGCTGTTGCGTCAATGCCTGCTCCATCCATCAGAAAATCTGGCCAGACCCATTATATTGGATATTGACAATGACGTTTGGACCTCTGTTGAGGCAGACACCGTATTTACGGCCAATACACTGCATATCATCCATTGGCGACAGGTATGCAGGCTGTTTGCACGGGTCGGCGCATTGCTTCCTTCGAATGGGATTTTCTGCGCCTATGGCCCATTTAATATGGACGGCCGCTACACCAGCGAAAGCAATGCGCAATTTGACATTTGGCTCAGGAACCGTGACCACCAAAGCGGTATTCGCGACATTGGCGATCTACAATACCAGGCTGAGCAAAACGGCTTAGGACTACAAGAGAACAATGCAATGCCATCCAATAATCGCTTGCTTGTCTGGCGCAAGCTGGCAAATTAAACTGCATTAATCCCGCTGTTCAGCCTGTTTTAGCGAAAATGTCAGAGGACTTGCGCCGACAATTGACTCTAAAATAGCGTTGTAACGTGTAACGCCACCAAAGATATCGGATACATTGACGCAAGGTAAACTTACAGTACTATTGTCAGAATAGACTGCAGTGCAGCTATTGTTATTTACCTGCGACACGCTGATTTGCCGCGCTGCAATGAGTCTGAATGACGGTGAACCGCCTGACGATACAAGCTGAAGTGCAGCTTCGCACATGCTGACAACACCAAATTCATTGGTAAGTTTGACGCAAGGAATAAACAGCGCTCCATCTGCGGAAAAATTTGCGGTACAGCGCTCGAAGGGATTACTGCTGATCTCCTGAACATCATCCATGGTCAGTTCAGTATCGTACAGTCTGATCAACGCAACCCGTCCATCTGAGAATTCGGAGCCGTTATCAACAAAAAATGAACCAACTGGTCCGGGTTGTTTGTATAGGTATTAAAGTCCATCGATGTGGACGTACCTTGAAATTGTAATACACCGTTTAGATAGACCGAAACAATTTCATCGTTATTATGCGTTAACACAACATGGTGATAGGTATCATAACTGAACGCATCATTTGCAGTTAAATCCGGATAAACCGTAAGCCGGTCCTCGGGATCGACATAAAATGCGTTGTCGCTCCGACAATTTGAAACACCAAAGATAATTTTGTACCTATCAGAATCCGTTACGCCCGTTTCAAACTGAAACACCAGCTCCACTGAGTAGGTGCCCTGTTTCCCAGGACATTTCTTGAATGCAGAAGTAATCCTGCCTGTTCATCGAATATCATGTCGGTCAAAAAACTGTTCTCAGACAATGGGTCAATGGGTGTAATCGCAACGACATCCTTTTCTTGCGCGTTAAAGGAATTATCAAATGTATACGTTGCCACAGGTGTCGGCGCCGCAAACGCTGTTGCGGCAAAAAACATACCGAGGTACAGATAACTAATAACACCTGCTATATATAGATCTCGTGTATTCATATTATTTTTCTCATTATTGGATTAACAAATCTGGCATGAAAAGCAAAATTTTTGTCTTTGTACAGTTTTCCTTTACACAGAAAATCATTACTTAACTCATAACATCATGAAATTATATTATAATTTCTATCCTGCCAAGTGAAATTACTGGTTATCAGACTGCCCGTCAAGAAGAATTTAATTACACGTGAACGGACTATAAACTGCCAGATCCGTTTGGCATAATGGCGTTAAAATTTTTGCTGCCAATAACGCGGACGTAACTGCCGCCAGCCACCGACAAAAAACCCTGCCGGTTCGAAACGAATCAGTATCGCGCCATGCCGGTCACTGCGCAACAGCAGACTTCCCTGTTCGCGGTAACGCTCTGTAACGGCTGCTCTGGGATGATCGAAACGGTTACGGTAGCCAACGGTGAAAACGGTAACTGCCGGATTCACTTGCTTTATGAAGGTTTCACTTGAAGAAGTCAAACTGCCGTGATGCGGCGCGATCAGCACCGTGGATAATAATTTCTCATGATGCGCGTCTATTAATTTTCGCTCAGCAGCACGGCCGATATCGGCGGGTATGAGTACGCTGCCGGTTGCAGTCGTAATTTTCAACACGCAACTGCTCGCATTGGTCTTGCGCGACGGTTTCTGATAAAGATCAGCGTCCGGATACAGGATTTCAAAAGCGACACCGTCCCAATGCCAGGACTGCCCCTGAACGCACAACGCGCTCTGATAGGCAGTCTGCGAAACGGGATGATTCATATCCAGTGATGAAAGCAGTATTTTGACATCCAAGGCATTGAGCACCGATAACGCGCCGCCGCTATGATCAGAATCGGCGTGCGAGATAATCATTTTATCCAGCTTGCCGATTCCCCGTGCACGCAGGAACGGTATGACAACGCGTTCGCCGCTGTCACTTTCAGCATAGGCCGGACCACTGTCGAACAGCAGCGCATGGCGTTGCGTTTGCGCCACCACTGCCAGCCCCTGGCCGACATCAAGAACCGTCAGCCAAAGCGCGCCTTCGGACGGCCTGGACGGCAGCACCAGAAACAATGGCAACAGTGCAACTACGCCAAGCCAGCGAGCCGGAAACCCAGAAAAAAAATTCAATCCCAAACCACCCGGCAGCAGCAACCAGACAATACCAATGACGGCAACGGCTATCGTCCACATTGGCGGCGCATGTTGCTGCCAGACTGGTTGCGGCAATTCATTCAACCCTTGAAGAAAAGCCATTACAACGCTTAATAAACCGTGCGCCAGTGGTAACAAAAATTCGCATAACGGAATCATGGATAGGAGCGTAAGCGGCACGACCAAGAGACTCACCAGTGGAATTGCGACCGCGTTGGCGACTGGCGATACCAGTGATACCTGTTGAAACAGCGCCAGCAATAACGGAACCAATCCCAGAGTTATTGCCCATTGCACGCGTATCCAGCCAACAAGCCAATGCGGTGTGCCAATACGGCCGACAGTGACCAGCATAATAACGCCGATTGCACCAAAGGAAAGCCAGAATCCTGCTGACAACACTGACCATGGATCAATAATGACAACCAGGAGCAGCGCCCAGGCCAGAATCATCGAGGGCGCTGTCATACGACCAGACCAAATCGCCGCAGCCACGACGGCCAGCATAAAAAATGCACGTTGCGCCGGAATCGCAAAACCGGAGAGCAATGCATACACACCCGCCGCCAACAAGCCTGCACTAACCGCCATCCGCCGTGCAGGCATATGCAATAACAGGCTCGCGCTTTGACGCCATATTCTGAAAACCAGAAAATACATTATACTGGCAACCAGCGTAATATGTAATCCGGATATGGCCATTAAATGATTGGTGCCGGTACGTGTAAATATCTGCCACTGGCCGGAAGGTATTGCGCGTTGATCGCCAGTTGCCAACGTCATGAGAACACCCGCATAGCTTTTACCGTCAAGTCTCGAATCAAACCGCTGTTGTATCTGCTGACGCTGTGCCGCAATCCAGTATGCAGGCCTGTTGACCCGGGCGTTTAGCAGCAAATTATCCGGCGCTCGCCGCACATAGCCTACGGCACGGATGTTACGTTCCAGCGCCCAGGCTTCATAATCAAAACCGTGCGGGTTGGCTTGACTGTGCGGACGTTTTAAGCGTACCGTCATTTGCCAGCGTTCGCCGGCACGAACAGATGGCAATGGCGGTACATTATGTTTATCATTTTGTTCGCGCTCAGAATACCAGGACAACGAAATACGTTGAGGTACATGCGCTTGGGGAGTGAGTACCTGTTCGACTTCGAACTGAAACCGCACGCGGCCGATTGTGTACTGCGGCAAATCCGAAATCACACCAATTATCTGGATATCCCTGCCTTCCCACGCTTCCGGCAAGGTATCGGCAAGACGCCAGTGCGCCATACCAGCCGCCCAGAAATATCCTCCGCCGAACAAAAGCAATAAAAACAAAAATCGGCTGACCGCCAGCAATACGGTTTTCTGACCACGCCAACATGACACACAAGCAATCAATAACAGCGGCAGAATCAGCGCATTTTGCAATGCCGGCAGTTCAGCCTGCCATTGCAGCAGGCTGGCACCTGAAACAAACACCAGAATACCAAGCCGTATTGGCACTGACTATTTGTTACAATTCGTTAACTGGGCATAGATAATTTGTGTTGCACACCGACCTTTGTTTAAAGGTGTGCATGAATTCTGGATTGAATATCGACCGGAATGCGGTGTCGCCCAAAACCACCGTTAAAGCGCTCAAAACAACCGGCAATCTGCTCGCCACACTGTAAACAACATCCATTATCGTTCAGATGATAATGTTCTATCTCATACCAGTCACGCGCAATAGCTTCATGACCGCATGACGGACAACAGGTTGCATCACCTTCTCGGTAATGTACGTTGCCTGTATAAACATAGCGTAGGCCTGCATCAAGCGCAACCTGTCGCGCCCGAATCAATGTTGACGCCGGCGTGGATGAAACCGCAGTCATTTTATAATCCGGATGGAATGCGCTGAAATGCAAGGGAATATCAGTGCCAAGCTCTTTAGCTATCCAAGTACACATGGCTTCTATTTCATGCGCGGAGTCGTTGAGTTTGGGAATCAACAATGTTGTCAGCTCAAACCAGACTTCTGTTTCCTGCTTCAGATATTTTAGCGTATCCAGCACAGGTTGCAGATGGGCACCGGTTTGCTTGACATAAAAGGCTTCAGTAAACGCTTTCAAATCAATGTTTGCAGCATCCATTTTGGCAAAAAATTCACGGCGCGGCTCTGAATGTATATAACCTGCTGTTACTGCAACCGTTTTTATACCTTTCACATGACAGGAATCCGCTACATCCATCGCATATTCGGCAAAAATTACAGGATCGTTGTAGGTAAATGCGATACTTTTACAGCCAAGTGAAACCGCCACATCAGCGATTTCCTCTGGGCCGGCCTTAGCTGCCAGTTTGTCAAAACTGCGTGATTTGGAAATATCCCAGTTCTGACAGAATTTACATGCCAGATTACAACCTGCTGTACCGAATGACAAAATACTGCTGCCCGGATAAAAATGATTGAGTGGCTTTTTTTCAATCGGATCTATACAAAAACCGGATGATCTCCCGTAAGTGGTTAACACCATGGCATTTCCGATACGACCACGCACAAAACACGCTCCGCGCTGCCCGTCATGCAGCTTACAGTCACGCGGACAAAGATCACATTGCATACGGCCGTCTTCTAAGATATGCCAGTATTTTGCCGGATACTGTTCTTCGGTACTAATCGGTTCATCCATCGTTTCTTTCCTCTACAAAATCCGTTTCACGCCATTTTTGAACGGTATAACGCGACAAACGAATCGCATCATCCCAAAAAACGGCATCCAGTCCCGCTTTGACTTTTAACCGTGCCAGAAATTCGCACGGTTGCGGCAGACTGCCCCATACTTGTGGCAAAAAAGTACTGCGATACGCACCCCAAGTTAGCATAACGCCGTCAATACCTGGACGTAATTGTGATAAAGCGTCCTTTTCGTTGACAAACGTAAGTGGTTGCAGTGCAGACAACAATGAAATCTCCACATTGATTGACACAAGTTCCCGCGCTGATACAGGTGAAAACCGTTGATCGTAAAGTGCGGCTGCAACGGCATTGCCACGTACATTCTCGAGTAGCGACTGACGTGCCTGTATGGAACCGATACAGCCACGCAATTGATGTTGTTGCGTCAGTGTCACAAAAGTTGCGCCCGGCTTGGTCAACCATTGTGCCGTGGTGTCTATTGTGACAGCTTTCGCAGCGTCTATCTGCAACGCATCTGCAATTGAAGTCCGTGCAATAGCTAACAGTACTTTCCCAAACTTGTTTTGATTAACGTTCGGTACCATTTTGTTCAGCCGTCCGTCAATTTTGACAAAATGCTATCGCAGCATAGCCTACAACCTGATCACGTGAACCTGCCGTATCACCTGAATTACGTAAATCAAGCAAGCATGGCTTTAACTGGTGTTTCCGGGCGGCCACAATCAGTCCGTTCACAGGCGTACCGCCACAGGCCCGATCATGTGCAATCGGCTGCCTAAGTTGTAAAATGGATTGTACGGTCGCATTATCAACTTGTTGCGCCACTATATAAGGCAGATAATGCGAAAGATCGGAACTGACCACAATAAGCGTCTCGTCATCGCCCCATACCCGATCAAGCACTTCGTCAACTTCTTCAGCCGAAGCCGTGCCTACAACAAGAGGCAATACTTTAAACGACGCTAGCACTTGTTGCAAAAAAGGTAATTGGACTTCGAGTGAATGTTCAAACACGTGTGCATCGAAATTGGCGATTACTTGCGGCAAATCCGAAACTGCACGCGCCGCTTCAACATCTACTTGCACAACACCCAGTGGCGTATCAAAGTATTCTACGTCAGGCAGTGTCAAGCCATGAATCAATACACGATGTGCTGGACCCAGCAACACGACACGTTTAACAGATTCCGCCACTGTAAGTAACGTACGATAGGCCGTCGCGGCAATTGCCCCAGAATAGACATATCCGGCATGTGGCACAATTAACGCTTTCGGCGTCAAGGCGTATTGTTCCGCACCTTTTAGCAATCTTTGAATATCCTGTGATAACCGGCACGCATCGGCTGGATAAAACAGGCCAGCCACGGCAGGCTGGCGAACGGAAAGAGAATGAATCCTGGTCATTGTGCTGCTACTTGTTAATCAGACTTGATTACAACGTAAGGATTAATCGGCAAGAATCAAGTTAACCAGCTGTTTAAGTGCCGATACAATATTGAATCTGTACAAATTATGACAATTTGTGATGCCGCAAATGCAATCCATGGTGCACTAACGCCGCTTCAACGTGCGTAAATTCTTTGATTGATTGCTGGCTGTCCGTCCATAATTGCCGCAAACGGGTTATAACCATTGCATCACTATTCACATGATCAGACAAATACCCCAATTCTTTTGCTGCGCGCAAAGCCGACGGTGACAATGGCGGCATAGCCTTGTACCAGTATCCCGCAATTCGCGTAGAAAAATCTGTGTCGTTACCTTGCCTATACCTTTTCCCAAGACCATAATCCACCTTTCAAGATCCCGCGCATCCATTGCCTGGACATGTAACTGATTAAATCACCAGCATAATCATTCCTGAATGGCCAAATGTGCTATGCCCGCTGTTAAATCCGCATCTTTGGCTTCTTTTCCTTCCAGCTTGATTTGCAAACGTAATTCATTCATGGAATCAGCATTTCTTAGAGCATCCTCATAACTAATCAGGTCGCTTTCAAATAATTCGAATAATGCCATATCAAATGTCTGCATGCCTAATTCGCGTGATTTCTTCATTATTTCCTTAATTTCATGCACATCCCCCTTGAAAATCAGATCAGAAATCAATGGAGAATTTAACATAATTTCAATTGCGGCCACCCGTCCCTTTCCATCTTTTTTAGGAATCAAACGCTGAGCAACCAGACCGCGCAAGTTGAGCGACAAATCCATGAGTAACTGCGCGCGACGTTCTTCCGGAAAAAAGTTGATAATTCGATCAAGCGCCTGATTGGCACTGTTAGCATGCAGCGTGCCCATACATAAGTGGCCCGTTTCAGCAAATGCAATAGCATGTTCCATGGTTTCCCGATCACGGATCTCGCCGATCAAAATAACATCCGGAGCCTGCCGCAGTGTATTTTTTAGCGCTGCCTCCCAGGATTCAGTATCGACACCCACTTCACGTTGTGTAACCACACAGTTGATATGTTCATGGACATATTCCACCGGGTCTTCAATGGTAATGATATGGCCGAAACTATTTTTGTTACGGTGACCGATCAGCGCAGCCATTGAAGTTGACTTACCAGAACCGGTACCGCCGACGAAGATGACCAGACCTCTTTTATTCATCACCACTTCCTTGAGTACAGGTGGCAGCTTAAGTTCATCAAAGTCGGGAATTGTTGTTGTAATGGTACGCAGCACCAATCCAACTCTTTGCTGCTGAACGAACGTATTGACACGAAAACGCCCGATGCCGGCAGGATTGATGGCAAAGTTGCATTCCTTGGTTTGCTCAAACTCAGTCGCCTGCTTTTCATTCATAATCGCATGTGCTAAAGCTACGGTATGTTGCGATGATAATGCTTGTTGTGAAACAGGCGTCATTTTTCCATCGACTTTAAAAGCCGGCGGGAATCCAGCTGTAATGAATAAGTCCGATGCTTCTTTACTAAGCATCAAACGTAGCAGATCGTGCATAAATTTTGTGGCTTGTGCTTTATCCATTTTTTATTCCTGAGTTACCAGCCTTATCTGAAGTTATCTTTATTAGCTGCTTTCATACGCGCTTCTGCCATTGTTACAACATTGCGCCTGACCAGTTCGGTCAGATTCTGATCCAATGTCCGCATACCCACACTCTGTCCGGTTTGTATTGCAGAATACATTTGCGCAACTTTGGCTTCACGGATCAAATTACGAATTGCGGGGGTGCCAACCATAATTTCGTGTGCGGCTACCCGCCCGTTACCTTCTTTTGTTTTAAGTAATGTTTGCGATATCACCGCCCTTAAAGATTCTGATAACATTGCACGGATCATTTCTTTTTCTTCGGCCGGAAACACGTCAATAATACGGTCTATGGTTTTCGCAGCGGAACTGGTATGGAGGGTACCGAAGACAAGGTGACCGGTTTCTGCAGCTGTCATTGCCAAACGTATCGTTTCCAGGTCACGCATTTCACCCACCAGAATAATATCCGGATCTTCACGCAGAGCTGAGCGTAATGCATTCTCGAAGCTGTGTGTATCGCGCCCGACTTCGCGCTGATTAATCAGACATTTTTTACTTTCATGAACAAATTCAATTGGGTCTTCAAGTGTCAGGATATGCCCAAAGTCGTTTTCATTAATGTGGTTGATCATTGCTGCCAACGTAGTCGATTTACCCGACCCAGTCGGCCCGGTCACCAGAACAACGCCACGGGGCTGTTGAGCGATTTCCGCAAAAATTTTGGGAGCATTCAGTTCTTCAAGCGTGAGTACTTTAGATGGAATAGTGCGCATAACTGCAGCTGCACCACGCTGTGTATTGAAAGCATTCACACGGAAGCGGGCAAGATTCGGCACCTCAAATGAAAAATCGCACTCGAGATTTTCTTCATAATATTTTCTCTGCCCATCATTCATAATGTCGTAAACCATGCTGTGGACTTCTTTATGTTCCATCTCAGGCAGATTGATTCGCTTGACTTCGCCATTGACACGGATCATCGGCGGCATCCCAGCGGATAAATGCAAATCGGAAGCTTTGTTTTTAACCACAAATGCGAGCAGTTCTACAATATTCATGCATATTCCTCAATGATTTTTCATGTTTTCTCGAGTTTTAAGACATCTGCGCAACCAGGTAACAGGTTGAACAAGACAGGCTTGTTTTTCTTCTCTACGGTTAAATCACAAAGAAATTGAATATTCATAAGACATGGCTGGCACATGAATCGATTTGTTATTTGCTGTTCTATTCGCTTTTAGTTCAAACCGTATGTACACTTTACTTCATGCACAGACCCGATTCATATTAGAATTACGCCTTTTTAGTTAGGCATTAGGATCCGAACGCTATGCACCCGATGTTAAATATTGCAATCAAAGCCGCACGTCGAGCAGGTGACATCATTATCCAGGCATCACGAAATTTGGATTTATTGAATATTTCCAAAAAGTCCCGCAGCGATTATGTCAGTGAAGTTGATGGAGCCGCCGAAGAAGCCATCATTAAAATTCTACACGGCACCTACCCTGATCATGCCATTCTTGCCGAGGAAAGTGGTATCCGTGGAGATATGATGAATGCCGAATTTCAGTGGATTATCGATCCACTGGATGGCACCACAAACTTTTTGCATGGTTTGCCCCACTATGCGGTTTCGATTGCATTAAAACATAAAGGCTTATTAAATAAGGCAGTTGTATACGATCCTAATAACAACGAACTATTTACTGCAAGCAGAGGGGGTGGTGCGTATCTGAATAATCAGCGTTTACGCGTCAGTAAACGTTCACACATGGAGGACTGCCTGATTGGTACCGGTATTCCGTTCAGGGATTTGACACATGTAGAGGCGTATCTAAAAATTTTCAAAGATGTTATTCCGCGCGTAGCAGGCATTCGCCGTCCAGGCTCAGCTTCATTGGATCTTTCTTATGTAGCCGCAGGCCGGTATGACGGTTTTTGGGAAATCGGGCTGGCTCCATGGGATATGGCCGCTGGTTGCCTGCTGATCCAGGAAGCCGGCGGCCTCGTGGGCGATTTGGAAGGCAATGACTCTTATCTGGAGAGCGGCCAAATCCTCGCCGGCAATCCAAAAGTGTTTGCGCAACTGCTCAAGACTATCCAACCACATCTGAGCCAGGCACTCATCGAGAATCATCGTGCTGCACGGAGGCACTGATAATCTACTGAATATAAACAATTAACTTCTCATTACAGCATCATAGCAGGTATTTAGTGTTTCTTTGATGGCATTGATTTATTAGCAGATTATTTTTCAGATTCATCTGAATCATGCGCTTGTGTTTCCACCAGCGCCCCAAGTTCCTCTAACGGTGGAAGTTCCTCCAAGGCGCGCATACCAAGGTCATTCAAAAATTGCCGTGTCGTTGCAAACAATGCCGGTTTTCCCGGCACATTTCGATTCCCGACTTGGTCAACCCAGCCGCGTCCTGTCAATGTTTTCAGAATGGATGATGAAACGCTGATGCCTCGAATTTCTTCTATGTCTCCCCGCGTAACCGGCTGATAATAGGCAATAATGGCCAGTGTCTCCAGTACCGCACGCGAATAGCGCGGCATCTTTGGTGGATTCAGGCGATTCAGAAAAGTCTGCATTTCCGCTTTTGCTTGAAACCGCCATCCACTCGCCACCCGTACAAGCTCAACTCCACTGTCAACCCAGTCATCGCGTAACGTTTCAATACATTCAGCTATTTGTTTTGTTTTGACTTCATCATTGAATAATTTTTTCAGCGTGGATATCGGCAGGGGTTCTTGTGTTGTAAGCAAAGCTGTTTCAATCACCTGCCTCATTTTTTCCGCCTTCCAGGTATTGGTTGTTGCATCCACCGGATTGTTTGCAGCTGAGTCTGATTGGTTAAATTGAGTCGCCCGGTCTGACATAGATAGTTCCTAATGTTTCCGGCTGTGTAATTATCACTAACATTTCCTTGGCAAGTTCGAGTATCGCCAAAAAAGTAACAATCACTTCTGCCACTGTCGCTACCGGGTTGAACAAATCATACAGCGCTACTTGTCCACGCTGCTGCAAGTCCCTTAATACCTGACTCATATAAGCGCGTACCGAGAGCTTTTCACGAATGATGTGATGATGCCTGTTGGCTTTGGCTCTTGCCAGTAATGTCAGCCAGACCTGACGAAGGTCATCGACGGAGACATCCGGCAGTTGATTGGATTCACACTGATCCATCCATACCTGTACGGTTGAAAAATCGCGCCCTGCCTGCGGCAATTCATTTAGACGCGTTGCCGCCAATTTAATTTGTTCATATTTTAGCAACCGTTCAACCAGCTCGGCCCTTGGGTCATTTTCCTCTTCCGTCTCAGTTCCGGAAGCCGGCAGTAACATACGCGATTTTATTTCAATCAACAAGGCCGTCATTAATAAATATTCCGCGGCCAGCTCGAATTGCCCCACTTCCATCATCTCAACATATGCCATGTATTGTTGTGTCAGTTGCACCATCGGTATGTCGAGAATATCAAGATTATGTTTACGGATCAGATAAAGCAGCAAATCCAACGGGCCTTGAAAATTTTCCAAAAATACTTCCAATGCATCCGGCGGTATGTATAAATCCCGCGGCACTTCCATGACGGGTTCGCCACAGATTTGTGCAATAGGTTGTTGGACAGATTGATTCAATGGTTCAATGACCGTCGAATCCGTTGATAGAATCATTACATTTTAAATGGGTTAGGAATAATTCAGCCCTATGGCAGACCGAATGTCACGCATTGTTTCTTCTGCGAGCTGATTTGCCTTTTCGCAGCCATCGGCAATAATATTGCGTACCAGCACGGGGTCTTCTTCATAAATACGGGCACGCTCACGCATTGGTTCCAGTTCCGCCAAAACTTTTTCAATCACCGGAGCTTTGCAATCGAGACATCCAATTTCTGCGCTTGTACAGCCATGCTGTACCCATTTACAGGTTTCATCATCAGAATAAATCAGATGGAATTGCCATACCGGGCAGACAGCCGGATTACCTGGATCGGTACGCCGGACACGCGCTGGATCGGTTGGCATGGTACGTATTTTTTTGCGTATCCTTTCAGGATCCTCTCGCAGACTGATGGTATTGTTATATGACTTGGACATTTTCTGTCCATCCAGACCCGGCATACGTGATGCTTTTGTCAACAGTGTCTCAGGTTCGCAGAGTATCATTTTTCCGCCACCCTCTAGATAGCCAAACAAACGTTCCTTATCACCCATACTCAGATTTTGTTGGGTGTCGAGCAATGACTTGGCCTGTTCCAGAGCACTTTCGATACCTTGTTCCTGGTACCTGTTACGCAGCTCTCTATACAATTTCGATTTTTTCGAGCCTAGTTTTTTAATGGCTGCCTCGGCTTTTTCTTCAAAACCGGATTCTTTTCCATAAAGATGATTAAAGCGGCGGCAAATCTCTCGAGTAAATTCAATATGCGGAGCCTGATCCTCACCAACCGGGACACGGTTTGCGCGATAAATCAGAATATCAGCGCTTTGCAACAAGGGGTAGCCAAGAAAACCATATGTGCTTAAGTCTTTTTCAGTCAGCTTCTCCTGTTGGTCTTTATAGGTCGGAACACGCTCGAGCCAGCCCAGCGGCGTCATCATTGACAGCAGCAAAAACAGTTCGGCATGCGCCGGCACTTTGGATTGAATAAACAATACTGCTTTTGAAGGATCGACACCGGCTGCAAGCCAATCGACCACCATATCCATTGCATTTTTTTCGACAATCTCCGGCGAATCATAATGTGTTGTCAACGCATGCCAATCAGCCACAAAAAACAGGCATTCATACTGTTGTTGCAGTTCAACCCAGTTTTTTAATACACCATGATAATGCCCCAAATGCAAATTACCTGTTGGACGCATTCCCGATAAAACGCGATCAGCAAACATAAGTTATGTCCTAATATCAGATAGTATGAATCATCCGCTCATTTAACAATTTTGGACACCGAAAAGTCGATTAAACGTATAACCCAAAGAAAGAAACCATCATTAACTTGATAAGTATTATCAACGGCCAGACAATGACACCCAAAACGCCACTTATCAATAAAATCAGTAAAATCATAAAGCCGTAAGGTTCGATTCTAGCGAAATGGCGGGCAATCCGGTGCGGAAGCAGGCTCATAGCCATGCGTCCGCCATCAAGAGGAGGCAGTGGCAGCAGGTTTAACACCATCAGTATCACATTGATCTCAATACCTGCTTTGCACATCAATAGCATCGGTCTGGTAAAGTCACTGACAGGCAGGATAATGGCGAACTTCATGACCAGAGCCCAGAAGAAGGCCATAATCAAATTAGCTCCCGGCCCGGCAACTGCAACCCATAGCATATCCTGTTTAGGCTGGCGCAGATTTGCGAAGTTAACGGGTACCGGCTTGGCCCAACCGAAAAGGAACCCCGCTCCCATGGTTAACTTACTGACAATAAAAAGCGTTGCCGGCACTAAGATCGTTCCTACCGGATCAATATGCTTTGTCGGATTGAGACTGATTCTCCCTTGGTTATATGCAGTAAGATCACCAAAATATCTGGCCACATAACCGTGTGCGGCTTCATGCATGGTAATGGCAAAAATAACAGGTAAAGCATAAATGGCAATTCCCTGTACAATGCCGTCAAGATCCATGCTCAATTCCGAAAGGATCAAGACTGCCTCTGCCCGCTCGAACAAGTACTGGAATATCGTCTGTCAGGTCGATAACGGTGGTCATCTCCAAACCACAAGAACCAGCATCCATCACCAGATCGACCTGATGCTCCAGACGCCCTCTGATATTTTCCGCGTCATTCATCGGCAGTTCGTCATCTGGCAGTATCAACGTTGAACTCAACAAAGGTTCGTCCATTTCTTCCAATAACGCTAACGCGACGGGATGATCTGGAATACGCAGACCAATGGTATAGCGTTTTGGATGCTGAAGACGACGTGGGACCTCTTTGCTGGCCTGCAGTATAAATGTATAACTACCCGGTGTATTAGCCTTAAGCAAGCGGTATTGCGCATTGTCTACCCTTGCATACAGGGAAATCTCGGCCAGATTCCGGCAAACCAACGTAAAATGGTGTTTTTCATCCACCTGACGTATCGTCCGTATCCGTGACATTGCATTTTTATCACCGATCTGGCACCCCAGTGCGTAACATGAATCGGTAGGATAAACGATAATGCCGCCATTACGCACGATATTCACTGCCTGCTTGATCAATCGCAAGTGAGGATTTTCTGTATGAATCGTGAAAAATTGAGCCATAGCGGAAGATTATATCAAATGATTGTCAGTCCATTAATGTATACTGACAGACTTTGCAGCGGCTGCAATAGCAGGTTTGTGTAGAAGTCAACTTAATTGCGTGTCAGTTATTTTGGAATGTATTCCAGTCATGCCATACTGGAACGCATCCCGATGGCAATTCGGGCAAGCGGCCTAAATCATAAAAGCTTTCGCCTGGTCCATGAAAATCCGATCCACACGAAGCGAACAGGTTTCTGCTTTTTGCGTGTGCGGCAAAAATTTCCACTTGCTGGGCTGTATGACTGGCACTGATTACTTCGAGAGCGCAACCGCCTAAGGCACTAAACTCGTCAAGCAAGTCATTTAAAACATTTTTACCGAGATTATAACGGGCCGGATGAGCAATTACGGCCCGGCCGCCACTACCGGCAATCCATGTTATCGCTTCGCTGAGCGCGGCCCATTCATGGTGTGTATAGCCCGGCTTTCCTTTAACCAGATATTTCTTGAAAACCGACTTCGTATCCTTAGCATACCCCTTCTCAACCAGATAACGGGCAAAATGTGTCCGGCCGATCAACCCACGCTCCCCAACATAGGCATAGGCACCTTCAAGACTACCTCCAATACCGGCCTTTTCAAGTTCAACAGCAATATTTTGCGCGCGTTGCGCACGCCCGGCGCGAATTGCTGCCAGGCCGTCAAAAAGCGGCTGATAATCGGGATCAATATTTAACCCTAGAATGTGTATGGTCCGGTTGCGCCAGCTGACAGAAATTTCCACACCGTTTATAAATGTGATATTTTTTTCAAATGCGGCAGAACGTGCTTCATCCAGTCCGGCCACATCATCGTGATCCGTTAATGCCAGCATTTCCACACCACGTTGAGCGGCTCTGCTTATCAGCTTGGCAGGTGTTAAAATGCCATCGGAAACATTGGAGTGACAGTGCAAATCGATATCAAGCATGTAGGAATTTCGGTTTAATATGAGACAGAACTCGCAATTCAATTTGTATCAAAAACCAACCGGGCGTAACAAGCGATAACCCGGTGTTTTGACGATCTAGATAGCAATTATATCAAATTCACGTTCATAGGACTCTGAATGCTTAATAATTCATGGCATCACATTTCAGCGGCACCGCATCGTAGCCTGTTTCTGGCTGGCGCGCTGCAGGGTATTTTTACACTGACCTGGTGGATGTACGATCTAGCCGGGCGATATGCCATTCTTGGTACATATTCAGTCTGGAGTATTGCACCAACCTGGGCACATGCATTTTTGATGATTTATTGTTTTTTTCCGTTTTTTATCTTCGGCTTTCTGTTTACTACTTATCCAAACTGGTTAAATGGAAAAAAAATCACCAAACACGTCTATATGACAACCTGCCTGCTAATGGTCACCGGCGTTGCTTTATTTTACACCGGACTGATTCACGGACAGTGGATTAGTGTATTGGGGGTCATTGCTTTGTTGGGAGGATTCATTAATGCTTTTAGAGCGTTACAACTTGTTCTGGTTAAAGCTAAAGAACAGGACAGACGTCATGCCATTGCTACCAGCACAGCTTTATTGATGGGATGTTTGGGAATTGCGGCATTTTTATTATGGTTGTTGACTGAAATACGGTTTCTACTGGATTTCTCACGCTATGCCGGTATCTGGTTTTTCCTGATGCCGATATTGCTGACCGTTTCACACCGCATGATACCCTTTTTTTCCAGCCGGGTACTGGATAATTATATAATCGTAAGGCCTTACTGGATACTGTGGATCATGCTGGCGTGTACAGTCTTGCATGGCTTGTTGCAACTGACGCATTTAATCCAGTATCTATGGCTGGCAGATTTTCTCCTGGCGTTATGCGCCCTGTATTTATCTATCCGTTGGGGACTGCTGCGCAGTTTTCAAGTCAGCCTGCTCGCAGTACTGCATATTGCTTTTGCCTGGCTCAGCGTCTCAATGCTGCTATTTGGACTGCAGAGCCTTGTATTCATGCAGAGCGAAACAAATACTTGGCTTCTGGGCATGGCGCCATTGCATGCCCTGGCAATCGGTTATTTCGCCAGTATGGTACTGGGCATGGCATCACGTGTCACAATCGGACACTCCGGCCGCCCGTTAGTGCTGGATCGTTTTACATGGCAACTGTTTATTGGCTTTCAAGCAACCGCTGTGGTCAGAATGCTGCCTGAACTGATTCCTGCAATAGGTCAGTTAGCACCAATACTGTATTTGTTCGCTGGACTGATCTGGCTGGCATGTTTCACTTTATGGGCCGTTCGCTACATACCGGTTTATTGGCGTTCCCGTATCGACGGCAAACCCGGCTAACGATTTGCAAACTGCAATTAACAAATGTCTGACTGGCAAACTTGACAAGCCTAAACCGCTTCGTTAGGCTCGCAGCCAAAAATCACTCAGCATTCGAAAAATGTCATATTCTTATCATTGATGCTGGTGTTTATGTCAGAATAATGCATAATTCTGATCATAAAAAAATTATTCTAATTAGTATTGAAACGCGTTACGTTACAAAGGAGATAAAACGATGGAACTTAAAGGATCCAAAACCGAAAGTAATCTGAAAGCTGCTTTTGCAGGCGAATCTCAGGCAAATCGCCGATATCTATACTTTGCAGCCAAAGCTGATGTTGAAGGCCAAAATGATGTTGCCGCAGTCTTCCGTTCAACCGCAGAAGGTGAAACCGGACATGCGCATGGTCATCTGGAATATCTGGAGTCATGCGGCGATCCAGCCACCGGTCTGGTTTTCGGCGCAACCCGCGATAATCTGAAAACGGCAATCGCCGGTGAAACACACGAATACACCGATATGTATCCGGGTATGGCAAAAACCGCGCGCGATGAAGGCTTTGATGAAATCGCGGATTGGTTTGAAACGCTGGCTAAAGCCGAACGCTCACACGCCAACCGTTTTCAGCGGGCACTCGACAGTCTGACAGATTAGTCCATAAACAGTTAATCATTGCAGTCAGCACAGCGTGTCTTGTAAAACAACGGCGGATGGAATTTTTTACCACTGGTGGAAAGTTTCATCCGTTTGGTAAAGTCAATCACATTTTTTCTCATCTTTTTTCATCTTTTTTCTCTCTATGGCAATTCGTGAAGGCAGCTTGGAAGCACCCACACGTCATCCGATAGACTGGAAAAAAATTGACTTTTACAATGAAGCCAGTCTCCAGAATGAAATGGAGCGCATCTTCGATATCTGTCATGGTTGCCGGCGTTGTGTCAATCTGTGCACTGCATTCCCGCGCTTGTTTGATTTGATTGATGAAGGTACCACCGGCGAGCTGGATGGTGTAGATAAAAACAGATTTCGGGAAGTTGTCGATCGCTGTTTTTTATGCGACATGTGTTTTATGACAAAGTGTCCCTACGTACCGCCGCACGAGTGGAATGTCGACTTCCCACATTTGATGCTGCGCGCCAAAGCCGTTCAATTCAAGACCGAAGGCGCCGGTTTTCGCGACAAACTGTTATCGAATACCGATCAGGTCGGCAAGCTCGCAACGACACCTGGTATTGCGCAAAGCGTTAACGCACTGAACAGAGCTCCTGTCGCGCGCAAAATTTTGGACAGTACGCTTAACATACATGCCGAACGCAAACTGCCCGAATACACCACCAGCAAATTCCGTTCAAATGCCAAGACCATTGACCATTATCCCGTCAAAAACGGCGAGCACACACCCGGCAAAGTGGCCATCTACGCTACCTGTTACATAAATTATAACGAACCCGGTATTGGCCATGATTTACTGAAAATACTTGAGTATAATGAAATACCCACGACACTTGCTGCAAAAGAAGCATGCTGCGGAATGCCAAAGCTGGAGCTCGGCGATCTTGAAACGGTTGAAACACTCAAAAACGAGAATATCACGCAATTACTAAAACTGGCTCAGGAGGGCTATGCAATTCTGTCTGCAATACCATCCTGCACGCTGATGTATAAACAGGAATTGCCGTTGTTATTTCCCGATGACGAAGCGGTTCAGGCTGTCGCCGCCGCCATGTTTGACCCGTTCGAATATTTTATGCTAAGAAACCAGGACGGGTTGCTGAAAACTGACTTTAAAATGCCGCTGGGAAAAGTGTCTTACCATATCCCCTGTCATCAGCGCGTACAAAATATCGGCAGAAAAACGCGCGATGTCTTACAATTGATACCCGGCACTGAAATCAGTATTGTTGAGCGTTGTTCCGGCCACGATGGCACATGGGGCGTCAAAAGCGAACATTTTGACGACTCGATGAAAATCGGCCGTCCTGTTTTCCGTCAAATGGCCGCCAGCCGGCCCGATTACATCAGTTCGGATTGCCCAATTGCCGCCCGGCACATCGAGCAGGGTATGGGCGCGGACAATACCGCAAAAAAAATACACCCGATTTCTTTGCTGCGCATGGCTTACGAAGGCCTATCTGACGACAGCCAGCAACTCGATTTATCCAACAAATCAGCAAACGAAAAAACCGGTTAAGGGAAATGAGCACAATTACACGTGACAGTTTATTAACACTGGAAGATTACGCCAAGGTTCGCAAACAAAAACGCGACGAAGTCATGACGCATAAAAAAGCACGTAAAATTCCGCTCGGCGACCATGTTATTCTGTTATTTGAAGACGACTTAACGATCCGTTATCAAATCCAGGAAATGCTCCATATCGAACGTATCTTTCAAGAAGATGAAATCACGCACGAACTGGAAACTTACCTGCCGCTGGTGCCGGACGGTACCAATTGGAAAGCCACCATGATGATTGAATATCCCGACCCGTCCGTGCGCGCCGACAGGCTTGCGAAAATGGTCGGAATTGAAGACAGCGTCTGGGTAAAAA
This sequence comes from Nitrosomonas sp. Nm51, assembly GCF_900111165.1. Taxonomy (GTDB): domain Bacteria; phylum Pseudomonadota; class Gammaproteobacteria; order Burkholderiales; family Nitrosomonadaceae; genus Nitrosomonas. The sequence goes on from NZ_FOGH01000013.1 coordinate 24,725, forward strand.
TAGATGATCTTCCGCCTGTCTACGCGATTGCAGACGAAGATCTTGATCGCGAAAATACCGAAAAAACCTCTGCCGTACATTTTCTCAGATTTGAATTGTCGAAAGACATGATCCGCGCACTGCGTCAGCATGGCAACTTGTCCATGGGCGTTGATCACCCAGCGTACCGGGTTGTGATTGAATCTATTGATGAACAAAGTCGCGCTTCGCTGATTAACGATCTTATCGACATTCAGTGAACAATCTTACACGAACGACATGGATTACCTCAGCAATTGTTTTATCACTGCTGATATCATGCGCTGCCAAAAAAGAGTTCAAGGATGAATTTGACGTGGGAAAAACCTGGGTGGAACAGCTTGCCCAACTTCCAGATTTTCCCGATTTACAAAATCTGATTGAATTTGACGCCGGCTCGATCACCGATTACAGTCATGCCGTAGACCCTGACTCCATCAGCATCGGCCAAGACGGCGTAATCCGTTTTACACTGGTCACGCGCTCCTCAACCGGCGCCATGAATATCAGCTATGAAGGTATCCGCTGTATCACTAATGAGAGAAAGCTGTATGCCATTGGTCGCGACGACCGCACCTGGTCAGAACCCAGAGTATCAGACTGGCAACCGCTTGATTTTGTCCGGCAATTTTATGCACAGCGTGAATTGTCAAAGAATCTGTTCTGCCCGCACAAACAAACTGTCAGCAGTCGAGAAGAAGCAATCAGCGTGCTGAAAAGAGGCTCGCATCCGGATATTTTTCGTTAGCCCCCATCATAATCATACCAACTACACCTCAAAAGGGACTAAAACATCAGTAGTTACTGAAGACAATTTTTTGCCTGTTTTGCAGGCAGCCGACTTATCGGGCGCCACGAATTATCTGTTTTTTTGTTTTCCGAACAAGCTGCTCAGCATTTTTTTAAGTTTGTCGATAGCACCGCGCACGGCGGAATCAAGGCTTGCATCCTGATGTGTCACCACAACGGGCTGCCGGTTTTCGATGCGCGCTTCTATTAAGCAACGCTTATCATTTTCACCACCTTTGTCACTGTTTTCATCGCTGATGTGCACTTCAATCCGAGTGACCTGCTCACTGAATCGACCTAATGATTGCTCAACCATTGCGCTAACATGGCTTGACAATGTTTCATGCCCATCGATATTATGATCGGTATTAATTTGAATTTGCATGCTTCACTCTTTTGATGATTTTTTGAGAACAATTAAAGCCGCTCAGGCAGCCGAGAGCGCAATTCATCGGTTTTCAGTGCAGTGTAGTCCTTATCAATTTCCAGAGACAGCAATGAACTGAGAGCCGGACTGAGATTGGTTCGTAATAGCCCGAGAAATGCGGGTGCAGCCACAATGACAACCCGGTCAAACTTATTTTTTAAGCGCCCCTGTTCCACCCGATCTACAAGCAGTTTTGCAAAACGGATCTGTTCATGCTCATGCGGATTGACTTCAACTTCCATTGCATGGCGCCCCTCACCATAACTGTCAAAACTGCGACCAGCGCGATCAGAAGACAGATCGCTCTTTTTTGCCCGAGCATCAGGGTTGTCGAAGGTTTCAATTTCAGTTAAAGGTCCAATGGGTGTATCCGCTGAAAAAAGTTTGGCGTTGCCGCTATTTGCGGAAAGAATCCATATTTTTGACATGTTTGACACTCCATTGTTATTTTGATAATTAACTATTTTAGAAAATTAGAAACTGGCGTCCAACATACGCTACCAGTGCCGTTTTCAAAGCAGACTTACGCCTGCCCGTATCACTGTAAAGAATGTTAGAATAATATGCAATTCTAATCATTGAATGAGATGTATTTTCATTTTTTACATTTCAAAATCCTGCAATCAGAAGTTACTTAGGAGTCGCGAATAAATAAGTATGACAATTGGGCGCGTCTGGCGGGATGCAATGCAAGGCGGGAGGATGAGTCATAGCACACAAGCTATGGCGACGACGAACAACAACGCCGCAGTGTGCCCGCCAGATGCGATCCAGGTGTTACAGTTATTTATGAACGACTCCTTAGGAGAGAGATCGGGGTACTGAATTGTTTGACGATCTATCTTATCCATTACTCACGGTTATTTCAGCATATGATCTCGAAACAGATAAGCTGTGCATGGAAATAGTATGAAAAAAACCATTCTTGTAACTGGCGGATTAGGATATATTGGCAGTCATACCGTCGTGGAATTACAGGAAAACAACTACGATGTTGTCGTAATCGACAGTCTGTCGAATTCCATCAGAGAAGTCGCAGAACGAATTGCCTCTATTACAAAGATGCCAATCAAACTGTATATCGCTGATATTAATGACGAATCATTGATCGATGCTTTATTCAAACAAGAAACAATTGATGGTGTCATTCATTTTGCCGCGCACAAAGCCGTTGGCGAATCTGTTCAGAACCCATTCAAATATTACCGGAATAATATCGATGGCATGATTACTTTGCAAAAAGTAATGCGCCAATATCATGTTGATACAATCGTATTCTCTTCCAGTTGCACCGTTTACGGTGATACCAAAAATTCACCAATAAATGAAACGCACCCGGTAACTGAAGCCATTTCGCCATACGGAACAACCAAACTGGTGTGCGAACAAATCTTGAAAGATTTGTGCAGGTATAGCGGTTTCAGAGGAATCATTTTACGTTATTTCAACCCTGTCGGTGCTCACCCATCCGCATGCATTGGCGAGTTACCAATTGGCGTACCAGACAACCTGGTTCCGTATATTACACAAACGGCAGCAGGTATCCGGGACAAACTGACTGTTTTCGGCAATGATTACAATACAGCCGATGGAACCAACATACGCGACTATATCCATGTTGTAGACTTGGCCAGAGCACATGTCAAAGCGTTGGATTACGCATTTACTATGCATCAGGATTACGAGATTTTTAACTTAGGCACCGGTAAAGGACATAGCGTACTCGAGGTGATTAAAGCGTTTGAACAGGCCAGCGGAAAACCTTTACCCTACGCCATAGGAGCTCGAAGAGCCGGGGATATTGAACAAATCTGGGCCGATGCAACAAAAGCGGCACAACTACTCAAATGGACGCATCAATACAATCTTTACGATATGATGGATACTGCTTGGAAATGGCAGATTGCTTTAAACCATAAGCAATCAAGACAAGGCTGAAATCCGGCGAAAAAAACAGCGTTCCGCTAAAAAATTAATGGCATACCAATTCTTGAATGTTACGCCGCTGAGCACGTTCAGACATTGAATACCATCGATTTTTTCGGACGCTACTGTATTATAGCCAGGCACAAAATTGAAATATTCGACAAATATAATGGCATTTTTACCTTTGATATGATCCCAAAAGGTAATGAGAAGCAGGATGACGCGAATAGGCTCGCTTTGACGTTGCCAGAAATCATTTTGCTATACATCGCAACTGAAAAAATCCAAGTTACATGACATTCGTTCTCAAGATATCTACAATATACATATCAATCAAATAATAACAGCCAGCTGTGCCGGCGAGATTATGACGGCATGATTACGATGAATAATTTTTCAACTTTCAATACGTATATCGCTTGCATATAAACAGCGGATGCGACAATTTGTCACGTTCCAGAAAAGCGATACCCGTGTAATATCTTATGCATCGTGGTCTTTAAACTGCTATACAAATGAATAATATAACTATTTGAATACATGAACTTTCCATAAGAAACCACGCGTTCACTCTTATCAGCATATAAGACCCCGGGACAGGCTTTTTGACATACTTGAGGAGTAAAACCGATGCGCAATAAAATTTCCAGCACAATCACAAAAGCTGTATTTCCGATAGCCGGATTAGGAACACGATTTCTTCCTGTCACCAAAGCCTCCCCCAAAGAAATGCTCCCTATCGTTGATAAACCGCTGATTCAATATGCGGTCGAAGAAGCCTATGCTGCCGGCATTCGACAAATGATTTTTGTAACAGGTCGCACAAAGCGTGCGATTGAAGATCATTTTGATACAGCTTATGAACTCGAATCAATACTGGAATATTCGCAGAAACAGCAATTGCTCGAATCCGTTCGCAATGTCACGCCTGATGATATGCACTGCATGTATGTCAGGCAAAACCGGACGCTTGGTCTTGGCCACGCAATACTTTGTGCTGAAAAACTTGTTGGTGATGATGATTTCGCCGTAATTTTAGCCGATGACTTCATGATTGCAGAACAACCAGTCATGGCACAAATGGTTGAACAATATAAACGATTACAAAAAAGCATAATTGCTGTCCAGAATGTTCCTCGAACACAAACGAATCTATATGGTATTGTCAGTGGATCTGAAGTACAGCCTGGTTTATTTGGAATGAATAACATCGTTGAAAAACCTTTACCAGATGAGGCGCCAAGTACAATGGCGGTTGTGGGCAGATATATTCTAGCAGCAACCATTTTTGAAGAACTAAGAAACCAGCAGCCAGGTATTGGCGGTGAGATCCAGTTAACCGATGGAATAGCTAGTTTACTCAAAAAAGAACGGGTTTTTTCATACCATTTTAATGGTAAACGCTATGATTGTGGCAGCAAAATCGGTTACTTAAAAGCCGTCGTGGACATAGCATGTTCCCATCCTGAAGTCAGCGGGTCATTTAACAGCTGGCTGAAAAATAAAGTCCAGTCGACACACGCTCAAACAACCAAGCAAAATCAGTCAGATTACTTCGCCTAAAAAGCAATATTCTTTTATCTTCAGTAACGCGTCAACCGCTCGCTCCTGAATGCCATAGCAGCAACTAAACGATCAGCCGGCAGGCAAATGCGCTTTACTGAGGATCAAAACGAAACCATAAACAATCTTTGGTCATTGAGAAAGCCCTTTGATGGCGCGGACCGATTCAACTTACTGCCATCTATTTTTATGGTTTCTGACAATCAGGCTCAGTTTTTCGAACAGCATAGTAGCGGTAAAGGGTCTTGCCAGAAAACCATTTGCACCAGCTTGCACGGCATCTACGATATGTTTTTTCTTTATTTCGGTCGCAACCATTAACACAGGCACGTCACTCAGCTTTTCTACCGCCCGAATATTCCGTAGTATAGTCAAACCGTCCACGGCGGACACATGCCAGTTTGAAATAATAAAATCAAATTCGCCTGCTTGTAATTTCTGTAGTGCTATCTCCCCGTTATCTGTTTCCTCTACATTCCAAAAACCGAGGTCTTTGAGAATATGTGCGATCTGTTCATGCATATTTGCGATGTTGTCAACAACCAGGAATTTCATATGATTACTCAGCATAACCTTTTCCAAGAAAAAATCTCATCTTACCGAAAATACAACACAAATCCGTGTGAGAAAAATCACAGTTGGCGCTACCGTGCTATTCTTCGCAGATGAATTGCCCAATTTTATCTCAGAGACTGATTGACAGATACATTCGCTGAACAATTACCCGACATCTATAAAGCACGCTGGCAAGTGGAGCTCTTTTTCAAATGGATCAAGCATAACCTTAAAATCAAATCATTTGACGGAACCAGTAAAAATACTGTCATGACACAAATCTGGATCGCATTAAGCGTCTATTTATTTATTGCATTCATCAAATTCCAGTCAACAATTCCGATCGGCATGCAACAGACATAACGGTTAGCGGTTATTGCGCCTCAATCTGCTTGAAAAACGCGATCTCATGGCACTCTACGAGGCAGCTGCCTATCAGGCGTTACAAGGGTGATAACCAGCCAGCCTTGTTCTGATCGAAAAGTTAACGAGGCAGCAGTGGCTTTTCATATTATTATTTTAACCTGCACAGATATATATATAGATTGTCAACAATCTTGGACCACTCATAATCTTGAGAAGACATTCTGATTTTCTTTGAAGAAAACCGGTTCATTTTTTGCAGCATTGTTTTGATACCCAGACAAACTTCATAAGGTGAATCCCCAATTAATACGCCATTATCATTATTAATAATCAATTGATTGGCATTTGTTTTAGTGGCAATCACAGGCATGCCAGACATAAGGTATTCATATGTTTTCGTCGGTGGCTGGCTGTCGAAATATGAAGTTAGCGGTATATAAGATACACCTACATTATGGCTGTCAAAAAACGGCTTTAACTGATCATGTGGCACCACCCCCGTAAACTCAACGACCTCACTTATCCCACAACGCTTTGCTTCTGCAATCAATTGATCAAGCTGACCAGGCAAACCGTCACCCACGATTGTTAAAGCTACTTTTTTATGCGCTTCCGATTGCGATAAATATTCTGCAAGTCCATAAATCACGTTCTCAAGATTTCTGTTATACAGTGTCCCTACATAAAGCATTCGACAACTTCTGAAGATTTTTTCGGTCGGTGAAATCACTTCGGCACCTAACGGCAAAATTTGTACTTCTTTTTTTATATTCAGTTTTTTAATAAGCCCGTTGGAAATAATGGTTATATTATTGAAAAATAATGTTTCAATCTTTAAAACCGTATCAAAATATTTACGAACCAACTCATTCTTTTTAACAGAACCCGTGCGAATATCAAGCACCATAGGGTTTCCTGGCCGCATTAACCGAAAAAGCCATGACAGAAATTTGAAATATCTAACGAATATGATGATATCTTTATGTTTGGTGTGATTCCAAAAGGCGGTTAGAAGCCTAATAACACGAATGGGGCCACCTCGCCGATTTACATAAATGACATTGACGCCTTCCATTACAATGGGCCGGAATCCCATATTCCATCCAATATAGGTCATCTGACATCTGCCTTTAAGGTACTTACAGTAATAGTAAGTATCACTATGATAGCCAAACTGTGTTGTTGAAAGGATGACAATACGAACCATTGTGTTTTATGCTTGCGTTACCCTCAGTTTGCTGTTTCTTCCGGCTTAATAATCGAGCGGTTGTCGATAGTTAAACGTGCGTGCACTGCTGTTGCTGGTGACCATTTTTGACCTCAGCAAAACTGAGTAAGCATACAGCGGAAAGAATTAATCATCGCTTTCTTCTTCCGCAAATTTCTGCAATTGCCGCAGACGCGCTTCGACACTCGATAGCTGATAAAAATCATTATTACCATGTCTAAGCGCAATTCTGAGCTGCTCAATAGCTGCATCATAGTAACCTTGCAGGAAATATACTTCTGCCTGCGCGCGATGCTTTAGCATTAACTTACCCTGAAGCGTATAAGCACGGGCCTGCAAGCGGTATAACCGGGTATCTTTGGGATGCAATTGCAATTCCCGGTTAATCAATTCAAGTGCAGTATCTACCTGATTATTTTGCAGCAAGGTATCGACATAACCCTTAAAAAGTGCTCTGTGCTGCGGGTAGATTCTCAATGCAGTACGGTAAATTTTGAGCGCATCATCAATCTGTCCGTTAGCCAGTTTGACTTCAGCTGCCAGTGTCTCAATCATCGCTCCAGCCTGCAGTTCTTTTTGCTCAACCTGAATAGTCTTACCGAGCCGATGGTCTTTAAGCAGGATATTCGGCTGGCTGTCTTTCTGAATCAGGGTATAAAGCTGCGCCAGTTGGGTGTTGGCCTCCTGATACTGTTTATCGCGCAACAGTGCGTAAACATATCCGTACCGTTCAACCGCTTCATTAATATAGCGCTTATCCTCAAGGCGCGCCTTAAACTGACTGACTGCATCTCGTGATTTACCCTGTAACGCACGCAGTTTCGCACGCACCAGCAGAAAATCCATGCTGTCTGCCACCTGGCGATAACCCATTTCATGGGTGCGGTTCTGAATATCAGCAATCCGCTCGTACGTCAATGGGTGCGTGCGCAGGTAGGATGGTGCACCATTTTCATAAAATCGACTGGCTTTCTGTAATCGTTCAAAAAAAGCCGACATCCCTTGCGGATCGAAACCAGCATCCAACAGGATATTCAGACCGACACGGTCCGCTTCTTTTTCATGCCTGCGAGTAAAATTCAGTTGTGACTGTATTGCACCGGCCTGTGATGCTGCAATGATAGCCTGTCCGGCTTGCGGATTCGAACGTGATGCCAAAATGGCGACTGCAAGTGCGGCTATCGATGTAATCATGCTGTATTTTTGACCGGCAATCATGCGCGCCAGATGTTTTTGCGTAACGTGTGCGATCTCATGTGCCATCACACCTGCGAGCTCGGACTCGTTTTGGGCGGCGATTATTAGCCCGCTGTTAAACCCCATAAACCCGCCTGGCAATGCAAAAGCATTTATGGTGGAATCCTGCAGTGCGAAAAATTCAAATGACTGACCAGGTCGGGCTTCACTTGAACCCGCAATCAATTTGTGACCCAAACTGTTCAAATAACCTGTGATCTCCGGGTCGTCCAGATAACTTGGGTCAGCCCGGATTTGCCGCATAACCTGCAACCCAATCTGCCGTTCTTCATGCGGCGTTATTGCTGCCTGTGAAACATCGCCCAGGTCCGGCAATTCATGCGCAACCGATCTTTCCGGAAACAGCAATAACAACACAATGAAGGCAAAGAATAATTTCATGTCGGTATGATAACTGTTTCAAAACCAAGTTCAATGACTTCCCGGTTATTTTGAAGATTGTTTTTATTATCCTGTCTCAATTTGTCATATCTAATAGTCGTTCAGTCGTTTGACAGGTAATGATTAGTTCTGCGAGTATTGAGATAAAATGCTATTTGTATATGCCACGCGTTAAATTTAAGCTGGCTGGGCTGATACCATGACGTCGGTTTAAACTTGTAAAAATCAATTGAAATCATGCAATACAGAAATCTGGGTAATACAGAAATGCAAGTCAGCGTCATCTGCTTGGGCACGATGACTTGGGGTCAACAAAATACCAGGGCTGAAGCTTTCGAGCAAATGGATTACGCCCTGACAGAGGGCGTGAATTTTTTTGACACCGCCGAACTGTACGCAATACCGCCAAAAGCTGAAACATACGGTCGTACCGAAGCAATTATCGGCGAATGGATTAAAACACGGCGTCAACGCGACAAGATTGTTCTGGCTACTAAAATTGCTGGTCCCGGCGCTGACTGGATACCATATATCCGCAACGGCCGGACAACATTTAATCAAAAACATATCCAATCTGCATTAGATGCCAGTCTTAAACGTCTGCAAACGGATTATGTCGATTTGTATCAATTACACTGGCCGGAACGCAACACCAATTTTTTCGGTCAATTGGGTTTTGTGCCAAAAGATGAAACACTCCACACATCGTTTGCTGACACACTACAAGCATTAGAGGAACAGGTGCGTGCGGGAAAAATCCGTTACATCGGCCTGTCAAACGAAACACCCTGGGGTGTGATGCAATTTCTGCAGCTCGCACAACAGCACAGCTTCTCGCGCGTCGTCAGTATTCAGAACCCTTATAATTTGCTCAATCGTAGCTACGAAGTCGGACTGGCTGAGATTTCCTGGCGCGAAAACGTCGGGCTACTGTCTTACTCGCCACTTGGGTTTGGCACACTATCAGGCAAATATCTGGATAACCGAAAGCCATCGGGATCACGGCTGGATCTATTCCCGCAGTACACGCGCTACAGCAATCCAAACGCCATACGCGCTATCAAACGCTATGTCTCCCTGGCGAAAAGACACCGGCTTGATCCGGCGCAAATGTCACTTGCCTTTGTTAACAGCCGGCCATTTTTAACCAGTACGATAATCGGCGCCACGACCATGGAGCAGCTCAAATCGAATATCAACAGCATTAAACTGTCACTACCGGCTGAAGTGTTCGAAGAAATTGAAAGGATACATCTGGACCATCCCAATCCGAGTCCCTGAAAAAATTCAGGTAATGAAGTTTGCTATCACACGACACGCGATAATAGCTGAATAAGTCGAAAGGTTGCAAACAGGAAATCGGTTACTTGTCAGCACCGATAATGGTCATCACTTCTTCGGGTTTTAAATGCAGCAGCTGACCAATCTGTTCGTAATCGTCCGGCAATGCTGCATCGTCCCACCCATTGGCTGCATGCCTTGCAAGATTAACGGCCAGAAAAACGTTGCGCACACGCTGCTGATCGCTGTGATTGTCATCCATCAGGGCGATCAGCAGTTCGGGCAGTTTCCACTGCGCCGCCAATGCGTGTTGTAACGCATATAACGGGAAACCTAACACTTTTTCTTGTATATGCTGGCTACGTATCGTTTTGTTTTGCGTCTGGATCAACTTAATTTGCAGCATTGCTTTAGGCGCAAAACACCACATCAGCATTTCTGCCAAATCATGCAATAACGCCGCTATCCGCACCTCTTCGTAGCGCAGATCGTGCAAGCGCACGGCCCAATCAAACGCATAAGCTGAAGCCACCTTTGCGCGATGTGTGGCTTTTAGCAAATACACCAGCGCTTCCCTATGATCACTTCCCAGCAAATCTTCAATGTATGGCTTTGCAGAAACATTTTTTAGCGCATTATCCATTCCGAGCATGATTAATACCTGCTCTACCTCCATTATTTGATGTGCTTGTTGACGCGCCCTATGCTGTTGCAAATAGCGTATCAGCTTTACAACCATCAATGGATCGCTTTTGATGACATGAGCGAGACATCGTGCATCGAGATGATCGACGTTTTCAATCAACGTAGATAACTTACGTGCGGTTTGCTTTAGAACGGGTATCTCAACCTTCGTCAGATACGCAACACACTGATTCAGCTTTTTATTGTCTTCTGCCGCCATGTTTAATTTACAGATTTACAGTTATTATTAACATACTGATTTATAACATGGCATATTTCAGTGGATCATCCAAAAAAACGGGGTATAAACGTTCTTTTTACAGCTAACTCGTCCACAATGCTTCCAGATTGTAATATTCACGGGCTTCCGGCTGCATAATATGCACGATAATATCGCCCAGATCCACCAACAACCATTCACCGGTCTGCCCGCCTTCCAGTGATAGTATACTGCCACCGGCGCTTTTGACTTTCTCTTGAACATTATCAGCCAAAGCCTTGGTCTGGCGCGAAGAATTTGCACTTGCGATAATAATATAATCAAACATTGATGTTAATTCGGAAACACATAATACTTTGATATCGAAGGCCTTAATATCTTCAAGCGCATCCACAATAATTTTAACCAGCTTATCTGAATTCATTTTCTCCTAAGTATAGATCATGTGTTTTAATGTAATCAGCGGTGATATCAGGCAACAAATAGCGAATGCTTTTGCCCGCCGCTACCAGATCTCGTATTTTGGTTGCGGAAATATCCAGTAGCGTTGTTTGTGCAGTATAAATCATACCACTGAACTGACAGGCCAGATCGTTCGGGTCTGAAGTCCAGCGCGAGGCGCATTCTATCTGTATCTTCTGAGGCAGATCGCTACGATTAATCAAACGCATGCTGCCGGGCCGTTCTACGATAATCAAATGACACAATTGAAACAGTTCCCGCCAGCAATGCCAGTAGTGGATTCTTAAAAAGGTATCGGCACCCATAATAAAACAGAGTACGGCCCTGCCGCCATATTCTGCGTGGTATTCCCTGAGGGAAGTCACAGAAGTACTTACACCCGGGCGTTTGATTTCGCGTTCGTCCAGAAGAAAACGTGTACTGTTTTGTATGGAAAGCGATATCATGCGGGCGCGATGATGTTTTGATCCGCCTGGCGAATCACGCAAGCGCGGCTCTCCGGCGGGTACGAAAAAAAACTGGTCGAAACGGATAGCATCAGCCAGTTCCTCGGCAACGCGGAGATGACCGTAATGTATAGGATCGAATGTTCCGCCGTAAATACCGATCAGTACTGGTTCCATCGTCTAACGTCCGCCAGGGAGTGTCGTCATGTATTATGTGCAATTATGCGCGTGCAGATTTTTGATGAATGTTTGTGAAAAGCGTGCAGAGCATAGCCATAGCGATGTTCAAACGCTTTGAACAAACAGGTGCAAAATATGCCGCGCCCTTCGGGTTTGTTTTTCGAACAAAATTATCGTCGTTTTCGCGCCTTGAATATGCTCCGGCATGTCCTGCGGCACAAAAACCTGATCCTTTTGTCCGAAAAACAAACAGAATTGTACGTAAACATGACGCACTCCTGGAACATGACAAGTCTGCTGACATATAAAAAAACAGACTATAGTAATGCCAAGCGCATATCCGTTAATACTTCCGCCAGGTGAGAAGTAAACCTTGCAGCAGCCGCGCCATCAATGACCCGATGATCATAGGACAAGGAAAGCGGCAACACCAAGCGCGGTTCAAATTGGCCACCCCTGAAAACAGGCTTATAACTGGCTTTAGACACACCCAGAATAGCGACCTCGGGTGCATTGATAATGGGAGTAAACGCCGTTCCGCCGATGCCACCCAGACTTGAGATGGTGAAACTGGCGCCTTGCATTTGAGCTGGCTTTAGTTTGCCATCACGCGCCAGAGCCGCCAATTCACCAAGTTCTCGAGCAATCGCTACCACGCCTTTCTGATCGACATCCTGAATTACAGGCACAACGAGACCATTTATCGTGTCAACAGCAAAGCCAATATGATAATAGCGTTTAATAATCAGACTGCTTTCCCCGTTAACACCCCTATCTAGCGACGCATTAAATTCGGGAAATTTTTTTAATGATGCAATCAGCGCTTTCATCAAAAAAGACAATAGTGTCAATTTGACCGTATCTTCTTTTTCGGTCGAATTGGATTCCTTGCGCAATGCCTCAAGATCCGTAATATCCGCTTCATCAAACTGGGTCACATGCGGAATCATCACCCAGTTACGATGCAAGTTGGCGCCGGCAATCTGTTTTATTCGCGAAAGAGAATCCACTTCTACCGGTCCGTACTTGGCAAAATCAATCTGCGGCCAAGGCAACAAATCAAACGGAGTACCGGCCGCAGCACCTTTGGTGTCCATTTGTATTTGTGACAACTTGGCTTTTACATATGCCTGGACGTCTTCTTTAATAATTCGTTGTTTGCGGCCACTGCCTGTAATCCTGTCCAGATTAACGCCCAATTCACGTGCAAAACGTCGCACTGATGGACCCGCATGTGCTTTGGAAGGTATCGGCTCTACCAAATCTGACGCACTCGATGACGCCATTGGCTGTTCCATCGCCCGCTCCTCCTGTGTCATAGGTGCCACAGATTTTGTTTCTTTCATTTCTTGATGTTCGGCTTCGGATTGCGCAACAGATTCCTTATCAGCTGTTTCAGCAAGCCTGGCTTCATTTTCATCGGATTCCGGGAGTTTGTCCGAAATTTCGGCAGTTTCAGTAATTTCCATCACGACGACAGGGGTGCCTTCGGAAACCTTGTCGCCTGTCTTGACTTTAAGTTCTTTGACAGTACCTGAATAAGGCGCCGGTATATCAATGGTTGCCTTATCCGACTCCAGTGCTAACAAGGAATCTTCAGCATTTACCTTAGTACCGGCCTGCACAAAAATGTCAATAACAGGTACATCAGAAAAGTCCCCGATATCCGGAATGCAAACTGTTTTAAGTTCACTCATATACTTTCCTTGAATCAAATCTTCGCGAAAGAGCGATTCTGAAGTGCAGAATAGTCATTTAAGACATTGTTCAGACATCGATTATTGGATCGCATGCGATATATGACTAAAGTGTCACAGGATCGGGTTTTTCCGGACTGATACCAAATCGTTTGATAGCCTGCGTTACTGTTTTTGTAGACACTTTACCTTCATCCGACAGCGCTTTTAATGCCGCGACGGCAATATAATTCCGGTCAATTTCAAAGAACCGGCGCAGCTTTTCGCGCGTATCGGAGCGGCCAAAACCATCGGTACCTAATACGCGGTAACTGCCAGGCACAAATTCACGAATCTGATCCGCATAAGTTTTCATATAATCTGTCGCGGCAATTACAGGACCACCTTTGCGTTTCAGACAGTCCTCAACATGTGAAACTTTTGCTTTTTTTTCCGGATGCAGCATATTCCATCGATGTATATGCAAAGCTTCGCGCCTTAATTCGTTGAAACTGGTCACACTCCAGATGTCCGCGCTGACGTCATACTCTTGTTTCAGAATTTCAGCAGCAGCAACTGCTTCGCGCAGTATCGTTCCCGAGCCGAGTAACTGCACATGCAGACCTTTACTGCGTTTTGCAGCTTCCTTGAACAGATACATTCCTTTCAGGATATGCTGCTCCACACCCTTGGGCATTTCCGGATGGGGGTAATTTTCGTTCATTACAGTAATGTAATAAAAAACATCTTCCTGATTTTGACACATGCGGCGCAAACCATCCTGCATAATTACGGCCAGTTCATATGAGAATGCCGGATCATATGAAATGCAATTAGGAATAGTGGAAGCGACTATATGGCTATGACCGTCTTCATGCTGCAACCCTTCACCATTGAGTGTGGTTCGACCTGCTGTCCCACCAATCAAAAAACCGCGGCAACGCATATCACCTGCAGCCCAGATCAGATCACCAACACGCTGAAAACCAAACATGGAATAAAAAATAAAAAAAGGAATCATCTGGATGCCGTACGTGCTATATGCGGTCGCAGCAGCGATCCAGGATGACAGCCCTCCGGCTTCATTAATACCTTCCTGCAGGATTTGGCCGTTCTTGTCTTCCTTGTAATACATCAACTGCTCGGCGTCCTGAGGTGTATAAAGCTGACCAACTGACGACCAAATGCCCAGTTGACGGAACATGCCTTCCATACCGAATGTACGCGCCTCGTCCGCAACAATCGGTACGATATGTTTACCAATCTGCTTATCCTTGACCAAAATATTCAGTATGCGTACATAGGCCATTGTTGTTGAAGATTCCCTGCCTTCACCGCTAGCTCTCAATACGGATTCAAACGCACTTAACGGCGGCACCTCCAGGGGCTCTGCCCGCTGTTTACGGCGATGATAAAAACCGCCCAGCGCTTCTCGGCGTTCACGCATATAAGCATATTCTGGTGAATCCTCGTCAAAAGTAAGATAAGGCACATCTTCGATTTTGTCATCAGGTATCTCCAGCCCAAAGCGATCGCGAAATGCTTTTAAGGAAATTGTGCCCATTTTTTTTTGCTGGTGTGTGATATTCTGCGCTTCACCAGATTCACCCATGCCATAACCTTTAATTGTTTTGGCCAGAATTACTGTGGGTTGGTCCTTATGCTTAACCGCTTCTGCATAGGCTGCATAGACCTTATGCGGATCATGCCCGCCTCTATTTAAACGCCAGATATCATCATCAGACATAGTGGCAACCATTTCCAGCAATTCAGGATATTTGCCGAAAAAATGTTTACGGACATAAGCGCCATCCCGGGCCTTAAAATTTTGATATTCGCCGTCAACACACTCCATCATGCGTTTTTGCAGTAACCCTTTGGTGTCTTTAGCAAGCAGAGGATCCCAATAAGAACCCCAAATTACTTTAATCACATTCCAACCTGCACCGCGAAATGCAGCTTCCAGCTCCTGAATGATTTTCCCGTTGCCTCTGACCGGTCCATCAAGACGTTGTAGATTGCAATTAACAACAAAAATCAGGTTATCCAGTTTCTCACGTGATGCAAGCGTAATGGCGCCCAGTGACTCTGGCTCATCCATTTCTCCATCACCCATGAATGCCCATATTTTACGCCCATCCGTATTCACAAGGCCGCGGCTTCCAAGATATTTCATGAAACGCGCCTGGTATAACGCCATTATAGGTCCAAGCCCCATGGATACAGTCGGAAACTGCCAGAATGAAGGCATCAGCCATGGATGCGGATATGAAGACAAACCATTACCGTCTGCTTCCTGGCGAAAATTGTCCAGTTGATCTTCTGTCAATTCCCCGGCAAGAAATGCATAGGCGTAAATGCCTGGCGAGGAGTGGCCCTGTACATATACCAGGTCTCCACCATGATTCTCGCTAGGAGAATGCCAGAAATGATTGTAACCAACATCGTACAGCGTTGCAGCGGAAGCAAAACTTGCAATATGTCCTCCCACATTAGTCGATCGATTGGCCTTGAGCACCATTGCCATCGCATTCCAGCGCACATAAGAACGAATACGATGTTCTATGGCATTATCACCCGGCGAACGTATTTCATTGCCTGGCGGTATTGTATTAATATAGGCCGTATTGGCGCTATAAGGCAGATAGGTACCTGAGCGGCGCGCTTTTTCCACCAGCTTCTCCAGTAAAAAATGTGCGCGTTCCGGACCTTCATTGATTAGCACAGACTCCAGTGCCTCCAGCCATTCCTGCGTTTCTTGCGGATCTATGTCAGGGTACGATTCCATACTGTTCCATTGAGGTGATCATCAATTAATCATTATGCAGTTAGCTGGGAGCGTTCAGCCGCCTGTATAGTATTGCATAATAGCATTGTGATTGTCATTGGCCCTACGCCGCCAGGAACAGGCGTAATATAGCCGGCAACTTCTTTGACCGTTTCAAATTCGACATCACCACACAGACTGCCGTTCGGCAAACGGTTAATCCCCACATCAATGACGGCTGCACCAGGTTTTACCATATTCGCGGTTATCATGCCAGGTTGGCCGGCAGCAACCACAAGAATATCTGCTGTCTGCGTAAATTGCGCCAAATCTTTGGTTTTAGACGTACAAATAGTGATCGTGGCACCGCGTTCCAGAAGCATCATTGCCATCGGTTTGCCAACAATATTGCTGCGCCCGACAACAACAGCATGCTTTCCTTCTACTGTAATGCGACATTGTTCAAGCATGACCATCACACCATAGGGGGTACACGGAATAAAATTGGTGTTGCCGGTAACCAATGCGCCCACATTATACAAGTGGAAGCTGTCTACATCCTTCTCAACCGCAATCGAAGTAATAACCCTGTTGTTTTCGAAATGCGGCGGCAACGGCAATTGCACCAGTATGCCGTGCACATGCCTATTGCGATTCAAAATATCAATGCAGTCCAGTATCTCATCCTGCTCAGCAGTACTGGAAAAATGGTGCACCTCCGAATGAATACCGATTTCGTTGCAGGCTTTGACTTTGTTGCGTACATATATTGCTGATGCGGGATTGTCCCCGACCATAATGACTGCTAGTCCCGGTCTTTTTCCTTGCTCTGTCAGTTTTGCTGCACGGTGCTTCCATTCGGCGCGTACATTCCGTGCTATCAGTTTCCCATCGATGATATGTGCGCTCATTTAATCGGCAGCTAAGCTTCGAATTCTAAGTTGACTGTTTGGCTTTTTTGATTTTCAAATAATAAATCAATAATCCGACTAGAAATACAGGTATGACAAATAGTGCCGCTGACATCAATCCTGCGGCAAGTATTGCTATTGTACTGTTGCCCGGCATGAATAATGTTATAAACCAAATTACGACAAAGGCAATAAAAAGTCCGCCATAAAGCATTGTTTTTTTGACCCGGTCATATAATCGCCAGAAAGCACCCGACACCTGAATTTCATCGACATAATGCTCAAAAACCTCTACCAAGCTGTGATCACCGGCACGTGAATCATAACCGATTGCAACAGCCAGCGCATTGCTGCCATCTTCCAAACGTGACATCTTTCTAAGAAATTCAATACGTTTACCGATATCCTTTGGCTTAATGCCGTCTCGTATCAGCATTGTTTCCATCGCGCTAAATGCTGTTTCACGCGGATCCTCAGCGTGTTCGAGGCCTTCGGCATATTTCCACATAATGCCGATCAGATACAGTTGCGTCGTCATATCTCTGAACTCGGGCGCAAAGTCATAGTTTTTATCTTTAACAAGACCGATCTGTATGGCCAAAATATCACGTCCATAGTCTATGCACGCGTCAACGGGTGAAATATCAGGTATAGTCTTTTCGGCTTCGGTTTCTACTTCAACATCATTCCGCTTCTCATCCATCTTGCAATCGCCTTATATGTTTTGATGACTTAATATATTTTTGCATTATATACCGGCTTGCTTGATCTGAAAAAAGAACCTGTTGAATTCGACACGATTGATGCTCGGGCATGCCTCAGGCATGCATTAGTGCATTGTTTCCAATCCGAGTCGCCGCCAGATTTCGGACGTCAAATTCGCGCTGTTCATGGTATAAAAATGTAAGCCCGGCGCACCTTCTTTAAGTAATCGTTCGCACATGTCTGTCACGACATCCAACCCGAATGCATGGATGGATGCTGTATCATCTCCATACCACTCCAGTTTCTTTCGAATCCAGCGCGGAATTTCAGCACCACAAGCATCAGAAAACCTGACTAACTGTGAAAATTTATTGATGGGCATAATGCCGGGTACTATAGGAACCGATAACCCCATCGATTCACATGATTCGATAAAATAAAAATATGCATCTGCATTATAAAAATATTGAGTAATTGCAGAATCAGCCCCGGCTTCGATTTTACGCTTAAAATTTTCCAAATCAGCTTGCATTGAACGGGCCTGTGGATGACTCTCAGGATATGCGGCTACTTCAATATGAAATACTTGGCCGAATGCTTCTCTGATATATGCCACTAATTCACTTGCATAACGAAATTCACCCGCTTGCGCCATACCCGATGGTATGTCTCCGCGCAAGGCAACCAACTGATCTACGCCCGCTGCATGGTATGTTTCCAGAATCGAACAAATATTTTGTCTCGTGGAACCAATGCACGAAATATGCGGAGCAACCCTGTATCCTTCAGATTGCATTTCAAGTACGGTTTCAAGGGTGCGTTCCCGTGTTGAACCGCCGGCACCGAAGGTTACCGAAAAAAATTTTGGGTTAAGCTGCGCAAGTTTTTTACGCGCCTCTTTCAACTTCTCAATACCCTGTTCTGATTGCGGTGGAAATAGTTCAAAACTATATGTAGGGAAAAATTTTTTTTGCGATTCCATTTTGGATAGTTGGAAAAACACGTCAAATCATGCAAACCGGAATATACGATATTTCATTTGCATGCGATAAGGCAGTTTCTGGTTAACATAACCACTGAAATCAAAAGCACCTGCATGATCAATATCCAGTGTCTGCAATTTCACCATTATGCAGAAAAGCACTATAAATAGTGTCTCTATTCTCAGTGCGCTATCTGATAAAAATAACAGAAGGCTGGGGTAAGCGTATAAAATAAACGCATAAATTGCGCCACCAACATGCAGCTACTCGCATACTGTCTGCAACACAATAAACATTGTAAAGTTCACACCAGCCTGTTATATATGGCAAAGTCTTAACTGCGCTTATCTTGATTCGTGCGTTTTATGATCGAATGATTAAGCAAATTTGTTGACAAAACAGCAGACAACCTGTTTTGTCAACATCTATTATTTGCGATTCTTAATAGCGATACATTTCCGGCTTATATGGGCCATTCTTGTCAAGACCCAAGTATACCGCCTGTTCATCAGTTAATTCGGTCAGTTTAGCGCCAAGCTTTTTCAGATGCAACCGAGCTACTTTTTCATCAAGATGTTTGGGCAGCACATACACTTCTTTTTGATAGTTCTCACCGTTTCTCCATAACTCCATTTGCGCCAGCACCTGGTTGGTGAAAGAGTTCGACATTACAAATGAAGGATGACCTGTGGCGCACCCAAGGTTTACCAGTCTTCCTTGAGCCAATACGATAATTCTGCGGCCTGTCGGAAAAATAACATGATCCACCTGAGGCTTGATATTTTCCCACTGATATTTCTGAACAGAGGCAATGTCAATTTCAGAGTCAAAGTGACCGATATTACATACAATTGCCTGGTCTTTCATTTTCAGCATATGGTCATGGGCAATTACTCTCAAATTACCCGTAGCTGTCACAAAAATATCAGCTTTATCGCAGGCATCGTCCATTGTGACTACCCGAAAGCCTTCCATTGCAGCCTGCAACGCACAAATCGGATCAATTTCTGACACCCACACAGTAGCGCCCAGCCCCCGCAGCGATTGTGCGCATCCTTTACCGACGTCACCGTAACCGCATACCAGTGCAATTTTACCTGCTATCATGACATCAGTAGCACGCTTGATGCCATCAACCAGCGATTCTCTACAACCATACAGATTGTCAAATTTTGACTTTGTAACAGAATCATTTACATTGAAAGCTGGAAATGGTAATTCACCGCTTTTTTGCATTTCATATAATCGATGCACGCCTGTTGTCGTTTCTTCGGTTACACCATTTATACTGGCAAGTTTTTTTGAATACCAGTTCGGTTCAGTTGCCAGCTTGCTCTTAATTGATGCAAACAATGCCTGTTCTTCTTCATTCGATGGGTCAGCAATGACAGACATATCCTTCTCGGCTTTACTTCCCAGAATAAGCAGTAAAGTCGCGTCACCGCCATCATCCAGAATCATATTTGCGTCCCCAGGCTGACCTGCGGTTTTCCATTCGAAAATCTGGTGTGCATAGTCCCAGTATTCCTCCAGAGACTCGCCCTTGTACGCAAAAACAGGAATACCCTGGGCCGCAATTGCCGCAGCAGCGTGATCCTGCGTGGAAAAAATATTACAGGACGCCCAGCGCACTTCCGCACCGAGCGCAACCAGCGTTTCGATCAATACTGCGGTTTGAATTGTCATATGCAAAGACCCGGCAATACGCGCACCTGCTAATGGTTTCTGTCCTGCATATTCTTCTCGCACAGCCATCAAACCTGGCATTTCTGTTTCAGCAATAGCGATTTCTTTCCGGCCCCAATCGGCCAATGCTATATCGGCAACTTTAAAATCAGTAGAGCTGCTTCCATCCGGATTAAGCACAGCGTTCATAGTCTTTCTCCCATAACATGGAGCGAGCGCCGTTGTATCAATATCCACATGCTGAGCCTCACGGGTTTCCCGTTGCAGCGCCCCTCAACATTGCGAACAAAATAGTTTAATATTAACAATATAAAAGAATTGAAGTCAGTAGATCGGATATCTACTTCAGATACCTGCTTCGCCACGCAAAAGCTCAGCCTTATCTGTAGCTT
This sequence comes from Nitrosomonas sp. Nm51, assembly GCF_900111165.1. Taxonomy (GTDB): domain Bacteria; phylum Pseudomonadota; class Gammaproteobacteria; order Burkholderiales; family Nitrosomonadaceae; genus Nitrosomonas. The sequence continues at coordinate 45,628 of NZ_FOGH01000013.1, forward strand.
CCCAGGAAAATTCAGGCTCTTCGCGGCCAAAATGGCCATAGGCCGCTGTTTTGGCATAAATTGGACGCAACAAATTCAACGTATGAATAATTGCACGCGGCCGCAAATCAAAATGCTTTTCGACCAGTTGAATAATTTTGTTATCTGGAACTCTTCCCGTACCAAAGGTATTGACCATCAATGAAACGGGTTTTGCCACACCAATGGCATATGCGATCTGAACTTCGCATTGGCCTGCAAGGCCGGCAGCTACAATATTTTTCGCAACATAACGTCCTGCGTAAGTCGCGGAACGATCTACTTTCGATGGATCTTTACCTGAAAATGCGCCGCCGCCGTGGCGTGCCATGCCACCATAGGAATCCACGATAATTTTGCGCCCCGTCAAACCACAATCCCCCATCGGACCGCCGACTACAAAGCGTCCAGTCGGATTTACCAGATATTGGGTCTGATCATTCAGCATCTCCTGCGGCAAAACCGGTTTAATGATTTCTTCAATAACGGCTTCCTTCAGCATTTCATAGGAAATCTCAGGATTATGTTGTGTGGAAATAACGACCGTTTCAATATGTTTCGGTTTACCATCCAGATATCTGACTGACACCTGTGATTTTGCATCAGGGCGAAGCCACGATAATTTTCCGTTTTTTCGCAATACAGACTGGCGCTCAACCAAGCGGTGCGCATAAAAAATGGGCATTGGCATCAATTGTGGCGTTTCGTCACAGGCATAGCCAAACATCAACCCCTGATCGCCGGCACCTTGGTCCATTTCTTCTTCTTTTGTTCGATTTACACCTTGCGCAATGTCAGGGGATTGTTTGTTGAAAGCAGTCAGTACTGCGCAGGTTGTCGAGTCAAATCCAATGTCAGAACTGGTGTACCCGATATTGCGCACAGTCTCACGCGCTATAACATTATAATCAATTGTTGCAGTTGTCGTGATCTCACCTGACAACACAATCAATCCGGTGCTGCACATAGTCTCACACGCAACTCTTGCGTTAACATCTTGCGTTAAAATCGCATCAAGCACTGCATCCGATATTTGATCGGAAACTTTATCCGGATGGCCTTCTGATACGGATTCTGAAGTAAAAAGATAATCACTCATACTCTGCCTTATTTGTTATCAAAATCTTACAATTGTATCAAATTATCTTAACCTTATAAACCCTGAGTCTAAATTACGGCAAATCCAGCCTATACTCTCTTACTAAAAAGTAACAGGGCATAACCGGCAAACCGGTTGTATCAAGCCTTATAAATTTGATTACCAGGACACTGAATTGATTGCAACACACCACATGGTCCTGCTCTACCACTTCGCGCTATAATGAAAGCTTTTAAAAGCGACAATTACCGCGTCATGCAAGAAAAATACCATCCCCAGGAAATTGAAAAAAACGTCCAGCAATTTTGGGAAAAAACCGCCGCATTTAAAGCGGAAGAATTGACCAACCAACCAAAATACTATTGTCTGTCGATGTTTCCCTATCCGTCCGGAAAATTACATATGGGACACGTGCGTAACTATACGATTGGAGATGTACTGTCACGTTACCGCCGCATGCAGGGTTATAACGTATTACAGCCCATGGGATGGGATGCCTTCGGCCTGCCTGCGGAAAACGCGGCAATGCAAAATAAGGTTTCTCCGGCGCAATGGACATACGACAATATTGCATATATGCGCATGCAGCTCAAAAGCCTGGGATTAAGTATTGACTGGAGCCGTGAACTGGCGACTTGCGACCACCGCTACTACCAATGGAATCAATGGCTGTTTCTGCGCATGCTGGAAAAAGGACTTGCCTATCAGACAACCGGTACGGTCAACTGGGATCCGGTGGACCAAACTGTGCTGGCCAATGAACAGGTGATTGACGGCTGTGGCTGGCGCACAGGTGCACCGGTTGAAAAGCGCGAAATCCCGATGTATTACCTGAGAATCACAGCGTATGCCGACGAGCTGCTGGAAGCGCTGGATAGCTTGCCAGGCTGGCCGGAACGCGTGAAAACCATGCAAGCCAACTGGATAGGCAAAAGTTACGGCGTCGATATCATTTTTCCAGCCGACACGGAATCCGGCACACCGCAGGATCTTAAAGTATTCACCACCCGTGCTGACACGCTGATGGGGGCCACATACGTAGCCATTGCCGCAGAACATCCGATCGCAATCCATGCCGCCAAAGACAATATGACACTGCATAATTTCATTCAGGAATGCAAACTGGGTGCAACCAAGGAAGCCGATCTGGCAACCCAGGAGAAAAAAGGCATGGACACCGGCTTGTTCGCAATCCACCCGCTCAACGGCAAACGGCTGCCTATCTGGATTGCAAACTATGTGTTGATGGGATACGGCGAAGGTGCCGTCATGGCCGTTCCCGCACACGATGAACGCGACTTTGCATTTGCCAGTCAATATGCACTACCGGTTAAAGCGGTGATCAAACCAGTCGATGGCGATTTGAAATTGCCGCTGACTGAAGCCCATGTTGATTATGGTGTCACGGTTGATTCGGAGGAGTTTTCCGGTCTTGAATTTCAGGCCGCGGTTGATGCAATTGCAGCGGCATTAAAGGCTAAAAAACTTGGAAACAAGCGTGTGCAGTATCGTTTGCGCGATTGGGGCATCTCACGCCAGCGTTACTGGGGATGCCCTATTCCGCTGATACACTGCGAATCCTGCGGTATCGTGCCGGTACCGGATGAACAGCTGCCTGTCGTCCTGCCACAAGATCTGGTGCCGGACGGCTCCGGCAACCCCCTTGGCAAAACACCGCATTTTTACGAATGCACCTGCCCGAAATGCGGCAAGGCTGCACGCCGGGAAACAGATACCATGGACACCTTTGTCGACTCTTCCTGGTACTATGCCCGTTATGCCTGCCCTGATCAGGATAAAGCCATGACCGATGAACGCGCAGATTACTGGCTGCCTGTCGACCAATATATCGGTGGCATTGAACATGCTATTTTGCATTTGCTGTATTCGCGTTTCTGGAACAAGGTTATGCGTGATGTCGGTCTGCTGAAAACCGACGAACCGTTCACCAATCTGTTAACGCAGGGCATGGTGCTTAATGAAATTTTTTACCGTAAAAACGACGGCGGTCGTATTACCTATTACAATCCTGCCGAGATAGACATTCAGTTTGACGAAAGTGGCAAGCGTTGCGGCGCAATATTGCATTCCGATCAGCAACCCGTAGAATCCGGGGGCATCGGCACCATGTCGAAATCCAAAAACAATGGTGTTGATCCTCAACAACTGGTCGAGGAATATGGCGCAGACACAGCACGATTATTCATGATGTTCGCGAGTCCGCCAACCCAAACGCTGGAATGGTCCGATGCGGGTGTCGACGGCGCATACCGATTCTTAAAACGTCTGTGGAAGCAGGTTTACAGCCACGTCAAACAAGGCACCACCGCCGTTGACCCGGATCTATACACGAATATGACAGCGGAGCTCAAAGCGCTGCGTTTTCAACTGCATCATACTATCGCCAAAGTCAGTGACGATCTGGAACGGCGCCACACCTTTAACACGGCTATCGCGGCAATAATGGAATTGATGAACAGTCTGGCCAAAGCGCACGATACCGCCCCAACAGCCCGCAACCTGATGCAAGAGGCACTGGAATGCATCATTTTGATGTTGTCACCCATTGCGCCACATATTTGCCATGTTCTCTGGCGTGAGCTCAAACCAGACACTGAACTACTCGACCAGCCTTGGCCACAAGCCGATCAAGCCGCATTGATTCAGGACGAGATCAAACTGGTAGTACAGGTCAATGGCAAGCTGCGTGGACAAATACATGTCGCCAAGCAAGCCGATCAAGCAGTCATTGAAAAGACTGCACTGGAAAATGAACAGGTCCTTAATTTCATCGGAGATGCAGCGGTAAAAAAAATTATTGTCGTACCAGGCAAATTGGTCAATATTGTAGTTTGACAGACCGAAACAATTTTCAAACACATGTTCATGCTTAAACATGCAAACAGGAAACGAAACACTGTCTGCCATCATTGCGCATGGATGACTGAGCAAACATATGGCAACAAGGGTTATCGTCAACGGGTTTCAAACCGCAAAGCCAATCAGGTAATCAGCAGAGTGTTTATCCCGTTAATTTTTAAATAAAACAGACCAAACAGTCGCTACAATAAAAATGTGTACAACATCCTGATCAATAGCGCGGTAAACAATGGCTTTAAAAACGTTCATCAAAGAATTTGGCGCTTTTCTGGGAGAAAAGGAATCGCTGCTTGATAAAAATTATCAACATGTCGCGGAAAAAATCGAGCTGCATTGGGGTTACGATGAGTTCTATCCATTCATCGAAAAACTGCTTGTTGACCGCAGAGATCAAAGAAGATCGGGGTTTCCAATTGAGGCCGCCATGGAAATCTCAGCGTTACACAGCATTCACGAGCGATTATATCCGCCAAAGAATAAGCGGTATTAACGGCCGTTTTTAAACATCATTGCTGAAAAAGCAGCACAGGATGCCAGCAGGATTTACGAACGATTCTACCCGTTCTTTTTTTGATTATGTATCGATAGCGACCATTCCTCAAAATGGAAATAAATGCTTTGATCATCCGCTTGTCACGCACTAAAACGTAAACATAATCCGAATGATTATACAACTGATTGATCAACCTTACTGATCCTGCTGTAAATCTTCATCCTCCGGCTGGTCGCCTGGTGTGTTGAAGTCACTGGGTGCATAGGCTGACGGCGTCGGTTTATCCATCAGATGGCCGTCTGGTGTTCTTCTCGGTTCACCGCAAGCACTTAACGCAAAAACTGCAAAAACGAGTGCCAACAAAGAATATTTCATACTTGCTCTCCTTTTTCTAGGTCATTTAAATACAAAAATATAACAAACACTTATATCTTTTTTAAAAATCTCACAAAACCGCACTCCGTATTTTGACAATAATCAAAAAAACAGCGGTGTTTGCAATTTGTCCGCCGTTTCACTGCGCCGCTCCGTCACCGATATTTGCTGCATGCAGAAAAACACGGACCTGATGGTGCACATCATCAGCCAAGCAATCAAGCGCGGTGACTTCGTATCTGCGCATTATACTGCGTAACCAGGTCAGTTGTCGCTTGGCGAGTTGTCTGGTAGCAACGATTCCTTTGTCCCGCAAGGCTTCCAGGTTGATCTTTTTTTCGAGGTAAAGCCACGTCTGCCGGTAACCGACACAACGCATCGACGGCAGTTCAGGATTTAAATCAAATTGCTGGCGCAGCAATGACACTTCATCTATCAGGCCTTCCTGCAGCATGTTTTCAAAACGCTGTGCGATTCGTTGATGCAGCTGGCCGCGATCGGCGGGCAATAAGGCAAGCTTGACCAACCGGAAAGGCAGTTCGGCATTACGGGGCGCCTTGAGTATCTCAGACATAGGGCGACCGGTGAGCATACAGACTTCCAGCGCACGCTGAATACGCTGGCTGTCCGTGGGCTTAATCCGTGCCGCGCTCTCGATATCCAGTGCCGCGAGCTTTTTGTGCAAGGCAGGCCACCCGGAAATTACCGCCTTGCTCTCAATTGTGGCTCGAAGCCTGTTGTCAGCCTCCGGCAACACTGAGAGTCCGTCCAGCAGCGCTTGAAAATACAGCATGGTGCCGCCAGCCAGTAACGGAATTTTTCCGCGCCCGGTAATGTCCTGCATCACATTGAGTACATCTCGCCGGAATTGCGCCGCGGAATACTGTTCGACCGGATCAATCAGATCGATCAAATGATGCGGCGTTCGGGCCAGTATATCCCGGCCAGGCTTGGCCGTACCGATATTCATATGCCGGTAAACCTGCGCGGAATCCACACTGACAATCTCAACCGGAAATTGTCCTGCAATCTCCAGCGCGATCCGGCTTTTTCCACTCGCAGTCGGCCCCATCAGCAAGACAGCACTAGGCAAATGACTGTCTGGCGCACGTTCATTGCGCAAAACGACAGAGCCGGATAATGCTTTATCGAGTACTTTTTCTGGCATACGGTGTATCAACAATCAGTTCAGGCAACGTAATTTGAGCTATCCGGACAATATCACTTACAATACTGGACTATGAAACAACGTACCGTCAACTGTCCGCAATGCGGCAAATCCGTGATCTGGAATCAGGCAAACCGGTTCCGCCCTTTTTGTTCCGAGCGCTGTAAAACCATGGATCTCGCACACTGGGCGCAGGAATCCTACCGTATTCCTGAGCCCGAACCTCCCGACACAGAACACGAAGAAACCGCAAAGGATAGAAATTAACCATCTATTGTCAAGCTTGCTGCAAACAGTTTCACTGGATTACAGACGGCTGATTGCGCGTATCATGGCAACGCCATGCGCACCCAGCTCCCGGGCAGTAGACAAATCATCCGGTTCCATACCGCCCAGCGCATACACCGGAAGCGGGTAGTCACGAATTAGAGCGGCAAATTTCCGCCATCCCATGGGCGCTGTACCGGCATGGCTTAACGTCGACAGAACCGGCCCCAGCACCACAAAATCAACCTGAAGCAGTGCCGCCTGATACAATTCCTCACGATTATGACAGGAAGCCCCACACCAGCCATTCTCCAGTGCAGGGCGCTCGGACAAGGCCATCAGCTGCGGCGCGGTCAAATGAACGCCGTCGAGTCCACTGACATGAGGCATATCCGTATCGCTGTTTCGCAAAACATACGCTCCCGCCTGATGCGCTAGCAAAATGACTTTTTCCGTAAACGTCCGCAGCGCTTCGCCCTTCATCGCTTTTTCCCGGATCTGAATCATACGCAATCGATGCTGCAGCGCCCCCTCAATCTGTTGTAAAGCGGCCGAGACACCAATTTCGGATGCCTGCGTAATCGCATAGACCGGCGGCAATAGCAGTGCGCGTAAAACAGGCGCATTTGCGGGCAGCATGGGTGAAACCGCGATCCGACAGGGCTGTTGCCATGCCAGTTGTTGATGTTCCCGCGCCTGAGGTATTCCCTGCCACTGAGTCACACGGAAAAAACGCAAACAAACGGCAGCATGGGAATACGTAAAGTTGCGCGTAATCCACGGCTCGGCGTTCAGAATCTGAATGCCCAGTTCTTCCTGAAGTTCACGGTCCAATGCATGCAGGGGCGCTTCTCCAGGTTCTATTTTACCGCCCGGAAATTCCCAGTAACCGGCATAGGGTTTGCCTTCGGGACGGCACGTCAATAAGAAACGGCCATCGGGCTGCACGATGACGGCAGCGGCAACATCGACAACTGCTGCAGGCCGGGGCGTCGTCACAAACAAAAATCTCCTATCGGACAGATCAAATACCAGACCGTTTGCTGGACTGCTGTCGCCCTGCATAATCGCGCGCAAACTGCCACGCGACCCGGCCACTGCGCGAACCGCGCCCGAGCGCCCATTGCAATGCCGCCCGACGTATTTCCGGATTCATATCCGTAAAGCCGAAACCTGCAAGCCAGCAACGCACAATTTCCAGATACTGTTCCTGATCAAACGGATAAAACGATATCCATACACCGAAACGTTCCGATAGTGAAATTTTTTCTTCGATTGTTTCACTGGGATGCACTTCTTCTCCTATATGACGCGTATCGAGATTATCACGCATGTATTCCGGCACCATATGCCTCCGGTTGGATGTGGCATAAATCAGCACATTATCCGAAACCGTCGCAACCGAGCCATCCAGCGCCACCTTCAACGCCTTATAACCCGGCTCATCGCGTTCAAACGACAGATCGTCGCAGAACACGATAAAACGTTCGGGTCGCTGCGCTATTTGCGCCACAATGTCATGCAGATCAACCAGGTGGTTTTTTTCCACCTCGATCAAACGCAATCCATCGCCGGCATACTGATTCAGTAATGCTTTGATCAACGATGATTTGCCGGTGCCGCGCGCACCGGTCAGCAATACGTTATTTGCGGAAAACCCCTGTACAAACTGGCGTGTATTCTGATCGGCCAGCTTTTTTTGCTGATCAATGCCACGCAAATCTTTCAGCTTTATCCGGTGCGGGTGCGCTACCGGTTGAACAAAACCACAGTTGTTGCGTTGGCGCCAACGAAACGCGGTACTCGAAGACCAGTCCGGCTCCGGTGGTACCGCAGGCAGAAAATTCTCCAGTCGTTCAAGCAATGTCTCCGCACGGTCGCAAAGCTTTCCCAGTTCTTGCATATAGTTTTGTACGCCAGCAGTTAACTGCGATAATCAGAATTGATTTTCACATAATCGTATGAAAAATCGCACGTCCAGACAGTAGCCGATGCGTCGCCACGGTTCAATACAATGCGGACGGTAATTTCGGATTGTCTCATGACGGACTGCCCATCTTCTTCACGATATGCCGGTGCGCGCGCGCCCTGTTCTACAACCAGTATATCTCCAAGATACAGCTCGATACCGCTGATATCGAGATCATCAATGCCTGCATAACCAATCGCCGCCAGTATTCTGCCGAGATTCGGATCGGATGCAAAAAAAGCGGTTTTCACCAGTGGCGAATGCGCTACGGCGTACGCCACGAGCCTGCATTCTTTTTCGCTGCACCCGGCATCAACCCGTATGGTCATAAATTTGGTCGCACCCTCGCCATCCCGCACGATCATTTGCGCCAGCGTTACGGCCACATCGGTTACAGCATCTTTGAGCTGTTGAAACTCAGTGCTGCTCCGGTCTTCGATCTCGGCGTGACCGGCGCATCCGGTTGCTATCAGCATAAATGCATCATTTGTCGAGGTATCGCCATCCACCGTGATGCAGTTAAACGAATGGTCTGCTGCATAATGTACAATTTCCTGAAGCAGCGTCTGGCTGATACTGGCGTCGGTCGCGACAAAACCAAGCATGGTTGCCATATTCGGCCGGATCATACCCGACCCTTTAGCGATGCCGGTAACGGTCACTGTACTGCCATTCAGTTTAATCTGCCTGGATACGCCTTTGGGCACGATATCTGTTGTCATAATCGCCTGCGCCGCGTCAAACCAGTTATCCGTTTTAAGATTTGCCACAGCCGCGGGCAATCCGTCAACCACTGCGTCAACCGGCAACGGTTCCATAATCACGCCGGTAGAAAATGGAAGCACCTGTTGCGTTTCACAATCCAGCAACTCGGCCAGCGCCGCACACGTGGCGCGGGCATGTTGCAGCCCTGCTTCTCCGGTGCCGGCATTGGCGTTGCCTGTATTTACCACCAGCGCCCGAGCCGGTGACAATGCCAGATGCGCTTTCGCCACGATAACCGGCGCGGCACAAAAGCGGTTGTGCGTAAAAACACCGGCAACCCGGCTGCCTTCATCCAGTTTGATAACCAGCAGATCCTTGCGGTGCTGTTTTTTTATACCGGCTTCGGCAATACCCAGCGAAACGCCCGGCACCGGCGGCAAATGTTCCGAAGATAAAGCAGGGATGTTAACAGGCATAGCGGTTCATTCTGTCAGATAAAAACCGTTATGCTACCGCATCTTTCACAAAAATTTACAACAATTGTTTAACATGCCTGATTCTCGCAGCATTCACTTTTGTTTTTGTTGAAGCGTTTACACGCGTTTATTAAGCCATTGCTCGATATCATGCAATAGCCTGCTTCTTAAGGGTTCTGTCAAGAACAGATGTTGATGGTAACGCGATTGCGGCAATGCCCGGCAGGCATTATCGGGATGATTGTGTAATGTCGCATGAATAAAATCTTTGCTGCCCCAGGCGGGTGTGATGGGATCATGCACTGAATAAATCAAAAAATACGGCGTGGAAAATCCGTCCATATGGCGGCGAAACTGTACGATTTCGCTTTCAATCCCTTTCACATACCGCAGCAGGCTGCGGCGGATGATCCATCCATCCCCCTTCAAGTTCGCTTTTTCATGCGCACTGTCAGTCAGATAATCCACAACCCAATCGGGCGCGGACGGTGTGGCGAAACGGCGGATACCCGGCCACGAAAGTACTTCAAATATACCGTCCAGCACCGGTACAGTCAGCAAAGACACTAGCTGATTGAAAATCAATACCGGTAACGGCTCGTCGTGAGGGTGCAAGAAATGTGTCTCGGCATGAAACGACAACTTAATCAACGGATTGGCCAGCCAACCCCGCCAGCCGGGCACTTCGCTGACGGCAAAACCGGGTCCCAGAAACACGACACCCGCTATTCGGCTGACCGGGCTATTGGCATCTTGCTGTTGCAGCATATACGAAGCCGTCACCAAAGCACCCAGGCTGTGCGCAATAATGAACACCGGTTTATTCTTTTTATGCTGCGTATCGCAGATACGCACCGTTTCTTTGATTGCGCGATCGAGATCCCGGCGCATCGGTTCCAGGTCGTCAAGCGCGGCTTGCGCCAGATACGCGTCACTGGCATCCTGCCTCCCAGCCCCGTCAGAAAGCGCCCTATCTGCCTGCCGCAATACGGGATTGGACAGACCGTGTGCGTAATAATCAAAACCAGCCACCATAAACCGCTGCGAGAAAAAGCGCGCAACATCCTCATAACGGCCGATATGCTCATTCATTCCGTGCACAAGCAGCAAGCAACCTGCAGGCGGGTTTTCCGCCGGTGGTGACATGACACGCAACAACAAGGATTGCGCCGGCGTCGCTGCCTCACCTGTGTCGGTTGATCCGGGTACCTGGAATTCCTCTCCCCAGCGCGGATAGGGCTTGTCGACAAATTGCGGCTGCACGCATCCCGACAATAGCGCCAGCATGAGCAGCAAGAAGATTCGATGCATAGCACCGCACTCGAAGTATCGGTTTATCACCTGCTCCTTCAGTTTTTTATCCGCGTTGAGCAATAGTCCAGTGACCTTCACCCATCTACCTTACATGGGGCTGCAGCAACAGTACAATAGCAGCGATTTATTCACGAATACCGCTTACTCGCGTTTGCCATCAGGATGAACCGCAGATGATCAAGTAAATACACGAAGTTTCGCAAACAAGCGCCATCTGACTATCAGCAATCGTGTCAATACCGCCAGCGACCTATATTGCGTCAATTTCATTTGCTGGTACAGGCATTGAGTGCTTCGACAAAAACCCGCAAATCAGACTCGCCAAACAGAACGAAACGGATATGCTTGACTCTGACAAGGTTTGGAAGCGCATCCAACGCTGTTTTCAATGCGATCCTGGCGGCAGATGGCAGCGGAAAACCAAAAACACCGGTCGAAATAGCCGGAAACGCTATGGATTCAACGCCATTTTCTTCGGCCAGCTGCAACGCACGACGATAACATGATGCCAGCAATACGTCGGAAGGTTCGTCGACGCCATAAACCGGTCCCAGGCAATGAATGACATAACGGTTCGGCAACCGGCATGCGCCGGTGATGACTGCCTGGCCGGGCCGAATTGGCGCAAACTGCCTGCATTCTGCTTCGAGCTCAGGTCCGGCAGCCCGATGAATGGCACCGGCTACGCCGCCGCCTGTCTGCAACGCGGCATTTGCCGCATTGACAATGGCCGCCATATCCGGTTGTTCGGCAATATTCCCCTGAATGCATTCAATAAGAACGCCATTTGATTTGAATTGTGTCACCATGCTCTCGCTTCGATTTCAACTGAAACCAGGCTAGTCGGAATACAACGATTGTATTCATTTAGGCATGATGCGTCCAATTTCTGTACTTCGATACCGTCCGTCCGGAAATAATATCTACATACCACTCAACTGCTTAAATTTGGCATATTGTTTGAGCAACGGAATTAGTTGAGATAAATGCCATATCTCCAACACGATACCGGCAACCAGCATGGCGCTAACCAGCTCATGATGATTTAACAAAGGATGAAATGCATCGCCTTTCGCGACATACAGGCCGTAAATCCCCAACCCCAGAAACAGTGCGGCGATTGCGCCGATGATTTGCATACGGATAATACCGTTTCGTATCTCGATTCGTTCGTTTTCTTTACGTGTTCCCATTTATTGATTGCTCTCCAATCCAGTTTGTTTAAAAACACTTCCGGCATCCGCAGTACTTGAAAAATATTTGCGAGACAACAGTCATTTCAGTTGACTGGCTTATTGCTTGTATGGCGCATTGAGTGTGCCCTTGACATTCCCGGCTTTTGAAAAAATCAGAATCACATTATGGTAACGGGCATGCAACGGCATATAAATGAAATCGCTTCTACCGTCTCCGGACTGCGCTAAAAAGGCATCGAGTTCCTGTCGCATTTGCGCATTGTGTGCAACAATTTCATCAATATCGAGCCGGTTCAGAAATATATCTTCGCGGTTTTGTTTGAACGGGCGGTAAAGCTGAGGCTGTTCAAACGGCGCCAGCTGTTTTTCAGCGCTCAAGGCGAGCAGCTCATGAAGCTCTTCCATACTAACCGGACGTCTGGCATCAATCAGTACGGGCCTTTCCGTGCCGTATTGCGTCAATTGATCCAGGTCGGTATTCTGCAGGCGATACGCTTTGGCAGGCATGCTGTAGAATTCACCGTCCCAGTGGACGATGGCAACCGGGCGCTCGTCATGCACGGTATAAATGCCCCAGGCAAGCACGCTGGCCTGTACCAGTGCAATCATTCCAAAGTCAAAACGGATTTCCCGCTTCGACTTTTCCGGATTGAAAATGATCAGCGTCATCAACGGACCGAGCACCAGATCGATCAAAGCCACGATGCGAATACCTTGCCAGCCGCCATCCGCTGTAAAATACGGCAAGGGATACCATTTCAAAACAATAAAATAAGCTAGAACCAGAAAAACAACACCGCTGATTGCCAGATGAATACCAGCTGCTTTGAATTTGGATTTCATTAAGGATGCGTGTTTTGAGAAAGTCATTGCCGCTTCCATGATTACCTCGCTGCTTGTGTATGAATGAACAAATCAAACCGAATGAATATAATAAATTTTGTATAAACAAATTGCTGAAAACTTCTGACAGGTCGTAAAAAAATGTTTTCCGGACGCGCATGCAGACAGTCTTTCAGCAACCTGCACAGTAACGGCACGTGGATTTTGTGCTTTAATACTGCAAGAACGTCATCCTACAACATCGATAAATACAGGTATGCCATGAAAAAACAACTTTCAGCGTTATTTATTCTCACTTTAATTCCAGTGACGGGACTTACACAACAGCCCGAAATCAGTCAGGAACAGATGCAGCAGCTCATGCAACAGGCACAGCAAATGCAGACCTGCATGTCCCGGGTTGACCAGAACGCCATGATGGAAATGGGACAAAAAGCACAAGCTGTGGAAGCCAGAATCAAATCCTTGTGTCAGGCCGGAAAACGCGATGAAGCACTGGATACTGCAATCGCATTCGGGCGGAAAATGGCCGATGATGAAAATATCCGGATCGCCCGGAAATGCGGCGAAATGGCACAAAAAATGCTGCCTGACTTCAAATTCCCGACCAGCAAAGCGGGAGCGCAAAACAGTCATATCTGCGACACATATGCGCAATAAATTGGCAAATCGTTCAATCAGGCTATCGGCATGACCCAATCGTACTGGCTCGACCGATGGGAACGCAATGAAATAGGCTTTCATCAGGATGCATATAATCCGTATTTGATAAAACACTGGCCAAGATTGCACCTTGCCCCTGACAGCTCAGTTTTTGTACCGCTTTGCGGGAAAACACGCGACATGATCTGGCTGCGGGATCAGGGGCATGCCGTTTTAGGTGTCGAATTGAGCGCACGCGCGATACAGGCGTTCTATCGGGAAAATGCGCTTGCACCGAAGCAGGCGCAATATTCTGGCAAGCGGTTTAATCGCTATTCTGCAGAAAACATTGAAATTCTTCACGGCGATTTTTTCGATCTGGACAAAAACGGTCTGGCCAGCATCCAAGCCGTCTACGACCGCGCGTCGCTGGTCGCATTGCCGCCGGATCCGCGCCGGCGGTATGCCGCGCACATGCTCGACATTCTGCCGCCTGCCACGCAGATTCTGCTGGTCGGATTCGACTATCCGCAGGCCGAAATGCAGGGGCCGCCCTATGCGGTGCCACCCGAAGAAGTCATCGCGCTCTATCAGCCTGGTGCCGATGTGCGTCTGTTGACGCAAGTTGACATGCTCGCTGACAATCCACGTTTTCAACAACGCGGATTGACCCGTCTGGTCGAAAGCGTTTATCTATTGACGTTGCCCGATCCAGAACAATCCTGAACAGGAGATTATCGTATCCGATCGATCTCATGCGGACGCCAAAGCTGCGCCGCGCCGCGCACGCCGGAACTGTCGCCATGCACGTTCTTCAACACGGGCGTAGTGAATTCGTCATTGAACACATAGCGCGCCAGGCGTTCACGTCCCTCTGAATAGAGTCTTTGCACATTCGACAAACCGCCGCCGAGCACAATCGCATCGGGGTCTAGGATATTAACCACCATCGCCAGTGCACGGCCATACCGGTCAAAAAAACGTTGCATGACGGCTTCGGCCAAAACATCACCCTTTACTGGCAGCGCCACGATATCATTGGCGGTCAATGCACCGTCCCCGCCATGACGCTGATAATCAGCCGCAAGGCCAGGCCCGGAAATCAGCGTTTCTATACAGCCTTTATGGCCGCAATAGCAATCCGGCCCATCGTGTTCAAGGATATTATGCCCCCACTCCCCGCCGATATGCTGACGGCCCGCATGCAACTGCCCGTTAAACACCACGCCGCCGCCCACGCCGGTGCCCATAATCACGCCAAACACCACGTCATAGCCTTTTCCCGCTCCATCCAACGCTTCACTCAAGGCAAAACAGTTGGCGTCATTGGCAATACGCAACGGACGGTTTAACAGCGTTTGCAAATCTTCCAGCAATGGCTGCCCGTTCAGGCAAACCGTATTGGAGTTTTTCATGCACCCCGTCACCGTTGAAATCGCACCGGGTGTGCCGATCCCAACTGAGCAACGTCTGCCTGCGTCTGCTTCCAGCTGTTCAACCAGCTGTGCCGCTGCGTTCAGAATCGCCCGATAACCCTCGGCTTGTGGCGTAGTTATGCGTTTTCTCAGCAATTCGCGGCCGCCATCGCCCAGCACCACGCCCTCGATTTTGGTGCCACCCAGATCGATACCGATACGCATTTTTGTCAGTGCGATTATTTCATCCTTCCTTCAAACTCGCCATAATAAACTGGTTGAGTTCGCCGTCGAGCACCGCCTGGGTATTGCCGGTCTCGACATTGGTGCGCAGGTCTTTGATGCGCGATTGATCGAGCACGTAGGAGCGAATCTGATGGCCCCAGCCGATATCGGTTTTGGCGTCTTCGATGTTTTGTTTCTCTTCATTGCGCTTACGCAGTTCTGCCTCAAACAACCGGGATTTCAGCATTGACATTGCCTCCGACCTGTTCTTATGCTGCGAGCGGCTGCTCTGGCACTGCACGACAATATTGGTCGGCAAATGCGTTACGCGCACGGCGGAATCGGTTTTGTTGATATGCTGCCCGCCCGCGCCTGAAGCACGAAACGTATCGACCCGCAAATCCGCGGGGTTGACATCGACCTCAAACGATTCATCGACCTCGGGGTAAACAAAAATACTGGCAAATGACGTATGACGGCGATTGCCCGAGTCAAACGGCGATTTTCTGACCAAACGGTGTACGCCGGCCTCCGTCCTCAAATAACCATATGCGTATTCGCCGGTCACTTTCAAGGTGGCGCTTTTAATGCCGGCAATATCGCCGGGCGATTCCTCGAGCACTTCCACCTGCAACCCCTGCCGTTCGCAGTACCGCAGGTACATACGTTCAAGCATGGCCGCCCAGTCCTGCGCTTCGGTACCGCCCGAGCCGGACTGCACGTCCAGGAAACAATTGCTGGGGTCCATCGGATCGGAAAACATCCGGCGAAACTCCAGTTTCGCCACGGTCTCTTCCACCGTTTGGATGTCGTCGGCAATGCTGTTCAACGCCGCGTCATCGGATTCTTCTTTTGCCAGCACAAATAATTCGCCGGTATCGCTCAATTGATGATCCAGCGATTCAAGCGTCAGCACCACGTCTTCCAGCACTTTCTTATCCCGGCTCACCTGTTCCGCCTGTTTGGCGTCATTCCAGATAGCCGGATCCTCGAGTAACCGGTTTAACTCAACAAGTTTTAATTTCTTGCTGTCGTAGTCAAAGATACCTCCGTAAATCACGGGTGCGCGTATTGAGTGCTTCAAGCTGTTCATCCATTGCATTGATTTGTTCTGCGTCCATCAGTCTCACCGTCTCCTGTATCGATCAATTAAACCCGTATTGTAATCCGAATCGCCTCACAAACCGACTCTGTATTGATCGACACCGCGCCGTAACGGATAACGCGATACCGGCAAACGCAATTATTGATTAAAATACACAGCATCCAGAACTTTTCGATACCCTGATTTTTATCATCATACATACAATGCCGAATTATTTTGCGCTTATTCCTGCTGCCGGTTACGGCGCGCGTATGGGCAATCAATTGCCCAAACAGTATCTGACACTGGCCGGCCAGCCGATGATTTATCACGCAATCCGCACATTCTGCGAATCATCTCAAATCAAACGCGTTTTCATCGTGCTTTCACCGCAGGACCCGGGATGGAAAAAATATGACTGGCGCGCGTTCTCCGGCAAGCTGAGCATGCTCTACTGCGGCGGCGAAACGCGCGCCGAAAGCGTGCTCAACGGACTGAACGCCGCAGCCGGGCGCTTTGCCATTGAATCGTCCGACTGGATTCTGGTGCATGATGCCGCACGGCCGTTACTGACACAAAGCCAGCTTGGGCAACTGATTGACGAGCTCGCCGACGACGCGGTTGGCGGCCTGCTTGCGGTACCCGTTGCCGACACCCTCAAACGCAGCGGCCCTGACGCGCGCGTGTTGCAGACCGAGCCACGGGAAAATCTCTGGCAGGCGCAAACGCCGCAAATGTTCCGCTATGCGATGCTTCTGGAAGCATTGAACAATGTGCCGGAATTAAGCATTACCGATGACGCCAGCGCCATTGAGGCCATGGGATACCATCCCAAACTCGTACACAACACATCTGACAATTTCAAAATCACCTACCCGCAGGATCTCGCGCTCGCCGAGCGCATCATGCAACAAAGGAACCAATCATGAATGGCATACGAATCGGACAAGGCTCCGATGTACACCAGCTTGTTGAAAACCGCAAGCTGATCATCGGCGGCGTCACCATTCCCCACGAAAAAGGACTGCTGGGGCATTCCGACGCGGACGTACTGCTGCACGCGATATGCGATGCTTTACTGGGCGCGGCCGCGCTGGGCGATATCGGCAGGCATTTTTCGGATACCGATACCCGGTATAAAAATATCGACAGCCGGGAACTGTTACGCTCGGCACACCGGTTATTGCAGACGCACGGCTATGCAATCGTCAATATCGACGCCACGATCACCGCGCAGGCACCCAGGATGGCGCCTCATATACCGGCAATGATCGCCAATATCACTGAGGATCTGGCAATCGCCGGAAAATGCGTGAATATCAAGGCCAAGACTGCGGAGCACCTCGGTCCGATCGGGCGCAAGGAAGGCATCATGGCAGACGCCGTGTGCCTGATTCAGCAGAGCGCATGACTGAACAGACAACGTGGACATAAACAGCGATACCGCTAAAAAGTCCAAGAATAACGATCCGCCGGATTATGCACGGTTATTTTTTGCAATTCAGCCTGCCGGGAAAGTCCGTACAGTACTGGGCGGCATTGCGCAGAAACAGGCTGCACAATCCGGCGGGCGCCGCATCAGACCGGAAAATATCCATCTCACGCTGTTATTCCTGGGACGCACAGCCACAGAAAAGATCCCGGCGCTCATTGCATCCGCCGGCGGTGTCTCGGCGGAACCGTTCGATCTGACCCTTCAGAAAACACGGTTCTGGAAACGCAATCAGATTATTCTGGCGACGGCCGAAACGTACCCGCCGGAACTTTTCATGTTGGCAGACGCAGTCAAAGCCGCGACCCGCACCGCCGGGTTTGAATCGGACGAGCGTACATACAAACCGCATATCACACTGGTCAGAAAAGCGGCGCGGCACACACCGGTTGATTTCGGCAGACCGCTTGCATGGCATGTCACGCACTGGTTGCTCATGCAATCGGAACAAACCGAACGGGGAATCCGTTATAACACGCTGCATCGATGGCGGCTCGGCTGACAGACTGTTAAAATTAGCCGGGTCGGCATTCGACCGGTAACACAATCGGCACTACCGCCGACCGTTAGCCGGAATTTGCGCTGCCAAACCGATGCGACAGCAGATTATCCAATTCCAACTTATCTTTCAGCACAACATCGACATTGAAAATACTGGCTTTTGACACCTCGACAGAATACTGTTCCGCGGCGCTTTCTGTGGATGGGCAAATCTTCCAGACAGAAACGCTGGCCGAACGCCGTCATTCCGAACTACTGCTGCCGATGGTCCAGGAACTGTTGACGGGTGCCGGTCTCAAGCTGGCGAATCTCGACGGACTCGCATTCGGCGCGGGACCGGGTTCCTTCACAGGACTCAGAATCGCCTGCGGCGTTGCGCAGGGACTGGCTTTTGCCACCGGCCTGCCGGTCATCGGCATCGGTACATTGGAAGCCATCGCCCAACAGGATGCGCATGATAAGGTCATCGTTGCGATGGATGCGCGCATGGGCGAAATTTATCACGCCGCCTTTGTCAGGGAAGCAGGCCGCTGGCGAACCGTCAGCAAGCCGGTATTATGCCAGCCGCAACTTGCGCCGGAATTATCCGGTTCGCACTGGATTGGCTGTGGCAGCGGATTCGATTGCTATGACAGCATCTTGTCGGAATGTTACGGCCAGCGGTTAGCGCAGATTCAACATGGACGCTATCCACATGCCCGTGAAATCGCCGCACTTGCATCCTTAAGGGACAACGGCGATTTCCATACCGATCCGTCATTGGCCACGCCCGTCTATATCCGCAACAAGGTTGCCCTCAAGGAATCCGAACGATGAACGCAACAGCGCCCCAACTGCCTCTCAATCCAGTGATCAGGGAAATGCGCGAATCCGACCTGCGCCATGTCGTTTTGATCGAACGCGAAATCTTTCTGTTTCCATGGTCTCTGGAAAATTTTGCGGACTCACTCCGCGCGGGCTATCTTTGCAACGCGATGGAGAACGGCAACATCTTGACTGGCTACAGTATTCTGATGCTGGGACCGGACGAAGCGCATATTCTGACGCTTGGCATCGGCGCGCAATGGCAGAAAAAAGGACTGGGTGAAATGATGCTGAACCATCTGATACAGCAGTCGGCCGGGCATAACGCCCAATCGGTGCTACTGGACGTGCGCGAATCCAATCGCGGCGCGGCCAAACTCTACAAGCAGCTCGGCTTCGAACAAATCGCCACGCGCAAGGACTACTATCCGGCCATGTGCGGACGTGAGGATGCGCTGGTGATGCGGCTAATGCTATGAGCGAACGGCGCAGAACCATTCTCAAAGAGCTCGGACTGACGCCGCTATGGCGCCTTAAGGCCAAGACAGGGACCGGGGCCGGGGCCGATGCCGAGACGGAAACCCAGCCGACACAGCCCGAAACCAATCCACCGGAACATACTGCGCGCCCGACGGTTGAAATCGCAGACATGGACTGGGAACAGTTGACTTCTACCGTAGCCAACTGCAATGCCTGCCGGTTGCGGCAAACCTGCACCCAGACGGTTTTTGGCGTAGGCGATAAAAATGCGGACTGGCTCTATATCGGCGAAGGCCCCGGCGCGCGAGAAGACGCGCTGGGCGAACCGTTTGTCGGCCAGGCCGGAAAACTGCTCGACAACATGCTGGCCGCTATCCAGCTCAGACGCGGTGAAAATGTATATATCACCAACATCGTCAAATGCCGCCCGCCCAATAACAGAAACCCCAGTGAAGACGAAGCAAAGCAATGCGCCCCCTATCTCGCCCGGCAGATCGCCCTGATCAAACCCAAACTGATCGTCGCGCTGGGTAAAGTCGCCGCGCAGAACCTTCTGAACAGCAGCGACAGCATTGCCAGCCTGCGCGGCAAAATCCACGACTATCACGGCACCCCGCTGATCGTCACCTATCACCCGGCGTATTTGCTGCGCGCGCTGCCCGAAAAAGCCAAGGCCTGGAAGGATTTGTGCATGGCCAGGACGTTTATGGAATCGCAATCCTGAATAACAGTCTGACATTAAAAAAATTGCCGTGCGGTCATCCGGCTCTGTTACAGGGTGTCTGTGGGAATTCTAAGGGCGCATTTTTGTCTTTTGTAACGCCGAAATAACCGGCATTTTAAAGTGTGTTGGAGCGAAGCGGAAACACGCTTTAAAATGTCCGAACTGATTGCCTTGCTATGCCTTACTCCTCAATATAACTGTAATATGTCTCGCACAACTGATCATGAAACCCCCACCCCATCCCTGTTGTATCATTCACTATTTTTAAGCAGCGTTCTTTAAACGTGGCTACTAGATTGTTATCGGTTATAAATTTTAGGGTACGCTCATACATGCTTTCCATGCTTAGGTAAAACTGCTCATTTATATCTCCGTAACAGCCGGTGTACTTGACCCCGTTTTCTACGTAGAAAACCATTAGTTCTGCTATTAGCACTTTATCATTGCATATTTTCTTGAATTCAGTAATCGCCTTTTTTGCGACTGATAACCTTGCCGCTCCAAACCCATTTTCAGGAAAAAATTCATTTTCTATTATGTCCTTGTGTTTGACTAGAACTGATAAGCTATTGTCATTACCATATTTTGAATCATAGTAATCTTTTACAAATTCATTCTTCTTGAAAAGATCAACAATATCCTTTATTAGTTGTTCTTTCGTTGATTCTTTAAGTTTTCTTTTTAGCTCGCCTGTTTTCATGATTCATGAATTCATTAAGGCTTAACGCCGTACTCACCGGAAATTTTGGAGCGCAGCGGAAAAATTGTCCGAGTGCAGCACATTGTTATGCGCATTTGGGTTAAGACAGGAAACTCTTGATTTTCTCCGCGATGGCATCAGGTTTTTGCGTTTCACACTCCCAAAGAACCAAAACGCCCCAACCTAATTCATTAAGTTCGCGTTGATGGCGAACATCTCTTTCGGTGTTGCGCTGCAATTTTGGGAGCCAGTATGTAGCGTTAAAACACGCTTTAAAATTGTCTGTCTTCAGCCCCTTGTATGAGCTGCGGCGCTGGATTGCAGGAGCTGGCGAGCCTCTTAGCAAGCCTTCAGTACTAAGATCTTCGTCAATTTCTGGCCAATGTATACCGTAGCCTGCGCCACATATTTCCCAATTGCTACGCTGCTGTGGAGTTGCATTGAGCAGGCGCGGATACCAAAGTATGGGAACAGAAATGGTGCGACCATCTGCGAGGTCGACCGAAAGCAACTCGTCGGTAAAGCGAACATCTTTCACTCTTTCGTCTGCGCTAAGCGCCAAAATACCCATACCATGCCCCAAAAGGTGTTGCTGATTTTCCTGAACTAATTTGTGAAGCTTGTTTAGTTCCTTTGCCGAGAAACCCAAATTCCTCGCTAACGCAGGATTTTCCAGCCAGAATTTGGCAGAAGAATTATCTCGATCAATGTGTATGTGTGGCGGTTCGTTCGGTTCATGACTGTAAAAGTGAAAACGATACAGCCCAATTCTCAATACAGTTGGCATGCTCGTTCCAGGTCAAAATCTTGTCCGCTATTGTACCTTATTTGCACATTCGGTTAGCCGCTCATAACGCCCTATCTCACCTGACGCCAGCACGCAGCGAAGCTGCGGGATGGCGGTCAGGTGCAGCGAATTGTTAGACCACACTTACGACTCTGTGCAGACCTCGACGCTGTCCCCGGACGTGCCATCAGCGTTGTGGCGGAAGAGCGTACCTTCAGATCCGGCGCCAGAACCCTTTGTCCACCACTCCAACTCGCCGCCAACGTAACGTGCACCACTGCCCGAAACCGCGATTTGCATGCTATAGGTACTACCCTTGTATTGGACCGTGGTTGAGTCAGTGGAAGGGTAGATCGCGGTAATGGTCTCTCCGCTCTCGCAACGATAGTTATGCACAGACAACGTGGACGGTGTTGCTGCCGAGGCTTGGGTGCCTTCAGGCTCCTGCGGAGAACTCCCGCAAGCGGAGAGGAGCAAGATTAAAGAAATGGCGAGAGAACCGATAATTTTCATACGAGCCTCCGTTGATGGTGGTATGTGGTCTAACGCTTGACTGAACTGTTAGAGCGCGTACTAAAACACCATGACATGATCGACGAGATACCTGCCACCGCGCTGCACCAGCACAAGCTCCGCAACAAACTCGCCAGGGTGCTTGGTGAACCACTGACGCCACACGACGGCAATGGAACCCGGACGCCTGAATGCCGCGACGAACTCCCGCTTTGCAAAGAAACCTTTGGTGCTTTGATATTCCTCGCAAATTGACTGCAGCCGCTCTTTAGGCAGGACGCTTTTGGCCCGGTCAGTGAAGTCGCGGACATGGCGCTCGTAGTCAATGGCCGCTGAAGCATCCATGAGGTTATCCATGATTGGATTGACCACGGCCAGAATCTCGGCGTCTGATTGTTCTTCCAAATCCACGACATTGTCTCCATAGCGCGCTAACGTAATTTATACGGCATTTTTCGCCTGCTCAAGCACCCGCGTGAGTCGATCAAGATTTTGCTCATTTGCTGAGCCAGCCCTTTCTCTGACTACCTGGGCAGTTTGAGCATCCTCAAACACTTGATTCCAGGTTATGTGCGTTCCATGAGCTTCGGCAGTTAGCCCAACTGTTAGTCTAAAATTTGGCGGGCAGTCATGGTGAATGACTATTTTCGAATTGGGTTCAAGCACTTCGAACTTGCTCTCGTTCTGGTGCTCGGTTCCGTCTGGGGCGTGCATTATGAACTTCCAGCGCCCCCCTTCCCTAAAATCATGAATTTCGAAGCTATTTGAAAAGCCCTCAGGCCCCCACCATGCCGCCAACAATTCAGGCGACGCAAATGCCCCGTAAATTTCTTCTGGGGAGAAAGGTAGAATTCTAGAGGTACGTAGCGTTCTGTCTTCAGTCATGCATGGAACTCCAAATTGCGTGGGATGCGTGCCGTATAACGCTGCGCTCAGCGGCGCGGCTTTGCCGCGTCCGTCTGCAGCGCCTTGTTAGCAGAAACATCTTTTAACGAACCCGATAGGTACTTGTGAATAATGCTCGACACCAGGGTTTGGTATGGAATTCCTTCCTCAGAGGCTCTTAGCTGGATCGCCATCAGGTCTCTATTAGAAATTCTGATATTAATCCTTTTGTCTTTTCGGGTTGTATTTTTGGCAGCGGCAACCAGCTCCGCCCGGCGTTTCTTTGTAAGGACAGACTCGAATTCTCCGGCTTCAACAGCTTTTAGAAGTTTCTCCTCCTCTCTGCTTAATTTCACGTCATTCATAACTCTTCTCCAAGATAAATCTTCGTAAACTTCCTGCTTGGGATAATGGTTTTTAGAAAATATTCGCCATCATTTTCGACGTATGGTACTAGATGTACGTAGTTTTCGACTGCTACTACGAAAATACGCTGATGGGCATAATCTTGAGCATTGGGGTGAGCAATTTCATCGAGTAGACCGCCATTTTCGATATAGAAAACGATTTCTTCGAAAGAAACGCCTCTTTCCGCAATTAACTGCTCATTCTTCTCCGCATTCCAATTGTAGAAATTCATTGCACAAAGAATAGCACAAATGTGTGCATTTTGTCATCACTCGGGAGTTTCTGCTAACGCTCTGCATCACCTGCCGGCGGAAGCGGGCGAAGCCCGCTGTAGCCGGTCAGGTGCATGCGCATGTTAGGCGATCAACTTCGTTCACGTTTATCTCAATAATGTTGTAATGTGTGAATTTCCCCCTCACCAGACTCCTGTTGCCGAAGACCCACGGACGGCGTGGAGGTCTCGAGCGCGAGCGGGCGCTGCTCACAACCTGAAGGTTCGAGCGGCTTGGCTGCACCTCCTCGACTCCGCACCGACGATGAGCGAATCACCTGGATTGCCTGCGTTGAGCACGATCGGAACGGTAACTCGTCCGGCCGCGTTGGTGGTGACCGTTCGAGCGTTACCGCCATTGACTACGACAGCTCCCCTAGGGGTGAAACGTAGGTCGACGTCGCTTACTCTCCCAGGGGAGCGGGAGATCGTGATTGCGTTGTTTCCAACAACGAACCGGTCCGGTCCCTGGATACTCAGCGAACAGCCTTGGCGCTGCACATCGCCCTCCTCCTGCTTCGAGCAGCCGGTCAACAACGCCATAGCGAAAACGGTGATAAGCCCAACGATCGTCACGGGACTCATGGAAAATGCTTTGAAATATGTCTTCATAGTGCGTTTACCCTTTGATCTCTATTCATGATTGACTGTATATCTGCCTATCGCCCAACGGTAGCTGCTTTTTGATGGGTTCAGCAAACATGGTTAGTACTCCGTTCTGTATTAAGATGAAGACCGTCGTCGGTCGCCTAACGCTTAGGGTAAACGGCAGCCAAACCAGCGGTTTGGCTGTCCGGTGGAGGGCCGCAGGCCCGGAACATATTTGACCCAATTGTTAAGTTTCGACCGCATGCGACCCCCTTGGCCAAAAGCGCATAATTAGGGTGGCGATTACAAGAACAATGCCCGACAAACCACTAAGAGCTGTTAAAACTGCAAGTGGATAGAAACTCCAAACAGAAATGTTTTTGCCTCTATAAAGTAGATAGCCGAGCATGAGCCGACAACTCAGTAAAACCAACTCAAGCGTTAAAGCACCGAGAAGCCATAAAAAGCCACTGTCAGGTGATGCCCATGCGTTCCAGCTTTCTCGAGCCTCACCCAAATTTAAAACCTTGAGAACGAGTAGAATTAGTCCGCTTATTATAAGAGCGACTCCAATTCCTTTTTTAATCATTGCTCGGTTCATAATTTAGGAACTTAACGACCAAGCGAACCGGCGGCGAAGCCGTCCGGGTTGCGCGCCTTGTTATGCGCTGTTATGACAACCACTTATACGCCTCATAAAGTGTATATAGCACGCCAATAACTCCATAGCCGATCAATACCCAGAGAATTCGTAGAATCCATTTTGGTAGTTGCACTGTCGGTAATACGTTCAGGACTTTAATTGCTCCACTGTCGGATTCCAGATGCGTATTTACTCGTTCCCAGGTTAGAGGTGGAAAATAAAGATAGGTTATTGTTATTTGTTTTTTTGGTATCAACTTTGGAATTACAATCTCTTTTTGACCACCCGGCAAATCTTTTACCTCATGCTCTATGTCTGGATAAATCTGAAAGTCCGGTAATACGTTGTGTCCTAGCCGAACATTACTTTCAGTTTTTCCGCCGGCATTGCGCAACACAACAGAATGAGTATTAACCTGCACGGGAGGATTTGCTTTGCTGAGAAATATGCCAGATACGTGGCCGAGGTAACTGACGACTTTCGGCCGATTTTCGATGATGCGATTTAATCCAACCCCCACAAATAAGGCAACTATCGGAGAGGCTATAGTCGCAACAACATTCCAGTCTATGGACATTATTCGTGTTTTCTCTTATTGCGCATAACGCCTTGCATGAGGGGCGCATTCGTAGCGTAGCCCGAAGGGCGTAGCGGAGAATGCGTCCCTCTCCATGCAATTGTTGGACGAAGCCGCTACGCGGAGAAAAGGCAGTTTGGTTTCGCCGGTTAATCGTAAAATGTAACCTCACCCTGCTGTAAACGCAGCAGATA
>NZ_FOGH01000033.1 GCF_900111165.1 Nitrosomonas sp. Nm51
GAAAATAAACCAGAAACCTCCAGAAATTCGGCAAAAAATGCCAGTTGACCCATAGCCGTTGCACTGCCACCTTCATCCCAACGTACATGAAATCGGCCACCAGGTGTTGATAAACACAATTCCCGAGTACTCTGATCCATCTCCTGAACCGCTATCTCCACTGCTTTTACAAGCTTGCTTTGCTCAAATTCGATTTCACCCATTGGGTGACTCCTCTCTTTAACCCGAAAGCTCCAACAGTACTACGTTTAAGCCAATTTTTGTAGGTCTAACTGAGGAAAATAGGATAAACGTATCCTGGATAACCGCCAGCAGAATGCTGCGAAAAATTCGCATTGCCATGGGACACCGGGATAGCATATATCGATTACATGAATTGATTGAACTAGACGATGCGTTGATTGGAGGGCGTCATACTGGGGGAAAGCGCGGCCGGGGCGCCGAGGGAAAAACATCGAAACATCACTTCTTTTGCCGGCCCCTGTGTTGCACGCCAATGCTTGACGCGGCGTTGCAGGGTTCTGAGGTGTCTCTCAGGGTATTGTCCAGGATACAGGTCTTCAAGATATTCCCACAACGTGGTGCCGGTCAGCCCGGGCTCATTAGCCAGCAATGGAACCAGCGTTGTTTCCCAAACTGCTTCAAAAGGATCGCAACGTGTACGCCAGTTGCGCTGCTTATTCTCCGGCCGCTCGTTTCCTTCAATACGCCGACCACTGCATATGCTGATTCCGGATTTCGCTGCCGAAATTTCCTGCGTATGTCCTGTTTGACGACTTTTCATATAAATAGCTTCCTGTTTCTGTGTGATATGTTTCCCAGGCAAGTCCTTTCTCCTATCCAATAGGTAAGAACTTATTCTGGCGCCCACACTCAACCGGTCAAGATAATTGTCGCCTGACCGGACAGGTTAATTGTCGTCTAACACGGACTTCGACGATAATGGCCGCCTTACCCCGCCGTGCCGCCTCATATCCGCTTCTTGTTCGTCAGGCCAGCGCTTTGCCCTCGGCTTCCTCCAGATTCGCAGTCACCCACGACACCCTTGCCGGGCGAGTAGAGGACTTCCACCTCCAAGTAAGTGCGCCCCGCCGGGCGCGCCAAAAAAAAAACCCCTCAAAAAAAGAGGGGTTCTTGTTTATATATGCTTGGCAGTAACCTACTTTCACATGCGTATGCACACTATCATCGGCGCAACTTCGTTTCACGATTCTGTTCGGGATGGGAAGATGTGGTTCCAAAGTGCTATGGCCACCAAGCGAAACTGTATATTCGCTTACTTAATTATTTTAATTTGAAAAGTATCAGTTAGATTATTCTTTTTTGCAAATTTTAAATTCGATTTACAAAAGCTTTAAAATTATAGGATCAAGCCTCACGGTCAATTAGTATCGGTTAGCTTAACGTATTACTACGCTTCCACATCCGACCTATCAACGTTGTAGTCTTCAACGAACCTTTAGGAGGATTATATCCTCGGGAAGTCTTATCTTGTGGGGAGTTTCCCGCTTAGATGCTTTCAGCGGTTATCTCTTCCGCACTTAGCTACCCGGCAATACGACTGGCGTCATAACCGGTACACCAGAGGTGCGTCCACTCCGGTCCTCTCGTACTAGGAGCAGGTCCACTCAAACTTCCAACGCCCACGGCAGATAGGGACCAAACTGTCTCACGACGTTTTAAACCCAGCTCACGTACCACTTTAAATGGCGAACAGCCATACCCTTGGGACCGGCTACAGCCCCAGGATGTGATGAGCCGACATCGAGGTGCCAAACTCCCCCGTCGATATGAACTCTTGGGAGGAATCAGCCTGTTATCCCCGGCGTACCTTTTATCCGTTGAGCGATGGCCCTTCCATACAGAACCACCGGATCACTATGACCTGCTTTCGCATCTGCTCGACTTGTCAGTCTCGCAGTCAAGCACGCTTTTGCCATTGCACTATCAGCACGATTTCCGACCGTACCTAGCGTACCTTCGTACTCCTCCGTTACACTTTGGGAGGAGACCGCCCCAGTCAAACTGCCTACCATACACGGTCCCCAATCCAGATAATGGATCTAGGTTAGAACCCCAACAACATCAGGGTGGTATTTCAAGGATGGCTCCATGAGTTCTGGCGAACCCACTTCAAAGCCTCCCACCTATCCTACACAAATGTTATCAAAGTCCAATGTAAAGCTACAGTAAAGGTGCACGGGGTCTTTCCGTCTAGCCGCGGGGAGATTGCATCTTCACAAACATTTCAACTTCGCTGAGTCCCAGGAGGAGACAGTGTGGCCATCGTTACGCCATTCGTGCAGGTCGGAACTTACCCGACAAGGAATTTCGCTACCTTAGGACCGTTATAGTTACGGCCGCCGTTTACCGGGGCTTCAATCAAGAGCTTGCACCCCATCATTTAACCTTCCGGCACCGGGCAGGCGTCACACTCTATACGTCCACTTTCGTGTTTGCAGAGTGCTATGTTTTTAATAAACAGTCGCAGCCACCTAGTTATTGCAACCCCGTTCCGCTTCACACGCGAAGTGTTATACGTACAAGGGGCACACCTTCTCCCGAAGTTACGGTGCTATTTTGCCGAGTTCCTTCTCCTGAGTTCTCTCAAGCGCCTTAGAATTCTCATCCCACCCACCTGTGTCGGTTTACGGTACGGTCCTTATTCAACTGAAGCTTAGCGGCTTTTCCTGGAAGCATGGTATGGCTCACTTGGCACTCCGAAGAGTGTTGCGTTATCACGTCTCAACTTAGCCACCCGGATTTGCCTAGGCAGCATGTCTACACGCTTGAACCGGGACTTCCAACACCCGGCTGAGTTAACCTTCTCCGTCCCCACATCGCATTGAATAAAGGTACTGGAATTTTAACCAGTTTCCCATCAGCTACGCATTTCTGCCTCACCTTAGGGGCCGACTCACCCTGCGCCGATGAACGTTGCACAGGAAACCTCGGGTTTTCGGCGAGGGAGCCTTTCACTCCCTTTATCGCTACTCATGTCAGCATTCGCACTTCCGATACCTCCAGCAGCCTTTACAAGCCACCTTCGCAGGCTTACGGAACGCTCTCCTACCATTTACATAAAAAATGTAAATCCCTAGCTTCGGTGCACAGTTTAAGCCCCGTTACATCTTCCGCGCAGGACGACTCGATCAGTGAGCTATTACGCTTTCTTTAAAGGGTGGCTGCTTCTAAGCCAACCTCCTGACTGTCTGTGCCTTCCCACTTCGTTTCCCACTTAACTGTGTCTTGGGGACCTTAGCTGAGGGTCTGGGTTGTTTCCCTTTTGACACCGGACGTTAGCACCCGATGTCTGTCTCCCACGCTTACACTCTTTGGTATTCGGAGTTTGCAATGGTTTGGTAAGTCTCAATGACCCCCTAGCCATAACAGTGCTCTACCCCCAAAGGTGATACGTGAGGCACTACCTAAATAGTTTTCGGAGAGAACCAGCTATTTCCAGATTTGTTTAGCCTTTCACCCCTACCCACAGCTCATCCCCTAATTTTTCAACATTAGTGGGTTCGGACCTCCACGAGGTGTTACCCTCGCTTCATCCTGGCCATGAGTAGATCATCTGGTTTCGGGTCTACACCCAGCAACTATACGCCCTATTAAGACTCGCTTTCGCTGCGCCTCCCCTATTCGGTTAAGCTTGCTACTGAATGTAAGTCGCTGACCCATTATACAAAAGGTACGCAGTTACCCGGCATACAAAGTATGCCAGGCTCCCACTGTTTGTATGCATGCGGTTTCAGGATCTATTTCACTCCCCTTCCGGGGTTCTTTTCACCTTTCCCTCACGGTACTTGTTCACTATCGGTCGATTACGAGTATTTAGCCTTGGAGGATGGTCCCCCCATCTTCAGACAGGATTCCACGTGTCCCGCCCTACTTTTCTCAATCCTAGTTCCACATTTAAACTTTCATCTACAGGACTATCACCTACTATGGTTTAACTTTCCAGGAAATTCGACTAGTTTAAACGCTAAATATTGATGGCTCCTCCCATTTCGCTCGCCACTACTCTGGGAATCTCGGTTGATTTCTTTTCCTCTGGTTAC
Source organism: Nitrosomonas sp. Nm51 (assembly GCF_900111165.1). Lineage (GTDB taxonomy): Bacteria > Pseudomonadota > Gammaproteobacteria > Burkholderiales > Nitrosomonadaceae > Nitrosomonas. Next base: position 4,065 of record NZ_FOGH01000033.1, read on the forward strand.
TTAGATGTTTCAGTTCACCAGGTTCGCCGCACTTAACCTATATATTCAGTTAAGGCTGATCCTTGCTTAATCAATTCTTAAATAAAAACCGATTAAGCAAGGATCGGGTTTCCCCATTCGGACATCTCCGGATCACAGCTTGTTTGCCAGCTCCCCGAAGCTTTTCGCAGGCTTCCACGTCCTTCATCGCCTGTAATCGCCAAGGCATCCACCACATGCACTTATTCACTTGATCCTATAACTTTAAAACTTTCATAAAATGTATTAAAAATAATACTGAAGTCAAATTTTCAGTTATAGCTGATGCAATATTGGAATTCTAATTTGCAATATTATTGATACAATCTAACCCTTATTCATTTAGTATTTACAATATACTGCCTAGATATTTTTCTTAGCTGTAAAAAAACCAGCCATTAAGAAAATAAATAAACATTTAACTCATTGTAACCAAATAAATAATACTACTTTTCAAATTTTTAAAGAACAATACTCCAAGACAGAAATCATTGTCACCATCTAGACCAACTCTAGAACCGAAACAAACCATCCTAACACCTCAACAGCATGAAAGCATTTGGTGGAGGTGAACGGGATCGAACCGATGACCCCCTGCTTGCAAAGCAGGTGCTCTCCCAGCTGAGCTACACCCCCATTTTGTTGGTGGGTCTGGGTGGACTTGAACCACCGACCCCACGCTTATCAAGCGTGTGCTCTAACCAACTGAGCTACAGACCCTTCTGAGTCTAAGCGCCATCTTTAATCGAGTTACTAGTTAGGTTCTGATTACCGGTTCTTAGCTCTGTCTAATATTAACAATCGATAGGTTGTGAGCACTCAACTTGCTTTACTCTAGAAAGGAGGTGATCCAGCCGCAGGTTCCCCTACGGCTACCTTGTTACGACTTCACCCCAGTCATGAATCTCACCGTGGCAAACGCCCTCCTTGCGGTTAGACTATCTGCTTCTGGTGAAACCCACTCCCATGGTGTGACGGGCGGTGTGTACAAGACCCGGGAACGTATTCACCGCGACATGCTGATCCGCGATTACTAGCGATTCCGACTTCACGGAGTCGAGTTGCAGACTCCGATCCGGACTACGACGCGCTTTCTGAGATTAGCTCCCCCTTGCGGGTTGGCAACCCTCTGTACGCGCCATTGTATTACGTGTGAAGCCCTACCCATAAGGGCCATGAGGACTTGACGTCATCCCCACCTTCCTCCGGTTTGTCACCGGCAGTCTCATTAAAGTGCCCAACTAAATGATGGCAATTAATGACAAGGGTTGCGCTCGTTGCGGGACTTAACCCAACATCTCACGACACGAGCTGACGACAGCCATGCAGCACCTGTGTTAGCGTTCCCGAAGGCACTAATCTATCTCTAGAAAATTCGCTACATGTCAAGGGTAGGTAAGGTTTTTCGCGTTGCATCGAATTAATCCACATAATCCACCGCTTGTGCGGGTCCCCGTCAATTCCTTTGAGTTTTAATCTTGCGACCGTACTCCCCAGGCGGTCAACTTCACGCGTTAGCTACGTTACTAAGCCTAGTAAGGCCCAACAACTAGTTGACATCGTTTAGGGCGTGGACTACCAGGGTATCTAATCCTGTTTGCTCCCCACGCTTTCGTGCATGAGCGTCAGTGTTAACCCAGGGAGCTGCCTTCGCCATCGATGTTCTTCCATATCTCTACGCATTTCACTGCTACACATGGAATTCCACTCCCCTCTGTTACACTCTAGCTTTGTAGTTTCAAACGCAATTCCCAGGTTAAGCCCGGGGATTTCACATCTGACTTACAAAGCCGCCTGCGCACCCTTTACGCCCAGTAATTCCGATTAACGCTTGCACCCTACGTATTACCGCGGCTGCTGGCACGTAGTTAGCCGGTGCTTCTTCTGTCGATACCGTCATGAATTGCGATTATTCATCACAATCTTTTCTTCTCGACTGAAAGAGCTTTACAACCCGAAGGCCTTCTTCACTCACGCGGCATTGCTGGATCAGGCTTGCGCCCATTGTCCAAAATTCCCCACTGCTGCCTCCCGTAGGAGTCTGGGCCGTGTCTCAGTCCCAGTGTGGCTGGTCGTCCTCTCAGACCAACTACTGATCGTAGCCTTGGTAGGCTTTTACCCCACCAACTAGCTAATCAGGCATCGGCCGCTCCAGAAGCGCAAGGTCTTACGATCCCCTGCTTTTCTCCTCGGAGAATATGCGGTATTAGCACATCTTTCGATGCGTTATCCCCCACTCCTGGACACGTTCCGATGCATTACTCACCCGTCCGCCACTCGCCACCAGGTGCAAGCACCCGTGCTGCCGTTCGACTTGCATGTGTAAAGCATGCCGCCAGCGTTCAATCTGAGCCAGGATCAAACTCTTCAGTTCAATTCTGCTAAAACTTCGCTTGACGTTTATGTGCTTGCGGCAAACCTCAAATTAATGAACACTTGCCGCAATGTAATTTCATCTTGCGGAGTACTTATTACTTGTTTCAGTTTTTCCGACAAAACAATATGTTTGTCGCTTTGCCGGAAAAAATACTTTTCTAATTCAAGCCAAGTACTCACACCTATCGATTGTTGTTTTTTAAAGAGCATGCGGCAAGTTAAATACTTGCCATTGCTGCCTAACGTCTTTTCACGTCAGCAGCGAAGAAGCGAGATTATACATGAGTCACAAAATTGGTCAACACCTTTTCTCTGAAATACTACACACAACAAACACAACTTCACTACTTACTCGCAATATTTTCATACTTAACAGACAAGAAAATATAATATACAACATCATACCGCATACAATTTATCTACTACAATCTCTCTTCTTCTGAAAACACGCAATCACCAAAAACCGATCATCTTATCCAATGCCTCCGAACATGATTAGAGTCTTGAATAATATGCGCCGAACCCTTTGGCGGCATTTTATTTATTAATATTCTTCGCAATGGCAGCGAAAACTCATTATCACTATATAGTGAGCCTCATTGTTTCAATTAAATTTTCACGACAAAAAATAGCGGCATAAACAATCACAATCGGCTGATCGAAGCCGCCTTTCCTATTGTTGAAAATTCTGCCATGTTTAACTCTATCCAGCATCGGCGATCATCATCTATAAGCACAATTTCTTTTGCATCTACAATCGTCAAATACTGCATACTACGTATTGGAACAAACAAGATGTGCATTCTTGTTACGCACAAGCAATGTAATAGCAATAGTCGGATACAGGTAGTTGGTAGCGACTGCTGACGAGATTCTCACGACTTGTTTGATCTCATCTTTGTGATGACAGGTTATTTCTACAACGGTCACCAAGTACAAAATGCTATTTTCACCAGAATGCAATAAAATCCACACGCAAGCTACCTTACCATTAATTTCAACATACTTAAACCGAGTATCGGGAAATTCCGTGCAGCACAATTTGAGACTTATCTATAAATCCATAGAATTCAAAATATAATCATCACGATGACCATTCACAAAAATCTGATAAATGGCTTTCTTACAAAACTGGGACCCGGGCTGTTGTATGCAGGCGCGGCCATCGGCGTTTCACATTTGGTGCAATCAACACGTGCCGGCAGCATGTTCGGGTTTGATCTGCTGATTGCCATCGTTATTGTTCATGCAATTAAATATCCATTTTTTGAATTTGGTCCCCGTTACACCGCCGCCACTGGCAAAAATATTTTGCACGGCTATCAAAAACTGGGAAGCTGGGCGGTGTGGGTATATCTGTTGATGACGGTTGCAACCATGTTCATCGTTCAGGCGGCGGTTACGGTTGTTACCGCAGGGTTGTTTACGCACATTTTCGGACTTGAGGAACTGGGCGGACACACGCCTCAATTGGTCGCCGCAATTATCAGCAGCCTGATACTGATCCTATGCTTTATCTTACTGGCCAGCGGACGCTATGTATTACTGGACAGACTAATCAAAATTATCATACTGATACTGTCAATAACATCCATTACCGCCGTTGTCGCACTGTTATTTGATAATCCAGGGCACTATTCAAATGGTGTTACGCATTTCGCTATGACAGACGCCGCACACCTGCTGTTCCTGGCCGCATTTCTTGGCTGGATGCCGGCACCTGTTGAAATTTCTGTTTGGCATTCTGTCTGGTCGGAAAGCAAAAATGAAAATGAAGGCAAGGTAACCGGCATGAAAGAGGCGCTTTTCGACTTTCGTGTGGGATTTATCGGAACCGCATTTTTGGCGATGTGTTTTCTGACACTTGGCGCACTGGTCATGTACGGAAGCGGTGTTGAGTTTGCACCCGGCGGCGCGGCTTTTGCAGAGCAATTGCTGGATATGTACAAACAGGCACTGGGCGATTGGACCTACCCGATAGTCGCAATTGCCGCATTAACCACCATGTTCAGCACCACACTGACGTTGCTCGACGCATTTCCGCGCACCATCAGCATGTCACTGGAACTCATATCGCCACACAGATTCCAGCACCGTAAGAACAAATCCATTTATATCATCTGGCTGTTGATTACCATTGCCGGAACCCTTTTCCTGCTGTTCTTTTTTATGCCGTCGATGAGCGACATGGTCAAAGCAGCGACGGTTATTGCATTCGTGGCCGCGCCTGTTTTGGCGGCACTCAACACACTGGCAATGTTCGACAAGTCGATTCCAGAACCGTACCGGCCTGGAAAACTGATGCTGGCCTGGTGCATAACGGGACTGACAGCGTTGCTCGGTTGCTCCATAGGTTATTTATGGCTCATGTAATGGCCTTGTCATCATTTCAACAAATTGCACATAGCACATGATGACACCCCTAGAACACGTTGACTACCAATAATAATTTGAAAACCATACTCACCCTGCTGCCTTATTTGTGGGAATTCAAAACGCGGGTCGTTCTTGCCTTAAGCCTGTTGGTACTGGCAAAACTGGCCAATGTTTCAGTGCCTCTGGTGTTAAAGGAAATTGTCGACACTTTGAATCAGCCTCAAGCCATGTTAACGCTGCCGGTTTTTTTATTGCTTGGATACGGTCTGCTACGCCTGGGCAACACACTGTTCGGTGAATTACGCGACGCTGTATTCGCCAAAGTCACGCAACGGGCCATCCGGCGCATTGCCAACAAGGTGTTTACACACCTGCACGCACTATCCTTGCGCTTTCATCTTGAACGGCAGACAGGCGGCGTATCCCGTGACATCGAGCGCGGCACACGCGGTATCTCGTTCTTGCTGAATTTCATGTTGTTCAATATCCTGCCCACGATACTGGAAATCGCACTGGTTATAGCGATTCTCATCAGCCAGTATGACATCGCATTCGCTGCGATTATCTTGATCACGCTGCTAGCGTATATCACCTTGACGCTGGTCGTCACCGAATGGCGCATGATTTTCCGCCGCACCATGAATATCATGGATTCAAAAGCCAACACCCAGGCCATCGACAGCCTACTGAATTATGAAACCGTCAAATACTTCGGCAACGAGTCATGGGAAAGCAAACGCTACGATGAACATCTGCAGACATGGGAAAAAGCCGCCATCCGCAACCAGACTTCACTGGCGGCGCTTAATTCGGGTCAAAGCGCAATTATCGCCGTCGGCATCACCATACTGATGTTCCTTGCAGCCGATCATGTCATCCGCGGCACCATGACCATTGGCGATCTGGTGCTCGTCAATACGTATCTGTTGCAATTGTATATGCCGCTGCATTTTCTGGGATTTGTTTATCGGGAAATCAAACACGCGCTCGCCGATATGGAACACATGTTTTCTCTGCTTGATGAAAACCGGGAAATCCGGGACAAGTCCAATGCCCAGAAACTGGACGCGCACAATCCCGCTATACACTTTAACCATGTCAATTTTGGCTATGACACCAACCGCCAGATATTGTTTGACGTCAGCTTTGAAATCCGCCCCGGTCAGACTGTCGCTGTTGTCGGGCACAGCGGATCGGGGAAATCCACGCTCGCGCGCCTGCTGTTTCGATTCTACGACGTCCAGTCAGGATCCATTCGCATCAACAGTCAGGATATCCGCGATGTCACGCAACAAAGCCTGCGTGCCGCCATGGGCATTGTCCCACAAGATACCGTGCTGTTTAACGACAGCATTTATTACAACATCGCCTATGGCCGCCCCGACGCTTCTCCGGATGAAATTTACGCAGCAGCCAAATCGGCGCATATTCATGATTTTATCGTCAGCCTGCCGGATCAATACGGCACGATTGTCGGTGAACGCGGTTTAAAGCTCTCGGGCGGCGAGAAACAACGCGTCGCCATCGCGCGCACCATTCTGAAAAATCCAGCCATTCTGGTTTTCGATGAAGCCACTTCGGCGCTGGATTCCAATTCCGAAAAACAGATTCAGGCAGAGCTCAAGCGCATCGCCGAAAACCGCACTACATTGATTATTGCGCACCGCCTTTCCACTGTTGCTGACGCAGACCAGATCCTGGTGATGGAAAACGGCCGCATTATTGAGCACGGCAAACACGGACAATTAATGGCCGCCAATCAGACCTACGCCCGCATGTGGGCACTGCAGCAACGCAAACATGCCATAAGCGCCGGCACCGACGCCGATCAGCATGCATTATCCATGTCATCTGCAAACAAACCATGAATCAGGCTATATAAATCTTTGACTCCACCCACTCACGCAACGCCACATAATCCACCTTTCCTGTAGCCAGCAACGGTACTTCGTCTATCGTCAATATGGTTTTCGGAATGCTCAATTCGCGGATACCTCGCTGTTGCGCGTAACTGATGAGCATCTCACGCTGCGCTTCCATATATGTTGTCACCAGCACGATCTGCTCGCCTTTTTTTGGATCCGGTAAATGCACAGCCGCATGACTATCGTTTGGCCAGAGCTCATTAATATAGTCTTCCACCGCCGTTAGCGACACCATTTCACCGCCGACTTTGGCGAATCGTTTGACGCGCCCCTTTATGGTCAGATAACCCATTTCATCAACCGATACAATATCGCCGGTGTCATACCAGTCATCCTCCGGCGGTTGCAGCACGCCCGGCCGTTCTGGCAGATAGTATCCTTTCATGATATTGGGGCCTGAAACCAACAGCTTGCCGCCATCGTGAATACCGGCAACAGGTTCCAGCCGATAATTCATACCTGGCAACAGCCTGCCGACACTTCCGGGTTTGCTATGCATCGGTGTATTCAGGCTCAACACCGGTGCAGTTTCGGTTGCGCCATAGCCTTCAAAAATGGGCGCGCCGAATTTATCCGCCCAGTGCCCGCGATTCTCCTCACGCAATTTTTCCGCGCCGGCAAACACATAGCGCACACTCTGAAAATCGCTGTCACGTGCAAAACGTGCATAACCTGAAAGAAATGTATCCGTTCCGAACATTAACGTCGCACTGGTATCGCATACAAGCTCAGGAATGACACGGTAATGCAGTGGAGACGGATAAAGGAATGTACGGACACCCGACAATACCGGCAAACAGGTCCCCGCCGTCAAGCCGAATGAATGGAAAATCGGCAAGGCATTGAAGGCAATATCGCTCGGACCAAAATCGATACGCGACGCCACCTGGTAGCAGTTGGCCAGAATATTCTTATGGCTGAGCACGACACCTTTGGGTACCGCCTCCGAACCCGACGTAAACAAAATAACCGCAGCCGCATCGGCATTGGGAGACTTGCGCATAAACCGGCAAGAAAAACGCGGCATCAGATTTGCAAACCATCCTCTGATCTTGTCGAAAACGGAAATTCGGTTCGCCAGTTCCTCCAGATAAACGATGTTTATCTGCCGGGATTCAAGGTTTTTTACCAAATGCCCCAGTTTGGCCACATGGATGAAGCGCTTGGACGTAATCACCGTATGCACAGCCGCAGTTTTGCAGGCCGAAAACAGATTACTTTCACTGGTCGAATAATTCAACATCGCCGGAACGCGCTCATACGCCAGCAGACCAAAAAAACACAGCAACGTACTGACCATATTTGGCAATAAAATACCGATGGGTTCATGTTTGTTTACCAGCTTTTTTAACACGGCGCCCAATATAAAACTGCGCAAAGCCAACTGCGCGTATGTAACCGGTTTGCGTTCGATGTCTTCCGCAATAAGATGACCGTTGCCATATATCGACCGTGCATCGAGCAACGCCTGAAACATGGTCTGATTCAAGTTATGACTTTGAAACATCATATCGGACATGACATCGTACAACCTGATTCCGGCCATTTTCCGTCTTTTTTTACCGCGAAGTCCGGACGGCAGGTCAAACTGTACCTGGGGCATCACGGTCAGGGTAATTTTTGGAAACAATTGTATCCGAACCTTGCCGTACAACTTGGAAAATGGCGTGTATTGCGCGCCGGAGATCATAATCGGCATTATCGTTGCCGCGGCTTTATCGGCGATCAGCGCGAGCCCTTCATAGACTTCCATCAATGAACCGGTCACAGTCAACCGCCCTTCCGGAAAAATGACAATACTGTGCCCTTTCTTCACCCGGTCGATCAGCAACCGCATCGACATCGGATTTGACATATCCAGCGTAATGGTATCGGCCGGAAACAAAAACGGACGCAGCCACCGGCGTCTGGCGGCATGCGTACTATTTGTGACGAAACTGACATGATCAGGAACAATCGCCGCGATTAGCGCCGCATCGAGATACGACAGATGATTGGCAATAATCATCGTGTTTTTACTGATATGACGCAGACTTTCCGCGCGCTTGACTTCGAGCTGGTAACAAAGATGAAAAACCCAGCGCAGCATTGACTTGACCGGCGCTGCCGGCAGCAACGTCACAATATACACAGCCACTACGGCATTGATGACGGCAATGACCAGGAACACTTCAGCGACTGAAAAATCATTCGCCAGCAACACGCTGATTCCGGCCGCGGAAAACACCATAAATAACGCGTTCAAAATGTTATTCGCGGCAAACACGCGTGACATATGCGATTTTTCGGCGCGCTCCTGGATAATCGCATAAAGCGGTACGATATATATACCGCCACATACGGCAATACCCAGCAAATCAACCAGAATGCGCCAGTGCATCAACGACTCCAGAAAAACGGCCGCCCCGATTAAAACCTCCGTATCGCTTCGCACCAGCTGATGGCTGGTCCAGTACATATCCACGGTAAAAACCGTCATGCCCAGAATCCCCAGCGGTACGTAGGTTGCAGCCACTTCACTTTTTAAAAGCCGATTACACAGCAGCGAACCAATGGCGATCCCGATGGTAAACGTCGCCAGAAACAGCGTAACAACCTGCGCATTGCCGCCGACCACCGCTTTGGCAAAAGTCGGAAACTGCGACAAAAAACTTGCGCCAAACAACCAGAACCACGAAATACCGAGAATACAGCGGAAAATAACAGGATGCTGGCGGACATGCCGAATAATGGCAAGTGTTTCACGCACAACGTTATATTGAATAATCAGTGTCGCGTCCGCAGGCCGGACGGGGGGTATCAACAGACTGCTGACCAGGCCCAGAACCGCAGCCACAATTACGGCCACCGAAATCATCAGCACGCCGTTTTCCGTCATTATCAGCAATCCGCCGCAGATCGTACCCAACAGAATGGCGATAAACGTGCTGCTGTCGATCAGCGCGTTGCCGCCAATCAATTCATTTTCCTGCAACTGGTCGGGTAAAATGCTGTATTTGAGCGGACCGAAAAAGGCAGACTGTGTTCCCATCAAGAACAGAATCAACATCAGCAGCCAGGTCTGCTGCAGATAAAACCCCATTGCGGCACCCAGCATCAGCACAATCTCTATGAATTTGATGATGCGTACCAGACGCGCCTTGTCATATTTGTCCGCAAGCTGTCCGGCGATGGCCGAAAACAGAAAAAACGGCAGAATAAAGACACCGGCGGCCAGCGTGATCATAACCGGCGGGCTGAACAATGACTGTTCGATCACAGTATAGGTGATCAGAATGATCAACGCATTCTTGAAAATGTTGTCGTTAAACGCACCCAGAAACTGGGAAATAAACAACGGCAGAAAACGCCGGGTTTTCAGCAGATGCCATTGATCGGAATGCATCGGAATCCTCCACAAACAACTTCAGTCAATCACGCAGGCAAGCATAGCGCATTGTACTGACAGCTGCGTTCAAAAACATCTTTCAACCGTCTGTTTTCAGCCTTGACTGGCAACCGGTTTCTGGCTGTCAAGTTGACCGGCAAACGCATGGCCAGGCTGAGTTAAACAGTCCGGTCATGCATGCGCAAAGAAAAGTTTTACAAAACGATTTCGAATTGTATATACTAGCCATTACGTATTTTTTATACCAAGATACAATATATTGTGGTTCACAGCATTACCGAAGGTTTTTAGAATTTGCCTGACATTGCCTTGATAATGCGTTGGAATCAGAACGGTTTATCTCATATCAACACAATCAGGGAGAATCGAAAACAATGCAGTTCGTCTCAGAAACCGCTAGTCAGCAACCCGTATCCTCAACCCATGTCATCACAGATATTCATGCCGATCAGCAACGCTATTCACAATACAAGATTATTCGCCGTAACGGCGCGGTTGTCGCATTTGAACCGGTAAAAATTTCCGTCGCCATGACCAAGGCGTTCATCGCCGTGGATGGCGGCCAAGGCGCTGCATCGGTGCGTGTACGCGAACTTGTCACGCGCCTGACCCAGGATGTTGTCAACGCCCTGCTGCGCCGCAAACCCGAAAGCGGCACTTTTCATATTGAGGACATTCAGGATCAGGTTGAACTTGCGCTGATGCGCTCCGGCGAGCATGATGTCGCACGCGCATACGTACTGTACCGTGAAGAACGCGCCCGTGAACGCGCCCGCCTGAAAGAAAAAAATGCCGCCAAGGCGCAACAGGAAACACTATACGTAACCGACAAAGGACACAAGATACCGCTGGATCTGGACCGGTTGACTGTATTGATCGAGTCTTCCTGCGCCGGCCTGGGCGACGCGGTAAATCCCGGCCTGATTCTCAAAGCCACTTTGCGCGAACTGTATGACGGCGTCACCCTCGGGGAAGTCAGGAAATCCGCAATCATGTCGGCGCGCGTTCTGATTGAGAAGGAACCCGCCTACGGTTATGTGACGGCGCGCCTGCTGCTCAATAATATTCGCGCTGAAGTTCTCGGCGAAGAAGTGTCCCACGAGGCCATGCAGTCGCAATACGCCGAATATTTTCCATCCTTTATCAAACAAGGCATCGATGCCGGCCTGCTTGACGAACGCCTGGCCCAGTTCGATATGGCGAAGCTCTCCGATGCGCTGCAGGCCGACCGCGACCTGCAGTTCGACTATCTCGGGTTGCAAACACTGTACGACCGCTACTTCCTGCATATCCGCGAAAAACGCATCGAACTGCCGCAGTTTTTTTTCATGCGGGTCGCCATGGGCCTGGCACTCAATGAAATCGACCGTGAAACGCGTGCCATCGAGTTTTATCATGTACTGTCCAGCTTTGATTTCATGAGTTCGACGCCAACGCTGTTCAATTCCGGAACCTGCCGCTCGCAACTGTCTTCGTGCTATCTGACCACCGTATCCGACGACCTGGACGGCATTTACGAAGCGATCAAGGAAAACGCCCTGCTGGCCAAATACGCAGGCGGCCTCGGTAACGACTGGACCGCGGTGCGCGCCATGGGCGCACGCATCAAGGGTACCAACGGCAAATCACAGGGTGTCGTGCCATTCCTCAAAGTGGTGTCGGATACCGCTGTCGCCGTCAACCAGGGTGGCAAGCGCAAAGGCGCGGTATGCGCCTATCTGGAATGCTGGCATCTGGACATCGAAGAATTCCTCGAATTGCGCAAAAACACCGGCGACGACCGCCGCCGCACGCACGATATGAATACCGCCACCTGGATTCCGGATCTGTTCATGAAACGCGTCATGGAAGGCGGCGACTGGACATTGTTCTCACCTTCGGACGTGCCCGACCTGCATGAGAAATTCGGTCGCGCATTCGAACAAGCCTATCTGACGTATGAAGAAAAAACAGAACGCGGCGAACTGGAATTATTCAAAAAAATTCCGGCCGTGCAGCTCTGGCGCAAAATGCTCAGCATGCTGTTTGAAACCGGCCACCCGTGGATCACCTTCAAGGATCCGTGCAATATCCGCTCACCGCAGAATCATGCCGGCGTGGTACACAGCTCGAATTTGTGCACGGAGATCACGCTCAACACCAACGACAGGGAAATTGCCGTTTGCAACCTGGGTTCGGTCAATCTCGTCGCGCACCTGAACAACGGCAAGCTTGATGCAGACAAATTGAAACGCACCATCCGCACCGCGATGCGCATGCTTGACAACGTTATTGACATCAATTTCTACGCCGTGCCCAAAGCCAGAAACGCCAATCTGCACCACCGGCCTGTCGGTCTCGGCATTATGGGTTTTCAGGATTGCCTGCACCGGCTCGGTATTCCGTATGCGTCGGCTGAAGCCGTTGATTTCGCAGACCGCTCGATGGAAATGGTCGCCTATGAAGCTTACCTGGCGTCGAGTGAACTGGCGAAGGAACGCGGGCGCTACAACAGCTACAAAGGCAGCCTGTGGGACAGAGGCGTTCTGCCGCATGAATCGCTGAATCTGCTGGCGGAAGAACGCGGTGGCTACGTCGAAGCGGACATGACCACCACACTGGACTGGGAGGCTCTGCGCAAACAGATCAAAAAACACGGTATGCGCAATTCAAACTGTCTGGCAATCGCTCCGACCGCAACGATTTCCAACATCATCGGCGTATCCGCGAGTATCGAACCGACTTACCAGAATCTGTACGTCAAATCGAACCTGTCCGGCGAATTCACCATCGCCAACAAATCGCTGGTTAATGAACTGAAACAACGCAACCTGTGGGACGAAGTGATGATCGCCGACCTCAAATACTTTGATGGCGCCGTCAGCAAAATCGACCGCATTCCGGACGACATCCGTGCGCAGTATGCCACCGCGTTTGAAATGGACCCGGCCTGGCTCATCGAGGCGGCTGCACGGCGGCAGAAATGGATCGATCAGTCGCAGTCACTCAATATTTACATCGCGGGCGTATCGGGCAAAAAACTCGATGAAACCTACAAACTGGCCTGGCTGCGCGGTTTAAAAACCACCTATTACCTGCGCTCCATGGGCGCGACCGGCGCTGAGAAATCCACCGTTCAATCGGGTTCTCTCAACGCCGTACCCGCACACGGCGGCGTTTCCGCCAGCAGCCTTGAGACGGCGGCTGAAATCAAATACTGCGCGATTGACGACGAAAGCTGCGAATCCTGTCAATAACCGCATACTGAAAACCCAAGCCACCTGAATACTACGGATTTAACTAACGAAGGAGTCAAAACATGCTGACATTTGAAGATGAACCGATCCAGCCCAAGAAACCTGCGATTTCCACGAATCCGGTGAACGCCGCATATGCCGGTTTCACTGAAGACAAAGACGGCGCCGAAACGCTGGAATCGCTTGCACACAAGACTGCCGACGGCATAACAGCGGATGCAGGCGATGCCGGTGAACACCCCGTTGCAGGCAGCGCATTGCGCCGCGTCAAGGTTGAAGACAAGCGCATCATCAACTGCAGCGCCGATGTCAACCAGCTGGTGCCGTTCAAATACAAATGGGCCTGGGACAAATATCTCGCCGCCTGCGCCAACCACTGGATGCCGCAGGAAATCAACATGAGCCGCGATATCGCATTGTGGAAAGACCCCAGCGGCCTGACCGAAGACGAACGCCGCATTGTCAAGCGCAACCTGGGTTTCTTTGTCACCGCCGATTCACTCGCCGCCAATAACATCGTGCTCGGCACCTACCGCCATATCACCAACCCGGAATGCCGCCAGTATCTGCTGCGCCAGGCGTTCGAGGAGGCGATTCATACCCACGCGTATCAGTATATTGTCGAATCGCTGGGCCTGAACGAAGGCGAGATTTTCAATGCGTATCATGAAATCGGATCGATCCGCGACAAGGATGAATTCCTGATCCCGTTCATCGACACACTGACCGACCCGAACTTCAAGACCGGCACCCTGGAAACCGACCAGCAGCTGCTCAAAAGCCTGATCGTGTTTGCCTGCATCATGGAAGGCATGTTCTTCTATGTCGGCTTTACACAGATTCTGGCGCTGGGGCGGCAAAACAAAATGACCGGCTCGGCGGAGCAATACCAGTATATTCTGCGCGATGAATCGATGCACTGCAATTTCGGTATCGACGTCATCAACCAGATCAAAATGGAAAATCCGCAGCTTTGGACCAAGGCGTTCCGCGAAGAAATCCAGGAACTGATCGCCAAGGCCGTCACGCTTGAATACCGTTACGCGGAAGACACCATGCCGCGCGGCGTACTCGGCCTGAACGCGCCGATGTTCAAGGAATATCTGCGTTACATCGCCAACCGCCGCTGCCAGCAGATCGGCCTGGATATACTGTATCCGGAAGCAAACAACCCGTTCCCGTGGATGTCGGAAATGATCGACCTGAAAAAAGAGAAGAATTTCTTTGAGACGCGGGTCATCGAATACCAGACCGGCGGCGCGCTTTCCTGGGATTAACGAAAGCACTGATTTATTGCCTGCGCAAGTGAATTGCTGCGTCGGGCGGTACTTAGAAACGTGTTTATCTAAATGATATGTCTCGTTTCCTGCGTTCCGTCCGCCTTGCACTTTTCTTGCCCGGCTAATAACTCAGGTACTTTCTAGCCTGGATATTGCATCAGTTGCTGGAATTTAAACGCTGAACTGTGTTGAATTGAGCGTGCTCGCGACCACAAGCGCAGTTATTCTGCGACACATGGAGCATGTGCGTTCAATTCAAGACAGAGCAAGTTAAAAACCGGCAAGTGGATCCGTGGTTACAAACTGTATACTTTCGTTAGAATCCATGAAAACCAACAGGCATAATAATGACAGACCAGAACCTAGCGTACAGGTGCAATATCCAGGCTAGCTCGAAAATAGGGTAAACAAACATGAACTACCGCGAAGAGCGTGACGCCATGGGCGTCGTACAGGTGCCAACAACCGCGCTGTGGGGTGCGCAGACGCAGCGTTCGCTGGAGAACTTCAAGATTTCCGGCGAGCAGATGCCGCCGGCGCTGATGCATGCGCTGGCGCAGGTCAAGCGAAGCGCCGCCACCGTCAACCATGAACTCGGCCTGCTCAATGCGGCGACCACTGCGGCGATCATCCAGGCGGCGGATGAAGTCATCGGCGGCCAGCATGACGACGAATTTCCGCTGGTGATCTGGCAGACGGGATCGGGCACGCAGACCAACATGAATATGAACGAAGTGCTCGCCAACCGCGCATCGGAACTGCTCGGTGGCGAACGCGGCATGGCGCGGAAAGTCCATCCGAATGACGACGTCAACAAAGGCCAGTCGTCCAATGACGTATTTCCGACGGCAATGCATGTCTCCGCTGCGCAGGGCATATACCACCGGCTGATACCGGCAATTCGGCTGCTGCGCGATACGCTGGCGCAAAAGGTTGCGGCTTTCTCCGGTATCGTCAAAATCGGCCGAACGCATTTACAGGACGCCACGCCGCTCACGCTCGGGCAGGAGTTTTCCGGCTACGTCGCGCAACTCGATCACGGCCTCAAGCATGTCGAAGCCGCCCTGCCCCATTTGTATGAGCTTGCGCTCGGCGGCACCGCCGTCGGCACCGGACTGAACGCGCATCCCGAATTTGCCGTACGCGTGGCTGCGGAAATCAGCCGTCAGACGCAGCTTCCGTTTGTCACCGCGCCGAACAAGTTTGAAGCGCTGGCCAGCAACGACGCGCTGGTGCATGCGCACGGCGCGCTGAAAACACTAGCCGCATCGATGATGAAAATCGCCAACGATGTCCGCTGGCTCGCGTCCGGTCCGCGCTGCGGCATCGGCGAGCTCAAAATTCCCGAAAACGAACCCGGCAGCTCGATCATGCCCGGCAAAGTCAACCCGACTCAGTCCGAAGCCATGACCATGCTGTGCTGCCAGGTAATGGGTAACGATGTTGCGCTCAACATGGGCGGCGCGCTGGGCAACTTCGAACTCAACGTGATGAAGCCGCTGATCATCCATAATTTCCTGCACAGCGTGCGCCTGCTCGCCGACGGTATCACCAGCTTCAACGGCCACTGCGCCGCCGGTATCGAAGCCAATCACGACCGCATCGATCTGCTGATGCACAACTCGCTGATGCTCGTCACCGCGCTGAATCCGCATATCGGTTACGACAAGGCCGCTGAAATCGCCAAAAAAGCGTACCGCGAGGACACCACGCTCAAAGCCGCCGCAGTCGCCACCGGTTATGTCACCGCCACGCAGTTCGACGCGTGGGTCGACCCGCAGAAAATGGTTGGCAAAACGGATTGAAACAAGTGAATATTAACGATTGACAAACCGATCCGGGAAATAAAAATGCATTTGTAATAAAACCTTAACAATTGACATCTACACTTGCGCTGTATCTAAAAACATCAAAGGAGAATCTATGTTTTGTTACATCAAGGAATGGCCCAACAAAATGGCCACACTGATGACCGCCGACGGCATCGTGCTGTGCACCTGCCAGAGCGCCGACGAAGCCCGGCAGGTCTGGCGTGACTGGAAACGGCAGCAGTTCAAACCGCAGTCAACGGAAACAACCGACGCCGAACTCGAAATCCTGCCGTATTCGCCGACGGTTGCGGACTGGCTGAAGGCGGTTGTGGCGGGGTGTTATGCGTGGAAGGAGAAGAAAGTGATGAATGAGTGATTTTGGTGATTCTGATTTAGGAATTCATCCGTGAAATTTTAAGAAGAAGATGCTTATGGAATTTCAAGTTTGTCTAATTTAAGTTAGAAATCAAGTAATATGGAGTTGAGTAAATTTTATTTAGATAAGAAAAATACAGTAACTCGTGAATATATGTTTACCTGTAAGCTTCAATTTGACTTAATGGAAGCAGCAGCGCGACGGAGCTATCCTTTAAAGGTATACCTCCCAACAGTTGACCGAGATGGGTTTGATATTATTTTTGATGATGGAATTTCCATAATACCCATTCAACTAAAAGCCACATTCGATAAAAAAGCTAATAATTGGAATATTCATAGAAACTTATATCGCCCAGAAAAAGAACAATTACCCGGCTTTCGTTTACATAGCCCTTCTTATCATGAAGGAATGGGTGGAGGGGTTATAATAATTGATGTATCTGTTGATGAAAAAAATAATACTTATGTAACGTACAAATATTCGGATTTTCTAATTCTTCATATGCTGAAAGAAGGTTTATTTAAAACCCATAATAAAGATAGGTATAAGCTTGAAAAGCTATACTTTTCTATAATTGATCAATTAGATGGTAAGTTTAAACTACCACGATATGCCTTTGTTGAAGCAAGGACCAATGACCATTTATTAGCTTTAATGGGGCTAAGTAGTACTTGTAACAGTATGTGGCGTTATGAATACCTAGATTATCTAAAAGATAAAAATGACTATAATTATGAATCTTCTTGGAGTAAAGACCCTGAAGGATACTTAGAGCATATTAGGAAGCGTCTCCTAGATTTTTGAGCACGGTAGGTTGGAGTAAGCTTTGCGCACTCCAACGTTTATCCGGCAGCAATGTTAACCGGACTATAACGATGCAAATATTCGCTTGTTAAAATCCCTTGATCCGGTCAAGCATTCATTGACACATTACTGGGCGCCGCTTTCTTCCGGGGCTTTATCGCTTGTTGCCAAAAGTACGAGAAGGCGCAGAAATTCCTGAATTTTGTCGCCCCATATATCAACATGATTTGCCATCAGTGTTGAATCAACCCGGATATTTAAATAGGGGTTTCGAGGCGCAGTACGATCCAGGTGTTCAAGGATGGTACGGCCATATTTTGTGGTTGCACCAGCAGTCTGATTTCCCCAGACATTTTGAATATTATCATAAACGTCTGTGGTCAGCGGTTCGGCGTTGGGTACAGGGACTAGTGTATGGCTGATAAAAGGATCGAAATGTCCAACGGCTGTGCGATCAGCAGTTCCTTCCTTAAAGGTGAATTGTTTTTTCCCTCCACAAAATTCACGGTTAACAGTGTTATGGGTTTCAAAAAAGGTGGAGAAAAAACGGCCGAAAGGAAAGGCAGTTTTTGTGGCATTATCCGTCTCAGAAGTGAGAATCGCTAACCGCGGGCGCTGTTCGGGAAAATAACTGCAACGTTCACTGGAAAGATCATATAACGGCGCGTAGCGCAAAGCTTCGAAAGCAGGATTAAGCAATACCACTAAATCACCAAAACCTTTTGCAGTATCCTGGTGCGTTTTATTCTCGCGGCTGTCAATAAATCGACTGGCAAGAATTTGCGAAGTCGCACTAAATACAGCCTGCCCTCCAAAGCTGTGGCCCATGATAACGAGTCTGCTTTTTATCGGTGGAGTCCAGCTATTTCTGACGTTACTGATTTCTTCAAGCTTCAGGAACAATTCCGCAATACTCATGTAACCAACATTCAGTGACGTGTTTTTACGATCCCAGAAAGTGATCACGTTTAATCCCGGAATGCTGATTGATTTGCCACGCCAGCCTACATAAACACCCGTAATTTTTCGTGACGCACGATTTTGCTTTTTGGCCAGTTTGTTTTCGATCTGACTGAGTTTTTTCAGATGCTCGGAAAAATTTTTGATATTTGCATCTCCAGGTGATGCATTATGCTGCCAGCCATGTACGTAAACATTTATAAGCAGACTGTCTTTTCCCGCCATCTCGCGAAGTTTATCAATGACAGTGTCCATTTGGTTGCGATCACGCAATTGGCCCTGGTCATCGATCTCAACAAATCCCAGGAAATATTCACTATCATCACCCTGATTATGCAGCTGGATACTGTGTTTATCACAGTTATTCTCTAGACTGGATATGCAAAGTGAGTTGTCAGTGCGATACATTTGGTTCGAAGTACAGCCGAACAAATACATGGCAGACAATACAAACACGAAAGCAATTCTGGTTTGCCGACTAATCGTTCTCATTTATCACTCCACATGGTTTTCAATAGTTAGTTTCTATGTTTAACAAAAAAAGTCAAGGAATATTTATTCTTCCTGTTCTGCCTTTAAACACCCGCCACCGCTTATTCTCTACAGCTTTGTAGCGAAAGCCAGTGCACTGACTGAAGCAAGCACAGACTATTCCATTATAAATATTATAGTGGTTTGCTGAGACCAGCTGAATTGAACAGGCAATATTAAGCGTGAGGTGGCCCCATGCAATTGGACACTGAATGACAAATATTAGGAGTTATTTTCTGTATGATTATTTTTATAAACAAAAGGAGTACAGAAAACGAGCAAGAAACGCAGAAATCATTCACCGGAATCAAATCAAAAATTGCATTGGCGGCGATCAAGGGCGATCAGCCGCTGACTGAGCTGTCACAGCAATATGGCATCAACAGCAATCTGATTGTGAAGTGAAAGAAACAGCTGATTGGGAACAGCGGCGAAGTGTTTGCCTCAGGCAAGGGGCTGGTTCCGGATAGAGAGTCATAGATTCAGCCACTGCAAGCGAAGGTTGGTCAAATTACACCACAAACAACTGAAAAACGACCAGACAAGGTGGTGTGGATTACGTTTCACTGGAATCCATCATCGGCCTACCGGGCTTTTTCAATCTACCCCTATCCAATTCTGATACCGGTTCCGGGACCAGCGAAGGTATTTCATTAGCTCCCAGTTGACGGCATCGACATCAAAACTTTCACTATCATAACCACCACCGGACCAGTCCATATAGCTTTCGTGCTCTTCATGGCCTGGGTCTTTCAAAGCTTTACAAAAATCAAAGTAACCAGGCACACCGCCCACATCTTCTGGCGGACAAGCCCGTTCGCCTTCAAGGCAGGTCAGTTCAACCCTCAGTTCCGGATTGAAATAACGGCTCTCTTCGAGTACGAGTTCATGCTCCCAGCCGTCACCAAAGTCATATAAATAGCGGAAGCTGCGGCCTTTCTGTTTAATCAGATCCTCAAGACGGTATCTGCCGCAGACCAGGCCTTCTTCTCTGGATTCCGGATATTCCGTATATCGTTTCTTTCCGATGGAAAATTCGTGAAGGTGGCTGTCTGTCCAACCCATGACAATCTGAATAACGTCGTGTAACCGGTCCAGTGTGATACTGGCAGGCACCACAAAGCGCCGCCAGATTTCAGGCTCTATATCAAGCAGTTGAATTTTCAGCAAATAAAATCGTGCACTCATTTTTTGTTCTCGTATTTTGATCAGTAGCCTCGTTTGCCGCCATGTATCTGCATGATCCGCTCCTTAAATACTGCGTTTATTGCACCTTACGTGTTGTTCAGGTCATTCAAAAATAGCCTGATACGTGCAGCGTTGGTACCCATATCGCTAATGCCGATACGCGAGGCGGAACGCATGTCAACGATTGATTGCCCTTCTTTAGCCGATATGCGAATCACAACATCATCCTTAAAGCCCATAATCCGGGTCGTAGCAGTTGCTTCAATAATGCCTTTCCCGGCTGTAGCGGCAACAATTTCCCAACCGCGTTCTTCGACGAGTGAGACGGCATTTTCAAAAACCCGGGCCGGATCTTTGTCAATCAATATCGGGCCAAGACCGGGGTACCCAGCCTGCTGAAGTTCGGCAAGCCTGGCCGGCGTTTTCCGATCAAGCGGGTTGTGGTCCGTTGTACGTATCGCAGCAATGGCTGTGAAGGCTGGCGGGTTCTGCAGATCGGTCGTGATGTCATGAATGCGCGGCACTTTGTAGCCAGCCTGGATGGTCTGAAAAACAGGCGTCACCACTGCAAGACCAAGGATTAATCCTGTGATTGCCATGGGTGCGCCGGTCACTTTAGTCTCAACTGCTGTAATTATTGCGAGAATACTTACAATGGCAGATAGCACGGCTATCACGCCCAGGGCTGCTGCGCCGATGATAATGACCACTGCCACTTGGTAATTCATAATCCCAAACCGGAATCCCAGTACAGCAAGCGCCGCGAGCGTTGCGGAAATACACGCATGCTTGAAACTCCAACGCGCAAATTCCGAACGCTCCTGCTTTTTTTCTTTCATCTTTGTCGTCGCCTCTATAGTCCCTTGCATAATCCTAAAATCCTCTTCTTGCAAATATCGGGAAGTCCTTATAGGATTCTAGGATAATCCTTTAATCCGGCCAATATGCCGATATTGGTAAAAACCACCGCATCCATGCTGCATCTATAATACTGCATGGATACAGCAGGATACAAGGCCACCTGTTAACCGTCTTAAGTCAATAGTCAGAACAAAGCCTCGCCGTGCGGCAATACATTTAGCCCTTAGGAGCCGCGAATAAATAAGTGTGACAATTGGGCGCGTCTGGCGGGATGCAATGCAAGGCGGGAGGATGAGTTCATAGCACAGGCTATGGCGACGGCGAACAACGCCGCAGTGTGCCCGCCAGATGCGATCCAGGTGTTACAGTTATTTATGAACGACTCCTTGATAACATCATGCAAAACCGTTTCACTGAATTCCTCGCAGCTATCGCTTCATATTTTTGGTAACGTAAACCGCACCAGCCACTCCTCCGGATCAAGCGTGAGACAGACTCAGGCCCGCAACCAAAAAAACTATCCGGAAATACTTAGATCGGGTGCCGCATGATGATCGAGCGGCGCATCCATTTCAAATGCCTGCAGGTGTTCAGTCCAGTCCGCAATTAAGTTGCATGTTCAGCGTATCCGTTGTGGCTGCAAACCGGTCTTTCCAGTATTTGAAAGCTGCATCTTCACGGGCTTCTGCACCGTCTTCTCCCAGATCACAACTATGCGCAAATTCATGTGCCATGAGCGCTGCATAGCAGGCGCGCCGGTCCGCCTGGTCTAATCCTGCTATTTTCGCAAGAAATTGCGGATAAATCTTAATTTTCTTGGTAAAAGGCGAAGACCAGCCATTTAAACAGTCGCCATTATTTTTACACTTATCTGATGGCATGCATTTTACCTTTCCGTTCTTCGAGAACCGGTTTTTTGCACAGTTTCCCAGATTGGTGCCTGTTTCCGCTTCAATCAGTTGTTCAAAGTTTACCCAGTCATCCGTAATATTCCAGGCAACCGCATTAATATCCTTTTCTTGCGTAGCATTACAGTCAACCACTTTCAGATCGATTGTAGTGCCGGATGATGCGGAAGCTGAGCCAGTATTCGATCCGGCAGTGTCATTGAATCCATCGCAATCAATACCCTGACAGGTTTCCCCGGTATCAGGGTTTTCCATGCCAGCTTGAACCGGATTCCACATTAACGCTGCAAAAACAAGAAACAGACAACCAAGATAAATCTGTGTCCACCCGGAAAATTTCAGTATTGTTTGATTAATTCTGTTCATGATCGTTGCCCCCGAAATTGGATGATTTTTATATAGCCAGTTGCTGATTGTGATCATAAGATTCTGATCATACATACATAATTCATTGTAAAAACAACCAATCTAAAATACGAGCCTGTCGGCACAAGTGTGTCATTTTGTATTTGACAGTTAAAAATGATGTATTGATGTACTTTCACGCAGATGTATGAATACATGCTATTCCGAGTGCAAATAATATTCTGTGATTATTATCACTGGATAATCGGCGTAACAGCTCTGCCTAGCGAATACAAAATCCTGGATTATCGGCCCGCAACTATTCCAGCCTCACGAGTTTTGCCCGCTCCTGCTTTTCCTGTACACTGGACTTGATCAATTTTTATCAAACTGACGATGTATGAATAACGCATCAAAAAGCTGCACCTTAACAAAATCAACCAATCAAGTGATAAGTGCATTTTTTAATGGAGGATCTATGATGGCGGGAAAGATTATTATATTGATGGGTATATCTTTCATGTTGATGGCCGGACAAGTCACAGCCGATAAAGCAAATAATGAAGACTCAGAAAAATCGGGGCGATACAATGAAACGTTTAATCCCCGTCAAATAGCATATCCCAATCATCTTGGTTTTAACGATCTGCATCTCGAAGCAATCCGTCATCTTAAACCCGATACGAACTCTCCTCACGATCCGAAATTGCAAGTCGGTGTTCATCATCACTGTAAAGGATACGATGATGGCACATTTGTCTGTTTAATGTTTCATACGGGGATGGGTGATCAGGACAAACCAATCGGCTATGAATATATCATTACTGCCGAACAATATAATCACCTGCCAGAAGAAGAAAAGAAATATTGGCATTATCATGCAACGGAATTTCCCAGAGCTGAAGTCAGTTTGCCGGACCTGACGCATGAGGAGGCCGAGAAATTAATGCCCGTGTTAAAAGAAACCTACGGTAAAGTGATCTATTTCCAGAAACCGGACGACAAATTCCCTTTGGGTGAGCCGTACGTATTGATTATACAAGACTTGCCAGTCGTATCCGAGCAGAATAAATAACAGCACCTCCCGCTAATTCGGAAAACATTCATTTCAAGATCAATTTGGTAAATCTTTTATGCAATTTGTTTTTCAGGGAAAGCGAGATCATTCGACTGACGCTGGTTGTCAAATTGGCTACGTTAGCTGAGAACACGCTTCGAGCATACGTTGACCCGGTCTATCTATCAGGAAGAATCATTATAGACGGGCGCGGTTGGCTTTATACCAAAGGCAATGGTTTTATACAAAGTCTCCGGATCCGGAAGGATGGTGCTCCCGGTATTCCAGGAAGTTAACTTCAAGCTCACAATTAGCGCCGTTTAGCGGAACGTTATTGAGGGCGCGAAAACTGCGCCTGAATACCACCGTCGCCGTTAAATTCATCAGGTTTGATTTCCCTGGGCGGTATTTACACAGCCAGTCAAATAAAACTAAAGTTTCACGCTTTTTTGGAAGTGGCGATCTAATTTCATTGATTTTTTGTGATCAGCGATTTTCTTTTGGGTAAGAAGGCAGTCCCGATATTAACCATTTTATTAATAGGGTAAATTCGAAATTTATCCTTTAAATACAACTGGATATGGTTGTGGTGGCGCGTGGTTTTTGTTATAATTTTGGTGTTTAAGCAATTGAAATCAATAACAAAAAGAGCGCCGCCACATGTTCATTTTACGCACTATTTTATCTCCCCTCCAGCAAGAATTTAAACACCGCTGCAAAGGCGATGAGCGGGGTGTCTGGTTTGTCTATACACTCCTGGCCGTTATCACCCATTTTACTTCTTCACGAACCTCTAATTTATTGCGATGCCTACAGACACTGTTCGGATTGTCGCTTAGCCAGCGTCGGTTTTACACATTCATGGCCTCATCAAAACTTCCCTGGTCATGCCTATGGACTGCGTTATGGTCTCAGATACCCAGCCCTACAACAAAAGGACGGTTGTTATTGGCTTTGGATGATTTCATCAACCCCAAGACCGGCAAAAAGATTTTTGGCTGCGCGTCGTTCTTTGACCATGCTGCAAAGACTAACCAATCCAGCTATCCCTGGTCACAGAATGTGGTGTCCATCGGCTTGCTGAAAATAATAAAGGGCCGCTGGGCCTGTTTGCCACTGGCATTTCGTTTCTACCATATGAAGAAAACGATTGACGCCGGGAAGGTCAAAGGTAAAACACCACCTTTCCAAAAAAAGTATGCGCAGGCTGTTGAGATGCTGTCAAAAATCTCAGCAGCTTTCCGTGATACGCCCATGTTAGTC
>NZ_FOGH01000128.1 GCF_900111165.1 Nitrosomonas sp. Nm51
TACTACCAGGCTTTTTGCGGCATGCAGGAATTTCAACGCAGGCTGCCTTGCCATAGCACGGAACTGGTTCATTTTCGCAAGCGCATAGGATTTGGCGGTGTTGAGCAAATTTTCCAGATGAGTGTTGGCTTGCATGGTAAAGCAGCGCTGGAAGATACGGTTCATATCGACACGACGGTGCATGAAAAAAATATCACTTATCCTACGGATAGCAAGCTTGCAATCAAAATCATCAATCGCCTGAATAAGATAGCCAAAGCACATGGTGTTTCTCAACGGCGCACGTTCGTCAAGGAAGTCAAATCACTGCGCCTGGATATCCGACATTTTCGCCATGTCAAAAAAAGAGCCAAGGCCAGGCGTGCCCTGAAACGGCTGAGAACCATAGCGGGAATTTTGATACGGGAGCTGCGGCGAAAATTGCCGCAATACTGCTTGTTTGAACGCTACCAGCAGGACTTTCTATTGTACGAACGCATTTTAAAACAACAACCCAAAGACAAAAACAAAATCTATTCCCTGCCTGAACCGCAAGTCTACTGTGTCGCCAAGGGAAAAGACCACAAACAATACGAATATGGCAGCAAGGCATCAATCGCCTGTACAGCACGAAGCAATATCATTGTTGGTGTGGTTAGTCATGAACAAAACCTGCACGACAGCCATACGCTGCCGGAAATACTCAGGCATGTTGAAACATCGCGCGGCAAAACAGCCAGACAAGCAGTGTGTGATCGCGGTTACCGCGGTAAAAATGAAGTGAATGGAACAAAAATCATTCTGCCGGGGAAAGCACTCAAACGAGACACGCGTTACCAAAGGGATAAGAAGCGTAAACAATGCAGAAGGCGCGCAGCCATTGAGCCCATTATCGGTCACTTGAAGTCGGATCATAGAATGACAAGAAACTACTTGAAAGGCGTCATCGGTGATCACATCAACCTGTTGATGGCTGCTTGCGCCTGGAATCTGAAACAATGGCTGCGGGCCATTTTTTTGCTGTTTTTTTCTGCAAAAAACAGGGTGAAAATAAACCTTGCCGCCGGAAATTTCTGAAAAAAATGTACAGACAGGATAAAAAATTTCTGGCAAATATTTTTGCGAAGAAGAATTTTCAAAATATCCTTTTTCAGGGCCGACTA
>NZ_FOGH01000093.1 GCF_900111165.1 Nitrosomonas sp. Nm51
TCTCCTATCCAATAGGTAAGAACTTATTCTGGCGCCCACGCTCAACCGGTCAAGATAATTGTCGCCTGACCGGACAGATTAATTGTCGTCTAATACTTGTTATTAGTTAGGAACCGTAACACAATTAATCGCTGGTATGGATTATTCCGACGAGCTATTTTTTGTCACCAGGTAGCATTAAAAGATAAACTGGTAGGTAGCGTAGAAATTGATGAAAGCTACTTTGGAACGAAACGGCAACGCGGATATCACGGCAAACTGAAGCGAGGCCGGGGTACTTTAAAACAGCCTGTATTTGGTGTATTTGAAAGAGAAGGCAGGGTATATACACAGAAATAGTACCGGACTGCAAGCGGATGACTTTACAAGCGGTTATATTGGGTAAAGTTTCGATTGAGAGTGTCATTTATAGTGATGACTGGCGTGGTTACCCGGGATGGTCATTGCCATATTAACGGCATTGAAGCGTTCTGGAGTTTTACTAAACGGCGACTCGGATTCTTTAATATGCAATGAAGTGCTCGGTCATAGATTTTGTAATGATCAGAATCCGAAAATAATTCTTGTTGCCACGTGCGGAAAGGTTTCACGACCTACTTGTTTCATCCCGAATCCGGCTTGTATTTTTGCATGTTTGGCTACCTGAACATGAAGCTGAGGCATGACAAGCGTTATATCAGGTCGATTGGGACGGGATTCCCAGTTAACTTCCAGCCCCATTATTAAATTACTTGAGTACGAATAAAAAAGACTGCTATTCACTAATTCCTCAACATGTCCTTCTGATTGAACATCGGTAAAACGAATACCCACCATATTAAGCGTATCCCACTTTTCATTGAACTGATATCCTGCTATGTATAGCAGATTATTTTCAAGTTCTTTGTTATGTCGGTGGTATTCCCCATAGTATTGCCAGCCATGGATAAATTTGTTTGTATTGAGAAAATTAAATGTGCCTTGCAACGCAAGTTTGTAGGCATCTACTGATAAGTTTTCTGTTGGTAATTCAAACTCAATACCATATCCATCGGTATAAGCATATTCGAATTCAGGGTTTATTAAGGCGGCTTTGTGCTCAGAGTCGTATTGGAACAAGGTATTGAGCTCGAATTCATTTTTCTTGGCACCCAGCGGCAAAACAAGGTCAAACACCATTGGTTCTGGAAGACGGGGAGAATTGTGAAATTTTGACCGTCCAGATGCGTCGACAATATTCGGCACGACCATAAAAAGAATGTAGACTGAAATTATTAGTAGATTCACTTCAATTAGCCAATTATGCCAGAAGCGCGTGCAGTAAACTTTCAGGCATGTTGAAAAAGCATCATCATTAAGGTCCAATGACAATCTCAAATTCTTTTTCACTATCTCGCAACATTTAATTTTTCTAAGATATGCGCATTTGCCGGATGTACCCAAGATAACTTTAATTTCCTGACAGTGTAATACAACTCACAATCTCTCATTATTATTAGAAGAGTTAAAATGGCCGCTCTTTTCTAGAAACCAAGTTCAGATAAAGGGGTTTTATATGAAAATTATATTAGTGCTGTTATTCGCCTTTTCTGTGCATACTGTAGCAAGTGCTGAAACGTTTGAATTGACGGTATATTTCAATCTGGAGATCTCAGAGAAGCACGGTATAGTTAGATGCCGACAAGGCGGAGACCAACTCAAAACTGTGTACCATTTGGTAATTTTTAAAAAAAAACCCAAGTATACAGTCTTAGGAAATCTAGATTTGGATAAGGATATTATAGGTGATGTTGAAGGGACGTTTAATTGTGGCAAAGGAGAATTTAACTTAGTAAGGTTAATCAATGTCAATGAAGATTCTATTAACCTTTTTATTTACTTAGTTGAAATCTATATTGTCAAAGATAATATATTCAATATTACAAATATCGAACTGCCCGATGATCATGATTACTTTGCGGAATATGAATTTATTAATGAAGCCGGCTATGCTGTTAAAAAAATAATATATAGAGACGATGACGATGACGATGACGATGACGATGACGATGACGATGATGATGACGATGACGATGATGATGACGATGACGTCATAGATAAAGATAATCTCATTTATAGAATTGAGCTAAGAAGAAAATAGTCTAACCTCTTGATTTTTGGTTGGTCTGGTTGGGATCGAACCAGCGACCAAGGGATTATGAGAAGCAAAGAGAAAATTAATATCTAATACAATCAATTACTTACAACTATTGTCAAGCATGAAAACCGTGTCAAACAATCTCAAATGACTACATTTATATCTCAGTTTGGCGCAAATTTGGCACAATCAATTTCACGCTTTATCTGCGATACAGATTAGGATCCAGCTTTTCTTGACATTAAGTACGCATTAACGTACGCTTATTGCTTATGGAGGTGAGATATGACTACACTTAATGCTACTGAAGCACGTTCAAAACTATACAAGCTAATCGACGAAACTGCTGAAACTCATCAACCGATTATTATCACTGGCAAACGAAAAAATGCAGTTCTCCTCGCAGAGGAAGATTGGAACTCAATTAACGAGACATTGTTTTTGCTTTCTATTCCTGGAATGAGAGAGTCAATTCGTGAAGGTATGGACGAAAGCCTTGATGATTGTAAAAAGAAGCTTGACTGGTAATGTGGGAAATTTACTATACCAAGCAAGCAAAGAAAGATTCTAAGAAACTAGCTTCTGCTGGTTTAAAAAAGAAAGCTCAGGGCATACTAGCTCTTGTTCAAGAAAACCCATATCAAAATCCTCCACCTTATGAAAAATTAGTAGGTGACCTTGAAGGCGCATATTCAAGAAGAATCAATATTCAACATAGAGTTGTTTACCAAGTATTGGAAAAAGAAAAAGCTGTGAAAGTGCTACGACTTTGGACTCACTATGAGTAAAGGTCCACAGAGTGTTGACACCGGTTGAAAATTGACCAGGTAATTCACGTATCCTGCTTAAATTTTGAGCAGGAGAATTTGAGAGGTGATTTACCATGGTTATGTATGCAAAGATACGTCGGATGTTTTACCGTGAACATTTATCGATTAATGAGATTCAACGGCGCCACGAGTCTGTCGCGGAACACGATAAAAAAGTGATTGAAAGCGCCAGGCGACAGCACGGTGAAATATCAAAGAGCGAAGAAGCCTGGCAAGCTGACACTATTTGAGTCCAGGTGACGCTGGCCGGAAGGTTTTCGCTGCCCATGTTGTGGTCATGATGGTGGTTACATTATTAAGACGCGTGGCTATTGGGAATGCAGTCAATGCCACAAACAAACCTCATTAACGGCAGGCACCTTGTTTCATTCAACCAATCTGCCACTAACCAAGTGGTTTTGGGCAATTTACCTGGTTGCATCAGATAAAGGCGGTATTTCTGCCTTGCGTTTATCCAAACAGATAAACGTATCCTGGATAACCGCCAGCAGAATGCTGCGAAAGATTCGCATTGCCATGGGACACCGGGATAGCATATATCGATTACATGAATTGAT
>NZ_FOGH01000027.1 GCF_900111165.1 Nitrosomonas sp. Nm51
TACGATCACATCTGCATGTTGAAAACACTCAAATGTGCCGTGCGTGTCGTCTGGGCCTACCGAAAATCACAATGGGTTGCATTCTTTACCACTGACCTTGATCTCACCGTCGAACAGACCATCGAATACTATGGCGCTCGCTGGAAAATCGAGGCCGGTTTCAAAGAGATCAAGCAGGAAATTGGAAGCATAAAAAGCCAAACCCGAACGCCACATGCCGTCACCAATCATCTCAACTTCTGCATGATGGCCACCGCCATCACCTGGATATACGCAGATCGCCTTGATAAAACACCGCAGCGTTGTTACGCTGTTAACAATCGAAGTCACTTCGCCTTCTCCGATGTTAGAAAACTGATTACTCAGGCCGCATTCGATAAAGATTTTGTTACCTTTTGCCCCAAGCCAGGCAAACCCGAACAAAATTCTCTCATCAAAGCATTATTGCGGATGGTCGCATAGGGAAAAAAGGGAAACTTCAGTTGGTGTAAAAACAAAACGGTTAAAGGCAGGTTGGGATAATGATTATCTGCTACGAATTATTGGAGTAATTTAAGCCCGATTGCCCTGGACAGGCAATAATATGGGTGCGCGTAATAATCCTGAATTCTTCCGGCCGGGTAATACCGACAAAAACCATAAAGTCCTTCATGGCATTCTCGTAAGACCTGCGCGTTTGTACATTATTGATATTGGCAAACCATTCAATCTCCGGCGGCACTTCGGCCAGCCAGTGAAAGTCTTCATTGGTTAGAAGTCGAGTTGAAGTGGCTGGTAGGGCAGGGGAATTTTGTGTAGTAAGCTGCGGCATGTTTACCTCATGGATTCATCACTATCACGCATAATCGTTTCATAATCTCTACCACCATAAAAAATATTCAAGATCGTGACGCTTTGTTTATCTTCATCAACTTCAAAGGCGGCTACGGTACTCTTATCAAGCGCAGCAATTCTAAGATTCTTGCGTAGATCATCACGCCTCTGTCCTCTCATCGGTGCTATCCTAAAATCATGGCATTTGTTACGTAATCTTTCGATATAAGTCCATGCAACTTCGGGAAGTCCGCTTTTTTCTACAATATATTCATAAATATCATTGAGGTCTTTTACTGCATCCGGCATAAGATAAACATCATACTGCTTCATCGCCTGCCATTTCTTTTATGCGTGTTTTATGCATTTTCTCAAGTTGCTCAAATGCCTGATCCAACGGGACAGGCGCGCCGCTTTGCGCGGAATGTTCCAGACGCGCTCGAAGAACGGCTAACCTGGTATGATGTTCTTCTTCCTGTTTTTGCCACAAACGCATGGCTTCCCGGATGACCTCGCTTGTAGAAGCATACGTGCCATCTTTCACTTTATCTTTAATGAGGTTCAGCATATCTGGCGGCAATGTAATACTGATCTTTTCGGCTTTGTCGGTGTGCTTCATCATGAAGTCCTTATTTATCCTTTACAATAGGTAGGATTTTATCCTACCGCAGAAGATTTAATAAATCAATAATGCTTTTACCGCTCCGGAATTATGATGCCAGTTTACTATTGATAATATGTTATCAAATCTAAAAAAGCTGTTTAATCGTTTTCATAGGAATGAACATACGGCCACGTGTTGGCAGAAAAATAAAGCCATATTGTTCATAAAACAATATGGCCTCCTTATCAAGGGGATCAACCACTACAGCCATAGAACCAATTTCTGTTTCTGCAATATCAGCGCAACGGTGCAAGGCATCGAGTAAAAGCTGTTCGCCTAGACCTTGCTTTTGAAACTCGTTATCAACGGCTAACCGTCCTAATAACGAAACTGGCAAGTTGCGATAGGCCTGCGGCATTTTCTTTTGAATGCCTGGCGGCACAATATCACGGGAAATGCTGTCATTTGATAAAGTGTAATACCCTTTTATACGACCAGATTCGTCAGGTAATACAAATACCACGGCCAAATGGCGTTTCATATCCTGCCGCGCTTGTTTTTGTATATATTGATCGAGTATTTCCTTACCGCAAGAAAAAGCCGACCTGTTATGACCGGTTTCTAGCGGTACCGTTATATATGTCATCTACTGCTTTGTAACCTCCTGATAACGATCTGCGGCGGCACGCAGTTTCGCATTAGGTTCGGGTGGATTCATTAGCATTGAGAAGAATATTTCTTTATCCCTTTCAGATGCAAGCAAGTTTTTATGTTGCGCAACAATTTTGTCGGCCTTTTCCTGGGCAGATGAGAACACAAATTCTGTTAATGTCCGAAAACCACCTAGCTCAGCAGCATATTCAAAATATTGCTTCTGTTCCTTAGATAGCTGTCCGTCAAATCTTGTTTTTTCAGGCTTATCTGTCTGTGGCATCTCTAAAATCCTTATAATCTACATACTCATACAATAATACGGTAAAAATGCGTAAACATCAAGTATTTTACGTTAATATTCCGTAACTAGTCAGATTTTTCTAGTTTTTCTTAGCCTCTTCAAAACATGGCCTTCGTTTCTTATTTCCCCCATTTCTAGCACACAAGCACGATGAAACTGCAAGCGTAAATCCCCTCTCCTCTGCGTTTCGGCCTAAAGGTGCTGTTTCGTGTTCTGCGCTCCTCATAGCGGCAGAAGAACCTGGACAGTCCTGGTTCGGAAAAGAGGAGCAAAAAACATGTCTATACTGAAATCCGAATTCAATGACGTATCATTCAATCACTCTTTCCTTCATTTGTTCTGGCTGTTCTGGGCTGTTTCTATAGATCATGACCAGCAGCGCCGGGAAAAAGAGCGGAAAAAGAAAATTCGTAATGCACAGAAAAAACAGATGCAGGCGGAAGCCGTAAAAAATCACCCGGCATTCAGGCTTTGATTTTGGTTTTGCTTTACAACTTGTTTATTGCACGGATAAGCGTTCTTAGACTTACGCACAATTCAGCGGCAAGACCGGAGAAATGGTCTGCATGGGACTTATTTCTACGGATACCTAGGAAATACATGCCTGGGCGGTTCGCACAGGCGATGTCATATCAGTATCAGAACCGAGTATATTTGCTTTAAGTGGCATAGGTTTATTGGGAATGCTCGGATTTACCCAAAGAAAGCGTTATTCATACACCTAAATTTCATATTGCATACAGTCGTGGCTTTTTACCCATACCATACGAAACTGTGATACCGTTATCAATGCGGCACAGGGTGGGAACCCGATGACCGTGAACGGTGATGAACCGGCCCCCTATTTTACAAACGATAGGGGGTTTTATAAAAAAGTGTTATTCTTCACATCGTTAGAATCGCAAAATAAGGCTACTGGAATTTCTTTTTTCCTCTGCACCGCTTTGCCCCTACATAAAAGCACATTAGCGTATTTCTACGCCATATTTCGTCCTAGTATGGGATTATTTCATAGTGGTTTTCTTAAGCGCTCCTTGAATAGCAATTACAGAATTAAACAACTCGCTGAAATATTAATATCTTTGTGAAAATATCTGTAGTTTCATGCCCCGCAAACCAGAATATTTCATCATTGTTCTAAAAATAGCCTAGCGGGTGAATTGACCGTTAGGTCAAAAGGGGCGGCAATGAGCCCCTTTATTCTGTGAGCGAAGCGATCTCGATTGATATTCTATTCTTATTCACATATTCACAGGTATGATTAAAAAAGAAAAGAATAGGAAGTGTTGGTAGAGAAAAAATGCATTTATATCAATAGCCTATACAAGGATTTCTTTTAAAGTATGAGATTGAAAATGCTGTTTATGCTGTTTGCTTTCAATGGCATAGTCAATAGTTCTGCTGATCAAACCTCCATTGCCGTGGCCTTTTATCAAATAAGCATCAGCACCTAAATTGACCACTCTCAAGGCAATCTCCCTAATCCCGCTGAGCACAACGATCGGTGCCGAGGCAATTTTTTTTCGCAGACATGTAAACGTCTCAACCCCATTTGAATCTGGTAAATTCAGATCGGTCAAAACAATATCAAACGCTTCATCGGCTATTAATCTCAAGCTTTTTTTCAACGAAGTTTCCACTTTGATTATATATTTTCTCGGAAAAGCTGCATTCAGCATTTCCTTTATTAAGCGACTATCTCCATCATCGTCTTCAATCAGTAAAATTTTTATAGCCATTATCGTTCTCGGTTTGGTTTAATCGTTTAATAAAAATCGACATTTACCGTGTAAAGTTTAATATGGGATCAATTTAGACTGACTCTCGGACACAAAAACTGCCTGCGTCTGTTTAAGTCTATTTTCCTCTGCAAGCAAATGGGGTAATGCGGTCTTTCGTGAGAATCGCCGCAAAGAAATTTATCTGAAGATGCTGATCGCGCCAATTAGCTGACATTGTTCGGATAATCTACAAATTACATCTTGATGTGGCGGACGGAGGCATACCGGTGAGTGGGTTATTACACCGGCATCGACACATGCCGTTGAACGGGCCGTTAATCTGTATGACCTGATGGACTCTGCCTATGATGTACCGCACGCGAGATCAGCCGTCTGATTGGCCACAAACCGGCTCAAGCTGTCCGTTATCACGAACGCAGTACGGTTGAACGCGTCAATGCGCGAACCGTACAGATTAGTTTATCCCCCTTTATCCGCAGTCCCTTTTATCAAAGACAAAAAGTCTGCTCAAGTCCAACAAAAAACTGTCGATACATGTAAAGACCGGGGTTTCTGATAACCGTCAATTCGGGATTGACGGTCAAAAGATGTCTATTTGGAAAATCATAAAAAGCCAGAAAAGATAATGCCCATATTTTTGACAAGATATTCGTCAAAGTAACCAAAACATTTAATCAATATAAACGCTTATGTCGATTTTACTTGCCAGTTCAAACACAGCGCTAATTACTTATTGGGAAGAAAGTATTTTTGGCTTGTCATCCACATATTTAGTCAACAACCCAAAGCATTTCAAGGACCGGCTCAACAGAACAAATCCTGATTTGCTATTGTTGGACTATGCGTTTCTTGGAAAGGATGTCCAAAAAGAAATTCTGAATGTAACCAGCTCAAATCTAAAACTAAAAATCATTATTTTTGTTCCTGAAATTGATGACAATGAAGAGTGGGCGTTATTTAAAAACGGAGTCAGGGGATGCTGTCACTATGACATTGATTCCGAACAAATTATCTATGCAGTTAAAGCCGTTCAGAAGGGGGAGTTATGGATACGGCGTTCATTGACCAGCTATATGTTACAAGAACTCGTCGAAGTTACCTTGGAAAAAGACAGAATTGAAACTGCTATTCATGACCTGCTGACAAACCTAACCAAGCGGGAATATGAAATTGCCACATTGGTGGGGCGCGGTGAAAGCAACAAACGAATTGCGAATAAACTGGATATCACAGAACGTACCGTTAAAGCACACTTGACCGAAATTTTCCGCAAACTTCAAATCACGGACCGCATTAAGCTTGCACTGATGATGAAAGACACTGTAACCTCGCTCAAGCCGCCGCATGTCAATCATACTTTCCATGATCCAACCTTTTTTGCCTAAACAGGCGGCACCTGAAAATTCAGATTTATGCGGATAAAATTGCGTTATCCCTTTTGGATATCAGTTGATTGTAATTTTGAATATAGCCTTTATCCGGTTACATATTACAAGGCAGGCAATTAAAGTTTAGCCAGTACTTCGGCGACTGTCTGCCCCATGAGCGAAGGTGTAGGGCAGATGGTAACGCCTAACTCTTTAAGGGTAGCAACTTTCTCAGCCGCGCTTTCACCTGCAGAAGAAATGATCGCGCCGGCATGCCCCATCCGGCGTCCCTCCGGTGCAGTTAATCCTGCAATATAAGCGACCAAGGGTTTGGTCATATTTTCCTTAAAGAAAATACCGGCATCCACTTCCATCGGACCGCCAATTTCTCCAATCATGAGCGCTACTTTTGTTTCAGGATCCAACTCCAGTTTTTCCAGCACATCAAGATGCGAGCTGCCAATAATCGGATCTCCGCCTATCCCAACTGAAGTAGAAATGCCGATACCAAGCAGACGCATCTGGTCTGCGGCTTCGTAACCCAGCGTACCCGAACGTCCTACCACACCGACATTACCGCGTGTATAAATATGGCCTGGCATAATACCCAACATGGAACGGTTGGGACTGATCGTCCCGGCACAATTGGGGCCCGTCAGCATCATACGTTCTGTTTTGGGAAACCGGCGCAGAAAATTCTTGACAGTCATCATATCCCGGGTGGGAATGCCGTCGGTTATGGAAACACAATAGCGGATTCCGGCATCCGCCGCTTCCATAATCGAATCTGCCGCGAAGGCTGGGGGCACAAATACGATACTGGCCTCAGCGCCGACCTGTTGTACCGCCTCCTTGACGGTATTGAAAACCGGCAAGCCAAGATGTATCTGACCGCCTTTGCCCGGCGTTACGCCGCCAGCAACATTGGAACCGTACTCAATCATTTCCTGGGCATGAAAAGTACCGATTTTTCCGGTAAAACCCTGAACTATAATCCGTGTTTTTTCATCAATTAATATTGCCACTTTGTACTCCTAGCCTTCTTGTGCAACCACCCGATTACGCGCTGCCACTACTTTTTCGGCCGCTTCCGCCAGGGTGTCTGCTGTAATGATTTTTAATCCGCTGTCAGCGATAATCTTGCGTCCTTCTTTGACGTTCGTCCCGGATAAACGCACAATCAGGGGTACCTGCATGCCGATATTTTTAACGGCTTGCACAACGCCCTCGGCAATCCAGTCACAGCGGTTAATGCCTGCAAAGATATTGACCAGCATGGCTTTGACGTTTTGATCTGCCAGTACTAGTCGAAACGCTTTTTCGGTTCTTTCGGCAGAGGCACCGCCACCGACGTCAAGAAAATTAGCAGGTTCGCCGCCAGCGAGTTTAATCATATCCATTGTGGCCATGGCAAGTCCCGCGCCATTGATCATGCAGCCAATATCGCCATCCAGACCAACATAGCTTAAACCAACCTCTGCAGCAGCGACTTCCCGTGGATCAACCTGTGAATTGTCACGTAATTCAGCAATTTTGTGACGCCTGTATAACGCATTCTCATCAAACGCCATTTTGGCGTCGAGCGCGATAATTTCATTATTGCTTGAAACCACCAGCGGATTAATCTCTAGAATATTTGCATCGAGATCACGCAATGCTCGATAACAGCCTTTGATTGTTTTGACTGCATGATTCAGCAATGATGAATCCAGACCCAGCGCAAACGCCATTTTCCGCGCCTGAAAATCCTGCAAACCAACGGCAGGCTCAATATAAATTTTTTCAATGGCTTCCGGATGCTCTTTTGCGAGCGTTTCAATTTCCATGCCGCCTTGCGCCGAACCCACCATGATGACGCGCTCAGTGCTGCGGTCGATCAAAAAAGACAAATAAATCTCTTTTGCAATCTTGGTGCCGGCCTCAATGTATACTCGGGAACATAATTTCCCGGCCGGTCCGCTTTGATGCGTAACCAATATTTTTCCCAGCAATTCTTCAGCCGCCGCTTCTACCTCGCTAAGCGTTTTGCATACTTTAATTCCACCTGCTTTACCACGCGCACCCGAATGTACTTGCGCTTTAACGACCCAGACGTCGCCTTCAATTTCTCGCGCACGCTGCGCGGCGTCTTCAACACTGTAGGCAATGCCGCCTTCAGCAATTTTGACGCCGTAATCCGCTAAAATTTCTTTTGCTTGATATTCGTGAATATTCAATTCGATTTCCTCGTCAATCGCATATGTTTTCTATGGTTTAACAGTCATTAACATGCTGTTTTCAATGATCCAGTACATCTACTTGATTACATATAGTGAAAAAGGCCGCTTGACGCGGCCTCTGAAGAATAAAAACTATTTTTTTGCGGCTATTGCATCAGCAATTCTCACCACATTGCTGGCCATTCTCTCCGATGCCGCATCAATCAGGCGGCCATCCAATGCAGCAGCGCCCTTGCCCTGTGCCGCCGCTTCTTTTAACGCCGCCAGAATACGCTTGGCCTTTTCAACCTCTGCCTCAGGTGGTGTAAAAACTTCATTGGCCAACGCTATCTGCGTTGGATGTATCGCCCACTTTCCTTCGCAACCCAGGGCCGCCGCTCGCCGCGCAGCAAGTTTATAGCTATCTGGATCTTTGATGTCGCCAAACGGACCGTCTATGGGACGCAGGCCATACGCCCGGCAGGCTACGGTCATCCTGCTGATGGCAAAATGCCATTGATCGCCTGGATAATCGGGATTCAAACCGCCGATATTAGTGGTACGGGCACGGTTACTGGCCGCATAATCCGCTACGCCAAAATGCAGCGCCTCCAGCCTGCCTCTGGAGCCACTGCGCGCAATATCTTCGACGTTGGCCATGCCTAAAGCGGTTTCGATCAACGCCTCCAAACCAATACGGTTTTTTAGTCCCTGCTGCATTTCGAGTTGGCTGACCATCGCTTCGACCATATAAACGTCTGCGTAAACACCAACTTTGGGAATTAATAGTGTATCGATCTTGTCACCGGCTTGTTCAACCAGATCGACCACATCACGCACCATGAACTGCGTATCCAGTCCATTGACGCGAACGGATACCGTGACGCCATGTTCCTTCCAATCCAGATCATTGATTGCCTGAATGATATTTTTTCGTGCTTGCAGTTTATCATCCGGTGCAACTGCATCTTCAAGATCAAGAAAAACAAAATCCACACCGCTTTTTAATGCTTTTTCAAACATCCCCGGGCTTGAACCTGGAACCGCCAATTCGCAGCGCTGGACCCGTTGTGTTTTTGTTTCATATAGCGTGTGACTCATTATCTCTCCCTGAATATTTTGATTAAACTGTACTGATCGTTAATCCTGACAGGATTAACGATAAATCCCAAATTATAGCATCCGTTGCTTATGTGGTTCTAATAATAAGGATTTTATAGCGCGCGTTTTGCCGAATTGCTTTCGCAACAAACATATAACATGCCGCCGAAATCACCTGCAAAACACCGGCAGTTTCCGCTTAAAGGCTTACGCAGGCATCAGCGGCAGTTGAGAGATTGTTGTATTTAGCCAGCCAAGATAATGGAATTGTGCCATCAACATCATTTTGCATCGCTGCTTGTGCAGCTGAAATTGCACCAAGCATTATTGCTCGCCCGCAACTATCACCACCTGCGCGAATATTGGCCTCCACTGCTTGCTGAAAACTTTCCGCATGGTTGACAATATGCACAATCACAGGAAGTCCCTCGGAAACATGGCAGGCGGAACCAAAACGTGCAGCTGCCGCAACGCTGTTCAATGTCTCAGTATTGATTGCTTCACTCAGCGACGATGCCAGTTTCTCTCCTGCAAGTGGCAGCGATCGTGCCAGCGCTTCATTGATCGGGTTGCCATCCAAAACGGAATATAATACTGACGCTGCATATTTCGCTGCCACTACTGCAGTATCGTTATGGTTTGTCAAACGGACAACACGCTCAATTTTCTCAAGCAAGGCATCAAGCGGTCCACCATGCGCTGCTGTGATGGCCGGAACAGTCGCAAACGCAGCAAGCTGGTCATCGTCAGCACCGGACACTTCCGGAAAATCTTCCGGCGTCAATGGTATCAGTTTAAGCAGTGTTAGACGCGTAGGTGCATCGATATAGCCTCTATAAGCACCCCCCGGCCCAAAATGATTCCTGAATTCGGATTGAAACGCGATACGGTTGAATTCTCCATGTACAGCCAGATGCTTCAATGCAAGCAGACAGATTTCACCATAGCCTGACGCATCGCCAGCCGCTTTGCTGCCATGCGCAAAAAAACCTTTGGCATCGACATAGTTTGCAGGCTCTGGCTGTAAAAAAACCAGCCCTTTTGTTTTTTCAATTTGCGCAATCCGATCGGGATCATAAAGCCAGTGCAGTCCAAGTGCAGCTGAATCGGCAATCAACGCGCCCATGATGGCTGATACACGCGGCGTTAATCCGGTATTAACATGCATTATTTACACCGTTATTTTGATGGTAAATGCTGTTGAGACCACTGCGGCTTCTAGCTGATTTCCACTTCATCGGGTATCCTGCGGGCCTCATCTTCCAGCATGATCGGTATGCCGTCCTTGATCGCAAATGCCAATCTATCCGGCTTGCAAATTAATTCATTATCTTGTTTTTTGTAAAGCAACGGGCCTTTGCATAGCGGGCACACCAAAATATCGAGTAGTTTTGAATCCATGATTTTCCTATTGTCGGAATGTCGTTATTCGCATTGATTGTTTATTTTAAAGCTTGTTCAGTATTTCATCCAGCTGATCCAAACTAGTGTAATGGATCATCACATTACCCTGGCCATGCTTTCCGGATTTAATCGTGACCTGCGCACCAAGCCGTTCTGATACCCTTTCCTGCAAAGCTATTAAATCACGATCAATTTTTTTAGCTCTGGAAATTAACGGTTTGTTGCGCTGCCGAATCAGCTTCTCAGTTTCCCGCACGGACAGTTTTTCAAGCACAATCCGATTTGCCATCGTGATTTGTTCCGCGGGCGTCAGAACCAGCAAAGTACGTCCATGCCCCATTTCAATTTTACCTTGCATCATCAACGCCTGCACCGGCTCGGACAAATTAAGCAAACGCAACAGATTTGAAACCGCGCTACGCGAACTGCCAAGTGCTTGTGCAGCAAGCTCATGCGTCATTCCGAATTCATTGATCAGACGTTGAATACCCAATGCTTCTTCGAGCGGATTCAGGTCTTCACGCTGAATATTTTCAATCAAAGATATTGCCAGCGCCGTTTCATCAGCCACTTCACGTATAATCGCAGGCACCGTTGTCAAGCCTGCCAATTGCGCCGCACGCCAGCGTCTTTCTCCTGCAATAATCTCAAAACTGTCGACACCGGTTTCGCGCACCAGTATGGGTTGCATAACACCCTGCGATTTAATCGATTCTGCCAGTTGTCCCAGAGCTGATTGATCCATATTGGTTCGAGGCTGATATTTTCCAGGCTTTAGCAATGTAATTTCAACATCCTGCAGCTTGTCTGCAACATTATCGCTGGCTTCATTACCGGAAAACAACGCATCCAGACCTCTTCCCAGACCTTTCAGTCGCGCCATGATTTTTTCCTTATATAATCCGTACAGTATCGATCAAACATTCATTACTTCCTTTGCCAGTTCAAGATAAGCCTGCGCGCCTTTCGATTGTCTGTCATGATACAACACAGGAATTCCAAACCCCGGCGCTTCCGCCAAACGAACATTTCTGGGAATAACCGTACGGTAAACCTTGCTGCCAAAATGCTGCTGCAACTGATCAGAAACCTGTTGCGCCAAAATATTTCGCGGATCAAACATGGTTCGCAACAACCCCTCAATACGCAGCTCTGGATTAAAATTTGCACGCACTTTTTTGATCGTATTAACGAGATCACTCAGTCCCTCCAGTGCATAATATTCACACTGCATCGGAATCATAACTGCATGCGCCGCACATAATCCATTAAGCGTCAACAAGTTAAGTGCTGGCGGGCAATCAATAATGACGTAATGATAATCATTTTCTACCTGAGACAGCTCCATCTTTAAACACAGCTCTCTTTTCGGAAGCGTCACCATCTCCACTTCGGCCCCGGCCAAATCGCGGTTCGACGGAATCAGATCGTACTTGGCCTGCAAATTGCTAACGCGCACCGAAGCGATAGGTATTTCACCAAGCAATACCTGATACACTGTCTGCTTTACGGTCAGTTTATTCGTTCCACTACCCATTGTCGCATTTGCTTGCGGATCGAGATCAATCAACAGCACTTTTTTATCCTTTGCTGCGAGGCTTGCAGCCAGATTGACACTGGTAGTTGTTTTGCCGACACCGCCTTTTTGGTTTGTAATTGCCAGAATCTTGACCAAGACTATCCCCGATCCAGTTTGGGTAATTGCGCAGATTGACCTATAATAATCAACTCCCGCCTTGCCGATAACCCCGGAACGGCCAGTGGAATTTTATTTTCAATAAAAAAAGGCGCAGAAACCTCCTCGAGTTCCCGATCAGCGCAGCGGCTTTTCATAGCCAGCCAGCGGCAATGGATATCTTCGGGCGACACCAAATGACGCGTTGTTTTTACAAAGACACCCAGACTGGCATATGCTCTTGAAATAATGGTATTTATTTTATCGGTCGGCGACAAACCCTCTATACGAGCCGAAGCAATGGCAATATTGGCCAAGCCTAGTTCAATTTTGACCTGCTGCAGAAAAGCGGCTTTTTTCTGATTACTTTCGACCAGTATAATTTGCCAGTCAGGCCGCGCAATTGCCAGCGGCATTCCCGGCAAACCAGCACCTGAACCAACATCGACTATTTTGGGGCCATTTATATAGCTGATAATCGATAAGCTGTCCATCACATGCCGATACAACATTGTTTCAATCGTTCTGATCGCCGTTAAATTATATTGCTTGTTCCATTTTTCAATCAGTAGCAAATATTGAATAACACGTTGCCGTATCCGCCGACTCTGAAATTGCACAGGGCAATCCAATTCAGACAAACTTTGTTCAAGCCGCTCGGCCAGATTCATGCCCGCTGTTTTAAATCTGGCGCATTTGATTTTCGTCTGATATGCACCAGCAACAAAGAAATGGCCGCAGGGGTTACACCGGAAATTCTACCGGCCTGACCAATCGTCTCAGGTTTATGCAAATTTAATTTTTGCTGCACCTCGTTTGACAATCCCTTGACGAGACTGTAATTCATATCTTCAGGCAACGGCGTTGTTTCTAATTGCGACTGGCGGGTTATTTCTTCCAGTTGTCGTTTTATATAGCCTTGATATTTAATCTGAACTTCGACCTGCTCCGCAACCAGCCCATCCACTTCTGTTTCAATTCCAGGCAACAACATCAGGTCTGCATAATTCACCCCTGGTCGCCGCAGCAATTCTGTAAGCGTATACTCCCGCTCTATTGATTGTCCCAGGATCTGTATTAACAAGTCGTCTGGCACTGATCCGGGACAAACACGCATCGTATTCAACCGCTGTTGTTCTTTTTCGATCGCTTCACATTTTTTAGTAAAGGACTCCCATCTGGCATCATCTACCAACCCAAGTTTTCTACCAGGCTCAGTCAACCGCTGATCCGCATTATCTTCACGTAATTGCAAGCGATATTCCGCCCGACTGGTAAACATTCTGTAAGGCTCCGTAACACCGGATGTAATCAAATCATCAACCAGAACACCGATATACGCTTCATTTCTCTGCGGACACCAGACCGGTTTTTGTTGCGCACGCAAAGCAGCATTAATGCCTGCAAGCAGCCCCTGGGCTGCAGCTTCCTCGTAGCCGGTTGTACCGTTAATCTGTCCCGCAAAATAAAGCCCCGTAATAGTTTTTGTTTCCAGAGAGCGCTTCAGATTTCGCGGGTCAAAATAATTATATTCAATTGCATAACCCGGCCGTGTTACATGTGCATTTTCAAGGCCGGCAATCGAATGAATCATTTTAATCTGAAATTCATAAGGCAGGCTGGTTGAAATCCCATTCGGATAAATTTCGTGTGTATCCAATCCTTCCGGCTCAAGAAAAATGGAATGGCTTTCCCGGCCGGAGAACCGCACCACCTTGTCTTCTATCGACGGACAATACCTGGGACCAACACCCTCAATTCTACCTGTATACAACGGCGATTCAGACAAGCCGTCATGTATGATTTTGTGTGTTATTGCGTTAGTATTCGTAATCCAGCAAGAAATTTGCCGCGGATGCTTGATCGTGTGCCCCATAAACGAAACCGCGGGCACGGGCGAGTCACCAGGCTGTTCCTTCAATTCATTGTAATCAATGCTGCGCCCGTCAATCCGGGGTGGAGTACCGGTTTTCATTCTGCCGACAGGAAAATTCATGTCATTCAGTCTGTGTGCCAGCGTGATTGCAGGTGGATCGCCCGCTCTACCTGCTTTGAAATTGGCTTTCCCAATATGCCCCAGTCCTGCCAGAAAAGTGCCCACCGTTAAAACAACCGCCTCAGCATAAAATTTTATACCAAGCTGCGTCACGACTCCGGTCACTCTATCATTACAGACGATTAAGTCATCAACAGCCTGTTGCACCACCCAAAGATTGTGCTGATTTTCTACTCTTTTGCGAATCGCCTGACGATACAAAACGCGGTCAGCCTGTGCGCGTGTTGCACGAACGGCAGGTCCTTTGCTTGAATTCAAAACACGAAATTGAATACCCGCCTCATCCGCCGCAAGCCCCATGACACCACCCAGCGCATCAATTTCTTTAACCAGATGGCTTTTGCCAATACCGCCAATCGAAGGATTGCAAGACATCTGGCCAATTGTTTCAATATTGTGCGTGAGCAGCAGCGTTCTGCATCCCATGCGCGCGGAGGCCAGCGCAGCCTCAGTTCCGGCGTGGCCGCCACCTACGATGATAACGTCATAGTCTTGCTTGCTCATTTCAACATTCAAAACAAATAAAAAGATTATCCAGCATAGAAAAGCATTTTATTGTCACGCATGTTTCACGTGAAACATTTCATAAACGCCAACTTGCATAACATGCATACCTATAAATCCAACCAGGCAATGCGCGTCATTAATCCAGATCAGTCTTGTGATTCTGGGCCAAAATACACATAAGGTTTCTGCGGAACACTCGATTCCTTAAACCGTTTGAGCTCCTCTCGATTAAGCTCCTTATCCCACCATATACCTCTGGCCTCAAGACGCTTTTTCTGTACTTGCGGATTTTTTTCCAAAAACTCGCGCATGAATTTTGTTTGCTCAGATTCGTAACTGTAATCCATCGTTTTATTATGTAGTCAGGTTGATGAAAAATAACAGAGCGTACTTTATCACACAATTTTTTTGCAATACAGTATCAGCAGAGACTGCGGGGTAAACTCCTATACGCCCTATTTTGTTCGAGTTTTCACATTACGAATATTTCTGCAACTTTGATACAAATTCTGTAAAAGGCAACGGAAACTGTTTTTCCAGTTTATCTGCCGTCTTGCGTATGGATTTCCATGAATGTCTGCCAGGATTGTTTTTGAAAGCAAAAACAATCAGGTTGCCACGCATTTCCGACAGCATCGCTATCATATGACCGTTAAAGGATCGTTCAATTCTTTGCAATAACGTATTAACCTGTTTGTCACTACTGAGAAGATTAACCACTAAAATGCCGTTCCTATTTAACATGCGCCTCGTCTGATCGTAAAATTCCTGAGTGCAAAGACAGGGCGTCTGATAATCATCGTCAAATCCATCAACCATAATTACGTCTGGTGAAATCGAATGCGCAGCTATCAGTTGCCCGCCTTCAGCAATAATTATTTCAAAACGATCGCTCTCTTGCGGCAATTCAAAATACTGATATGCAACTGTAACGACTTGCGGATTAATTTCCGCCACTATTATGCGGGTATCCGGCATATAATGATAAACAAATTTGGCTAAGGACCCGCCACCCAATCCAATCATCAGAATTTTTTCAGGCTTGGGGTAAAACAGCAA
Source organism: Nitrosomonas sp. Nm51 (assembly GCF_900111165.1). Lineage (GTDB taxonomy): Bacteria > Pseudomonadota > Gammaproteobacteria > Burkholderiales > Nitrosomonadaceae > Nitrosomonas. The sequence goes on from NZ_FOGH01000027.1 coordinate 15,482, forward strand.
AAAACCCATCATACATTGCGTATAAACGAGTTCAAGCTCATTTGGTTCAGCAATGCGCATCGCGCTCTGCACCATGGAGCCGTTTAAATGCAATGAACGCACACCGTTCGATTCACTGATAATGACTTCCGGACCTTTATAAAACCGTTTTTTAGTCATTTTGCGCACAATTGTATACAAATGATTGACGGCGGCCTTTAACGAGCTGTTAAATTCGACATACCGAATTAAATAGCGTATTAAAATCGCTCGCCTTCCTCCAGATAACGCCACCGTCCTTCAGGAAGATTACCGAGCCTGACCTGTCCGATGCGCACGCGTTTTAATCCTGAAACGTGCAAACCGACCAAATCGCACATTCGGCGTATCTGTCGTTTTCTGCCTTCGTGCAGAACAAAGCGTAACTGATCCTTATTCAGCCATTGTACGGTTGCAGGCTTCAACGCTCTGCCGTCCAGACTCAAGCCATGATTGAGCAATGCAAGCTTTTCATCAGAGAGGCGGCCCCGCACTCTGACCAGGTATTCTTTATCTACCGGCGAGGCAATGCCGATCAGTTGCCGGGCTATGCGCCCATCCTGCGTAAATATCAGCAATCCCTGCGAATCAATATCCAGACGCCCGGCCGGGGCAAGATTTTTTAGATGTTCCGGTTTAAACAATTTACAATAACCGTTTTTTTGAAACTGAGTTTCGGCCTTAATTAAGTGAATCGCTGGCCGGTAACCTGGTTCCGGCTGTCCGGAAACATGACCGACAGGCTTGTTGACTAAAATGGTAACAAGCCGCAGCTGTTGTGACCGCGCTGCCGAATGCAGCGTGATTTTTTGCCCTGGAAAAACTTTACAGCCAAGTTCCGAAATACATTTACCATCCACAAAAACCCAGCCGCGTTCAATATAGCTGTCTGCTTCGCGCCGGGAACACAGGCCTTGTTTTGACATCAGTTTGGACAAGCGGATTTTTTCCATAAACACTAGCTGAAAAATAACAGTCTACGATTCAGTTAAAATAACGCTATTATAGACGCTGTCAATCAAAAATTTCTCTTTTACGGATATGAATTATGGAAACGACTGAAACACTATTATTTCAAGCGCAACAACGCGCCAGACAAATGGGATTACCCTACAAAGGTGCCTTGCTGCCCACTGAAGCCTATCACGTACTGCAAGAATCAGCGCATGCACAGCTGGTGGACGTCCGCACCCGGGCTGAACTGGATTGGGTGGGACGCATACCTGGCGCCAAAGAAATTGAATTGCGCGCTTACCCCGGTATGCAACCCAACCCGAATTTTCTCGGTGAACTGGCGGAACACATCGATAAAAATTTACCCGTTTTGTTCATTTGCCGCAGCGGCGCACGTTCAGGACAGGCCGCCGCCATCGCGGCCGAAGCCGATTTCAAGGAAAGTTACAACATTCTCGAAGGTTTTGAAGGAGATAAAGACGATAAAGGACACCGCGGAAAATCTTCCGGCTGGAAAGCAGCTGGCTTGCCTTGGGAACAAGGCTGATTCAACCGGTTTTTAGAACATGTCTGGCTAAAATCAAACGCATTTGGCGATTGTAATTTGAATCATGGCGGTACGGACCATATTTTCAGCGGAATTGGCGAGGATTTCATAATCCCTGGACAAGCGCCTGAAATTCCCAAACCTGGCAAAACAGCAAAGGCATCTTTGATTTTTTTGGAATATGCAATTTGACAACCACTATTCGCAAGCTAATGGATGTTGGAGCAATTCAACTAACACTAGTTGATGAGCATAACCTGTTTGAATTTACGCATGCGGACTTTCCGGGAGAAAACTGGTTGCTTATCGCAACCATGGCCTCGTCTATCGGCGCAAGTACAGACGAGAAACTTACTAAAGGCGACCACTGAAGCGCTGGAAAAGATTCAACAGATGATAGCGCGGGGCTTTTTTGAAGATAAGGACAAAATTGGTGTGCGCGTTGGTCGCGTAGTTAATCAATACAAAATGGCCAAGCACTTCAAATTGGAGATTGGGGCATTGCCCCGGCCTTGATGGAAATCTCTGGGCAGGCCAAATTGCGGACTATAAGGGTTTCGTCAGGACTTTCACACGTGCCGCCAGTTCTTGCAAAGAAAAAGGCTTAGTCAAATAGTCGTCAGCCCCTGCATTAAACCCTTCTAATACGTTTTCAAGCGAGTTTCTGACTGTCAACATGAGCACTGGCATGGTCCGCTGTGCATCTTGACGAAGTCTTCTGCAGAGATCGATACCATCTATATCCGGCAACTCCAGATCTAGAATAATAGCGTCATAATCTTTCGTAATCGCCAAATGCAAACCCGTCGTCCCGTCACCTACCGCATCAATCGTATATCCAAAAGTTTCTAGATAATCATAGATGCTGGAGGCAATATCCTGGTTGTCTTCTATAATAAGAATATTCATGGGTGCGCTCACCGTTAAGATTTTGAAACAAGTCACGGCCAATCAAGCAAAGTGGCCTGGGTGCCGGTATCGATATTGTCATAATTCAGGCTGGCGTTGATAATATGTCTGGAATGGTCTTGCAGCGGCTGGCTGGCAGAGGTTTGCACCCGAAGGTTCTCCTCTGCCAAGGTTACATTGGATGTGGACCAGGCAGGCATAGTTGCCGCCGAAACTAAACCCTACCCAGCCATGGATGGATGAAATCGAGATACCTGAGGCTCACTGCCACCCTCCACCAAGTGATCTATAAAGATCCACCATTGCGTCAATTTGCTTTTGTTTCATTTCAATCAGATCCGCTTTGGCTTCCAAGGTCTCCCTTTGTGCCAACAGCACATCCAGGTAGTCCGTGCGAGCAGACTTGAATAGCTGGTTAGCGATATCAATTGATTTGCTGAGCGCTTCAACTTGGTTTGTCTTAAGCTGATAGCTTTTCTCGAGGTTATTGATATTTGAAACTTGATTCGCTACTTCAGTAAAAGCTCTGATAATTCTTTGCTCATACTCATAAGCTGCCTGAATCTGCCTGGCATTGGCATTTTTATATTCCGCCTCGATGGCAAGCCTATTGACCAATGGAGCCACTAGTTCTCCCGCGACAGTGGCCGCCAATGACTCTGGGGTATTGATCAGATACTTAAGTGCAAAAGCTTCAAATCCTACTCCAGCCCTTATACCAAAGGAGGGATAGAATTCAGCCCTGGCCACATCTATATTTAATGCCGCCGCCGATAGTTCAAGCTCTGCTTGCCTGATATCAGGTCTATTTTGCAGCAATTCTGACGGAATGCCTGTCTTAAGCATGAAGGGTTTGAACTCCATAAAACTGTCAGAAGCACGCTGGATAGGTTGCGGCGTCCTACCCAGCAAAAAATTTATCCGATTTTCAACAACAGTAATATTCTGCTTAATCTGGTATAGTTTACTTTTGTTTTTTGCCACTTCTGCTTCGTAGCGTTTAATGGCAAGTGTACTTGCTCTTGCGAACTCTTGCAGACGCCTGACCAACTTCAGAGCATCTTGCTGAATACTAATATTTGACTCTAAATTGTTAAGCTGGTTGTCCAAGGAAAGCAGTTCATAATACGAATGGGCAATTTCAGCGACCAGGTTAGTCACTAAAAAATTTACACCTTCTTCTGACGCCATATACTCGAAAACAGCGACCTTCTTCGCATTCCTCAGCTTTTTCCATATATCTATCTCCCAGGTCGAAAACAGCCCGAAGTGATAATCCCCCACGTACCTAGGAAAATGCCGGCCTTCCCTTACTGGCAGATTTTCTTCAACAGCGCCAAAGCGTGTAAACTCGCCGACTCTTTCCTTGCCTGCACCACCACCAATATTTACAAATGGCAAGTATTCGCCTCGACGTGCTTGAATTTCATTCCGTGCAATATTGATACGCTGCATCATGATATTAATTTCTTTATTATTTTCAACAGCTATATCCAGCAAACTTACTAAATTAGGGTCACTAAAAAAATCTTCCCATTTAATATTTGCCGCATTGTCCTCATCCGAAACACCTTCTTTAAAAACAGCAGGAAGATGTGTGTCTTCTTTTTTGATAAGCGAATCAGGCACGCAGGCTTGCAGTAAAAATACCAACGCGCTTGAAGCAATAATCTGAAATATTTTAGTCTTTGATCTCATTTTTTGTAGGGCCATGGTCATTCGTCTCGGTTAAGGGGCCAATGTCTTCATCTTTAATCTCATCTTCTGAAGGGCCATATTTATAAGTCTCGGTGTAGGGTTCAAGGTCTTCGTCTTTAATTAATTTTCTACCTTCGGCTATTTTGGCAAATATATAATAAAGCCCTGGAATAATGATGACACCAAACACGGTACCGAAAACCATCCCACCCAGCGCTGAGGTACCAATTGTCCTGTTGCCGATTGCCCCCGCTCCCGTGGCCATCGCCAAGGGTATCAACCCAGCTATGAAAGCAAATGACGTCATCAAAATCGGCCGGAAACGCGTTTTTGCACCCGCAATCGCTGCCTGCATAACCGTCATGCCTTGGGCTTGCTTCTGGGATGCAAATTCGACAATCAATACTGCATTTTTCCCGAGTAAACCAACTAACATCACCATTCCCAGTTGTGAATACACATCATTGGCGAGCCCCAATTCATTTAATAAAAGGAAAGCACCAAAAATACCGGGAGGCAGAGAAAGTATTACGACCAATGGTAAAAGAAAACTTTCGTATTGCGCGGCCAGCACCAAGTAGACAAACAAGATGACGACAAAGAAAATCGCCACTGCTTCGTTGCCCCGGCGGGCTTCGTCATATGATAAGCCCTCCCAGGCAATGTCAAAACCTTTTGGCAGGATGTCTTCTGCGACTTCCAGGACTGTATTGATGGCGTCGCCGGTGGTGTAACCTTTTGCGGGTTCGGCGCGAATTGCTGCCGAGTTATAGAGGTTAAAACGCATGAGCTCATTGGGTCCCTGCTTTTTCACCATGGTCGTGAAGGAGGAGAGCGGGACCATTTCACCTTTATCATTTTTCACAAATAATTTCAGCACTTCATCAGGGCTACGTCGAAATTCCGGCAAGGTTTGAAGATATACTTTAAAAAAGTTATTGAAACGGATAAAGCCGTATTCATAGGTACTGGCGATCATGATGCCCAGCTGATCCATCACATCTTTGACTGTAACCCCTTTTTGCATGGCAAGCTGATTGTCGATGACCAGTTCGTATTGTGGATAATTGGCCGCATAAAAAGTAAACAAACCGGTCAGCTCTTTACGTTCGCGCAATGCTTTCATGTACTTTTTGGTAAGTTCATCGAATTCATAGTAGTCTGTATCCAGTGTCTTATCTACCAAGCGAAATGACAAACCCGATGCCGCGCCGTACCCCGGCACCGCCGGAGGTTGAAAATACTCGATAACCGCACCCATGTCATGGCTTTTTTCTTCCAACTCTTCGATAATGTCCGTTACAGAATGTTCACGCTCCGACCAATCTTTCAAATTGATAATAACGGTCCCTGCATTTGACCCGCGACCTTCAGTGAGTACTTCATACCCAGCCAGAGAAGAAATTGATTGAACACCTTCAACTTTTTCAGCCAGCAATTCCAGTTCTCGCGCCACTTTGTTGGTTACTTCGATGGTTGAGCCGGGCGGCGTTTGGATAATCGCATAAATCATGCCCTGGTCTTCGCCGGGAATAAAGCCGGAAGGCAGGATTTTACTGACAGTGAAAATACCGAAGGAAAACACGGCCAATATCAAAAGCGTGACAATGCGCCGGGTGACCATGATGTTCATCAATCGGACGTAAACCCTGGTGACTTTTTCAAAAACAAAATTAAAACCGTTGATGAAAAGGCTGACGGGATCTTTTCGTTTCGGCTGGCCATGCGTATTTTTAAGAATCATGGCACACAATACCGGAGCAAGCGATAGCGCCACAATTGCTGAAATAGTGATCGACGATGCCATAGTGATAGAGAATTCTCGATAAAACACCCCAACCGGTCCCGGCATAAATGCAATAGGGATGAACACCGATACCATGACCAGCGTAATCGCTACAATGGCGCCGCCGATTTCTCCCAATACTCTTCGAGAAGCTTCAAAAGGGCTGCAATGCACATCGGCCATTTTTGCATGCACAGCTTCCACCACCACAATGGCATCATCGACCACAATACCAATAGCCAGCACTAAAGCAAACAAGGTGATAAGGTTGATGGAAAGCCCGAACGCGGACATAACGGCGAATGCGCCAACCAGCGAAACCGGTACCGCGAGGATGGGGATCAAAGTAGAACGCCAGTCGCCAAGAAAAATAAAAACCACCAGGGAAACCAGTATGAAGGCTTCTACCAAGGTGTGTAACACTTGTTCGATTGACGCGTCGACGAAACGCGACACATCATAGTTGATTGCGTAGTCCATACCCTCCGGGAAGGATTGTTTCAATTCTTCCAGTTTTGCCTTCGTTTCCGCTATAACTTCTTGCGCGTTAGTGTTGTAATTTTGCTTAAGCACGATAGACGCCGAAGGGTATCCGTCTTTATCAGAGTAAATATTGAAAGACGCAACACCCAGTTCGACCTCAGCTATATCTTTTAGGCGCAAAATCTCGCCTTCCGGAGAAGCCCGGATAACAATGTCTTCGTATTCTTCCGGCTTATTGAAACGCCCTTTATAGACCAGCACATACTCCTTGGACTCGGCGGCTTTGCCTGTGCTTTGCCCGAGACGGCCGGGACGTCCGATAACGCTTTGTTCTCCTATGGCATTCATCACATCTTCTGCCGAGACATTATAGACTCGCATCCGCTCCGGGTTCAGCCAAACGCGCATCGCATATTGGCGAGCACCCAGTATGTTCGCTTGGGCGATTCCCCTAATGCGCTGAATCTCTGGAATGACATTGACCCAAGCGTAATTATATAAAAGTTTCTGATCAGCGTTTTCGTCCGTGCTGAAGAGATTGACATACATAAGCATGCTGGGCTGGACGAAGTTCACGAACACGCCTTCCAAATTCATCAGTGCTGGCAGCCTGCTCGTCATCCGGTCCACACGCGTCTTCACGTTGACCATCGCAATATTGGGATCAACGCCTTGATCGAAATAGACTTGAATGGTCGCTTCGCCGGCGCTGGTTGCATCCGAAGTGATGTACCTCATGCCGGGCGTGCCATTGATAGCACGCTCCAAGATGATCAAAGACGATTTGACCAGTACTTCGGCACTGGAACCGGGAAATGATAGCGAAATCGTGACCCGAGGCGGTGCAATATCCGGAAACTGGGCAACTGGCAATGATTTCATCGCCAACAGACCCATAAACAAGAACATCAGCGATATCACAATCGCCATCACAGGCCGCTTAAGAAAGATACTAAACATGGCTTAACCCTTAAACTAAACAGTTATTCGGTATACATCTCTAACTCCGGGACAATCTCTTCGGGCGGCCTTAAATTGATACTGACCTTGTCTCCAGGACTAACTCTTCGTATACCTTCAAGCAACACCCTGTCGCTTTCATCAAGGCCTTCTTTAATAAGAAACAGCTTTGTCGCCTCGGCTTCTATATGGATAAGCCTTTGCTCCAGCTTTTCTTCTTCATTGATGACGTAGACGTAGTTTTTATCCATGATTTCGAACACCGCTTTTTGCGGAATAATCATGGCATTTGAGTAATGCTTGGTCAAAAGGATGGTTCCTGTCTCATCATGTCTGAGAACTTTGTCCGGGTTAGGAAATAAGGCGCGAAATTGAATAGTGCCGAAACTGTTATCAAAATCACCTACAATCCTCTCAATGACACCCGTGTGTTCATAAATCTCGCCGTTTGCCATTTTTAGTTGTACGGCTTCGCCAAGTTTGTCGCCTTCTTTAATTTTAAAATTCAGGTAGTCTGCTTCCGGAACGTTGAAATAGACCCACAATTGTCTGATATCAGATAGTTCCGTCAGCAACTCGCCTTCATCGAGAAGACTGCCGATCCTGGCATGAAAACGACCCATAATTCCGTCAAAAGGTGCTCTGATATCGGTAAAACCCAAGCGGGTCTGCATTAACATCACCCTTGCATTTGCCTTATCCAGTTTTGCTTTTGCCAAAGCAAGCTCATTGGGCGATACGATATTCTCATCAGCCAAACCTTTGGTATTAAGGTATTCGACCTTTGCAAATTGCGCTTCGGCTTTCGCTGTTTCGAATTCTGCCTGATAAACTTTGGCCATAAGTTGAAACATGGGCTGTCCTTCTTTTATCCACTGCCCTTCATCCACAAAAATACGCTCTAAGTAGCCCTTTTCCAAAGCGCGGATTTCAATATGCATAATGGCTTCAATCAGACCGACATATTGCCTGGGTAAAGAAACGTCTTTACGGAACGGTGTTGTTGCCTCAAGTTTTGGCGGCTCATGATGCGCTTCATGTTCTGCATGATTACACCCATTCAGAAACAGAGCGGCGATTAAGCTTAGAACTACGGATAATTTAGTAATCATTTTTCTATCATTTAGGTTGTCAGGGGGCAAAGCATTTTGTTGAGTATAGGAAAAATAAACACCCTTTTTCACCAAAGGGGAACGTACTGAAAACTCAAGAAGCTGCTGGTCCGCTAATACGGTTCTTTAGTACTGGATACAGAAGATCGCTCCATTTCTCGCAGTGTAAAAAGTGTAAAAAGATTCTCATTTAGGGCATCTCGAGATTTCTTGGCCGTTAAGAGAATTGAGAAAATTTGTGGCAGACTACACTATGGCGGCTCTATAGATTAGAGCGGTCCAATATAACGTATATAACGTTCACAAAAAGCAAGCAAACCTCCATAAAATAAATTTTCTCATTTATCACTTGAAAAGATTCTAGTCCCACTAGCATAAAAATTTTGTGATAAATATGTGAGTTATTTGTAAATTCTGAAAAAAATTCTTGCTATCAATTGTATTGATACGTCTGGGTGCTTAGTCTAATCTACATGATGGCCCCGCACTCTGTCAGTGTCCTGTAACGGCACAAATACACAATGGCAGGATGCGGTATTGATCTTACTGCCCATGGAAGAAGCAGCTTTTCAACTTGTCGTGAGCGGATTCATTGATCGCATCAAAATCCAATAATTGCCTGGCTGTCTGAACGATTTAGCAGGAGTTGTTTCTCTTTTTTGCACATCTTAAAAAAAGCGACGGTCTTCTTTGCCGGAGAAACGAAATGAAATATTCGTTTATCTCCCAGTATAAGAAGACTTGGTCAGTTAATCCGATGTGTCGGATTTTGGGCGTAAGCCGCAATGGTTATTATTCTTTTCAGAAACGTCAGGCTGCGCTATCCGACGACCTGCTTCATAGGAGGATGGTGGAAAAAATTAAAGAAGTAGCGCGCGCCACAGATTACACTTATGGTTCGCGGCGGATGAAATCGGGTTTATGCTTCTGATATACCTATATCCGGACACAGGAAGGCTGGCTGTATCTGGCGGTGGTTATTGACTTGTGCTCGCGCAAAGTAGTGGGATGGAGTATGAGTACACGCATGAAAGCACAACTGGTTTGTGATGCCCTGAGAATGGCCGTTTGGCAACGCATTCCAGGACATTATTATAAACCATCCATGTTGATTTTCCAGGCCAGCTGTGGTTTTGCTTTATGGCCAGCCGCGACTACTTGCGCACTTGCGTAACGTTTGCGTAATGCCGGAACCGATTCTGAACCGATCTGTCCAGTTGCGCCGGTTACCAAAATGCACTTCATTGCCCGCTACTTTCAACAGTAAGCACCACTTTACCCACCGGATGCTGCTTTTCGAGATAATCATGTGCAGACACCGCCTCAGCAAGACTGAATAATTTTGCAATTTCAATGTTCAGCTCGCCTTTTTCCATCAACGCTGCGCAACGTTGCAGAATCTCCTTCTGATGCCGTTTTGCGCTGTCAAGCTCTAAAATAACCGGGGTCAGCATCAGTTCAAAACTGAAACGAAGATTACGCAGCCTTGCTTCCCGCCAGTCGGTGTCTGCAGCCGGTTGCAGAAGGGTCACTACATCGCCATACGGCTTTACGCAACCGAAACAATTTTGCAGTTCCGGCGGACCCACAGTATCCAGTACAATATCCACGCCACCACCGCCGGTCCAGCGCATCACTGCTTCCGATACATCCTCAGTCTTGTAATTAATCGTTTTATCCGCGCCCAGCCGTTTGACAAACTCGGCTTTTTCATCGTTGCTAACCGTCGTGATCACTCGCGCACCCGCGAGCCTGGCCAACTGTATTGCCACATGACCGACACCGCCAGCGCCTGCATGGATTAAAACCGTCTGACCGGCAGAAATGCGAGCGCGTCCATGCAGTGCCTCCCACGCAGTAATCAAAACCAGTGGCGCAGCAGCAGCCTGTTCATAGGATATCAAACGTGGTTTCAAGGCCAGCAGGGCTTCATCAACAAGCACATATTCGGCATACGTGCCCTGGCGTCGATTGAAGCCTGGCTGAGAAAAATAAACCGCATCGCCCACCGTTAAAGTTTTTACTTTTTCACCGACGCCCTCCACAATACCGGCACCGTCACACCCCGGTATCACGGGGAAGGAAACTGGAAAACGATCCGGGGTGGCACGAATTTTGCAGTCAACCGGATTGACCCCGGCAGCCTTGATGCGAACAAGCACCTGGCTTTTACTGCAAGGGCCGAGGGTATTCTTTTCGCCATACTGCAATACTTCAGATGTTCCACCTTTTTCAAAATAAATTGCTTTCATCGTGTTATCCTTTCACTACTTTTCTTTCCGTTGCCTGTCCGCACATAAAGACGGCTGCATTATTTCAATAAAATACATAATTGAACCGATTTCCGTCAAATGTATAATGCAGCTGATACCTACTATGATTACGGCATGAGTTACGTTCTTTTTTGTCGTACCTTTTATCATGACCACAAGACAGAATAAACCGAAACTTCTGTTTGCAACCAGCGAAGTGCATCCTCTCATTAAAACCGGTGGGCTGGCTGACGTATCAGGTGCGCTACCCATTGCCTTGCAAAAACTGGGGTGCGATGTTCGCGTCATTCTGCCTGCTTACGGTGATATTCTGGAAAGCGATCTTTCACTAAACTTTTTAGCAGAAACGTATCTGCCGGGAGTTCCAGGAAAAGTTTCACTGCTTTCCACGCATCTGGAAGACAGCCCGGTGCAGGTCTGGCTTGTCGGACATTCGTCCGCTTTTGCACGCAGGGGAAATCCTTACATGGACGTACACGGCGACATCTGGCCAGATAATGCTGAACGGTTTGCGCTATTCTGCAAAGTTATTGTATTGGCTGCGCTGGACCGACTGCACCTTGGCTGGAAGCCGGATGTGGTGCATTGCAATGATTGGCAAACAGCGCTCGTGCCGGCACTGTTAAAACAAACACCAGAAGCGCCTCCCTGTTTGTTTACCATCCATAATCTTGCCTACCAGGGCCTGTTTCCACAAGCGACTTTTGACGCATTAGGTTTGCCAGCCACACTCTGGTCACCGGAAGGTCTGGAGTTTCACGGCCAATTATCGTTTATCAAAGGCGGATTAGTGTTTGCCAACCGCATCAATACGGTCAGCGCGCAATACGCAAAAGAAATTCAAACACACGAAATGGGTTATGGGCTGGAAGGATTATTGCAATACCGGCGCGAAGAACTCTCAGGAATCATCAACGGTATTGATGATGCCATCTGGAATCCCAAGACAGATCCTTTGATAGCGCAAAACTACTCTGCGAAATCCCTTGCCAAAAAAAAGGTGAACAAGACTGCGCTACAGGAAATGCTTCAACTGCCAGCAAAAAAAGACATATTCATGCTCGGTTGCGTCAGCCGTCTGGTCGAGCAAAAAGGCGTCGACCTAATCCTTGAGTTTCTGGAAACCATTACTGACAAACCCTTACAGTTTTGTCTTTTAGGAACTGGAGATTTGAGCTTCCAGAAAAAGTTCGTCAATATGGCGAAAAAAAATCCGAAACAGATAAGCGTTATTATTGGTTATGACGAGAAATTAGCTCACCAGATTGAAGCTGGCGCCGATGTTTTTATAATGCCGTCACGTTTCGAACCCTGTGGATTAAATCAGCTATACAGTATGCGCTACGGTACAGTTCCTGTCGTACATCACGTTGGCGGGCTTGTTGATACCGTGGTTGATGCGACGGATAAAACCATCGCAGACGCTACCGCTACAGGGTTTGTGTTTAACCAGCCCACAGTGGCTGCGTTAAGCGAAGCGATCAACCGTGCTCACCTCATTTTTAACAAACCCAGAACATGGCAAAAAATTGTCAGGAACAACATGAATGCAGATTTCACCTGGCAAAAGAGTGCCGGAAAATATCTTGATTTATATCAAATTATGCAACAACCTTTTTCTAAGAAATAATTGAAATTCATATAGTTGCATTTTTTATATGTCGCCATTCAAAATAGACGGGGTATGAAAATAAACCAGGTGTATTCCAATTCGTGCAAGTTCCAAGTAGAATTCCGCTTTTGCGCGAAGCTCGCCGAAAGTATTTTTATCGAGTTTCGAAACACATACGCTCGGTCGAAGCCGAATTCTAAACCAGGTGACTGTTATTATGATTTTTTATAAGTCGCCCACGTTGGGTTTTGCACGAATTGAACGAAAACAAAGATTCCAATATTCCGCCGCACCGCGGTAACATCAACGTAGTATTATTTTCAACAAATCGTTTTGAACCACACCAGTTAAGTCTAACGGAGCTGCGTACATGAACGGTTTGCATTTGATAGGCGATTTAAGCAACTGCCGCTGCGATCCGTTGCGGCTGCTCGACAGCACAAATTTCAAAAACAAGTGCATCGATATGGTGCAGGCTGCCGGGCTGACAGTTATGGACGCGACATTCAAGCAATTCGATGATTCCGGTTTTACAGGTACAGTTGTCTTGGCTGAATCGCATCTGGCAATACATACCTGGCCTGAAAATAATGGATTAACACTGGATGTTTACGTCTGTAATTACAGTGCGGATAACAGCAGCAAAGCACATAAACTGTTCGATGCCATCATCGAATACTTCCAGCCGGTTGAAATTGCCAGGCATAAAATCGAACGCGGCGAACACACTCTCGTTGAGCCTCTGAACGATGCTACCGGTTTCTACATTACCGCCAGCCACCAAATAGGAGAGTGGCATACGAAATACCAGAAACTTTCGATCTACGACACACCGCACTATGGCAAAATTTTCCGCCTGGACGATTTTAATATGACGTCGGAACGGGAAGAATTTATTTACCACGAAAATCTGATCCATCCGGCACTGACTATTCTCGACGCACCCAAAAATGTGCTGATTATTGGTGGCGGCGACGGTGGATCTTCTGAAGAAGCATTGAAGCACCCGTCTGTCGAGCAGGTAACCATGGTAGAAATAGACGAAGATGTTATCAGCATTGCCAAAGAGCATTTTCAGGCCGTACATAACGGTGCGTTCGACGATCCTCGCTTACGTGTTGTCGTTGATAATGGCGTGCGGTTTATACATGAAACACAGGAAAAATTTGACCTGATCGCGCTTGATCTCAATGATCCAATTGGGCCAGCTGCGGCACTTTATTCAGCGGATTTTTTCCGGCAATGCCGTCAGGCACTGAAACCGGATGGACTAATGACATTGCATATCGGCTCACCAACAGCACATCCCGCTCGTGTGGCTGAAATTTCGCAACGATTGACACACGTTTTCCAGATCGTGCGCCCATATACCGTGTATATTCCACTCTATGGCGCCCTTTGGGCACTGGCGGTATGTTCCGATAAGCTCGATCCGAAGGCGTTTACACCCAAAGAAATTGATAACCGTATTGAATCGCGCAATCTTCAGCAACTTCAATTCTACAACGGCGACGCGCATTCAGGCGTATTTGCGCTGCCAAATTATGTCCGCAAACTTGTTGCCGGGCATAAAGATATTGCGCAGTAATCTTCTGTAACAAGACTTTTGTGCAGTTTTTGTTCTGTACGACAACAGGCATTGAACCATATCATATGGATAGAGTACGAGAACCGGTTCCAAAAAAGCAGCCACAATGCAATGCATAATACAGCGGCTACCTTGACTGACTAAATCATTATGCTGATCCTCCCGAAATCCTGTTTCCTTCATGTTCCCAAAACAGGTGGCACGTGGGTAAAAAAAGCCATTGCTGCAGCCGGTATTTCTTGCAAAGATTACACACTGTCGGGCGATCCGCATATCGGATTAAAAGACTGTCCGTGCCGGGAGAAATTCAAGTTTGCTTTCGTCAGGCACCCGGTCGATCTATACCGTTCCTACTGGCAGTTTAAAATGACCTACGGATGGGATTCTGACAATCAATTGGACCGAGCATGCCGGTCTGATAATTTTCAAAATTTTGTGCGCCAGGTACTGAATAAATTTCCAGGGGTTTACAGTAAGAGCTTGGCCGGTTTTGTGGGTGAAACAGATAATGAAATTGAATTTGTCGGTAAATACGAAAATCTGATTGGCGATCTGATTACCGCATTAAGATCAGCCGGCGAAGATTTTAACGAGCAACCTATCAGAACCTTACCGCCACACAACGTCAGCAATAAAAACAGATTTCCTGCCATCTACACATCTGCGCTTGAAGCCGAAGTCAAAAAAGCCGAACATATCACAATGAAACGGTTTAGTTACGAATAACTCGGCACCTCGGTAATGCTGTATAGAGTACTCTATCAATATCATATGAATGTAGCGTATTAGCTGGGTCTTCCTCCCTGCATTTCCATCATTTTAAGAAAGGCACGCCGCGTTTTGGGTCCGAAGGTTTCAAAGCTGGGATTCGGCGAATCGTTATACGCTGCTTTCAAAAGAGATACGCTATCGCTGTGCAGTATTGTTTGTAATTTCGGAACGTTAAGCCCATAGATTCTGGCGGCATTCAAACCAAAAATCTGTTTGCGCATCTGCGGGGTAATCGCAGGATATGCGTAACGATCCTGAAACGTATTACTGATCTGAAAACTGCGGAATGCCTGAATCTGATCCTGAGGACTGCCATACCATAATGCATCGGTACCCCAGCAGATACGTTCCTCGCCAAAATACTTGATCAACTTACCCATCAAATGGGCCGCCTGGTTGGGCTTGCTCATGCAATAGCGCCACACACTTCCGAGTTCGGCATACAGATTACCTTGATTAGGACGAAAACCGTTTTCCTGATGCGCCGTGATAAGGCGGTCAACACCCTGTGGGTTATCCAGCTGGTACGGACCTTCTTCAATGCCCACTTCAAAACCCGAGTGATAACAGATAAAGGTAACGTCAGGATACAGTTTCGCAGCCCTTGCAATATCGGCCGGATCCGAATATCGATAATCCATGCCGCCGAGGGGCAGACCGCGATGCGCGCTAATAATTTTAACGTTGAGATCACGCGCCTTCTCAATTAACGGTATGCCATATTCCGGATCGTCCATATAATAACCGGTTCCGTTCGGCCCCCACTGCGGATAAGTTTTCCATGCTGCAACGTTAAATTCCCCGGCCTGCACGTCCATGAACTCAATCCCGCCCGGTTCATTCGGCATTACGCCGCCCTGAATCAGAATCCGGTGTCCGGCGCCACCGGTCGCGGCAAGCAGACGTGCTTTTGCTGCATAATCCACAGGCGTAGGGTTGCTGTTGCGCCCGCCCCACAGCGCCGATACCACTGAAACGTCCGTGTCGCTGTCCAGAAACACTTCCTTGATCATTTGCTCGGCCGAATAGCAATCAAATTGCCCCGTAGCGCATTTACGCCGCTGTCCAAAAATCTGGTTCAAAACCGTCATCCAGCGCTTCCCGGATTTTCCTTGAGCCCACTTTCCAGACGGGTCCACGCAATGATTCTGGATATCAAAAATAAATTCTTCACCGCCAAGATTTTGGGCTGCAGCAGCCGTATCGTACGCAGCTTCCTCTTCGATGGCAAAATAGCCGCCCGCCTGGCCGGATCTGGCAAAAACCTGGTTGAATGCGAGCAGTGTCGCGGCAGAGCCAGCCAGCGTCTTTAAAAAATTCCGCCGGCTTTGCCGTATTGCTTTGGCCGCCTGACCGACAAACTGATGCGCATGACACTTGGCTTTCCGCTCGGCCACTGTCAGCGGCCGCGGTGAGTATTCCGCATTGGTCGCCGTATCAACTTTGATCGGCAACCGCTTTCCTTCCGGGTCGAAATCCATTTAAAGATACCTAATAAACAATAACTTTATTTTAAAGCTATTTGATTGTTGGGTGCAAAGCGCAATGATCGGCCAAATCCGATAAAACCGGGCGGCAATCCCGTGCAATCTTATAGTCGGCAATATCATCAGCCCGGGTTTTGCCGCGGTTAATGACCATTAGCGGTTTGCCATCCTGTTTTGCCAGCTTGCAGAAACGAAAACCAGAATACACCATCAATGATGAACCGACGACCAGGACACCATTGCTTTGTGCATATAACTGCGCAGTGGCAAGATTGGTTAGCTTAGGTACCGCGCCGCCAAAAAAAACGACATCTGGCATTAAAATACCATCGCAAGACAAACAGTTAACCAGAATCATCCGCTCGGTCATATCATCTTCCACATAAGCATCGCCATCGGGAGCCAACTCTGCAGCGAGCGGCGCTAAAAATGAATTGCGTTCCAACAGCCGAACCTGCACCTGACGCCGGTCTTCATATTGTCCGCACTGTAAACAGCGTGCCCGGTCAAGTCGCCCATGCAAGTCGATCACATTCTCCTGTCCCGCCCGCTGGTGCAATCTGTCGACGTTCTGAGTAATCAGGCCTGCGATATAGCCGCGCCGCTCCAGTTCCGCGAGGGCATAATGCACGTCATTGGGTTGCGCACGCTCTACTGGTGGCCAGCCCACTGCACTTCGAGCCCAGTAACGTTTTCGCATATCTTCATACTGAATAAATTCATAATGCCTGATCGGTTCGCAGCGGCGCCAGTCACCGTTGTCATCGCGATACGTCGGAATGCCGGAATTTAAGCTGATCCCGGCGCCCGTAATCACCAACCAGGGTTTATGATGATCGAATATCGATGGCAATTCGCCAAATAACATGCTAACCGTGCGCCTCAATATCATCATTGCACTCAGCATATCGCACATCCATGGTTTTTATGAAATAATCTTTTCAAAATGCTATTGAGCATTCATCAACATATAGGATTCATAACAATGAAAAAGCTACTATTGACCACCATATTGTTATGCTTTAGCACCAGCATTATGGCTGAGTGGACTCAAGTGGACAAGCGCGACGATAAAGGCGGTTACACGGTATACGCCGACTTGCAATCCATCCGTAAAGTGGACAGCGAGGCCAAAATGTGGTCGCTAATCGACTATAAACTCGAACAGGAAGACACCGGTGTTTATTTTTTATCAAAAAAAGTTCGTAGAAAGTATGAGTGCCGGAGCGGGCACATCAAAGAGCTGGCCTACAAGTTATTCAATTGGAATATGGGCGGCGGGGAACTGATTCGCGCATACAGCCAGCCGCAGGAATGGGTAAAAATTGAACCTGGCAGTGTGGAAGAAGCCGAATGGAAGGTAGCCTGTGGTCATCCCGCTTTAGGTGATTAACGCTTGTGTTGCCTGTCGGCAGAAGTACGATCACTCTGTTGCATCTCTAACGCCTGGCCGGGAGCATCAAATGCTACATTTCGGCAGCAAAGAAACTACAAAAGCGCAGACTGATGTGGTTCAATAGACCCGGACACTCCAGTTAAGAGAAAATAGACTTAATTGGAGGAAGAAAAATTGGAAAGAAAACAATATACAAAAGAATTCAAATTAGATGCGGTCAGTCTAGTTGTTGACCAGGGATTGACGATAGCTGAAGCGGCTAGAAGCCTAGAGATCAATGCCAATATGCTTGGGCGATGGATTAAGGAAAGTCAGGCTGATGACAATGGTCAGGCATTTCGTGGCAATGGAAAG
>NZ_FOGH01000008.1 GCF_900111165.1 Nitrosomonas sp. Nm51
CATTTCACCCATTGGGTGACTCCTGTCTTTAGTCCGAAAACCTTGACACTACTACGTTTGAGCTAATTTTTGTAGATCTAACTGAGGAAAATAGGTTTAAAGCATGCTTTTCCGCTACACTGCAGTACACTTTAAAATTCCGGATATCGTGGCATCAGGTGTTCTGGTGATTACTCAAAGGAATAATTCGTGGTGAATACTATCCGCCACGCCTAGCCTTCTCGTGTCAATTATCTTGACCGGTTCGCATCAGCGAGTGCGCCAGCTTCGTTCCCAAGGCTCGCCGCCCGGCCGTCACCGGGAGACAGAATGGCCGGTAATTGATTGTTCAGCAATCGGCGATATACTCCCGGTTGTATTTGCAGCGCTTTCTTGTTTTCGCGCTGCAACTGCCGCAAGATACTGCGTTCATGCCGCAATCGGGTATCAGTCAATAATTGAATGAATGGATCGGCTTCATATTCAGCCGACTGATGCATTTGCAACCATACGCGCCGTTTACAAGAAACCCGCGAAGCGGCATTACTGGCCCTAATCATCTTTACACTGGTATTATTCATGCAATCGCTTATCAGCTTGTCACTGCAATCCTCCAGATTGACTATTATTAAGGATCAGGTAATGATAGCTGAAATCCATACTGAAACAGGCAAGCATGAAAACAATTGGACAGAAGGAATAATGTTATGAAAATTGTATCAGTATTTAGCGCAATTGCGATATCTGCCCTGCTGGTTGCACCGGTTCCGGCTGCTCCGCTGAATAAATATATGGATGATTCACCAGCGGCAGTTATTCAGGCGCAACCCACGCCTGAAGATGTCAAGCGGCGCCTGAATGATAAAATGCAGCGTTCCATTCAAATTTTGAACAACATGGAGGAAGATGAAAAAACACAATGGATACAGGAATACCAAAAAAGACTGAAACAGGCGATCGAAACCAATGATTATTTGAAAGCGGCGTACTATAGAGAAATTCTGGATCAAGTCGAATAGTAAAACAAACATGAAAACACTCACTCTATTCTTTTTTCTGCTGATAATCGCTTCGGCCGCTGCCGCGCAG
Source organism: Nitrosomonas sp. Nm51 (assembly GCF_900111165.1). Classification (GTDB taxonomy): domain Bacteria; phylum Pseudomonadota; class Gammaproteobacteria; order Burkholderiales; family Nitrosomonadaceae; genus Nitrosomonas. The sequence goes on from NZ_FOGH01000008.1 coordinate 1,069, forward strand.
GGTATTGAATCTGAATCTACGGAAAAAAACGGTGCCGCTGAACTGGAGGACCTTGCATTTGACCGGGTGTTCGACAAAATTATTCTTGAAGAATCCACGCCGGCAGCAGGTACCCCGGATTCAGTCAATTCTATCCGCCATGTTCGTGTGGTAAATGAATTCTATTATGTCATCATCCTGTCCGTCATGTGCCTGTTGTCCCTCAGCATTGTCCTTTACTTTTTACTCAAACTAAAAAAAGACGCTCAGCCCAACGACATTGTCAGCGGTGCAGGCCTGATTCTGATCGTTTTCGGTACGATTATTCTGGTATTGATTGTCGATACTTCAGAACAACTGACAGCCGCGATTGGCATTCTTGGCGCTATCGCAGGTTATCTGTTCCGCACTGCACAAGAAAACGGACAACCATCTCAGCCTAACGTTAAAACAACAGTGGAAAAATAAACCCATTTTATTTTCTCATTGCACCTCTGAACTGCATGCATGAATTTCGCAAAGCGCTTTGTTTACAACGCGCGTACTGGTATACTCTCGCATCTTGAACTTACCGTTTATCTAAGATCAAGGGCGGGCCTCCCCGCATTGCAAAGTAGCGAACCTGGTCAGGTCCGGAAGGAAGCAGCCACAGCTATTTATTGCGAGTGCCGGGGGTCTGGCTCGCCACCCTGAATTTTCAAACAGCTTATCCCGCCTGTTCGTTCGCAGTCACATTTTCTTTTAAATCCAGGTCAAAACGGATAGATGCATGGCGCCTGCGTGACCTGTTATAATGATTCTAAAGCATTCCTAAATTTTCTAAAATTCAACGTGTCACAATCCCAAGTCCTTGCACGCAAGTGGCGACCGAAAAACTTTTCTGAGTTGACCGGCCAGGACCATGTCGTCAAAGCGCTAACAAATGCACTGGAGCAGAACCGGTTACATCATGCATATCTTTTCACAGGAACACGCGGTGTCGGCAAGACCACGGTAGCCCGTATTTTAGCCAAAGCGTTAAATTGCGAGACCGGTATAACGGCAACCCCATGCGGCACCTGTAACGCCTGCACACAAATTGATCAGGGACATTTTATTGACCTGATCGAACTGGATGCCGCATCAAATACACAGGTCGATCATATGCGCGACTTGTTGGAAAATGCACTCTATGCGCCAGCGGGAGCGCGTTTCAAAATTTATATAATTGACGAAGTGCACATGCTGTCCAAATCGGCGTTTAACGCCATGCTTAAAACGCTCGAAGAACCACCTGCCCACGTCAAATTTGTACTCGCCACAACAGATCCGCAAAAAATACCGGTGACTGTTCTCTCTCGATGCCTGCAGTTTAATTTGAAGCAAATACCGATTGCATTAATTTCAGAACATCTCAAACATATCCTGACACAGGAAAATATTTCATCGGACGGCGCCGCATTAGCGCTCATTGCAAAAGCCGCTCAAGGCAGCATGCGCGACGCATTAAGCATCCTGGATCAGGCAATTGCCTTTGGCGAAAACGAAGTAGCGGAAAACACTGTCCGTAATATGCTCGGTGCGGTTGACCAATTTTATCTTCACGACCTGCTTGAAGCACTGGTATCAAAAAACGGTGCCAAAATGCTGGCAATTGCTGACGAAATCGACGCTCGGGGCTTGTCATTTGATACCGTGCTACACGATTTCTCAGTGCTGCTGCATCACATCGCATTAGCACAGGTGGTGCCGCAGGCAATCCATGAAGATGAACCGGCACATCCGCATATACTATCATTCGCTGAAATGCTTGCAGCCGAGGATATACAACTGTTTTATCAGATTGCGCTGCACGGGCGCCGTGATTTAGGTCTTGCGCCGGACGAATTCTCCGGTTTTACCATGACATTAATACGCATGCTCGCGTTTATGCCCGATAACCACACAACAGGCCCGGCAAAACAGATGTCACGGACGCCCGGCATTCCGGACGCAAAAAATACATTCAGCGCATCTGTTCAAATTGACCAGCCAACGGTTTCTTCCGATCATTCAGGTCACTATAAGGAACCGCCGGCAACGCATAAAACACCTGCATCCGTTCCGGATCTGAACTGGCACGATCTGATTAAACAACTGAATTTAGCTGGTATGGCTAAAATGCTGGCGCAACATAGTGAGGCAAAGCTGCTGACTCCAGAGACCATCGAGTTGTTTGTCCCGGAAGTCCACAGACACCTGCTGGACAAGAAATACCAGAATGCCATTCAGAACGCACTGGACGCCTACTTCGGCCAGTCAGTCGCGCTGAATTTCTCAGTTGGCAGCATTACCGGCATGACACCGGTTGCATTACAACAGCTTGAAAACGAGCAAAAGCAGACCGAGGCGATTGCGGCCATTGAAAAAGACCCGATCGTACAGGATCTGATAGACAGTTTTGATGCAAAAATCATAGAATCTTCCATCAAACCTATTCGAAATTAAAGGAGATTTACCATGAAAGGAAATTTGGCAAACATGATGAAACAGGCACAGCAGGTTCAGGAGAGCATGAAGCAAATGCAGGAAAAACTGGCCACACTGGAAGTTGAAGGTCAGTCCGGCGCAGGGATGGTTAAAGTTGTCATGACCTGCCGCCATGACGTCAAAAGCATACAGATAGACAGCAGTCTCGTTGGTGATGGCGACGACAAAGAAATGCTCGAAGACCTGATTGCTGCCGCATTTAATGATGCTGTCCGGCGAGTCGAATCGACAACGCAGGAAAAAATGGCCGAACTGACCGGAGGGCTCGGCCTGCCACCCGGCATGAAGCTGCCGTTCTGATTGAGGTGACTAAGCTGTTTTCCATGCGCACACACAAATTATCCAGATCCGGCAAAACCAAAGCACCGCCACGATTACCTGGCGCTAACAGACAAGCCGTTCCCGCTGCGGCGGCAACCTACAAACTGCAAAAACTGCTGGCGCAAAAAGGACTGGGGTCAAGGCGTGAAATGGAAGCGTTAATTGCTGCCGGCCGCGTCAGTATAAATGGCAGAAAGGCTGTTTTGGGAGACCGCGTTGGCGCAAAAGACCGCGTTCAGATCGGAAAACGCATCATCCGTTTCGATTTGGCCGAACGCCTGCCACGTATATTGCTGTATCACAAACCAGAAGGCGAAATTGTCACCCGGCTCGACCCCGAAGGCCGGCCAACAGTATTTGACAAATTGCCCCATCTCAGATCTTCTAAATGGATCGCAATCGGCCGCCTGGACTTTAATACCAGCGGTCTCCTGATTTTTACTACCGATGGCTCGCTGGCAAACCGGCTCATGCATCCACGCTTTGAAGTGGAACGCGAATATGCGGTCCGAATTATCGGACAATTAACCAGCGAACAAATTATCCAGCTGACTACCGGTATTCAACTCGACGACGGCAGCGCATCGTTTGATCAATTAACGGAACTGGGTGGTGAAAACATCAACCGCTGGTATCGCGTCATTTTGAAAGAAGGAAAAAACCGGGAAGTCAGACGCATGTTTGAAACACTCGGTATAACAGTCAGCCGCCTGATGCGCGTGCGTTTTGGCCCGATTAACTTACCCGCCCGTATCAAGCGCGGAAAATGGCTGGAACTCGATGAAAAGGAAACTCGGCGGCTGTTAACGTTACTGGCCTGAACGGGTCCGCCAGACAGTCAGGCTGCAAGCTGATCGCGGCTTAACAAAAAAACAAAGCCGTTACCCGCGCTGGTTTCCAGCCATGTGAATGGCAACTGCGGAAACATCTCCAGCAACGCATCCCTGTTATGTCCAATTTCCACAACAAGCAGCCCCTGATCAGTCAAATGACCGGCCGCATTCAGCAGAATATGCCGCGTTGCATCCAATCCATCCATACCGCTGGCCAGCGCACCGGGCGGCTCATGACGGTATTCATCAGGCAGTGCCGCCATAGACACGGCATTTACATAAGGCGGATTACTGATAATCAGATCGTAGCGTTTGCCGGACAGCCCCTCAAACATATCGGATTGAATCAAATGGATTCGATGTATTAATTGATAATCGGCAACATTTTTATCCGCAACCGCCAGCGCATCCTGAGAAATATCAACCGCGTCAATTTCAGCCTGCTCGAACGCATGCGCCATCAGTATGGCAAGACAACCGGAACCCGTACACAGATCCAGGGCACAATGAATATGCCCGGAATCTGTAATCCACGGTTCCAGATGATTATGCAGAAGCTCCGCAATAAATGAACGTGGAATAATGGCACGTTCATCTACATAAAAAGCATAGTCACCCAGCCAGGCTTCGTGCGTCAAATAAGCCGCCGGCTTTCTTTCTAAAATCCGCTGCTGCAAGACCGCCTCGACTTCACTTAGCTCATCACTGGTTAACCGGGCATCAAGAAAAGGTTCAAGTTGGTCCAGAGGCAGGTGCAATGTATGCAGAATTAAATATACTGCCTCATCGTAAGCATGCGTTGAGCCGTGGCCAAAGAAAAGACCGGCCTGGTTAAACTTGCTGACCGCAAAACGCAACAGATCGCGAATGGTATATAAATGATTTTTTTCCAAAGAAAACATGTGCCGGTAACCGTCATGGACTTATAAAACAAGATTAAACAACCATACGCTATCATATGATATTGCCGGGTTCTGTGCGCTTGTCAATGACCATGGCAAGACGTGCCTTGCAGGTGGCGGTTCTGTTGTCAAAAGGCGCACAGACCATGGATGCTGACAAGCGCACCCACAGGCGTTACCATGGTGTCCTGCGACTGCGTTACTGTACTTGAAAAGGGAGCTACCTTTTCCAGCATGCTGCGCCTGTTGTATAACACCACGGCAACGCTGTACCCGGCAATATATGGATAGCGTACCAGAATGTCATAACACCTGCGCAAAGATTTGAATCTTTACAAGATTGCATTAAACTGTTACAAGTGGTACAAATAAAAAAAGATATTCAATTCATGCGTTCAGCGCTCGATCAGGCAGAAAAGGCGCGGATATTGGGCGAAGTGCCGGTGGGGGCTGTAATCGTGCAAAATGAAATGATCATCGGGCGCGGATACAACTGTCCAATTACAACACGGGATCCAACGGCCCACGCTGAAGTTATGGCATTACGCGATTGCGGTCATAAAGTGAATAATTACCGTCTTCTCAATTGTACGCTTTATGTCACACTGGAGCCCTGCACTATGTGTATCGGCGCGCTTTTTCATGCACGAATCGAACGTTTGGTCTATGCCGCAGCCGACCCTAAAACAGGTGTATGCGGCAGCATTATCGACTTGCCCACCGAAACACGGTTGAATCATCATATGCAGGTCGACAGCGGTGTTTTGGCTGAAGAAGCCAGCATACTGCTTAAGCACTTTTTTGCGCAACGGCGCAAAAAACCGGAAACGATATAATCCGCTGCGACACAATCAGGTAATGATGAAAATTAATATCTCCATCCACAGGCAGCAGCTCGATCTAGTCAATGAAGACGGCCGGTTCATTAAACATTATCAAATTTCTTCCGCAAAAAATGGCGTCGGCCAGCAGAACGGAAGTTTTTGTACGCCGCTGGGCAAACATACAATCCGTGCCAAGATAGGCTCAGGGCAACCCGTCAATACGGTATTTGTCCGCCGCCGGCCAACTGGAGAAATTTATACGCCGGAATTAGGGAAACAGTATCCGGCGCGGGACTGGATTTTGACACGCATCTTGTGGCTGTCAGGTTGCGAACCGGGATTTAACCGGCTTGGACCGGTAGATACGATGCAGCGGTATATCTATATTCACGGCAGTCCCGACAGCGTGGAAATGGGAAAGCCTGGATCTATCGGTTGTATCCGTATTTCAAATAATGATCTGCTGGAATTGTTTGACCAGGTACCTGCAGGCACCCAGGTCAATATTACGCAATGATTTTCGGCATACGATATTCGACCAGCAATTTAACCAGATTGCACTTTTCAAAATATATCCAGGATTTATCCCGGCAGTGCTCGAAAAAAACGCATCAAGCGAACGCAATTCAAATTGAGACCCGCGACATGGAGATGGCACGCACGTGAATCTGATTCATCAGCGATTGAATGGACTTATCAGTTGCTTATTCATCATTTTGACCATTCTGCCGGTATCTGCAGTTGCAGAAGAATGGATCTACACAGTACGCCCGGGCGATAATCTGTGGAACCTGTCTGAGCGCCATCTTTTGGGCATACAATATGTTAAACGCCTGCAACAATTAAATCAGATTCAGAATCCCTATGTCATACCGCCCGGCAAGCAATTGAGAATCCCCGTTGCCTGGTCACGCGTCTCCGATAAGGTATCCGCGCAGATTATCAGTGTTCACGGTGGCGCATTCATTGAACGTGCAAACCAAAAAAAAGAAGCTGCTGCACCTGGAATGCAGTTATCGGCTGGCGACACGGTTCAGAGCGAAAACGACTCATTTGTGACCATTGAATTTGCAGACAATTCTCTAGTGCGCGTTCAGGACAATAGCCGCATCCATCTGGAGAACATGCAGATACTGGGCGACTACGGATTAATCGACACACTGATACGCTTAGAACAAGGACGTACGGAAAATTCGGTGCCTAACAACACCCGCCAGGGCACGCGGCTCAGGATAAAGACACCGTCCGCTACCAGTTCTGTCAGAGGTACAGCGTTTCGTGTTGGCATAATTGAACCGCAATCCAGCACAACGAGCGAGGTACTTACCGGCAATATTTCGGTCAGCGCCTCAGAAGCGTTTGTTAAAGTACCTGCCGGTTTTGGCACCGTCACCGCTTTAAATGAACCGCCCGCACCACCTGTAGTACTGCTGCCGCCACCTGATTTAACCGGCACATCGAGCTATTACGAAAGTCTGCCACTGGTGATCCGCTTGAATCCATTGCATGGCGCTCATGCTTACCGCACACAAATTGCACTGGACCCGGATTTCAATCATCTGGTTTCCGAATTTAGCACAGCAACGTTGCCTTTTCGGGACGGCAACATACCTGACGGCGAATACTGGCTACGGATACGTGGCATTGATGAATCCGGCATAGAAGGCAAAGATGCAGTCATGCGTTTCGGTTTAAACGCTCACCCGGAACCGCCTTTCATCACCGCACCGTTACCCGGGGACGCGGCCGCACCGGAAAGCCAGCAATTCAGCTGGACGAGTCAATCCGGGCAGCTGCATTATGTCCTGATGATCAGTAGAAACACGGAATTTACCGATCTGGTCTATTTTAATTCTGAAATAAAAGCGAACACGTTCACGTTATCCGAATCGCTTACACCCGGTCATTACTTCTGGCGCATTGCGGCTGTTTCACCTGCAGAAGGGGCGGGCCCTTTTAGCGACGCCATGCCTTTCAGAGTGCCATATCCCGGTCCCTCACTTGAAGCTACCGAAGTTGACGAGCAGGAAATTACATTTGCATGGCGCGCTGCTGCCGAGGGTCAGCGTTTTCATTTTCAGTTTGCGCAAGATGCGTCATTTTCCGACATTCTGCACGAAGAAACGACCGAAGCATCCCGTATCACAATCGAAAAACCTGCAGGCGGCACATACTATTTACGTATCAAAACGATTGAATCTGACGGTTTCGAGGGCCCATGGGGACCGCCTCAAATGATAGATATTCCCCGTGATTTTCCTTACTGGCTGATGTTGCTGCTATTCCTTCCGCTGCTTGTTTTGATATGATTTATCTGCGAAGCTTTAGAAAACGCATCAATACGTTTGTTTTACGTATTGCAATACTGCTGGCCATCGTCGCAACCTTAGCCTATTCGGAAGTTTTGGAACGCCTGGATTTCATGATCTATGATGGACTATCGGTACTTATTCAATACCCGCAAAATTCTGATATCGTTATTGTCGCTATCGATGAACAGAGTCTGGATATTCTGGGCAGGTGGCCATGGTCGAGAGAAATCCATGCAAAACTTATTAACAGGTTGAAATCAATTGATAATCAGCGGATGGCTCTGGACTTGCTTTTCTCCGAACCACAACTTGATGATACGTATGCCGACCAGTTACTGGCTGCGGCAATTGCCTTGCACGGTAATGTTGTCCTTCCCCTGGTGCCGGTTTCAACCTCGTATTCAGAATCTTTGTATCTGGCCGCGCCTGATCCGCTTCTCAGACATAATGCCGTACTGGGCCACACCGACATCGAGATTGACAGTGATGGCATTGCACGGCGTGCTTTTCTTTACGCGGGGATTAACGCTCCAACATGGCCTGCGCTGGCTCAGGTATTGTTTGACCCTGCAACTGCAGTAGAACCATACCTGCTTAGCGCTGAAGATAAAAAACCGGGAAATCAGCCCAGATACTGGCTTCGTGCTGAAGAAGCATTGATCCCCTTTATTGAAAAGCCGGGAAGTTTTCGCCAGGTCTCCTACGCAGGCGTTCTGTTTGACGATAATATTCTGGCCAGCCTGAAAGACAAAACAGTGATTGTCGGCGTGACCGCTGCTGGATTGGGCACGCGTTTTGCAACACCTGTATCTTCAGCGAATCGTCAGCCCATGACTGGTGTCGAGTGGCATGCAAATGTCTATTCGATGCTGCAGCATAACCGCGCGATTTATCCGGTTTCCAGCACATGGATTACCTTGATTTCGCTAGCGTGGGTCGCGCTTATTCTGACAGGTATTAGCTGGACGAAAAAAAACCTGACAATTCCGATACTTCTTTTCGCTTCGGCGGCAGGCTTATTTTTAGCCTACCTGCTACTGAAAATCAATCATGTGTGGATACCGCCTGGCGCGGCCTTACTGGGGACTCTGGCGATTTATCCGTTGTCAAACTGGCGCCGCATCAATCAGTTTGTACGCGCGTACCTGATCACAAAGATACGCTCAAGCACTGCGCTGGAATCGATTAAAGACGGTGTTATCATAACCGATGCGCATGATCATGTGACCTATATCAACAATGGCGCCGAGAAAATTCTGCGTACGGAGTTCAGTCACATCAAAGGGAAAAACCTGCAACAGGTTTTGAATCTCCGTTCAAATATCAATAACCAGCCAGAAGATCTTTCCGTTAGAAATATTTTACCATCCGGTTTGGACGGTCCAGGAATGCTGGAATGCCGCCTGAGAACCAAATATGGTGATGAACGCTCTGTCAGAATAACGCGTAATCAGCTCTATGATGAGCGCAAAGTACTGATCGGTTCTGTTATCGCGATGTCCGATATCACGGACACGATCGAACTCGCTGAGCAGGTCGCGAATCAGGAAAATTATGATGCATTGACCAAGCTGCCGAACCGGTCAAAATTATTGTCCCAGTTCGATCACATGATCCAGGCTGCCGAAAATAACGGCAACATTATCACCGCCTTTTTTGTTGCACTGGATAATTTCAAAAAGATTAATGATGCTATGGGACATCAGGCCGGAGATAAGCTGCTCAAAATGGTTTCCATCCGCCTGCATGAAGCCGTGCAGCACAATGATATTGTTGCCCGCTGGGGAGGCGACGAATTCATACTGCTGTTCGATTATCTGGATAATATCGATTCGATATCTGAAATGGCACAAAAAATTCTGGATGTGATCAGACAAAAATTTGAAATTGACGATATGGAAGTCTTTGTTGCCGCCAGTATCGGCATCAGTTTTTATCCTGAAAGCGGCTTGACCAGCGAAACCGTGTTGAAAAAAGCAGGTACAGCCATGTACGGCGCCAAACGGGATGGCGGTAACCGTTTTGATTACTATTCTCACGAATCTTCCATAGTATGGACGCGTGACCGGCTAGAACTGGAAAAAGAACTGCGGAGCGCTATCCTTAACCGTGAACTTCAAGTTTTATTTCAACCTATCATTGATGCAAAAACGCACCATATTACGCGCATGGAAGCGCTGGTCCGCTGGCCGCATCCTACGAGAGGTTTTCTTTCACCCAGCGAATTTATCCCACTGGCGGAAAACGTCGGCTTGATTGAACAGCTGGGCGAACTGGTATTGAGAATGTCCTGCCTTTCAGCATATCAGCTTTTGCAACTGGGATACCCGGTCAACGTTGCAGTCAATGTTAATCCCCGCCAGCTGCTGAATAAAGACTTTCTGCAAACCATTGTTAAAGCACTGCACGACACCCAGTTACCCGCCTGTTCTCTGATACTCGAAATCACCGAAAGCTCCATCGTCAAAGACATCGAACGTGTTGGCATTATCCTCAGAGCAATCAAGGAACTCGACATCATGATTGCGCTGGATGATTTTGGTACAGGCTATTCCTCGCTCACTTTGCTGCGCGAATTACCGATTGATATTCTGAAAATTGACAAGTCTTTCATACGCACACTGGATCAGAATCAGAACGACCTTACGATAGTGCAGGCCATTATTGGTCTAGGCAACAATATGGGGCTGGCGGTCGTCGCAGAAGGAGTTGAAACAGCGCAGCAAAACCAGATTCTGCTGCAACATCACTGTTATTATCAGCAAGGTTACTTCTTTAGCAGGCCTGTTCCTTACAAGGCGTTATTGGAATTAGTGCACGAAAAGAATGAACGTCTACAGCCCGGCAATCTCTTTGATGCCGCAGCAGATACAACGGTACAGACTAGAAAGGCAGTAATTCGTTCGGATCACCAATAGCGCCGACTTCGCGCACCGCTTGCGCATAAGCCGCATCTTCCCGCAGCTTCATCATTGAAGCAAAATGCCGCTTTCCATGCATGCGCGCTAATCGCGCAAGGCTGGTTGCAGAAATATTCCATTGCAGTGTTTCCAGCAATTCATCTGCCGCCTGAAAATCGTTGCAAACCAGTATCATATCGCACCCCGCTTCAAGTGCAGCTTGTGCCCGGGCTGCAACAGACTTGAAATACGCAGCACCCTGCATGCTCAAATCGTCACTAAAAATGCAGCCTTCAAACGACAGTCGCTGTCTGAGTACCTTTTGTAACCATTGTCGGGAAAACCCGGCCGGATACTGATCAATATGTGGATAAATCACATGGGCAGCCATTATGCCTGCCAATCCAAAGTCAATCATGCGTTGAAAAGGCACCAGGTCATCCATTTCAATATCCGCATACCGGCGTTGATCAATCGATTTCTCAACATGTGAATCGGCCTGTATACCGCCATGCCCGGGAAAATGTTTGCCCACAGCTTGCATACCGCCTGTTTTCAAGCCGGTCATAAGCGCATGTGCAAGTTCGGATACTGCATGAATATCCCGGTGGAACGCCCGGTCACCAATAACGCTGCTCTGTCCGTAATCAATATCCAGCACAGGCGTAAAACTTAAATCAATACCGCAGACAACCAGTTCACTTGCCAGCACAAATCCTGCCTGCTTTGACAAATGACGTGCCCGCACCTGATTCTGATCCCAGATTTTTCCGAGTTCACGCATCGCCGGCAACCTGGTAAAATCATCTTTGAATCGCTGCACCCGGCCACCCTCCTGATCAACCGCGATCAGCAAGTGCGGTGTCCGCAGTGATCGAATCTCATGAATCAGCGCCGTCAGTTGCTTTCGAGAGGAATAATTCCGCGAAAACAGAATAACGCCGCCGGTTAGCGGATGCAGCAACCGCCGTTTATCCTCATCGGTCAGTGCTGTGGCAACGATATCGAGCATAACAGGGCCGAGTGGCATAATTATTTCTCCAGTACAACAAATGCACAGGCAATATTCATTTCATCGCTGATGGACAGGTAATGGCCCACAATACCTTTCTCGTGGATAAACCGGCTAAGTTCCGGATGAAATTCAAAATAGGGCTTTCCGAATATATCGTGCGCTATGGTGATAAAGTGCAGATTGACCGGATGCCGCAGGCCAGTTCCTATTGCTTTTGACAGCGCTTCCTTGGCGGCGAAACGACCGGCTAAAAACAGTACGGGCTTACTGCTGTTTTGGTATTCCCGCCATTCAGGTTCGGTCAGTATGCGGCGCGCAAATTTGTCGCCATACCGCGCTATCGAGCGCGCAATTCTTGCAGGATCAACCAGATCAGTACCGATGCCATAAATCACGCACCCGCCTCAGAAATCAACCGTTTCATTTCCCCAACTGCTTTTTCAAGACCCACAAAAATTGCCTGACCAATTATTGCATGACCGATATTGAGTTCGGAAACGCCAGGGATTGCTGCAATTGCCTGCACATTCTGGTAATGCAGACCATGGCCGGCATTGACTTTCAATCCCCGCCCGATACCGAAGGCAACCGCTTGTTTAATTTTTTCCAGCTCACTGAGCCGCGCGTCTGCGGTTGTTGCATCGGCATAGCTGCCGGTGTGAATTTCAATCACCGGAGCGCCTGACTGCACCGCTGCCTCAATCTGCTCTAAATCTGCGTTTATGAACAGTGAAACGCGTACGCCCGCATCCTTTAACTGGGTGCACACGCGGCTTATTTGTTCAAAATGTCTGACAACATCAAGACCGCCCTCAGTCGTCAGTTCTTCACGCCGTTCAGGAACCAGGCAAATATCCTGTGGTTTGATGCGCAACGCAAAATCGATCATTTCAGCAGTCACCGCACTTTCAAGATTCATTCGCGTTGTTAATATATAACGTAGCGATTCTACGTCGCGATCCTGAATATGGCGCCTGTCTTCGCGTAAATGCAGCGTAATAGCATCGGCACCTGCCGATTCAGCAATACGCGCAGCCTCAACAGGGTCCGGATAGATTGTTCCGCGCGCCTGCCTGATTGTTGCCACATGATCTATATTGACGCCAAGTTCCACCATCTGTTTCATTCTCCGTTTAAGCCAGTACTTTCAATCTGATATTGTCATGTACAGCGTTACCGTGGTGCTTTGCAGTAAGGCGCAGTGGACAGGAAAGGGTATTTCCCTTTTCAAGCAGTGTAACTGCGACTGCAGGGCACCACGGTAACGCCCTGTGGGTGAATTTGTCAGCGCACATGGACTACGTTGAGTCTTTTGGCAATAGAATGACTATTACCTGCAAGACGCGCCTCGCCATGAACGCTGACAAATTCACTGAACACGGTAGTATCAAGTTGAAAGAATACTGGTACGCTATCAATATGAAATAGAAGACTACTCATGACCAAGCTGTTTCAGAGCATGGGCATCATTTGCCCATCCACTACGCACCTTTATCCAAATCTGTAGAAATACTTTTTTATTAAAAAATGTCTCCATTTCTTTACGCGCCTGACTCGAAATCAGCTTCAGTTTTTCACCACCTTTACCTATGATAATGGCTTTCTGATTAGGCTTATCAATCAGGATTGTCGCATATATTGTGTTTAGCTTTTCAGTTTCGGTAAATTGATCGACGATCACGCTGGTGGAATAAGGTATTTCATCCCCAATCAGGCGAAACAGCTTCTCGCGCACCAGCTCAGCGGCAATGAACCGTACATTCCTATCGGTTATTTCATCCGCATCAAACAATGGCGGATTTTCCGGCAAGTGCGGGCGAATCGCGTCGATCAGATTTGTAAGTTGTATCTGACTGGCTGCGCTCACAGGAATTATTGCTGCATAACCAAATTGTTTGTCCATCTCGTCAAGAAAAGGCAATAACCGATTTTTATCAGCCAACCAGTCAATTTTGTTAATTACCAGTATAACGGGAGCAGTTTCGGGTATAAGTTTCAGTACCAGTCTGTCCCGCTCGTCAAAACGCAACGCTTCAATGACAAACAAAACAACATCGACATCCTGCATACTTTGTGTCACGACCTTATTCATCGCAGCATTCATTCGGTTTTTGTATCGCACCTGAAAACCCGGCGTATCCACAAAAATAATCTGCAGATGCTGGTCGGTAAAAATACCATTGATGCGATAACGCGTTGTTTGTGCTTTTCTGGATGTTATACTGATTTTTTGCCGTATCAGGCTATTGAGCAGCGTCGATTTGCCAACATTTGGCCGACCTACAATAGCAACGTAACCGGTGCGAAATTGGCTGTCATACTGCATGCTGAAGACTGCTCACCACAATACTTTTTTTCAATACGGCTATCAATTGACCAAGGACTATGAAAGTGTATCAACAGTAAGGGCCAAATCGTAGGCCTTTTTCGCGGCAGCCTGCTCCGCGCTGCGGCGGCTTGAGCCTTCGCCCTGAGTAAGAATGTTGAATTCCGGTACCGCGCATTCCACTCTAAATTTTTGTTGATGCGCCTTTCCTGTTGTTGTAATTACCGTATAGGCAGGCAAATCCAGTTTCCGACTTTGCAATAATTCCTGTAACAATGTTTTGGGATCTTTTCCATGCGTGGAACGATCAATAGTCTCAAGCGCAGGTGTGTATAATCTGTCAATAACCGCTTCAGCCTGTGCAAAACCGTTGTCCAGATAGATTGCACCGAAAACGGCCTCCAGTGCATCGGCCAGTATAGACGGCCGCCGTCTTCCCCCGCTTTTGAGCTCACCCTCTCCCAACTGGATCAGTTGATCCATTTCCAGAGACATCGCCATCTCAAATAAAGCCTTTTGATTAACCATGCTTGCACGTAAAAGGGATAGTTGTCCTTCGGGAATATCGCGAAACCTTTTGAAAATTAACGCAGCAACCGCGCAATTCAAAACACTGTCTCCTAAAAATTCCAGGCGTTCGTTGTGTATTGCATTATGGCTGCGGTGCGTTAACGCTTCATGCAGCAACGCAGATTTAGCGAATTGGTAACCGAGCCGGTTACAAAATAAATCTACTTTGATTTCCCAATTGCTTCGCATGCGTTATGTCAATCGTTTAGTAAATTTTTTGTCAATTCTACCTGATAGGCCGTCACCTACTTTGCATATCAAAATCGATTTGCAGAGAAATATTGGCAAACAACGGCACCTTTTCGGAATAGGCTACACTCAGGATATTTTGTCCTTTGTCCCGGGAAATCTTGATATCTTTAGCCGTAATTACCGTAATGCCGTCAACCTGGGCACGTTTGGAGAAAGCGAGCCTGATTTGACTGGCAGTTGCATTTTGCAGACTGGCGTCACTGGCAACTGCGGCCAGATTTTTTCTGATGGAAGCATTTTCAATATAAACCGGTATAACCTTCATACCCAGCAACAAAACCATGATCAGCACAACCGACCAGAACAGCATACCCGTTAAACTAATGCCATGTTGTCTATCACGCTGCCCATTCAGATTCATAGTTCCCCCCAAGAAAATGATATTCGATTACTGAATACGTTGGCCGATTCGATCAAAGTCTCCGAAATTCCACCAGATCATAAATGCTTTGCCTACGATATTTTCCTCCGGCACAAATCCCCAGTACCGGCTGTCACTGCTGCTATCCCTGTTGTCGCCCAAGGTAAAGTAGTTTCCAGGCGGAACTTTACAAGTAAATCCGGTGCGGCTGTATTGACAATTTTCGCGAAAAGGAAATGCGCGCACATTTGCGTACTGCAATCCGTGGACTTCCCGGTTCATTAAAATCGAATGATTGGTTTCTCCAAGATATTCGGTATATTTCTCAGAATAGATGTATCCCAGTCCAGGTTCCACATATTTATAATCATCCTCATATACCTGTTTTACGATCTGATCATTAATAAACAATTGCTTGTTATGATAGGTAATCACATCGCCGGGAACACCGACAACACGTTTAATATAGTCTATGGAAGAATCCTCTGGAAAACGGAACACCAGCACATCTCCCGCTTCGGGGCTATCCATTTCAATTATTTTTTTATTGATAATTGGAAGGCGAATGCCATACACAAATTTATTGACCAAAATAAAATCTCCAACTACCAGCGTGGGAATCATCGAACCGGACGGTATTTTAAACGGCTCGACAATAAACGAGCGTAAACAAAATACAATTAAAATAATCGGAAAAAAACTCTTGGGATACTCTATCCACCAAGGCTCATCTTCATCCGGCTTACGTCTATGGCGCCATATAAAATAATCAAGCACCCAGACAACACCGGTAATCACCAGCAAAGAGAATAAAACCAAAGGAAAGTTCATGTAATTACCTTTCTGATTTTTTTATGTAGTTATTAACAGGTTGTTGAAAAGCCATCGATAAACGGTCTGTTCAGCATTATTTCATATTTCCTTTGAGATAGATTTTAGCTGCCTTCGACAAATACCGGTTTTCACGATTTGATATCAGTCTGCAAAATCGCTAAGAAAGCTTCCTGCGGAATTTCCACATTACCCACACGTTTCATCCTTTTTTTACCAGCTTTTTGCTTCTCGAGCAATTTGCGTTTCCGGGTAATATCACCACCATAGCATTTCGCGAGCACATTCTTACGTAAAGCCTTGACAGTCTCTCTGGCGATAATATGCGCTCCAACAGCTGCCTGCACAGCTATATCAAACATCTGCCGCGGAATAAGCTGCCGCATTTTTTGCACCAGCTCCCGGCCGCGATGTTGACTGCTGCTGCGGTGAACAATTATAGATAACGCATCGACCCTGTCACCATTAATTAAAATATCCAGCTTAACCAGATCCGACACACGGAATTCTTTAAATTCATAATCCAGCGATGCATAACCGCGACTGGTCGATTTCAGCCGGTCAAAGAAGTCCATAACGACTTCATTCAGGGGCATTTCATAAGTCAGCATGACCTGTTTACCCATATATTGCATATTTTTCTGAATGCCCCGCTTATTGACACAGAGTGTAATGACAGCACCAACATATTCCTCTGGAACTAAAATAGTCGTCGTAATAATAGGTTCACGAATTTCAGCGGTCTTGGACAGATCTGGGATTCTTGAAGGGTTGTCGATTTCGATGATGGCCCCGTCACGCAGCAGTATTTGATAGACAACAGTAGGTGCAGTCGTAATCAAATCCATGTCATATTCTCTTTCAAGGCGTTCTTGCACAATGTCCATATGCAATAACCCCAGAAATCCGCAACGAAATCCGAATCCAAGTGCCTGAGAAGTTTCCGGCTCGAACTGCAAGGAGGAGTCGTTGAGCCTGAGCTTTTCCAGGGCCGCCCGTAGAGCGTCATACTGATTGGATTCAACCGGATATAATCCTGCAAAGACTTGTGGCTTGATCTCTTTAAAACCCTGTAAAGGTTTTTCCGCTGGATTCCGAGCCAATGTAACAGTATCGCCAACCTTGGCAGCATCAAGTTCTTTAATGCCAGAAATCACAAAACCGACCTCGCCTGCACGCAATATATCCCGGTTTAACGACTTGGGTATAAACACACCTACTTGCTCGCAAAGATGGGTTACCTTGCTGGCCATCAGTAAGATTTTGTCTCCTGGTTTAAGCGCACCGTCCATAATGCGAACCAAAATGACGACACCGACGTAATTATCAAACCAGGAATCAATAATCAGTGCTTTTAACGGCGCGTCAGGATCACCAACAGGCGCTGGTATTTGATTTACTACTGTCTCTAAAACATCTTCTATGCCGACGCCCGTTTTAGCACTGACCCGCAAAGCATTTTGCGCGTCTATGCCGATAACATCCTCAATATTTGCAATCACTCTTTCTGGATCGGCGGCAGGCAAGTCAATTTTATTCAATACGGGTAAAACCTCCACCCCCTGATCAATTGCTGTATAGCAATTAGCAACTGTCTGCGCTTCTACGCCTTGAGAAGCGTCGACCACCAGTAAAGCGCCTTCACATGCGGCTAGAGACCGTGAAACCTCATACGAAAAATCGACATGTCCAGGGGTGTCAATCAAATTGAGCAGATAAGTCTCACCATCCCTGGCTTTATACTGTAATGCAACGGTCTGCGCCTTAATGGTAATGCCTCTTTCCCGCTCCAGATCCATAGAATCAAGAACCTGGCTTTCCATTTCGCGCTCCGACAAGCCGCCGCAATATTGAATAAGACGGTCCGCGAGTGTCGATTTGCCATGATCGATATGAGCAATAATAGAGAAATTACGTATTCGCCGCATTGGAATTTCAGTAGAAATGTTCCTATCTGTTAATTTAAACGATTAGAAACCGGGAGTCTGACTATTCTTCTAAAGCCGGATCGCCCAAAGCATCTGAATCAAGAGGCAGCATTTTATCGAAAACTGGCAAGATAATCATCCAGTGCGGACGTATCAAGATAATAGCGACAAATTTCTTTTTGACCTGAAAGCGACATTAGAACGGGCACTTTATCGTTGTACCGGCTTACCAGTTGCGAATCCGTGTCAATATCAATCACTTGGAAATCAAATGACAATCTTGACTGATGTTGTTTCAGCGCCTGTACCATTTGCTCGCATAAATGGCATGCCTCACGGCCGTAAACAACCAGATCGATAGCCGGATCAACTTTCATCATTTTATTATGCGCGGTCACTCGTCACTGTTTAATTTCATGGTAATAAAGGTCGTCAGATCGCCCCGTTTGATCAACAAGGCAATATTGCGTCCATCTTCCACTTTATCCAGCAATTTATTGAATTGGTTAACGCTTTCAACATCCTTACTGTTAAACCCCAGGATAACATCGCCTTTGCGTACGCCTGACTGGCTCGCTATGCCCGGTTGGATATTTTCCACCAGCAGACCGCTCTCAATCTCCAACTGCGTCTTCTGCTGGTCGGTCAGCTCGCTCAAGACGAGTCCCAGGCGATTGGATTGATCAACTTCTTGGTCTTGTTTACTTTGATACTGCAGGTCCGATTCCTCTCTTGGAATCTCCCCTACCTTCAGCTGTAGATTCTTGATGGCACCATCCCGCCAGATCTTGACCTTTACTTTTGAGTCGGGCACTGTGTTTCCCACAATACGCGGCAAATCGGCTGAAGTCTCAACTTCTATACCATCAAAAGCCAGAATAACGTCGCGCGCCCGAATATCGGCAACACCCGCGGGACCATTTTTTTCCACTGAGACAACCAACGCGCCACGCGTGCCGGGCAAGCCGAATGAATCAGCCAACTCCTTGGTTACTTCTTGTATTAATACACCAATTCTTCCACGCCGAACGACTCCGGAAATTTTTAGCTGGTCCGCTATATCGGTTGCGACATTGATCGGTATAGCAAATGACAGCCCCATAAACCCGCCTGTTCGACTGTAAATCTGTGAATTGATGCCGACCACTTCTCCATGCATGTTGAATAGAGGGCCGCCGGAATTACCCGGATTAATAGCAACATCAGTCTGAATAAAAGGCACATAATTTTCTTGTGCCAAAGACCTTCCTTTTGCGCTTACAATACCAGCCGTCACGCTGTTTTCAAAACCAAACGGCGAACCAATCGCAACGACCCATTCCCCAACTTTGAGTTTTTCCGGATCGCCCTGGTTTACTTTTTGCAGATTCTCAGCTTCAATTTTTATCAGTGCAATATCGGTTTTTTTATCAGTACCGATTACTTTAGCGATAAATTCACGTTTGTCATTCAGTTTTACTGTTATTTCATCAGCCGATTCAACTACATGCGCATTTGTCAGAATATAGCCATCAGAACTGATAATAAAACCGGATCCCATTGATCTTGGTTCAGATCTTCGAGGTGTTGAAAAGGGTTCTATGTGCCGTCTGAAAAATTCGTAAAATGGCGAGTCCTTTGGAAGATTTGGAATCTCCGGAAAAAGTTGTGTTACAGCATTTTTCTGGGTTTGAATTGTACTAATGTTGACAACAGTAGCGCCATATTGATCAACAAGCCCTGTAAAATTAGGTAACTCTTTCGTCTGAGCCGAAACGGCCGAAGCAGTTACCATTATTAACCACAACACTAAGTAACGCACCATTTTTATCTTTAATATTCCTACCATGTTTAAGCTATACATAACAAAAAATAATTTTATTTAAAAAAATCCGCCATGCACCGTTTTTTCGCTTACCTGGTCATAGCAGATATGTAAGCATCCAGCGCGCCATTAGCCGTTCGGCGAAACCTCAAGCTTATTCAATATTCCTGCCAATAAAAAAGCGCTTTTTCAGCGCAACTGGAATTAATAGAATCTTGAATTTCCTGCATCGACACATGCTGCTTTTGAAAAGAAGCATGTCGTTCAATTACTTAACAAATACGGCATCTCCAATTAATTTAATCGTGTTTAATGGAACTTCGCCGACAGTTGTTATTTTGTTATTATTGAACTCACGTACATAGATATTTATTGCACCACGGCTTGAATAAAAACCCGTTACCGTTGGTGACGCATCTGCTTTAATCGGCTCGACAAAAACCGATACGGAAGCTAAATCATCGGATAAAACGATATGATCAACCATACTGCTTTTACCTACCGGCTTTCGCCTCATTTCGGTGATCTTTTTGAAGCCAGCCGGTAATTTCTTTAGCTTCCATTTCAATTCACCTTCAGTTAATACCTCCGTCGTCAAATCCACCTTTTTCCAATTAGTTGCTGTCATTAACTCAGGATTAAGCAAATTTTCGTCTATATTTCCACCAATCTTCAGTTGAGCAAAAGCAAACTGTTCAACAATATCTTTTTTATCCACTACAGCAGCTTTAAGCAGCAAACCACTATCAATATCAACCCAGAACTTATGGCCGTAACGCAGGTTATCATTTGGTATAAGCTTTATGAGCTGGGCATCATGCCCCGCAATACGCTCTTGCTTATCGACTTCAATCTTATAGTTTTCATAAATCCTTGCAGTTGGCTGCGGCAGCAAATCCGGGAAAAATTTTCTATGCCAGCGCTTTTCAGTATAAATTTTCTTGCTGTCTGGCATATAGCATTTCATTTCATCGTTATTACGATACACAATACGCGACTTGCCATCTAGGACCTCGATTTTCTCATATTCATCATCGTGATCCACTCGATGCGTGACCTGAGAAGTCTCTATATGATCATCGGCATAATATACAAAAGTACCTTGATAATTCAGCTGGCGTGGCGCGTCAGCGATCCTCTGCAGCCAGTCATGCGCATATTTGTTTGATTGGGATTGGTTTTCAGCGTAGACAGCCTGAAATGCCAATACGAACAACAATGAAAAAGCTGGTAATGCGGGGTATTTCATCTACCATATTGATCATGGAAATTATCACGAGAATCGGTCGCCGGATAAATATAGACTGATTGACCGCTATGTGTGGCTTGTCCAGATGAGAAATCTTTATAATGGTTCTGAAAATTATGATAAAAGAGATAACTACTCATTTCTTCTGCTGAAGCGTTGGGATAAGGATGCGCGGCCTGGTACGGGCGCGCAGTTTGTGGATGAGACACCAGCATCGACGTTGCAGGTTTGTCGACTTCAGCAGGTGCGGCATTGGACTGGTCTGCCACAACAATAGGCTGCGTTTGCAAATATACATCATTCATGACAAGCCATGCTGTAACCATTGCAAATACTGATGCCGCTGTGGCAAAGGCAAAAACTTTTGTCCTGGAATTTCCATAGGTGCGTTTACTGGGTTTGAGCACCGTAGGTTCAACTGCTAGCTGTTGTCTGACACGACGTGTAAGATTTGTTGGAAAAGTATCCGGCTGCCTTAATATATCACCGATTAAATGGTAGGTTTCCCACTCCTGATGTAAACCCTGTTCTTTCTTAATTGTTTCGATTATTTTAAGGGCGTCTGAACTTGCCAGCTCACCATCCATTAATTCGGATACTTTATTCTTCACTTTACCACCTCTTATCTTTACTTGTACCCAGTAAAGGGCGTAATTTCTCAGATATTGCTTCGCGCGCTCTAAAAATCCGCGAACGCACCGTGCCTATCGGACATTCCATAATGTTTGCAATGTCCTCATAACTCAATCCTTCAATTTCTCGCAAAATGATTGCAGTTCTTAATTCATTTGGCAATTCTTCTAATGTCCGGTTCACCGTTTGAGCAATCTGTTTACTCATCAGTTCACTTTCTGGCGTATGCATCTCGCGTAAAATGCCACCTTCTTCAAAATTTTCAGCCTCCTCGCTGTCAATACCATGCAGTGTCGGTGCTTTTCTGCCATGAGACACTAGATAATTCTTGGCGGTGTTAATGCCTATTCGATACAGCCAAGTATAAAACGCACTATCACCACGAAAAGAGGGTAATGCCCTATACGCTTTGATAAATGCTTCTTGCGCTACATCTTCAACTTCGGCCGGGTCGCGAATAAACTGTGAAAGCAAACGCATCAACTTGCGCTGATATTTAGCAACCAATAAGTCAAATGCGCGTTTATCGCCATTTTGTACCCGCTCCACTAATTGCTGATCGACTTCACGATCACCCATCCTGCCTGATCCTTGCGCATTAAGAATTGAAAAAATTGCTATAGATACAATATGGCTGTTATTAAAAGCCAGCGGGATCAAGTATACCTATTCAGCAGGGTCACGAAAACCAATAAGCTTCATTCATTGAAGACAACAAGCTGTGCGTGATAGTTCATTGATCATTCGCTAATATCATATGAATAGAGTACTAGAACCCTAGGGAGACCTAAAAAAGATTTCAGTGCCACTCGGTAGTAACTGCCCGGGATTATTTAACTACCCAACGTTATGGTATGAAATAAATTGACACAGATCGTTATTTTCTAATATTTGTTTGTTCATCAAATTGATTCAACGAAACAACAGGTTGCGGGATCCACCCGGGTTTGCGATGGTCGACTGTGACATTGGTAAATATGCCGCCGCGCACAAAAAAGCGCGCGGTTAAGCGGATATATCTCGGTTTTAAAACAGCGACAAGATCTTCAAGTATCTGGTTAGTCACAGCTTCATGAAAAACCGCTTCGTTCCGGAATGACCAAATATACAGCTTAAGGCTTTTAAGTTCGACACATTTCTTATCCGGAATATAATCTAAAATCAAAGTGGCAAAATCAGGCTGGCCGGTTTTTGGGCATACACACGTAAATTCCGGTATCTCCATATGAATTTGATAGTCCTTTTTAACAAAAGGATTAATAAATGTTTCAAGCTGCTTGCTGGGCTTAGTTGACATTCAGCGTTCTCTTCCTGGTGTTAATTCAGTTACAATAAACAAACTTTTACTTCATGCAATTTTGCATAGCGTCCACATTTTCGAATCATTCTATTATAACCGCTGTATCCAGCTCATTAGAAATTGCGCCTCGCTAAAATCAAACTCGCCGGTTTCAAATCATTCGTCGAACCGACTGTTATTCCGGTCACCGATGATCTGGTGGGTATTGTGGGTCCCAATGGGTGTGGTAAGTCCAATATTATCGATGCCGTACGCTGGGTGCTGGGCGAATCGAAAGCATCCGCCCTGCGCGGTGAATCCATGCAAGACGTCATTTTTGGCGGCACTGCGAATCGAAAACCTGTCGGCCGTGCCAGTGTTGAACTTGTATTTGATAACAGTCTGGGCAAAGCAGGCGGCGCCTGGTCAAGTTATGCAGAGATCGCCATAAAACGTATTATCCAACGGGACGGCAATTCAAACTACTACATCAACAATATTCATGTCAGGCGTCGCGATATAGCCGACCTCTTCCTGGGCACCGGCATCGGTGGTCGCGGTTATGCCATCATAGAGCAAGGTATGATCTCGCGTATTATTGAAGCCAAACCACAGGAACTGAAACATTTTCTTGAAGAAGCGGCAGGCATCTCCAAATATCGTGAAAGAAGACACGAGACAGAATCAAGACTCACCGACACCCGCAAAAACCTTACTCGTCTCGAAGACATTTCAAGTGAACTTAGCAAACAGATTGGTCATTTGAATGGTCAGGCTGAAATTGCCATCAAGTACAATGCACTCAAACAACAGCTGCAAGAAACGCAGCAAATACTCTGGCTGCAGCATAAAATTGAAATTATCAGCCAGCGCCAGGCCATAGAGAAGGAAATCGAAACGACTGAGCAAACTTTAGCGGCAGAAATTACTGCATTTCAATCCGGCAAGGCCCAAAGAGAAGAAACACGCGCGCGCGAACAACAACTTAGCGAGAAGCTGCATGAACTGCAAGGCCAGTTATACGCTGCCAACGCCGATAAAGCACGTATCGAGCAGGAAATCAAACAATTTCACAAAAACAAAGAGCGGCTTTCAGCTCAAATACTGGATATTGAAAAACAGATTGCCCGGAATCAACAGCAACTTGACGCGGCTAAGGGCAACCTGCAGCACTGGTTGTCGCAGAGATGCCATGCACAGAATTCACGCGAAGAGTGCATGCAAATCTGGCAAGTAGAAAACAGCAAACTACCCGAATCAGAAACAACTTTCAGCCGATGTCAAAAGACATTCGATTCATTGCAACAGAGTCTGATCGTGGCTGAACAAGCTTACAGTCTGGAAAAAACGCATCTGCAGCATGCAAACAAGACGATCCAGCAGCTTGAATCGCGCAATGACCGTCTGCGCCAGGAACTTGGTTCGCTGACAGCTCCCGATAGCGAGACACTAAAGTCTATTGAATTAAATTTAAACCAGGTAGGCGGCCAATTAAAGCAGACAGAAAAAGAGCTTGCACAAACGAAAACGGACTTTTCTGAGGAAAGTGTCCGCAAGGACAAGATCTCCGCACAAGTTCATGAAATACAGAAAAAAATATCGCATCTGCAAGCGCAGTTTAATGTCCTGCACCATCTGCAACAAGGCATAGAAAATAATGAAGCGCTTGCTAACTGGCTGCATAAGCATGCACTGGCATCCGCACCGCGTTTATGGCACTGCGTACATATTGATAAAGAATGGGAAAATGCACTCGAATCCATTCTATACGGACGCCTAAACGGCCTGGGACTACCGCAGCTTGAAATCATACAAGACTGGGAGAATGATTTACCCCCTGGCAAACTATCTATTTTTGAATTTCAGCAATTGGATAACCAGGCACGTGCCGACCATCAAGATCGGCCGGTCAGGCAGAACGACTGGAAAGTATTATCCAGCTTCCTGTCATGCAGCAATCAAAATATGACCCCTGTTCTCGGCGAGTGGCTCAGACATGTGTATGTCATCGAATCTATCCACGACGCTATACAGCAAAGACACCAATTAAAGCCCGATGAAAAATTCGTAACGCGCGAGGGACATGTTATTTCGCGCACCAGTATCCAGTTTCACTCTTCTGAGTCTCAATTGCACGGTGTTCTATCCCGGCAGCGCGAACTCGACCAGATTCAAACCGAGATTAAAGCGCTGGAAAAGAAACTGAATGATCAGCAGTCGCTTCTTAGACAATCTGTTGCTAACCATGAAAAAATTCAGCAAACCATACAATCTTGCCAGGTAAATCTGCAGCAGCTGGCACAACAGCAGCACCATTTACAACTTGAGAAAATAAAACTTTCTCAAATTCATGAACAGGCTGCGCAACGCAAAAATGCGATCATGGCAGAGCTGAAAGAAATTGAACAGGAGCTGGTTGCAGAAAACAAACAAAAAGCGCATGCTGAAATGCAATCAACAGGCTATCATAATCAAATTGAAGTCAATAAAAAACAGGCTGAAACGGCAAAAAATGAATTAGCAACCGCTCGACAGCAGCTTGCCGACCACCAGTTAGCAGTACAAAACTATAACAAGAAAACTCAAGAAGCGGTTTTTGACGAAAAAATATGTCAGAATAAAATCAGTGATATAGAAAATTCAATCAGTACACTTGATGATGAGGGCGTACATTTATCGACCAAACGAGACCAGATATTATCGGAGAAAAATCAACAGGATGATACATCCTTAAAAAACCAGCTAAACGATTGCAGGATTCAAGGTAACCAGCTGGAACAAAGTGTTACAAAGATACGTGGCAAACTTGACCACACAAGAAATCAAGCGCGGACGGCTGAAGACCTGTTGATGGCGTCGGAACAGAAACAAGCGTCTATCCGTGAATCGTTGAACGGACTGTATTTGAAAAAACAGGAATGCAATCTTCTGGAAGCGCGGTACACTGAGCAACTCAACGAGACACAAGCAGTTGAAACGCAATTAATAGAATTTGTGAATCGGACAAGTATGACTGCATTGCAAGACGAAATCAATCGTATCAACAAGCAAATTACAGCGATAGGCACTGTCAACCTTGCTGCAATTAACGAACTTGAAGCTGCTCGTCAACGGGAAGAAGCATTGAACATTCAAATACAAGATCTTAAAGACGCCATGAGCATCCTGGAAAATGCCATCGACCAAATCGATAAAGAAACCAAGAAACGGTTACAAGAAACTTTCCACGCAGTAAATCATAATTTAAATGAAATTTTCCCGGTTATGTTTTCCGGGGGAAGAGCCGAGCTTGTACTTTGTGAAGGCACAATACTCGAATCCGGATTGCTGTTAACTGCGCAACCGCCCGGGAAAAAAAACAACTCCCTGCACCTGTTATCAGGCGGTGAAAAAGCATTGACAGCGCTGGCGCTTATTTTTGCGTTATTCCGGTTACGGCCAGCACCCTTCTGTCTGCTAGACGAAGTTGATGCACCGCTCGATGACACAAATACAGGACGTTTTTGCGAATTAGTAAAAAAACTATCGCAACAGACACAATTTTTGTTTATCAGTCATAATAAAATAACAATGGAAATTGCGCAGCAGTTGATTGGTATTACAATGCAGAGTCAAGGTGTCTCCAGCGTTGTTGCTGTAGATATTGCGAGCGTTGCAAATCTGCCAGAAAAACAGGAAACTGCGCTATCCTAACAATAAAAAGTCTCACTCGGCAGCTTGGTGTAAGGCTGCTTTTTTCAGAAATATTCATGAAACGAGATGGTAAGGAAATAGTATGGATTTATTGAACATGAGCGACCTGCAAGTTAGTTTGATCATTATTGGCATTGTTATTATTGTTGGTGTGGCTATTTTTAACTGGGCTCAGCAAGTACGCTACCGGCGCAGAATAGAATCCACCCTCGATCATCAGCATGACGATGCTTTATTTAAAAAAAATGACGCCCACAGATCGCCTGAGACGCACAAAAGAATAGAACCAGAACTCGACCAGAGCTTTTTTTTAAACAATACATCTCAACACATACCGACCATCGAACCTGGCAATATTCCTGAGATAAACAGTTTGCCTGAGGATAATTCAGAAGCTAAAACACCTGTAGAGACAGAAACATTTTCCCCGGCAGACGTTTATGACAGCCGGTCAAACTATATCGTTATCATATCTGCAGACGACAAGATTCCGGATACAGAATTGGATAATCTTTTACAGAGAAGGTATGAATTCAGCAAGCCTTTACTTTGGTTTGGCAAAAGTGAAAAATCAAGTGCATGGGAAGAAATCACAACCGGAACAACAACCAAAGACACCAGCTTTACCAGTTTGAGAGGATGCCTGCTGCTGGCGGACAGATCGGGACCAATCAGAGAAATCGATTTATCGAAATTTCGCGATACAGTGCAGGATTTTGCTTCGCACATCGAAGCGAAAATTGAGTGCCCTGATATCGTATGCGCACATGAGCAAGCTATCTTACTCGATAAATTCTGTGCAGACGTCGATGTAATGATCGGCATCAATATTATCGGTAAAGATAACGGAGCTTTTGTCGGTACTAAAATCAGAGCCTTGGCCGAAGCCTCTGGATTCAGACTTGAGTCCGACGGCGTCTTTAAATATCGTGATGAAAACAATCATATTTTATTTACCCTGACCAATTATGAGCCGGACGCATTCAAGCCGGATAAAATGAAAACAATAACGACACATGGCGTTACCTTTTTATTGGATGTACCGCGGGTCGCCAATGGTGAAAGAGTTTTTGATCAGATGACCCAGCTGGCAAAAATTTTTGCCAATACGCTCGGCGGTATCATGGTCGATGACAACCGCGTACCGCTCAGCGAAAACGGACTCGCCAGAAGTAAACAACAACTCATCAACATCCAGTCTTCAATGAAAGAAAATAATATTATCGCAGGCAGTCCACACGCATTGCGGTTATTCAATTGAATATTATTCAGCACATTTTTTCTTCTCATTTAAAAAAATATTACTCAAATCAAACGGAGAATGTTTATGAGCCAGAACAGCAAAAGAACCTTTTCGCCGATCGAAATACAGCTGGAAGGCGGCAAACAATACTACTGGTGCGCCTGTGGCCGCAGTCAGTCACAACCATTTTGTGATGGATCACATAAAAATACAGCTTTTACGCCCAAAGCTTTTTCTGTAAATGAAAACAAATCCGCGTGGCTGTGCACATGTAAAAAGACAGGAAATGCGCCATTCTGTGATGGCACGCATAATAAGATATAGCAGGATATGATAGACTTAGACTGAACTTTATACTGGATGGTTTATCCTGAACATCGCTTCGAACTGCCTTGAATATTCATGGACCCAGAACTCAAATTTCTAGCGGAAGAAGTCGATCGGCTTATACGCTTGTATCAGGATGCCTGTATTGAAAATATGAAGCTGCGCCAGCAACTTGCAGAAACTAGCGCTAGAAATGAGAGATTAACCGAAAAAATTCATATTGCCAGCAGCCGTCTGGAAATCCTTTTACAGCATCTACCTGACCATGAATAATGAAGATATTTTAAAAGTCACAATCATGGGGCGCGAATTCAATATTAGCTGTTCAGAACAAGAGCGCGCAGAACTTTTAATGGCTGCAGAATTACTGGAAAACAAAATCCATACAATCAGGCAGGAAGGAAAAATGGTCGATTCTGATCGAATTGTTATAGCTGCGGCACTGAATATAGCGCATGAACTGCTTATTCTACGGCAGTCAAGCGGCTTTGACATTGATGAGATAAAGCGTAGAATAACGAATATTCGCAAAAAGATCAATGACGTATTGATCAAGAAATAACTGTCAACCAGTTGATATTTAGCGCGAATAATAGCGGATTTTTAAAATAGCTCCCTGCTGTGTACGTTAAGGCTGAAATTCTTTGAACCAATTATCAATCTTGGTTGTTAACTTAAGTGGCACTGGTGTGCGAACCCTAAACGGGCTTGCCTGATGTGCTCGGGAGACGACCACCTTGAACCATAAGGTTCAAGATGATGGTCTGGCGGCATCTGCGGGGAGCTCCCACCTAATTTGTAATACACACGATTCAATGTGAGACAAGCAAACGGTTAGTTAAAACTGTAACGAGCAAAGTCATTGATCAGAACATATTCAGTTAGCCTGGAAAGGTATGTTTCAGCGGATAAAGCATGCGGTTTGCATCCGGTCTGATCGTCAATATAATTGTGCGCCAGAACGTAATCCGGTTCGAAGAATTCTGTTTTCAAAACAAGTTGTACAATAGCTGTTAATAAGAAAACAGTTACTGGGGTCACACATTGACGGTTGGTGGTATTGATGTCGAAGCAACGATAACAGAAACACGAGAACTTCTGGCGAAGGATCAAGACGTATGGCCAGCATTATGCGCAATGTTGGAAGTACCGTTAATGGTAGTGCAACTGTTGGTTAATCGTACGGGGTTCAACAGTCGCAATAGCAGCAAACCGCCGTCATCAAACAAAAATCGTCCGCTGTGTTTACCAGTGGAAACTTTTAAAAGTCGCTGGTTACTGGCGAAATATCAGGGGCGCCAATGTTGATTACCTGCTGGCTGATCAGGCTTATGGTACAACTCATGACGACACTATCAAGTGTTTAATTGCATTAATTCGACATATACTTTTTAAAGAATACTCCATTACAAAACAATTGGTTGATCTGAAAAATAATACACATTATTTTTGCAATTAAACACTAGCACTCGGTAATGCTGACAGCCAGCCCTCCGAGTGATGTTTCCTTGAACTTGACCGACATTTCCAGTCCCGTCTGTTTCATTGCGGCAATACAATTGTCAAGTGACATAAAATGCCGGCCGTCACCGCGTATTGCCAGCGATGCTGCGGTATAAGCCTTGATTGCGCCAAAGCCGTTGCGTTCGATACAAGGCACCTGCACCAGGCTGCCGACCGGATCACACGTCATGCCTAAATGATGCTCAAGCGCGATTTCCGCAGCATTTTCAATTTGTTCAGTCGTGCCACCTTTTATCGCGCAAAGCCCAGCCGCCGCCATCGCGGAAGCCGAACCTACTTCACCCTGGCACCCGACTTCAGCGCCTGAAATGGAACTGTTATGCTTAATCAACCCCCCTACTGCCGCGGCAACCAGTAGAAAATCCCGTACTTGCGCATGGGTCGCGCCTTCATGTTTTACTGCATAATAAAGTACAGCGGGTATAACGCCAGCGGCGCCGTTGGTCGGTGCCGTGACAACCATATGGCCTGCCGCATTCTCTTCATTGACAGCCATGGCATAGGCACATAACCAGTCGTTTAAGTTCGCCTGTTGCGGCTTTTCCTGCAGTTGATGGTACAACGCACAAGCACGTCTTTGCACCTTGAGCCCACCCGGCAGGATTCCCTCTGCCGTCATACCATTCTGAATACAGGTATGCATGGCGTTCCAGATTGCGTCCAGACCAGCATCCAATTCTTCTTCACCGATACGTTCCAGCTCGTTGCTGCGTTTCATTGCTGCAATGGATAAGCCGCTGTCAGTCGACATTTTTATCATCTGGTTTGCGCTTTCAAAAGGATAACCACAGGAATTTGTCACCTCTATTTTAATCGGCGCTACCAATTGGCTGATTTCGGCCAGTGTTGTAACAAAGCCGCCACCGATTGAGAAATAGGTTTCCTGCAAAATCGTTTTTCCAATCGAGTCCATGAGTTGATATATCATGCCATTTGGATGTTCCGGTAACGGGTCTCCACGGTCGAATACGATATCATCCGTTGGAGAAAACAAAATATCAACACCGTTGAAATCAATCACAGCTCGTGAGGAAAGATCATTCATCAGTTTATTGACATCTTCTTTAGCCAACTCCTGTGGCGTGTAGTTATTCAAACCAAGAATGACCGCACGGTCTGTTGCATGACCTTTGCCGGTAAATGCCAGCGAACCTTTGAGCGTACAGCGCACGTGAAAAGGCTGGTTGCCGCCTTCACTTGCAATAAACTTCACGCAACGGCTGCGAAAGTTTTTGGCAGCCACCATCGGCCCCATTGTATGTGAACTGGATGGACCTATACCTATTTTAAAAAGATCAAGGACACTAATGAACATAAAAAAATCTAAAAAATTTAAAATACAAGCGCCTGAATATAAATGCGCGCGCCAGTCTGTTTGCTTGTCGAGATTTTAATACTTTTTTAATGAAGACGCCTGCCAAAATTACCGCTGTATCAGGCGGGAAAATAACCGTGTAATGAGCAGTCCTGCTTACATTAACCCAATAGCACCAGTACGCTGGATTTTGGCCTAATAAGCAGCTGCGGACGGTTTGAGAATAAACGTGCGGTGCTGAAACTCACCTTCACAGATCGCCGATCCATGTGCGGAATGGGGGGTATCTAACCCATGATTTATCATTATCTTTCAAACTGCTAGGTGATGATTTTACCCAAAATATGCAAGTGGTGCGCCATGACATAGTATCGTCGAACCAAATCTTCAGCATATTAGAAGAATGGGAATCTGTTCTACGAGTCCTTCCTTGATTTGTTTTTTTCGCTTAAGATATTCATTTTGGTTAATGTTCCCCATCTCAAAGTCCTCTTCAAGCTTATCTAACTGTTGCTTATTCTGATATTCATAGGCACCGCCAGTTGCACCGGCACCAACCAATGCCGCGCAACCAGTTAATGTACCGACTACCAGAAATATAACGATTAGTTTCAGTAGGTTATGAATATTAATCTACTCACCTTTGAATAAGATATTTGGATGATGAATTTAACCAGTTATGATTTTGGAGCGAATGCAGTACACCAACCCTCAGGGCTGATGCTGCCTTGTACAACTTTACAATTGCCATTAGCATCTGGTGTTTCACTAGGAATGAATTGAATGCAATTGCTGCATTTCTCACTTCCATTTGGCTCATCTTGATACTTCATTTGTGCTTTCGATGCTTTGGCTGCTTCGGATTTCGTGGTGTTAGAAAAACCCCAGATAAAAGGTATGGCTGCACCAAAAGCCATATACTTGATTAACTCACGACGCGAGCACTTTTTTTGATGATAACTCATAATCCCTCCTTGTAATCTGTTAATTTACAGCTTTACAAAAAATGTGGCTTGCTCGTAAATAGTATCATTTAAACATACCTAAAAACTAAATTTTCATCATTAACACATCGGAATACGCACCTGGGAAACTGAATACCTTCTCAAGCAGTATAAACGCCTCATGAACGAAACATCAGTCTTTATCCGACTCGTTTCCGCGCCAGTGCTTCAGCTGCAATACAAAGGCAGCAGGTGCGTGGACCATGCCGAACGAACTGATAAAGATAAGTATTTTTTTCAAATCCTGATTTTCCGTGTATGTAAAAGCCATTACCCATCCGAAGACAAAGCCTGCCACGATCAGAAACCCTCTCGTTATCAAGCGTGTACCAGGTGTATGGGCACTTAAACGGTGGTGAGCCCATACTGTCGCGAACAGAGCTGGAAGGCACAACAGAAATAGGAATAAAGTGCTCATCATAGGACAGACATTTTGAGATTGGTCAGCGCTGGCATTAGTACTCAATTCCGCGTGTAAATCACATATAACAGCAATTCGGAGGAGCTAAGGGTATAGGAATTTGAAAATAGAGCATTTTTTTCGTGCGACTGAATATACTGAAAGCTAGCTTAGCGAAAGCGCATGCAACTGGTACAGCAACGCAGTGCGCGGATTATTACGATCGAATCGGCGATGCAGCGTTATACTGGAGCACGCGCCAACAGCAACACGATCAAACAACTGACTGAGGCCGATTTAGCGCAGTTGAATCTTAGCTCAACCGAAATACTCGGATTGCAAACCAGCCTGGCTGTCATGCATGCACTGCAAGAGCAGATTGACCGTGTTGAAGCTGTATTGGAAAGTTATTGCCGGGCCGGCCCCGCTTTTCGGTTACTCAAAAGCACTGCGGGGATTGGCGAGGTGCTGGCGACAGTCATTTTGCTTGAGACCGGCAACATCGCACGGTTTGCCGGCGCCGGCAATTATGTTTCGTACTGTCGTTGTGTCGGTAGTGCGCATCTATCCAACGGTAAAAAGAAAGGCAGCGGCAACACCAGGAATGGCAACCGGTATCTGGCGTGGGCGTATGTCGAAGCGGCCAACTTTGCGGTGCGCTATTGCGAACCGGCAAGAAAATTTTATCAACGCAAGAAAGCCAAGCGCAACGGCATTGTTGCCATCAAGGCGGTAGCGCATAAACTGGCGCGCGCCTGTTATCACATGTTAAGAACGAGAGAAGTGTTTTCTGTGGGACAAGCTCTTCAAATACCCCGAGGATATCAGAAAAGCTATCTATACAACCAATGCCATCGAATCACTCAACAGCGTTATTCGGAAAGCGGTCAAAAAACGTAAATTATTTCCAACCGATGATTCCGCCAAAAAAGTCATCTTTTTGGCAATTCAGGAAGCTTCCAAAAACTGGACGATGCCGATAAAAAACTGGAAAGCGGCTTTGAACCGGTTTATGATCGAATTCGAGGATCGACTGATTGAGTATGTTTATCCCAGACAGTTACACAGTTTAATTTACAGTCCCCAAAAACGCACACCGACACAACCGTATCTTGCTGTTTATTAACGAAAAATAGAAATTTCTATGCAATGAGTATGGGTATCGTCTGGGCCTACATCAGCCCGGCAAAATCCGCCGCATTTGGATACAAAAATTGAATATTCAACTTACGCATTCAGAAAAAACGTGAAACTTTAGTTTCTAATACTCCCGATGTGAAAGCTTTTACTCATTCAAAGCCTCTCTAAACAATTCAACTGCATGATCAAAAAACTCTTCTAGCCATATCTTTAACTCTGGTGAGAGTGCGATTAACTTTGCTCTGCCGTCGCTTGGGTCTGGTAACTCAATTATTAAACCTATTGAAATGGCTTTATCAAGATACTTTTTTGCGGTTTGTGGACCTAGGTGCCGCATAAACAAGAGCGCCTCTTGCTTACGCACAAGCTCTTGTTTCGCCCATAACCCCGTGTATAGGTCTGAGTAGTTAATATCATAAACATCTTTGTCCTGCAGAAATTTCATCCATGCAGCGTCCATACGATTAAGTGCTTGCACGAATCTTAAGCGTTGTTGGTGTTTGTCCTTTGCCTTCATGTAACGCTCCCTGTTAATTAAATTGGTTGATTATTAAGAATTTTACTATCGATATATAAAACTAACAAAATTAATGTTATATTTACTTGTAAAGTTAATATTATTTGCATATACTATTTATCACATCATTTTGAAGAAGGATATCTCAATTATGAAAACGGAACTCCAATTATGGCGGCATACAGATGGCGCTATACCAAATTCGCTAGCTTTTGGGTATGTGTTTGCAATGCATGCGCTGGGAATCTATTTATTAGCGTCGGGCCAGTTACTTATTTGGTTTGCAGGCATCCTGGCCATCGCGCATTCCCTGGTCATAGCTGCCTATTTAATCCACGAAATTGCGCATCAATGCTTATTCCAGAGTCGCAAAGTGAATAGGGTTGTCGGTGAGGTGTTGTCATGGATATGCGGCACTGCATACGCACCGATCGGCAGAATTCAAAGAATGCATATGCGCCATCATGGAGACAGAGCGGATGTCACGCTTTTTAATCCCCGCGCTTTCTTAAAGCGCGCGCCGGAATGGTTCAGGAAAATAGTCTATTTGCTTGAGTGGATGTACCTCCCAGCAATAGAGCTCATCATGCACTTCAATGTAATGACCCGTCCATTTTTAAATGACGAGTTTAAGAACGAAAGATTGCGCGTCATTTTGATGGGATTTAGTCGGCTTGTATTTTTTGGGTGGATATATACATTCAGTCCTTGGGCTTTGGTTGGGTTTGCGATCGCCTATTTATTGTTCCTCATCGTTTTGTTTATTGGGGATGCTTATGCCCATACCTATGAGTTATTCATCGTTTCTGATGTGAATGAAAAAGTTGAGAAGAATAGTCGTGACAAGGCCTATGACATGCAACATACCTATTCAAATCTCATTTCTGAACGTTGGCCAATTTTAAATTTATTGAATTTGAATTTTGGCTACCACACCGCGCACCACTATCGGCCCGCAGAACCATGGTATCGATTGCCTGAATTACACAATGAACAGTTTTCATCTGACTCGCCACAGATTCTACCTTACAAAGAGATTTGGCGCTCCTTCAGAATTAATAGACTTAAAAGGATTGAGGCAGAAGAAGCTGGCGAAGTGGGGACTGGTACAGGGCGTGCTGATGATTTTTTGGGTGTGCACGGCGTTTCATTTCTCAGCATTGTTTAAAGGAGTAAACAGGAATGAAATTATATAACAAACAAGGCGTTGGAATTTGTATTTATATGCCATACCACACTTGATTAAAATCCACGGTGCTACTGTCAATATTGCTTCAGCAGTGGCATCAGTGGTAGAAGGTCAGTTTTGGCCCATACACCGTAGCAGAATGGCAGCATTATCAGAGTATCCATAGCGGCGCAGTAATGCCGTTAGCACCTCGAGAAATAAAAAATGAGAATCAAAATAACCAGCAAGGAAAGAGTTTTTCACGCGGTGATGTTTGAAGCGACCGCGTTAACGATTCTTATACCCATATCTGCATTGATGACCGATAAAGAGACCAGCGATTTGGCGTTCATTGGTTTCGGCTTGAGCCTGTTTGCGCTAGCATGGAACTATCTTTACAACATTGGTTTTGACTTAATTTTTGGCATTAATCGTAATTCGCGCAGGCTGATGATCCGAATTATTCATGCTACTGGTTTCGAAGGTGTCTTAGTTTTAATAACCGTACCGACGATAGCCTGGTTTCTGCAGATAAGTCTTTTGCAAGCCATTATTATAGAAGGTGGATTTTTAGTTTTCTTCTTTTTCTTTACGATCGGATTTAATTGGTTTTATGACAAATACCAGCCTTATCAGCGTTGGTTCAGCCCTAGATTAACAAAAACAAAATAAATCGTTGATAAATAACAGTATAAAACAGGGAATTTCATCATCAGACTGAGCTCGTAACACAGTTTTCGTTTAATAAAACTACATCAAACTTCGATTACTTAATGAAAAAATTGTGGTTATTTAACGCGCTATCGATGGCGTCAATCAATTGATTAATTTGCATATGTGTACTAATGTACGGCGGCATCAAGTAAATGAGTCGCCCAAACGGACGAATCCACACGCCTTGCTTAACGAAATGGGCTTGTATTTTTTCTATAATTACAGGGCGATGCGTTTCAACCACACCTATTGCGCCGAGCCAGCGAGTCGCTTTAACCTGTTGATGCCGAGTTAATTGCGGCAATAAGTCGGCAAATTGTGATTCAATGGTTGCGGTTTGGGTTTGCCATGATCCTTGCGCGAGCAAATCCAAACTGGCGCAAGCAACTGCGCAAGCAAGCGGATTACCCATAAAAGTTGGACCGTGCATAAAGCAACCTGCTTGGCCACCACAGACCGTATTGGCGACATGCTTTGTCGTCAGTGTAGCAGCTAAGGTCATGTAGCCCCCGGTTAACGCCTTGCCTAAGCACATAATGTCAGGTTTGATTCCGGCATGTTCACAAGCGAATAGTTTTCCGGTGCGGCCAAATCCTGTCGCAATTTCGTCAAGAATCAATAAAACACCATATTCATCACATAGCTGGCGTACACCTTTTAAAAATTGTGGGTGATAAATCCGCATTCCGCCAGCGCCTTGCACAATGGGTTCGAGAATGACCGCCGCAATTTGCCTGTGGTTATCCAACAGCTTGCGTTTAAAATCCGTCAGGTCGCTTTCGTCCCAAGTCTGCCAAAAACCGATTTGCGGCGACTTGGCAAAAATATGTTGCGGTAAAAAACCTTTATACAAGCTGTGCATCGAGTTATCAGGATCGGTTACTGACATCGCCGCAAATGTATCACCATGGTAGCCCTGTTTTAGGGCGAGGAATTTGGATCGCGGCTTTCCTTTAGCTTGCCAATATTGCAAGGCCATTTTTAAACTGACTTCAACCGCAACAGAGCCCGAATCGGCCAAGAAAATATGCTCAAGATTATTCGGCGCGAGTGCGAGTAATTTTTTACTCAATTCGATGGCCGGGCTGTGTGTGAGTCCCCCGAACATCACATGAGACATAAGATCAATTTGTTGTTTAGCTGCTTGATTTAGTGCGCGATGATTGTAGCCGTGAATGGCCGACCACCATGATGACATGCCATCAATCAATTGTTGGCCATCATCCAATTCAATAAATACACCATGCGCTTTCTTGACCGGATAACAGGTAAGCGGGGAAAGTGTGGAAGTATAAGGATGCCAGATATGCTGGCGATCAAATGCTAGATCCATCTGATAATCCTAAATTGACCTGCTCATCATTAGTTATCTCTAAAAAGTTAGCAAAAAATATGGAGAATGTTCAAGTCGTTTAAAATTCTACGTTTACTCAGATCGTAGTCATGGGAAAAACGCCAGCGTGTCATATTCAAGTTTTTTATGCTTTCCAAAAATGTCAGTTATAGCGACTGTAGCCCCAGTTTTTTGAATAAAACTTGATCCTTATTTGCTTCAGGATTACCCGTTGTGAGCAACTTGTCGCCATAAAAAACTGAATTGGCCCCAGCTAAAAAACACAACGCTTGTATCGCTTCTGACATTTCTTGCCTACCCGCGGATAAACGCACCATTGCTTTAGGCATGGTAATCCTTGCCGCGGCAATGGTGCGTACAAATTCAAATGGATCAAGAACTGCTGTCCCGTACAAAGGCGTACCCTCCACTTGTACCAAATGGTTGATTGGCACTGACTCTGGATAAGGCTTCAAGTTTGCTAACTGCGCAATTAAACCGGCACGGGATTGGCGTGTTTCGCCCATACCAACAATACCGCCGCAGCATACATTAATACCCGCATCACGAACTTCTTGTAACGTATCAAGACGATCCTGATAATCACGCGTT
The DNA here is from genome assembly GCF_900111165.1 of Nitrosomonas sp. Nm51. Taxonomy (GTDB): domain Bacteria; phylum Pseudomonadota; class Gammaproteobacteria; order Burkholderiales; family Nitrosomonadaceae; genus Nitrosomonas. Next base: position 38,886 of record NZ_FOGH01000008.1, read on the forward strand.
GTAATGATTTCATCGTATATTTCGGGAGCGGTATCAAGATTATGGTTGTAATAATCCAATCCGGCATCACTAAGCTGCGCAGCCTGCCCCGGCTGCAGCATCCCCAATGTCGCGCAAGTTTCCAGCCCCAACGCTTTCACTGCACTTACCATCTCTGTCATTTTGACAATATCACGTTGTTTGGGACCGCGCCACGCGGCGCCCATGCAAAATCGCGATGCACCTTGTGATTTGGCGGCTGTTGCTGCTGAAACAACATCATCTAATGACAACATATCCTGATTTTCAACACCCGTATGATAGCGTGCTGCTTGCGGGCAATAACCACAATCTTCTGGACATCCGCCCGTTTTTACCGAAATTAACGTAGACAATTGCACCGCATTGGCATCATGATATTGACGGTGGACTAACTGTGCTTGATAAATTAAGTCATTAAATGGCAAATCCAATAATAATCTGACTTTAGAAACACGCCAGCCTGTTGTTTTATCTGTCATGTCGATGATCCTATACAAACGTTGTTTTGCTATGCTTGTTAAATATTAGTCAGGCTTCACTTGTATATGAGCAAGGCAGTATCGCTATTATGGTTTGACACCCGTAACGATACTGTAATAACCAAAGGCTGGCAGCACTTGAATGTCAACAAACCCAGCATTTTTTAACATTTCTTTCAATTCCTGACCTGAATATTGCTCCCCTTCAGTCCATCCCATCATCAACATACTGAATGCAGCCGGCGCAAACGCGCCTGTTTTGTCGTCATTGTAGAGTACTTCATGGATAATGATGCGGCCACCCGAGTCAAGACTCATGAAGCTTTTATCCGTCAGAAAATTACATTTTTCCGGCGACCATTCGTGATACATATTCGAGAAAAAATGAAGGTCAGCTGAGGGCCAGTGATCTTTCCAGATATTTGCCGCGTACGTTTTAACCCGGTCCTGAACATCATATTGCGTAATATATTCTTGAATTACCTCGCATACCTGAGGAAAATCTAAAATTAACACCTGCAATTCCGGTAATTTTTGCACCGCTCCAAATGATTGAACGCCGGAACCTCTGCCAATGTCGAGCATCATCCGATGTTGAGAGAGATCCAGGAGTGTCGGCCAAACAAGTGACGCCGCCTTGTCGATACTGTGTAAACCACGCGTGAAGCGCTTGAGCAACTCAACCTGGTTTTCAGGTTTTTCAAAAATACCATCGCCAACACCTTCGCCACCATAAACCTGGGGAGAATCCGTGATGACCGCCATCTCCAAATTCTGAAAAGAAAATACTTGATGGTTATCAATCATCAAGTCCCAAAAATAACCGAAATAGTTGGGACTTTTTTCAAGCAAATAATCTTCGGAAACCACAGTTAACGCGTAACGTCCTTCTTGTAAAGACAAGAAACCCATTGATGTAGCAACCGTTAAAATTGCTTCGGCAGGACGCCGCTTAATGTTTAGCGCATCGCAGATTTCTATAAGGGTGAGCGGTCCGTCGGCAAGCAAGGGAAAAACTTTGAGTTTATGCGCCAGCAGTAATGCTGGGTAACCGTAAACCGCGAATACGACATCCCACATCTTACGATCGTCTACCCGCGGCTCCTCTATGTTCACATTTAAGTTTTGCGCCATTTGATCTCCTTTTACTTTAATTGATTTGTACGGCTAAACAATAAGGCTTCAACAAACCTATAATTAATTATTATTAACCATTGGTTGGTTGCCACGTGATTTAAGATGATTTTTGATTAGAAGCTGTTCTCATGCGGTATCTGTCTCAATCAATCGCTTGATATTTTGAACGGTTCTGTGAGCGCCATCTTTTATCGCAACACGGACCACTCCCTCAAAAGGCCGCATGACCGCTAGGAGTTCAAGTAATTCAAAGGTGAAAGTCAGTCTCACTGATTTTTCAGGGCTGATTTCCTCAAGCTCATATGTGCAACGAAAGGGATCGGAAACCCCGGTAAGCGTCAGTCGCGATGCATGGTCATAAGTAGTGACTTTAAAGTTTGATTCTGAACGACGTCCTTGGTCGATACGCACTTGTCGCCCTATTGTCCCCAGTTGCACCGGGCCGGGCGTGATCTGCTCGAGCTCTTTAACCTCCGGAGACCATTTCGGATAGTTTTGAAAAAGCTCTTCTCCAAGGTATTTAAATATTTCTCCGGTTGAACATTCAATGATACAATTTCCACTACCTATTACAGGTTCAGTAGAACCAAGGTTAAGCATTGAGCCTAAATTAAACATAGCGCAATAATCCTTTGTGTTTAATTGACAAATAATCTGTTTCTGATGGAGGCTATCCGAAAATAGTGGTTGTAGCGAGGAGAAGCGATTTCAAGGGCAGACTTTTTGATCATTTAAGACGAATAGTTGTTTTATTTAACGAAAATGATCGGAAAATCTGGCCACAATGGCTTCGCCGCAGTAGATCATTCTATTCTCGGACAGCCTCCTGTCAAAGCTTTCGAACAATTTGCTTGAATTCTTCGCTTTTTATCCTTATCACGTCACCCAGCACCAGACCGGATTTAGCTCGTACTAATAACAGACAAGATTTCGACTCATGTTTTTTTCGAGTTTCTTTTATATATCTTCATAGGTCGCATCTCGAAATAGCTGACGATTAACCGTTCGATTGATTTAAATACTCACGCCAACTGCCTAACTGACTAATATCTTTTGCATTCGTCACTGCATACTGCTCACATAGAAAACCGTGCACCATTTCCCCGTTGGCCAAAGTAATTGTACCTATTCCTAACGGCTTTGGTATGCCTGCCACAAAACTGCCCAGCTCGCCAACCGGTAACTCCCAGACCTCAACATCAATCGCATATCCGTGTTCATTCTCATTGACATGCACCATGCCCGGACGACTGGGTGTTTCTTCAGAAAGCGCATAAAGCCGGTAATCCGGAGATGTCTTGGTACATGTCAGTAATTTCCCTTTGCGCGCAGTCAGTTCTCCATTGAGTGGCAAGCCGGACAAATGCGCCCCACAAACTGCTAATCGTACTTGATCAGATCTTATTAATTCAGAAAACAGCTTATCATCCAGTTGGGCAGTATCTTGGATACCGGTAGCACCCAGCGGCAGCGAATATGCTTGCTGTATACGCGCAGCAAAATGTAAAAGCGCATTATCTTGATGAGCCGGCACCGCCAGTGTTACCCCAAAAGGCAAGCCATCGCGCTGGAACCCGGCAGGAACCGCCACTGCCGCATAATCCAGCAAGTTCATGAAATTGGTGTAATAACCAAGATGGGTGTTAAGGCTTATGGGATCTTGCAGCATCGCCTGTATGGTATAAATAGTGCCAGCAGTGGGTGTCACCAAACAATCCACATCGCTCCAAATACGATCTGCTTGACGTTTTATCGTCCGTAAGCGATATAAGCCATCATAGGCATCCGCAGCTGAAAATCGTATTGCACTGGTGATAATTTCACGTACCGGTGAAATTACTTCCTCGTTATTCCGTTTAAAAAATTCCCGAATCGCCGCAAAGCGTTCTCCTACCCATGGACCTTCGTAAAGTAAACGCGCCGCTTCCAGAAAAGGGGAAAAATCGATATCTATCGCTTCGCCACCCAGTTCTTGTAGATGCGTTATATGCGCATTAAATAATCGTTCGCTGTCGTCATTTCCAAAGAATTGGCGTTGCTCCACTCTGGGAACGCCAAACCTAAAATGCGGCATCAGACCGAAATCAATTTTTTGCGCTTCCCGTTGTCGAGAATAAATGTCATTGTTATCATAACCCGCCGCCACTGCCAGTAACTGCGCTGCATCTTCAGCCGTAAAAGTAAACACAGAGATGCAATCGAGCGAACGGCAGGCTGGCACGACACCGCGCATGGAAAGCCAACCCCGGGTCGGTTTATAACCGACAAGATTATTGAACGCTGCAGGCACTCGGCCAGAACCAGCTGTATCAGTACCAAGACTAAAACAAACTAAGCCTTTAGCAACTGCAACAGCAGATCCTGAGCTTGATCCGCCAGCGATATAGTCAGGATTGAATGCGTTGCGGCATACGCCATAGGGAGATCGCGTACCGTTTAGGCCTGTTGCGAACTGATCCATATTGGTCTTGCCGATTGGAATGGCGCCGGCGTTCATTAATTTTTGTACAACGGTTGCGCTTTGCTCGGGTATATAAGAATACGCCGGACAGGCAGCGGTGGTTGGCGTCCCTGCCAGATCAATGTTGTCCTTGATAGCAAAAGGTATTCCATACAATGGCAATGATGCCATCTCTTGAGCTTCTACTTCGTGGGCATAACGCAACAATGAATCAAGGGGTAACTTGTGTATCCAAACATGATCTTCGTCGTTGATAATTTGCGCATGTATCGCCTGCACTACTTGGCTGGGCTTTAATTTACCCTGGGCATAACACTGCAATAGGGCCGAGACGCGCCCAAGTGGCAACAACTCGTGCATGATTAGTCCTCCTGTATGACCAGCAACATTTGTCCAGTGGAGACATATCCACCTTCTTTGCAAGAAATCTGTTGAACTGTGCCATTCACGGTGGCGTCTACTGAGAATTCCATTTTCATCGATTCAATCACCACCAATGAATCACCCGCTGTTACATGTTGTCCTTTTTTGACCAGTAACTTCCAAACCGTACCCGTAATATGCGAGCCAATCGCACACGCGCCTTCTGGCATGTCCAATTCACTCTGAGCGTCAGACTCTTCCAGACTGTCTTCACTGACATATTCTGCTTGACCATTCAACTGCCAGCGTTCGCGTTCGGCGTCAAATGCAGCTTGCTGTCCGGCTTTAAATGCCTTAATAGACGTACTGTTCTGTTGCAAAAACTGGTTATACTGCTTTAAACTGAAAGTTGATTCCTCAACATGCAATTTAAACTGCCCAGTAATAAAATCCTTACGTAGCGCAAGTAACTCACTTTCACTCACCGGATAAAAGCGGATTTGATCAAAAAAACGTAGCAGCCAGGGCTTGCCATCTACAAAGTCTTCGGTTTGACGGAAGCGGTTCCACATTTGCACGGTGCGACCAACGAATTGATAACCGCCGGGGCCTTCCATCCCATATACACATAAATAGGCTCCACCAATACCGACCGCATTTTCCGGCGTCCAAGTTCTCGCTGGATTATACTTAGTTGTCACTAGACGGTGACGGGGATCCACCGGTGTAGCGACCGGCGCACCCAGATATACATCACCCAGCCCCATCACCAGATAGCTCGCTTCGAATAAAATCCGTTGCACTTCCTCAACACTACCCAGTCCGTTAATACGGCGAATAAATTCGATATTACTTGGACACCAGGGGGCATCTTTGCGAACAGATTGTGTATATTTTTCAATGGCCAATCGTGTTGCCGCATCATCCCATGATAATGGCAAATGGACAATCCGAGTTGGCACTTCCATCTCCTCAATCGCCGGCAACTGTGACTCCGCAGCAATCAGAAAATCCAATAATTGTTTACGTGGCAACACTTGAGAATCGAAGTGTATTTGTAACGAACGGATGCCAGGTGTTAAATCCACAATACCATTCAAATCGCCTGAATCCAGTGCACGCTGTATCCATTCCATCAATGCATGGGCACGGAACCGTAAATTCAAATCGAGTATCAGCGGTCCATACTCAACCAGTAAGTTTTTATCGCCAGACTGACGATAAATCACTTGTATCTGTTGCGCGCTTTCTGAAATACGATGCAGGATAGGATTATCCAATGTCAAGACACTGGATTGAGAGTTGATCTGAGGTGTATTTACCGGGCGCAAACTTTCAACCAATTCATTCTGACGCTTCTCCAATGCCTCCGCTTGTTCCATTGTCAACGAATTGAAACGTATTTTATCGCCTGGTTTTAATTGCCCCACTTTCCATAATTCAGCATAAGCAATGGTGACCGGACAAACAAATCCACCCAGGCTGGGGCCGTCTGGTCCTAAAATAACCGGCATATCACCGGTAAAGTCTACCGCACCAACGGCATAGGCGTTATCGTGAATATTGGATGGATGCAACCCAGCTTCACCACCATCGCTCCGCGCCCAATGCGGCTTTGGTCCCAGCAGTCTTACTCCGGTGCGGCTGGAATTATGGTGTACATTCCAATCAGTATTAAAAAAATCACGAATATCTTCATCTGTAAAAAAATCCGGCGCGCCATGCGGACCATATAAAACACCGATGTCCCAGCTATTGGTGTAATGTGGAATCAATTCTTGCTGCAGTGATTGACGGGTATGACTTTGCTTCGCCGGAATATGCAATACATCACCGCTTCGCAAAACTCGCCCGGCATGTCCGCCAAATTGGCCTAACGTAAAAGTAGACTTACTTCCCAGGTAATCCGCCACCTGAAAACCGCCCTGGACTACGAGATAAGCCCGGCACCCATGATGGCCGGTTTTTCCAAACTGAAGTAATGAACCCGCTTTAATATCATGCGATTGCCATAGCGACAATGGTTCTCCGTCCAGACGCACATCAATCGGTGCGCCGGTCATTGCGATAACGGCGTCACTATTGAATCTCAGTGTCGGTCCTGCCAAAGTAATCTCAAGGCCTGCCTTATCTTCCGCGTTATCAACAAGACGGTTTGCCAAACGAAATGCATATGAATCCATGGGTCCGGACGGCGGCACGCCGACATGCCAATACCCAAGCCGTCCAGGGTAATCCTGTATCGTGGTCTGTACGCCAGGGCTCAATACGTCAATCGTTTGCGCAATGTAATGAAAACCATTTAGGAAATTTGTGTTGTGTTGAACGTCACGAAAAGCCGTACACCCTAGAATCTGTTTAAGATAATCCAGATTGGTTTCTATCCCGTGCAGCATCGTTGTATCGAGTGCATTAAGCAGACTGCCAATTGCTTGCTCACGTGTTGGTTCATGCACAATAATTTTTGCCAACATCGGATCATAGAATGGAGAAATTTCTACGCCACTTTCAATCCAGGTTTCAATACGCGCGGTAGAAGAAAATGTTGCAGCAGTCAATGTACCGCTGGAAGGCTGAAAATCTTTAGCTGGATTTTCAGCGTATATGCGCACCTGAATGGCGGAACCGGCGGTTTTTATTTTAAATGAATCCAGTTGCGGTAAATCTCCGGCGGCTTGTTGCACCATCCATTCCACCAAATCGATGCCCGTGACTTCTTCTGTAACGCCGTGCTCTACTTGCAGGCGTGTATTGACTTCCAGAAAATAAAATTCGCCACTGGAAGCATCAAAAATATACTCTACCGTACCAGCGGATTGATAATTCACTGACTTGCCCAGTCGCACCGCGGCATCCAGCAGTGCTTGCCGCAAACCTGGCTTCAAATTTGGCGCGGGGGTTTCCTCCACTACTTTCTGATTGCGCCGCTGCATCGAACAATCACGCTCGCCTAATGCAATCACACTACCCTTGCCATCACCAAAAATCTGTACTTCAATGTGACGCGCATTCTCGACAAATTTTTCCAGGAACAAACCAGCATCCTTGAAATTATTTTGCGCCAAATACTTGACTGCATCATAAGCTTCAACGAGTTCATTTTTGTTCCAGCATAAACGTATACCGATACCGCCACCGCCCGCAGTACTTTTTAACATTACCGGATAGCCGATATGCGTTGCGGCATGTAACGCTTCATCAAGATTATCCAGCAGGTCCGTTCCGGGCAGTAGCGGCACATGATTTTGTTTTGCCAATTCACGCGCGGTGTGTTTCAAACCGAAAATACGCATTTGTTGCGGACTGGGCCCAATAAAACAAATGTTGTGCGTCGCACATTGTTCAGCGAAATCTGCATTTTCACTCAAAAATCCGTAACCGGGATGAATAGCCTGTGCTTGGGTTTGCTGAGCAATCTTCAGTATTTTATCTGTGCGCAGATAACTATCCGCCGCCACACCGCTGCCGATACAATAAGCCTCATCCGCCTCCATCACATGGCGCGACAATGCATCAGCATCCGTGTAAACAGCCACACTTTTTACATCGATACGACGCAAGGCGCGAATAATTCGGCAGGCAATCGCACCACGATTGGCAATCAACACTTTGTCAAACATCTTCTGCTCCTTTGGTGAATAAACCTTTGACAGGTTTTTCACCGCAAATAGGGTTAATTCCAGATCAGCAGTCTAATCGGTGTAGGATTGTAGGCATTACAAGGGTTATTGAGTTGCGGACAATTGGAAATCAGCACGACCACATCCATCTCAGCCCGCATTTCAACATACTTGCCCGGCGCCGAAACACCATCGACGAATTCCAGATCCCCCGCCGCAGTGACTGGCACATTCATAAAAAAGTTGATGTTGCTGGGCAAATCCCGTTTACTCATCTCGAGTTGCTTGCATAAAGGATCATGCGCCAATGCATGCAGGAAATTATCGCGGCAACTGTGCATTGGGTATTTCTCCAAAGCGTACCGCACGGTATTGCTTTCAGCAGCGCAGGCCCCGCCCAGCGTATCATGACGTCCGCAAGTGTCTGAGACGATAGTCAGCATCACATTGCCGTAGTTCGAGTAAAGTTTGCTGCCCGTTGTCAGATAAAGCCTGTTTTGCCGGCGTACTGTGTCGGTTGCGCTATAGCGCTCGGATGCATGGTTAGCATTAAAGAACAAAGTATCTACCGCCTGGTTGCCTTCCAAATCAACAATACGAAAAATTTGTCCTTTATTCACCCGTTGCACCCATGGTTCACCAGCTGCACAAATTTCATCCACGATTGCAAGATCAGGATCAAACTTGCTTTCAACTAAATTCTGCATATTCATGCCTCACCTCCATGACCGGCATAAAACCGTTGTGTATTTTGAAAACCACGCTTGTTTTCAGGAATACGCGCACATTCCGAAATTGCCTCAGGTGATGTGACAAATAACGCCAGACTAACATCACCCGGCTGATAGGATTCGGCAGTATCTAGTGGGTGGGGGGCTGCTGACAGCGCTATTAATGTATCCATTTCAAAACTTAAATCGACATAATCCCCCGCTTTGCTATTACCAGCATGGAAAGCCAGTTCACCGGCTGCATCAGCGGTCACCTTACTGAAAAAGTTAATATTGGATACAATATCGCGCCGCCCTAGCCCCCATTTACCCAGCTCTATCAACAGGCCATCCAGCCCGCTGCGATGCATCTGATTGCGATGCGACTGATACCGTGCAATACCATATTTCTGCTGGATCATTTCGGCATCACTTAAACCACAAACCGTGTCGTTCCAGCCCGCGGTATCCGCAGTAATACAGCAAAATATCCGCCCCATATCGGAATGGCACGCATGACCTTTGGTTAAATAGAAGGTATGCTGTGACTTCAAAGTGTCCGCCATATTGTAGCGCTCCAGCTTTTCTTCCTGATTGTAAAGAAGCACGGCCGCATTGGCGCCGCCATTGATATCCGTCAAGCGCAACGTCATGCCGCGGTGCATAATACCAGACCAGTGACATCCGCCTGGAATGTTTTCTTGCCAAAGAATCGGTTTTTGTTGATTCATCATTATCTCCTGTTAAACCGGAATTTTTGAATTGTTTCGTAATTTCTTCACCAGAATAGATACTGTGGTTACACTTAGAATGCTACCTAGCACCAAGGGTATCGCCCACAACTGCCACCAAGGCGCGTCAGTTCCCACCGCATAAGAACGAGGCCAGGCAATATTGATTAATTCAAATACTGACCAGAGAAAGGCGACGAAATTGATGATCAATCCCCAGACACCCAGCTTGAGTTCGCCAAGCGCCGGATTCCAGCGGCCCGTCAGCCGGGCAAATAAACCGACGCCAGTTGTCATGGCGAACATGGCGTATAACCCACCGGTACCGAAAGCAATCACCGTCGCTACTGCGCCGTCATTCAGCCCCAGCAGCAAGCCAAGCCCTGCCAATGTGACGGTAAAAAGGATGGCATTACGCGGCGTTTTGTCAGCTGTTACGTTGCTTAATACAGCAGGCATATTACCTTCACGCGCCATGGAATAGACGATTCGGGACGTATATTTAACGACTGAAGCCCCGCAGGCGAGAAAAGCGATCATAACAATGCCGGAAAATGGTTTCTCGATCCAGGCGCCAAAACGACTGGCTATCAAAGGGGTGACCGGATCAGATGTTTTACTGGTATTTACCAGTGTGTCATGATCGAAGGCCAATATCAGCGCGGCGGAATTGAACAACACAATGGTCCCTACCCCCATCAAAGCAAAAAAAATCGCGCGGGGCACCATTCGTTTGGGTTGATGGGTTTCTTCTGCAGTTGTCGAACAAGCATCAAATCCAATGAATGCCCAGCCGGCAATTGCTAGCGCCGCCAGGAAAGCAGCAGTCTCGGTTGGTGCTGAACCGGAACCCATGTGTTGAAATAATTCGGAGAAACCATGCTGGCGGAAAAAGAAAAACAATAACAAAGCAATACCGAACGACCCAATAATCTCAGCGTAAACACCCAATGCGATTATTGACTTAAAAATATTAACATGGGCAAGATTGAGCAGCATGCACAACACTAAAAATACCGCACCCCAGAATACCATAGTGGGGCCACCGCCATCGGTCGATCCCCAAAAGGTTGCCAGCCAAATGCCACCGGTATACGCAGTCGTGGTTAACATCGCGATGGTGGAACTGACGTAAATGACACCGGCATATTGACCCGCCGTAACACCGCCCAGCTGGCGTGCCCATTTATAGGATCCGCCGGCAATCGGAAATTGTGAGGATAGCTCAGCATATATCGTAGCCACCAGCAGTTGCATCACCAGACAAATAGCCAGTGCTGCAAACCAGCCGCCACCGGTTACCGTTGTCTGCACACCAATAATGGCATATAATCCAACCACGGGCGAAACAACCGCAAAGCCCAGCGTAAAACTGTGCCAGACACTCATGCTGCGATGCAGAATATCGGTATCAGCTGTATCGCTGCCGGAAGAAGATAATTGCTGCTGAAGGACTTTAGATTTAGACATAACAAGACTCTTTAACACGATTAATAAAAACGCCGAGAATCAATGTATTTAAACATCTCAATCTCCCGGGCTTTTATCCCTCCGTGGAGCCTCATTATTATGAGACCGGAAACTCTCGGACCAAGCGCCTAGCAAACAGGCCGGAACCCTAGTTTCCCCATTTTCGATCTGTACTACTTATTGATTAACTTATAATACGCGGCGTAGGTTAATAATAATATAAAGTACTTAATACTATTCTACCTGCCAAATTCCAAAAGTCAACAGTATACTCACCGCACTTCAGGGTGAATTTGTTCACTAATTAAAATCAATCAGATTCAGAAAGTTATTTAAAGATCTGGACAAGCGAGCATTTTCAGAGTAAAAAGTGCTCATGAAAATCAATCTTGGGCAATTAAGTACTCGCCCAGTACGCAAAGTTGAAGAGCCTCGCTACCGGGAGTTGATGCAGCAATACCACTATCTTGGCGATTTAGCCAAGATCGGTCATACACTCTGGTATGTTGCCACCCATGGCGATGAATGGGCGGCATTGCTGAGTTTTTCAGCTGCTGCCTGGAAGTGCGGTGTACGTGATCGTTGGATCGGATGGGATTTCCGTCACCAATATGATCGCTTGAAGTTAATCGCCAACAACAGTCGCTTTCTGATCTTGCCTGAGTGGCACTATCCCAATCTGGGCTCTAAAGCGTTGTCCTTGTGCCACCAAAGAATTGCCGGTGATTGGCGAATACATTTTGGCCAGTCCCTGCTCTTGCTGGAGACCTTTGTTGATCCGTCGCGTTTCCACGGTACAGTCTACCGTGCAGCGAATTGGACTTGCCTTGGGCTGACACGGGGATATAGCCGTACCCGCGATGGCTACAGTACTGTTGCCACCTCTCCAAAATTGGTCTTTACCCTACCCGTGCAACGTGACGCACGTGCACAACTCTCCCGTTTTACCCTCAACCCTATCTATCGTACTGGAGCCCCCAAGATCATGCTGACTGTCCAACAAATGCGCACACTACCAGATTTTTTTAATGACATCCCTGATCCGCGTAGAGCCGAAGGCAAGCGTCATCGGCTGTCTGTGGTGCTGGGTATCGCTGCAGGGGCAACTCTGTGCGGCATGCGTGGTTATAAGGCCATCGCAGCATGGGCAAAAGATCTGAAGCCCAAAGCCCGCGAACGCTTCGGGTGTCGACGCGAGAATAAAAAATACGTTGTTCCCAGCGAGTCTATCATCCGGGACGTGTTGGTCCGGGTCGATCCGGTCAAGCTTGATCTCGCTCTACAGCAATGGAACGCGGCCTTTGCCAAAGAAGACCAAAGCCTTGCAATTGACGGCAAGACGATGTGCAGCGCCATAGACGAAGCGGGACGGCAAACACACATCATGAGCGTCGTGGGCCACGAGACGGCTTTGTGTCTCACCCAAAAAAAGTCGGCACTCTGCCCGTAGAGAGCGGCGAAACCAAGCAAACCAATGAAATCGGTATATTCATCCCGTTGCTGGAAAGCATCGATATCCAAGGCAAGGACATTACCGCTGATGCGCTTCTGACGCAACGTAAACTCGCATCCTTCGTGGTAGATCGAAAGGCGCATTACCACTTTACTGTTAAAGGTAATCAGGCTTCGCTCAAGACTGACATCGCGCTACTTTTTGAGATCAGCTCTTAGACCGGATTGTCGATGCAGACTCGCCGCTGGTCGCCAAGGCGCTCGAAAAACGGATAGAGGAATTGCAGAGTCAAAAGCTTGTGATCGAGGAAAAATTAAACCGTTGCGGTCGTTCACTCAAAACCTATGACGAGATGTATCGAACTTCGTTACAATTTCTTCAAGAACCCCATAAAATATGGGCCTACGGACGGTTTGAGGACAAACGTGCGGTGCTAAAACTCACCTTTACTGACCGCCTAACCTATGTACGAAATGCAGGGTATCGAACCCCTGATTTATCATTACCTTTCAAACTGTTAGGGGATAATTCTGGTCAAAAAATGTTAATGGTGCCGAGGGGGGGAATCGAACCCCCATGATGTCACCATCGCTGGATTTTGAATCCAGTGCGTCTACCAATTCCGCCACCTCGGCAAGTGCCGACTGTTTTTTGCTAGTACAAAAGAAGAACGCAATTATCACTGAATTTGTCAGCTTCAGCAAGCCGCGCCGGTAAAAATACCACCATCAGTATATAATTGCGCATTTTCGATGAATTTGAGGCGTATCGCTGCTCTGGTTTATAAAATACAGGGTTTTCCGTTTTCAATACGCCAACATTTTTATCGATCGCGTATCTGTTAATTGAAATGAACATCCGGGAATTTGATTTTGATCTGCCGCTTGAACTTATTGCCCAGCAACCGGCTCAACAGCGCACCAGCAGCCGGTTGTTGTATCTAGACAGCCGTATACACGATTTACAGTTTTCCAATTTGTCCGATTACCTGCGTCCTGGAGATGTTGTCGTGTTTAACGACACGCGTGTTATTAAAGCAAGGTTGTTCGGTCAAAAAAATAGCGGAGGAAAAATCGAGGTTATGGTGGAACGCGTACTGGACGACCACCATGTTCAAGCAACAATCCGAGCCAGCCATGCGCCTAAATTAAATAGCCAATTAGTTTTGGCAGATACTGTTCCCGCAACGGTTATTGACCGCCTGGATACGTTCTATACGTTACGTTTTGATCACCCGCAAACTGTTTATGAATTACTGGAACGTTTCGGTCAGCTGCCTTTGCCTCCATATATAAGCCGCACTGCAACGGCAACAGATGAAACGCGTTATCAAACAGTGTATGCCAGAAATGCTGGCGCGGTCGCTGCACCGACAGCTGGCCTGCATTTTGACGAAACCATACTGAACCAACTACAGACAAAAGGCGTCATTATCGCTTATGTCACCTTGCACGTTGGTGCAGGTACCTTCCAACCGGTGCGTGTTGAAAAGATTACCGACCATACCATGCATAGCGAACTGTTCCATATTCCACAGAAAACAGTCGATGTAATTGAACAGGCCAGAACAACAGGTGGCCGTGTTCTGGCAGTTGGCACAACTTCGTTACGTGCGCTCGAAGCATCCGCTGCACGACATAATGGGCGGTTGGTTGCAGGCTTCGGCGAGACCGATATCTTTATTACACCGGGTTATCGTTTTCACGTAGCTGAGCGACTACTGACCAATTTTCATTTGCCGCGATCCACTCTGATTATACTGGTCAGCGCATTCGGCGGCATAGACAATATACGCAACGCCTACAAACACGCGATTGAACAGCAATACCGGTTTTTCAGCTACGGCGATGCCATGCTTATTGAGAGACAACCATGAAATTCGTACTGAAAGCCACCGATCAGGCAGCACGCCGGGGAACATTGACACTGTCACATGGACAGGTTGAAACGCCTGCTTTTATGCCCGTTGGCACTTACGGCGCAGTCAAGGGCATGTCTCCGGAAATGCTGCAGACAATCAATGCACAAATCATATTGGGCAATACCTTTCATTTATGGCTGCGTCCAGGGTTGGAAGTCGTTGATGCCCATGGCGGACTGCACGCCTTTATACACTGGCACGGTCCGATTTTGACGGACTCCGGCGGATTTCAGGTATACAGTCTCGGCGATTTACGCAAAATCAGCGAGCAAGGCGTAACGTTCAGCTCGCCGGTAAACGGTGACCGCTGTTTTCTGACGCCGGAAGAATCCATGCGCATTCAACGTATTCTGAATTCGGATATTGTAATGATATTCGATGAATGCACGCCATATCCGGCAGATGAAGCCGCCACACGGGATTCAATGGAACTCAGCCTGCGCTGGGCTAAACGTTCCAAACAGGCGCACGAAGGTAATGCAAACGCATTATTCGGTATTGTACAAGGCGGCATGTATAATAACTTGCGCGACCGTTCTCTGGACGGTTTGATATCGACCGGCTTTGACGGCTACGCAATTGGCGGTTTATCAGTCGGCGAACCCAAAACCGAGATGCGGCGTATTCTGGAACATACCGCACCCCAGTTGCCGGACGGCAAGCCGCGCTACTTGATGGGTGTCGGCACACCCGCTGATATCGTGCATGCAGTGGCGCAGGGAATCGACATGTTCGATTGTGTACTGCCGACACGCAACGCGCGTAACGGCTGGCTGTATACCCGCAAAGGCATTATCAAGCTGCGCAACAGCCGTTACAAACTGGATACTGCGCCGCCGGACGAGCAATGTGAATGTTATACCTGCCGTAATTTTACCCGTGCTTATCTGCACCATCTCCAGCGTATCAATGAAATGCTCGGCGCCCATCTGAATACGGTGCACAATCTGTACTATTATCAGCATCTTATGACTGAAATCCGCACTGCAATCGAGCAGGCGCAATTCAATGAATTTGTAGAAAAATTTACACGGGAATTTCAGTGATCAGCCTGCATCATGCTAATATGTGCACTTTTTGATTAATCGTTCCTTGGAGAAATATCATGCTGATTAGCGAAGCATACGCGCAGGCCGCCGAATCCGGACAAGCCGGTGCAGGTTGGGCGAATCTCATTCTGTTAATAGGTATTTTTGTTATTTTCTGGCTGCTGCTGATTCGTCCACAGGCGAAGCGCGCCAAAGAACATAAACAAATGGTCGAAAACCTGCAAAGGGGCGACGAAGTCATTACCAATGGCGGCATACTGGGTTTAATACTCAATGTCAGCGAAAGCTACGTAGTCGTGGAAATTGCGTCCAGCCTTGAAGTCATTGTGCTGAAATCCTCGGTTCAAACACTATTACCCAAAGGGACGCTTAAAAGTATCGAACCATCCAAAGGCGGCAAACAGGTTAAAAAAGCAGCCAAAAGCGCGCCTCCGGCAACAGCGACAGAAAGCAAAACGACCGATGATGCAGCAACGCCATCCGATCATGCATCCGATAACAGCAATGAGGGCGCATCCAAACCAGGCGACAAAGATTAAATCTTGTAGCGAACCTGGTTGATTCTTTTAGGGGTCTTTTTTCCACTTCATCGCTTTTCAACAACATTATAATCATTACTGAATACTCATGAACCGCTACCCGCTTTGGAAATACTTGATTATTGCGGTTTCCTTGTCACTCGGACTGCTCTATACCCTGCCTAATTTTTTTGGCGAATCCCCAGCCGTGCAAATTTCTCCATTGAGAATGGCAACCCAGGCAGATAATGCCTTGCTGCAACGGGTTGAAACAACGCTGGCAAACGCCGGTATCCCGATTGACGGTCTTTTTCTGGAAGAAGGCAGCATCAAGGTGCGCTTTGAGGACACTGACACACAAATCAAAGCCAAAGACTTACTCCAGTCAACGTTAGGCGACGACTATATGGTCGCGTTGAACTTGCTGCCCAACTCTCCACAGTGGTTGAGTGATTTGGGTGCGTTGCCGATGTATCTCGGACTTGATCTTCGCGGCGGTGTCCACTTCATGCTCGAAGTCGATATGGAAGGTGCAGTCAGTAAAACACTCGACCGCCACAGCACGGATATCCGCTCGACTTTACGTGAAAAAAGAATTCCCTATGCCGGTGTTGAAAAACAGGATAAAACATTAACGATCAGGTTCCGTGATGCCGAATCGCGTGCGCAGGCTTTAGACGAACTGAAATCAACCTACGAAGACCTGCAATTCAAAGAGGAACAGATTGGCAACCGCTTTAACTTGATCGCTGCCATTAAGCCGGAAGCACTGGTACAAATGCAGGATTCCACTGTTCAGCAAAATATAACGACGCTGCGTAACCGGGTCAACGAACTGGGTGTGGCGGAACCGATTATTCAAAAAGCAGGCGCTGACCGCGTAATCGTCCAGTTGCCGGGTGTTCAGGACACCGCCAAAGCAAAGGAGATCCTTGGCCGTACGGCAACGCTGGAAATACGCATGGTTGACGATGAACGCGATCTCGACGCGGCGCTGCAAGGCCGCATACCATTTGGCACTGAGCTTTACGATGAACGCGGTGGCGGGCCTCTATTGGTCAAAAAACAGGTATTGCTGACAGGTGAACGTATTATCGATGCGCAGCCTGGCTTTAATGAAGACAATCAGCCAGCCGTGCACCTTCGGCTGGATAATAACGGGGCGCAGATTTTTAAGAAACTGACACGCGAAAACGTCGGCAGACGCATGGCTATACTGTTGATTGAGCGCAATCTGGCTGAAGTCGTCACTGCGCCAGTTATCCGTGAAGAAATCGGTGGCGGCAGGGTACAAATCAGCGGGCGCATGACTACAGCTGAAGCACGCGATGTCGCGCTGCTGCTTCGTGCCGGTGCACTGGCCGCACCCATGGATATCATCGAAGAACGTACCGTCGGCCCCAGCCTGGGTGCGGACAATATTGCCAGAGGGTTTAATTCGACACTTTACGGCTTTCTGGCAGTCGCGGTCTTTATTATGCTGTATTACATGGCATTCGGTGTCATTTCCGTCCTGGCGCTCAGCTTAAATCTGTTATTGTTGATTGGTCTGCTGTCCATTCTGCAAGCGACGCTGACATTGCCAGGCATGGCGGCGCTGGCGCTGACCGTCGGCATGGCCATCGACGCCAACGTACTGATCAATGAGCGCATACGCGACGAACTGCGCGCCGGTGTATCGCCGCAGCTTGCGATTAGCGCCGGATACGAACGTGCCACCGGAACAATTCTTGACTCGAATATCACTACACTGATTGCAGGTATCGCACTGTTCGCATTCGGTTCCGGACCGGTAAAAGGATTCGCAGTTGTGCTTTGTCTCGGCATTTTGACTTCAGTGTTTACTGCAATCTTCGTATCGCGTGGCTTGGTCAACTATATGTATGGCAGCCGCCGCAAACTGGAAGTTGTACCCATCGGCAAAATCTGGATACCCGAGACTGAAAATGCCAGGAAACGGTTTAAATACAAATTACCGCCAGAACCGGGTGACGCCACTGCATCAGAATTGACGGAATCGACCCAAATACAAAACGAGAAAACATTCGGCACTGCGGTTGAGCCGGTCATTGAAAACACTTTAAAAAAAAGGAATGAAGCCGCGGCAATAACGAATCCCGAAGCGATTCCGGAAGAAAACCAATCTACTGCAACTAGTGAAAATGAACCGGCGGCAGCAACGGGCGCAACGCCAAAAAAATCGACGCGCATACGCGGGAAACGAAAACAGACATCCCGTAAAGCTAAGAAAAAATAGCCCGCCAAGACATGATTTAAACAGGATTTTTAGAGGAATAACCAATGGAATTTTTCAGATTCAGCCGTGACATCCCTTTTATGGACTGGCGGCGCAGTGCAGCGGTGATCTCAATCCTGGCATTCATTCTATCCGTTTTCTTTATTGCGACCAGAGGACTGAATCTTGGCGTGGACTTTACCGGCGGAACCGTACTTGAAGTCAGTTACGAACAAACTGCCGATCTGAATAACATCAGAGAAGTACTGGCAGGCATGAATATGTCAGACGCCACTGTGCAGAATTTCGGCACTTCCCGCGATGTGATGATTCGCCTGCCCATCATGTCTGAATATTCCAGCGCACAATTGTCAGAAGCGGTTCTGGACGCGTTGCGCGAAGCGGACAGTACGACTGAAATGCGCCGCGTGGAGTTTGTCGGACCGCAGGTCGGGCAGGAATTGCTGGAAAACGGTGCACTGGCTTTGTTATTCGTATCACTCGGTATCGTAGCCTATCTGGCGGTACGTTTTGAGTGGAAATTTGGTATTGCCGGGATAATCGCCAACCTGCATGACGTCATTATCATTCTGGGTTTCTTTGCATTCTTCCAATGGGAATTTTCACTGACCGTTTTAGCTGCAGTTCTCGCAGTACTGGGCTACTCCGTTAACGAATCCGTAGTCATTTTTGACCGCATACGCGAAAACTTCCGCAAATTGCGCAAGGTACCGGTCAAACAGGTTATCAACAATGCCATCACACGTACTATGGCACGTACGATCATGACGCACGGCAGCACGCAAATGGTCATCATCTCCATGCTGTTATTCGGCGGCGAGGTTTTATATTATTTCGCACTGGCATTAACCATAGGCATCTGGTTTGGCATCTATTCTTCCATCATGGTAGCCAGCTCGATTTTAATTCTGCTGGGAGTCAAACGCGAAGACCTATTGCAGCAGGAAGAAAAGAAACCGGAGAATGACGGCGCTGTGGTCTGACGCTGATGCATTGGATTTTTTCTCTGTACAGAGGCTACCGGATTGATTGCAGAAATTATTGAGTGGATCGTCAACACCATCGGCAGCCTGGGCTATCCAGGCATTTTTGTTCTGATGCTGCTTGAATCGAGTTTTGTGCCTTTTCCAAGTGAAGTCATCATGATACCGGCCGGATACCTTGCTTCAAAAGGCGAAATGCATATTCTGATTGTCATAGTGTGCGGAATTTTCGGCAGCCTCATCGGTGCACTCGTCAACTATTATCTGGCAGTATGGCTCGGGCGCCCATTTTTATTGCGCTACGGCAAATATGTCATGTTTAGTGAAGTCCATCTGCAGAAAATGGAAATTTTTTTTCAACGTCACGGACATATTTCCACTTTTACCGGTCGTCTGATTCCGATGGTGCGTCAGTACATTTCAATACCGGCTGGCCTGGCGCGCATGCATTTACCGATATTTTGTTTTTACACCAGTCTTGGCGCCGGCATCTGGGTAATCATACTGACAGTACTCGGTTATTTTATTGGAGAGAACGAAGCGCTGATTAAAGATTATCTGCGTGACATTATGATTATGCTGCTTATTGCTTGTACGATCGGCGTTGTCATTTACTGGCTGCGCCAACGCAGATCGCATCGAACACATTTGTAATCGCCATGAAATCAGCAAATCCAAGATCGGAAATTAATAAAAAATCCGGTCGCCTAACTATACGCAACGCAACACTAAAAGATGTACCTGCGCTCGCAGAGCTCGTTGCGCGGGTATACCGGAACACCAATATTCCGGCTTATTCAGAAGGCGCGTTGAACGGCCAGATCAATAACTTCTCGGAGGGACAGCTTGTAGCTGTATACGATAAAGAACTGGTGGGATACTGTGCTAGTTTCCGGATTTCAGGAAAAATTGCACTGCAACCACACAGCTGGGTTGAAATCACCGGTAACGGCTATGCATCGCGGCACAATCCGGACGGTGAATATCTGTACGGAATGGAGGTTTGCGTTGATCCAGATTATCGTGGCTACCGGATCGGCCAGCGCTTTTACAATGCACGCAAGCAACTTTGTCAGGACCTTGGTTTAAAAGGTATTGTTTTTGCCGGCAGATTGCCCAGTTATGCCAAAAGAGCCAAACGTTATCCTGATGTCGACGCGTATGTACAGCAAATCGTACAGAAAAAATTGCGTGATCAGGTGCTGTCGTTCCAGTTGCACAATAATTTTGAAGTGCTTGGCGTAATCAAAGATTACCTGCCTGAGGACCGTGATTCGCTGGGCTATGGCGTTCATCTGATCTGGCACAATCCTGGCGTTCCGGAAGAATCGGAAATCAAGCGCCACAAAAACTTCGGCGGAAGATTGCAGGAGACAGTTCGTGTAGGCACAGTGCAGTATATGATGCGAAAAGTAAATTCATTTGAAGAATTTATCAGCTTTATTGAGTATTTTGTCGATGTTATTGCTGACTACAATGGTGACTTCGTTGTTTTCCCCGAACTGTTTACGCTGCAACTGCTATCTATAGAAGATCAGCGCTTGTCTCCGGCCGAATCGATTGCGGCACTGACAAAATACACTGATCGCTTTACTAAAGCGATGCGCGACATGGCGCTCCGCTACAATATTAATATCATCGGTGGAACGCATCCAACGCACATAGCGGCAGGCCGCGTGGAAAATATTTCATATATTTTCCTGCGTGACGGTTCTATCCATCAACAACCCAAAATTCACCCGACGCCCGACGAAGTATACTGGTGGAACATCGAAGGCGGAAACACGCTAAGTGCCATTGAGACGGATTGCGGCTCGATTGGTGTATTGATTTGTTACGATGCGGAATTCCCGGAACTGGCGCGGCATCTTGTCGACCAGGGCGTTTATCTGGTTTTTGTGCCGTTCTGCACAGCCGAAAGGCAGGGATATCTGCGTGTGCGTTATTGCAGCCAGGCGCGCGCAGTGGAAAATCAAATCTATGTCGTCATGTCAGGCAACGTGGGTAATCTGCCGAATGTGGCGAATATGGACGTTCAATATGCGCAAAGTTGTATTTTGACGCCATGCGATTTTCCCTTTTCCAGAGATGGTATCGCAGCAGACACGACACCGAATGTGGAAACCATTGCACTGGCTGATGTGCGCCCGGATTCATTGCGCACAGCGCGCAATGCCGGTACAGTACAGAATCTCAGGGACAGACGTCACGACCTGTACTCCGTGCACTGGCGCGGCAAGTAATCTTTGCATTTTAATAACCATGCTCAAACACGCAAAACTAGGCAAATTCAGTACCCGGCTGGCACTTATTTCCGGATTGCTTGCAGGTGCTGCTGTTATCCTGCACCGCCTTCATGTTGTCGCATTTCAGTTTGCGTTGCCTGTGCTGGCGGTATCGACATTGTGCGGTTTGATTGCAGCTCTATTGGGCATTTCCGGATTGTTTGTTGCCATGCGGCAACGAAAAAGCGCCCTCTCATCTTTAACCGGTTCGCTGCTTGGCTTTGTTGTTGCCATGCCGACAGTGTTCACACTACTGGCCGCATCGGGCCTGCCACGCATTCATGATATCAGCACGGATCTCGATAATCCGCCGCAATTTACAGCGGTACCGGCGCTGCGCGAGGCAACCGATAATCCGCTGGATCGCCTGAAACCGGACAATCTCACCCAGTTACAGCAGGCCGGTTATCCCGATCTGAAACCGCTGCAACTCAAGCGTCCTGCGCCGGCGCTTGTATTTGACCAGGCATTACAATTGGCCGAATCGCGCGGCTGGGCCATCGCGGCAGCTTCCGCTGACCTGGGGACGATTGAAGCGACAGCCGTCACACCCGTTATGGCGTTCAAAGATGATGTGGTCATACGGATTCAACGAAACGGTGAACACACGCAAGTAGACATGCGTTCGGTTTCACGCGTTGGTGTCAGCGACCTCGGGGCGAATGCCGTCCGTATACGTGATTTTTTAAACGACTTACAGCAATCGCTCAATTAAACCGCTACCATCGCGGCTTAGCCACCGGCACCTGGCCAATGCCATAACCCACTCCAGCCTGACATGCATCAATCAGCGTTTTTTATTGCTTTGATCTTCTGTTTTACTTTTGCGATCTCGGGCTGATTAAGGGTCTCGGTTTTTAGTAATTCTTCGGCTGTTTGATCCAGCAGCGCTCTGTTGGTCTGCAGGATATTAACAGCGCGTACCAATGCATGTTCGATCAACTCGTGCACTGCGGCATCCACCCGGTTGGCGGTTTCCTCGCTGTAATTACGTGTCTGCGGCAGAGGCGTATTCGGTTGCAGAAAGGCGGACTGTTCGCGTTCATAGGTCACATGTCCAAGTACATCGCTCATGCCGTAACGCAGAACCATGGCGCGTGCAATATCCGTTGCGCGTGCCAAATCATCAGCAGCGCCTGTCGACACCTCCTTAAAGACAATCTGTTCAGCAGCGCGGCCGCCAAGCAAGATCGACATTTTGTTTTGCAGTTCGGCTTTTGTCATCAGAAACCGGTCTTCAGTCGGGCGCTGAATGGTATAACCCAAAGCGCCGATACCGCGTGGAATAATGGAAATCTTGTGTACTTCATCGGTGCCCGGCAACGCAAGAGCGACCATGGCGTGGCCGAGCTCATGGAACGCCACCACGCGCCGTTCTCCCGGATTGAGCAAACGGTTACGCTTTTCCAGTCCGGCAACAATACGCTCAATAGCATTATTAAAATCATCCATTGTGACCGATACAGCACTGCGCCGTGTGGCGAGCAACGCTGCTTCATTGATCAGATTGGCCAGATCCGCTCCAGTAAAACCCGGTGTCAATGCGGCAACCTGCTCGATCTGAACATCTGTATCCAGACTTACTTTTTTGATATGTACCGCCAGTATTTGTTCCCGTCCATGTTTGTCTGGCCGGTCGACCAGTACCTGACGGTCAAAACGCCCGGCACGCAGTAACGCGGGATCAAGAATTTCCGGGCGATTGGTCGCGCCCAGCAGTACGATACCGCTGGCGGGATCAAAACCATCCAATTCGGCAAGTAACTGGTTCAAGGTCTGCTCCTTTTCATCATGCCCGCTGGCGAGACCATAAGCGCCACGTGCCCGGCCCAGCGCATCGAGTTCATCAATAAAAATAATTGCAGGCGCCATCTGCCGTGCCTGTTCAAACAGATCGCGCACACGCGCGGCGCCCACGCCGACAAACATCTCGACAAACTCGGAACCGGAAATGGAAAAAAAAGACACACCCGCTTCGCCCGCCACCGCACGCGCAAGTAATGTTTTACCCGTACCCGGAGGACCCACCAGCAAGATTCCTTTCGGGGCGCGTCCGCCAAGGCGGCCGTAACTAGCCGGATCCTTCAAAAAGTTGATAATTTCGATCAGTTCTTCCTTGGCTTCATCCACGCCTGCCACGTCGGCAAAGGTAACTTTGGTTTCCTTTTCGACAAATACCTTGGCGCGGCTTTTGCCGATGGACATCATGCCTTCACTGACGCGGCCACTCATACGGCGGATTATAAACAGCCAGATACCGATAAAAATCGCCATCGGCAACAACCACGATAAGATATCGCGCAGCCAGGTGCTTTTTACAATACCGCTGTATTCAACGTGGTATTTTTCCAGCTCTTCAGCAAATTCCGGCTCCACGCGCGTGGTGACAAATTCTTTGAAATCGTCTGCATGCCGTGATTTAAGCGAACCGTAAATATGCTGGTCGGTGATCGAAATTTTCTCAATCTGCCCCTGTTCAAGCAAATGCTGAAATCGGCTGTAGGGTATCGGTTCGACTTGTGTGTACTGGGTATAGAGGTTTTGCAGGAATAATACGCCTAGCACTGCTGCAATGACATACCAGAAGTTGATTTGTTCTTTTTTGTCCATGAAAGATTTAGATCGGTTATGGAAGTGCCTCAATGAAACGATTTATCCGGCAGATCACAAGACATTCGTCACGACTGCCAATTCGATCGCAAAATCCGGCAAGACTAGTACTCTATCCATATGATATTGCCGGGTTCAGTGAGCCTGTGTCACAAAAGGTATTTCCACTTACCAGACATGCGCTGATCAAAATACCCTCTTGCATAATTCGGTGCGTTTATTTGCATTAAGGATGCAGGCCAAAATAACTTGAACAATATGGCCTAAGTACCCCCTCGTAAAATGCCCGATACAGGATAAAGTGTTCAAGTTATTTTGGCCTTGCTCCTAAGCTACGTTTAGAACGGGTAAGCTATTGCGGCCTTGCAGCCATAATAGCTTCCAGATTTTCTCTCGCTTCTTCATTACCCTGGGCTGCTGCTTTTTCAAACCATTCAACCGCTTTTTCTTCATCCCGGGCTACGCCTTCGCCTATAAAATACAGTGCGCCCAGATTATTTTGCGCATCGATATGACCTTGTTCGGCTGCTTTCGTGAACAGTTCCGCTGCCTGTTGCATATCCTGTTCAACCCCTTCGCCATTAGCGTACATTAGCCCCAGATTAAATTGCGCGTCGGCGTATCCCTGTTCTGCCGAACGATAAAACCAGCCAGCGGCTAATTCAGGATCATTATCCAGAATCTGACCAGTTAGCGTTTTGGAAACTGCTTCACCGGTATAATACATGACACCTAAACCGTTTTGTGCAACAGGGTCTCCCGCTTTCGCATCTTCTAATAGCGCCTGAAATTTCTCGCCTGGCGTCATTTCATCTTCCGCGCTGCCGGGCAATATCTGTTCTCTAAGTTCGGTTATTTCTTCCGGCGTCAAACCTTCACTTAAAAAAGACGGCAATTCATCTATTGCTGTCACTTCACTCAAGGTCTCGGCCGTTGAACCACTGTCTGATTTATCACCTGAAGATTCGTCTCCACAACCAGACAGTATAATCAACAGCGCAATAAGTAATAAAACAGTTTTTATTTTCATTTTGACATATCCTTCATTAATTACAATAATTAGTGAAATACTTTCTTAAAAAACAAACTACCATAGTATGGCTTTAAAATTGAGGTTATTCATAGAGCAAAGCGTTTGCGCCTGCTGTACACTTAACGTTTGAGCAAATCTGACCTTGAAGACAATTTTTGCAAGCACGTTATCGGGCACCTGCCCGTTTGAGCATCTCAGCCGCTTCGTTATGGCGGTAGACATTAGCAAGCGTCAAAGCGGTAGCGCCATTTTCTGCTTTGATGTTGACATCCGCGTTGGCCGCCAATAA
Source organism: Nitrosomonas sp. Nm51 (assembly GCF_900111165.1). Taxonomy (GTDB): domain Bacteria; phylum Pseudomonadota; class Gammaproteobacteria; order Burkholderiales; family Nitrosomonadaceae; genus Nitrosomonas. Next base: position 64,276 of record NZ_FOGH01000008.1, read on the forward strand.
TACATAGATTACGCCAACATGGCCATGCTGCGCCGCCAGCATCAGGGCCGTAGCCCCGTTTTTCAGCTGAAAATCAACATCGGCGCCAGCTTCGAGTAACGCATGCGTAGCCTGCTGATGTCCACCACGCGCGGCCAGCATGAGCGCTGTCATGCCATCAGTGCTTCGTTGCGCATTTAAATCCGCTTCTGTCGCCAACAATTGGTCGATAACCTCCCTGCGGTCTCTTTTTGCAGCCAGAATAAGCGCTGTCTCACCCGTTTCCGTTGCTACGGCGTTCACTGCTGCACCTAAAGGCAGCAGCAGTTTGACCAGATGGCTGCGCCCGTCCCGTGCGGCCTGAATTAACGCAGTATAACCGTTGCCGCCCCGGTATTCGATATCGGCTCCTCTATCGATCAAGCGCTGTACAATTGGCTTGCTGCCTTTTTGTATACCGGCAAAAAACGCTTTGTTTATCGTATCCTTGGATAGATCCCGTTCAGATTCAAGTATCTGTTTGACCAAAGGCAGATTGCCTTTGCCGGCAGCATTGACCAGTTCTTCGTCTATTGTTTCTGCAAAAGTCCATGCACTCGTGAAGCCGATACATAGAACGAATAGATAACCAATTATTTTTACATATGGTGATTTTTGCATTTGCATACTTGTCATTCACACACTCCTAAATTTTTTAATTCTACGCACTATGATTTTTAAACCACTCTAAAAGGTCACTGCAAATATGTGTGCAACAGGACTGCTACATAACTGTATGGTCGCGCTTGAAACAACCGTCAAGGTGATTGTCACCTTCTGATTATGTCCTGCTTTTTTTAAGCTGTAAATCCACTGTCATTTTTAGGCGCACATTATTAATTCTCCTTTTTGATGCACACGTTGATACACAGATTGCTTGCAGGCCGCTAAAAAACTATCCGCATCGCTGTTGCAACGTTAGAAACAGACGCAAAGTACGCATTTATTTATGTTCAAGTGCCGCTTTCTACCGGCACAGTTTGTGCTCTGCCCTTCGGACCAGTATTAATGACTGTTCGCTGCGCTTTGCTTGCGCCGTCTGTTTTGCTTTTCACCTACTGTTTAGAAGATATTTTTCAACAACTTGCTAGAAAGGAACTTGCAAAATTCAAGAATTAAATTAAATTACTGGTCCGAAGGGCCAAAAAAATGAAAACAGCCTGTCCATAAGCGATAAAGCTGAGTTGTCGAAAACTCGAAAAAAATCAATAAATGAAAAGGCTGAATAAGCCTTGGACTAAAATGGATTCGATAGAACCCTGAGCTTGACCTTGACCTGATGTTTCGTTATATGCAATGCAGCGGCTATCCGGCCGGTACCGGATATTGACACAACTAATCACTACAGCACTGTAATACGCTGCTATTTTTTTTTCAGTTTTGCCAATCGTTTGTCAAGACAGTCCAGATATATCAGCTCGTCCGGTGCCGTTTGGTTGCGTTGCGCCTGCCAAAGCATATCCGCCAGACATTCCATCACCTGATGGGCTGCATCATGTTCATTTCCGACCTGTTGCCGTAAGCGCAAAAAACATGCGTTTATTCCGGCAGGCTGATTAATAGACAGCTGCTCCTTAATGGCAACATGCAGACTCAGGTGCAAAAATGGATTGGTTTCACCCATTTCCGGCAGATAATCTTTATCCCGGCAGTGCTCCTCATCTTCCAACATGTCATGATATTCCGGATGAAGCAATATAATCTCCAGCGCGATTTGCTCTATTCCGGACAACACTTCCTGTTGCCGGTATTTTCGCCAGGCATCAAAAAAAAACTGGCGCGCTTGATTTCTTGTCGGTTTAAACATGGCAAAAATTTTGTGCTATCTGGGGGCGCTAACAATTTTAGGCAGTTTTATCTTTGTACTCGCATAAATGATAAATCATGCACCGACCGCATTCCGGTTTTCTGGCTTTGCAAATATAACGCCCGTGCAGAATCAACCAGTGATGCGCATCGTGTCTGTATGCCTTGGGTACGACTTTTAATAATTTCAGTTCAACTGCCAGGGCAGTTTTGCCGTGCGCAAGACCTGTTCTGTTTGCCACACGAAAAATATGTGTATCTACGGCGATCGTTGGTTCACCGAATGCTGTATTCAATATAACATTTGCAGTCTTACGGCCAACACCGGGAAGTTGAACCAGTTGCTCACGTGTTCCGGGCACTTTACTATCATATTTTTGCATCAATATCGTGCAGGTTGCGAGAATATTTTTCGCTTTTGTTTTATATAATCCAATACTTTTAATCAATTCCAGCAATTTCTCCTCACCCAGAATAAGTATTTTCTGAGGAGTATTTGCCGAGGCAAACAGCTTCCGTGTTGCCAGATTGACACTTTTATCAGTTGCCTGTGCGGAAAGCATCACCGCAATCAACAACTCGAAATGTGACCGGTATTCCAGTTCTGTTGCCGGATGAGGATTGGCTGACTTCAGGCATGCGAATATTTCATGGCGTATGGCTGAATTCATGGTGGAGTCGACCGCGGCTTTCCGCTTTTATCATTGGTTTGCGCTCGCATAGCGGCGGCACGCTTCAATGCTGCTTGCACGACAGCCTGTTTACGCATTTTATTGGCTGTCGCCCGTTTAACCAATGTATTAGGGTCCGGCTTGATTGGCGTATCCTGCATCTGCATTTTTTTTCGACCGAGCCGTCGCAATCTGAATTGATACCGTAAACGTGCGCTATCGGCTTTATTGTCATACCCACCTTGTCCTGGTTTCGCAGAATCAGCCCTGGATGCAATAGGCACCATACGGATACAATCCATCGGGCAAGGTTCCAGACATAATTCACAGCCGGTGCATTCATTCGCAATTACTGTATGCATTTGCTTGGCCGCACCAACAATAGCGTCAACCGGGCATGAGCGGATACAAAAAGTGCAACCGATACAGAGATTTTCATCAATCACAGCAACCGATCTGGGTTTTGGGTAGCCGTGGTCGGTATTCAACGGTTTGGTTTCGATACCCAGAAGCTTCGCAATTTTAGCGATTACGACCGAATCGCCCGGTGGACACTGATTTATATCGGCCTGTCCCGCAACAATGGCTGCAGCATACGGCTCACAGCCAGCAAATCCACATTGACGACACTGTGTCTGCGGTAAAACGGCATCAATTTCCTTAATGCGCTGTTTACTGAATTTCAAATAACACCCTCTTTTCTAATTTTTTGGAATAATTCGTGAGCAAGCCATCGGCCCAACGCCGCAGCATGACGAAATTATACATTGACTTTAGTATATTCAAATACCGTGTATACAATAACAATAAGCAGCATTAGCTGTGCTTTAAGGAGTCGCGAATAAATAAGTGTTACAGTTATTTATGAACGACTCCTAAATACGGATACGATAAAATCAAACAAAGGCTTTATATTATGTTTCTTTGAGTTATATGAATATCAATACATTGGTACACTAGCCTCGTATTTAATTTGCTTGGTAAATTGAGGTGCCCAGTTATGTCGAATGAAAACATTATTTTGCCGCATCTTTCATGCCCTTTCCCGGAAAGCATTAGCCCTTTTGCAGACAAAGTTCATCAGCAAACACTGGAATGGGTCAAACATTTTAGACTGGTCACAAATGAAAAAGCATTTGAACACCTGCAGCTATCCAAATTCGGTTGGCTTTCAGCACGCGCTTATCCTAATGCTGCGCTGAACAGACTTGAAATCATTTCAGACTGGAATACCTGGCTTTTTATTATTGATGACCAATGTGACGAAAGCGGACTGGGCAAACGTCCTGATCGGTTGTCGGCTCTACATAACCGGTGCATTGAAATTCTTACCGGCTATTCGACCAAGTCCAACGATATTCCGCTGATTCATGCCTTGCATGATATTTATTGTCGTCTGCAGCCGTTTTCTTCAAAATCATGGATGCTTCGGTTTGCCAAAAGCGCTGCTGAATATTTTGAAGCAACACTCTGGGAAGCGCAGAACCGTCATCTTAACCGGTGGCCAGACACGGACAGTTATATGCTGATGCGCCCCTTTAGCGGGAGATTATTAACCGATATAGAACTGATAGAAATCGCCGAAAACATCGAGATACCATGCACCGCGCGCGCGCACCCATGCCTGATCAAGCTTGCCAGTCTGACTAACAACGTTGTGTGCTGGTCAAATGATATTATTTCTCTAAATAAAGAAAAAGCACATGGCGATATGCATAACTTGGTTCTAGTGATGCAACACGAACTGAATATCAGCCTCCAAGAAGCACTTAATCTAGTTAAAAAGCTGGTAGATGCACAGATTCAACAATTTCAGACATTCGAAAAAAGGTTGCCCAGATTTTCTGATGTGCCTAACCATGTCGTAAAAAAGTATGTTGCAGTATTGCGCGCATGGATGCGCGGAAATCTGGATTGGGCTTACGAGTCAAGGCGCTACAATGTCCAGCAAAATGTTTACCAAGACGCCGATAAAAAAATGCATGCGGTCTGTAATGACTAAGGAGTCCGACGACAAATACAAGGGGTAAATTTATCTGTAATATTGTCTTCTATTTTGAAAACTTCTAGCACGCTATCATATGATATTGCCAGGTTCAGCGAGTCTGTCAGTGTACATGGCAAGGCGTGCCTTGCAAGCAATATCATATTGATAGAGCACTAGAGTAATGTGATAGGTTTTTACTGTCCTGACAGTGCAATATGCCGACACCTTTTACTTTCAGCAACATCATTTCAACCAGCCTAACCGGTTCAAATACCGTAGATGCACTCATACAAGGCTCTCGTTGGGAAAATAACGAAATTTCTTACAGCTTCCCAGGCGAGGGCGCGGTGTGGTCAACAAATCCATTCACCGGTTATGTACCCGGTGATGAGCCTTGGAGCGCATCCTACACACCACTTTCATCATCAAACCGGTCCGATTTTGATGCAGCGCTGCAGCAATGGGCAGCCGCTGCCAATATCGAATTCGAATTGATAAGCGAAACGCGAAATACAGTTGGTGATATTCGTATTGCTTACACCGAAGTCCCGGCACTGAACGCCGCAGAGGCATGGGCATATTTACCTGCACAAGGGGCCTGGAGCGGTGACATCTGGATCAATAAATCAAGTGTAAGCGCAAAGCGAGAATGGATTCCTGGTAATTATTCGTTCTTGACGATTCTCCATGAAATCGGACATGCGTTGGGACTGAATCATCCTTTTGACGATCCTGATTTTCCTGTTGCGAACAATACTGTGTCATCCACAATCATGAGTTATGCTGCAATACCGGGTGATCAAAATTCAATCTTTGATTATTACCCTACCACACCTATGCCACTTGATATCCTGGCGATTCAGCATATTTACGGCGCAAATACAGACTATCAGAGCGGAAACAATATTTTCCGCTATACGGATGACGAAATGTATCACGAGACTATTCTGGATACTGGCGGCACGGATACGATTAGCTACACGGGAAGCCAGGCCGCTTTAATCCAGCTGGATGAAGGCAGCGGATCATATATTGGTAATGCGGTGACTGCCATCAGCGAGACTGAAAGTATGGCAGTACCAAATATCTGGATAGCGTATGACACCGTGATAGAAAATGCCACCGGCGGCATGAATGACGATGAAATTTATGGAAATCCATATGATAATGTCTTATCCGGATATGACGGCAACGATATCCTGGCAGGTATGGAAGGTAATGATACATTATTAGGCGGATCCGGTATTGATGAAGCATTATTTACTGGAGAATTGGCCGAATACATACTAAACAGGTCTGCTGATGGATTTTCCATAACACATCAAGCTGGGATCGATGGAAATGACATACTCAAATCAATTGAACGTTTACGATTTGAAGATATGGGACTCGCGCTCGATATCGATGGAAACGCAGGACAGATCGCAAAACTTCTGGGTGTAACATTTGGCGGTACCGCGGTGAACAATCGGGATTTTATGCGTACCGGTCTGTCTCTAATTGACAGTGGTTCCAGTAATGAGGAACTTGCGCTAACAGCACTTACCGTTTTAGATATTCACGATTATGGTGCTCTTGTTACACTGCTTTGGCATAATCTATACGGTCTCGACCCTGCGCCGGAAGAAAAACAACCCTATGTTGCGTTACTCGATAATCAACAGTTGTCAGCGGCCAACCTAACGCTGTTAGCTGCAAATACGCCGTTAAATGAGACAAACATCGATTTCGTTGGTTTGGTACAACACGGCATAGCATACAGTCTATAAGCAGCTTATGCGCCCAATATATCTGCAGTGCCTGCAAACGCTGTTTGGGCTATCGCTTAGCCAGCGTCGATACACATCCATGGCTTCATCAAAACTTCCCTGGTCAGTCCAGTGGGCTTGCCTTTGATCTTTGACCCAGTCCAACGGCAACAGGCGGCTACTGCTGGCTTTGGATGACTACATCAATCCCAAGACTGGTAGGAAGGTTCTCGGTTGCGCGTCGTTCTTTGACCATGTCGCCAAGACTAACCAATCCAGCTGTCCCTGGTCGCGGAATGTTGAGTCATTGATAAAACGCCGACACCAGTAGCTCACAATCTTCGTCCTTGCCATGAGTCGCCCGCCTCTTAGCGAATTCCGTCCTTCAAGTATAAGCAAAACCAGAATAATGTAAAATCATTTGGAGGACGATACACTGGCTGCGGCATTCTGGATAAGCAATATTTCAAGATAAGCATCGACCTTACTTAACTCCGTATCAAATCCAGGCAATAATGCATCCAGTGATTTTTGATCGTTACGTTTCCCAGCTTTTTCCATTTCAGCGCATAACTCACCCAATTTTAGAGCGCCCACCGAGCGCGCTGAAGACTTCAGCTTATGTGCGATTGAGCCCACTTCCGCCAGCTGCCCGGTTTGATAGGCGCTGCGCAACGCTGCGGCAATTTGTGCTGCATTCTCACGAAAATCACGCAGCATTTCATGGATGGTTTCCTGATCTTCACCGATAAGTTCTTCAAGTACATGTACATCAACGGGAATTTGTGCAGTGGATTCAGATTCTGTATCCGTTTTCTCGGCAGGTACAACTTGCGGCTTCCCGGCTCTTTTTACTTGAGCGGTTTTTTCCACTGGCTGAATTTGCTCCGTCTGCTCTGCGTTCGTCGACTCCGGCAGTTTTGCTTGCGTTGTTGCGGCTGATTTACCAATCGGCAGGTACTTTTCCAGCGTGATGCGTAAATCCTCGAGCTGCACCGGCTTGCTCAAATAATCGTCCATCCCGGCCTCGAGGCAATGCTCTTTTTCACCTTTCAACGCATTAGCCGTCAGGGCAACAATTGGAATATGTTTTGCACCGGATTCCATTTCCCGGATATTTTTTGTCAATTCAAACCCATCTATTTCGGGCATATGCAGGTCTGTGAGTAACAGACCATACTTGGTGTTTCCCCAGCGCCCCAGTGCTTCACGCCCGTCATTGGCGATATCCGCAGCATAACCGAGCAGTGTCAGTTGCTGCTTGATCACTTTCTGGTTGATCTCATTATCTTCGGCGACCAATATCAGCCTACCCTGCTCGAGTGCCTCGCCACGTGAAACTGGCAATGGCTTTGATTTGAATGTATCAGCTAACGGTGCTTTTTCTTCTTCGGGCTCTACCCTGCCGGCGGCGAGCTCAATAGCACGCATCAGCGACTGGCGATACATGACATCGCCGTCGAGTGTAACAATATCGACATCTTCGACACGCGCCTGCCGGCGTCGTCCGCGCTTGATAATAATAAAATGCGGTTCCAGACGGGTTTGCAGTGCATCGGAACGGTTGCTGAACGCAACCCGCAATTCTTCAATTGGCGCCTTCTGGCGCCCGGCATCAATAACTACCAGCCACATGCCCGACTTCAAATGTTTAATATACTTAATGGCCGCATCTACATCGACCACATGTTCAACCCACGCACCGGCGCTCTTTAAATACACTTCAAGATCATTGCCCAGACCTTTATGATTACCGACGATAAGACAGCACAGGCCTGTCAATTCGGTAGCTTTACGCTGCGTATCTTCCGTTGCGGGCAAAGGCTTGAACGGCATCTGGATCACAAAGGTGGATCCCTGTTCCAACCTGCTTTGCACAGTGATTTCTGCATTCATCAACTCTGCCAGATGATGGGAGATCGCCAGCCCGAGGCCGGTTCCGCCGAAACGGCGCGTAGTTGAAGGATCGCCTTGGGAAAAGGATTTGAAAAGTTTTTCCAGCGTATCCTTATCCATACCAATGCCGTTATCTGTAATCTGAAATGTCACCAGGATCTGCTCGGGCTCGGATTCGGTCAGCATTACCCGTACTGCTACTTTGCCCGGTTTCTTCTGCTTGCTGGAAAACTTGATCGCATTATTGACTACATTGACGAGTACCTGGCGGATGCGGAGGGGGTCACCCAATACGTTGTCCGGGATTTCCGGATCGATAAACAGAGTAAGCTCCACATTCTTGCTAAGCGCCAGGTGTGCGAGCATGCCACAGGCATTTTCCACAACACTGGCCAGCGGCATAGGGATCTTTTCGATTTCCAGCTTACCGGCTTCTATTTTGGAAAAATCAAGAATATCTTCAATGATGGACAGTAGCGCATAGGCAGAGTCGCGTATCAGATTCGCCATTTCCATCTGATAACCGCTCAGGCTGGTCTGCCTGAGCACATCGATCATGCCGATCACACCATTCATGGGCGTGCGGATTTCATGGCTCATTGCAGCAAGAAAAGCGGATTTCGCCCTGTTCGCGGCTTCGGCGTCATTCCTGGCCTGTTCCAGATCCCTCATAATGCGCACATGTTCGCGCATGTCGCGCATCACGCCGGTGAAGTGCCGATCCTCACCGGCAAAATATTCGCTGACCGCAAGATATACCGGAATCAGTTCACCGTTTTTGTGCACTGCTTCGACCTCACGGCCCAAACCGATACCGTGCTGGCCCTTGATATGCGGCCGTCCCACATATTTCTGGCCTTGTCCGGTCAGACAGTATCGTTCCATGTAATAGGCATGCTGAGAACGGTCCGGTTCTGGCACCAGAATGGCAATATTCTGGCCGATGATTTCTTCCGGGGTGTACCCGAACAACTTCTCGACCACGGGATTTGCGGACAGTACTACGCCGATATGATCCGTTGTCACCACACAATCAACCATATGTTCAACAACAGAACGGGTTTCTTTCTCCTTGATAGCCAGTGCTGCGTTAGCTCGCTGCAGATCAGCAGTGCGCAACTCGACCCGGTTTTCCAGTTCCTGATTCAGGTGGCGCAGATTTGTTTCGGCATTTCTGCGTTCCTGATTGCTGGCGTTCAAACGTTCCACCATTACGTTGAACGTATGGCCGAGCTGACGCATTTCATTCCAGCCCGCAATCGAGGCGCGCTGATGCAGATTACCCGCGGCAATTTCCATGGCGCCGTAGTTCAATTGCTTCAAAGGCGTGACGACTCGGCGATTGAACAGAAACGCGCCAAAAATAACACCCAGCAGCGTTATTCCCAGAATAACCAGACTATACTGTTCGATCCGGTGGACGTTGGCAAACGCTTCGTCGGCGTCTTGTTTTACCACGATGCCCCAGTTCATGAGCGGCAAATAGCGCCAGACCGCCACCACTTCTTTATCACGGTAATCCCGAATAACGGCGCCGCCAGTCTGTCCGGACAATGCATTCTTCAGCGAAGCCGAATACGGCGTGTTCAGCCGAATCGTCCGCTTCAATGCGGCATCGCTGTCCGTGCTGAGCGGAGCCATCACAAGCGCCGTATCTTCATTCTCAAGCCGCACCACTACGGTGTCGCCGGTTTCACCCAATCCGATGTTATTGGATAACACCTTAAAAACATGCTCACTGTAGATCTGCAGCGCCAGCACGCCGATGATTTCTCCTTCAATAATAATCGGATAGCCGATAAACGCCGCAATGGCGCCATGTGACGGTTCATAAAACTCAAAACCTGAAATCGAGCTTTCCAGATAGTTCAGTGCATGCCGTGTTACCTGTCCCAGACCCGTGTTGCTGTAGGGGCCCGTAATCAAATTAGTGGCAAAATCGGATTCATGGCTTTGCGTGTACACGATATCGCCCTTAAGCGAAATCAGGAACAAGTCATAGTAACTGGCAACCTCGACAAAACGCCCAAAATGACCACGGTGCTCGGCATCCAGCCGCTGATAGGCCTCTGAATCAACGCCATACGTTTCGAAAATTTTTGGAAATTCCTGCATGGCCTCACGTGTTGCAATGGCGTCATGCAGCAGACTGGCATCGAGCATGCGTTCATGAAAGTAGGTATTGATCTGTTCAATTTTTTTATCTGCGATGGCGGATAGGTTCTCGATTACTGTTTTCTGGATTTCGCTTGCAAACGTATGTAAAAAACTATTGCCAATAACCAGAATCGGCAGCAGAGAAACCAGTGTAAACCAGACAGCAAAACGCTGAGTCAGCGAAGTAAATCTCAGATGCATGGGCGCACCCCCCGCAGTAACCGGCAACCGCGTAGAGCGGTTTTATCATTTTAATTTACATCTAGTACTATCCATATGATATTGCCGGACAGATTGTTGATCATATTGTGAGCATAGTAGCAGATATTCACGCTGACTGCCGCACCTCTCCTGGTATTCACTCCTGTATCACGCTGTTTACAACCGCCTGATAATCCATTTTAATCCGATGTTGTATATAATGATGAATAAAATTACCTATACATTCACACGATGAACCTGAACAGTTACCAGATTCACATTGTGCAGTGGCCCGACGCAGCATCATCGCTGCGCGCCGTCCGGGAAACGGTTTTTATCCATGAACAGCATGTTCCCGAAGAACTGGAATGGGATACGTTCGATGCAGTGAGCATGCATGTATTGGCAACAGACCCTGCGGGCGAACCCATCGGAACAGCGCGGCTTTTGCCGGACGGCAGAATCGGGCGCATGGCGGTACTCAAACCCTGGCGCAACCGTGGAGTCGGCAGCGCTATGCTGCGTCATCTGGTTGACGAAGCCAGAAACCGGGGGCTGACCGAAGTCACGCTGAGCGCACAAGTCAGTGCGTCAGCATTTTATGAAAAACACGGATTACAGATCAACGGCGATACATTCATCGAGGCAGGCATACCACATGTCAAAATGAGCCGACGATTCTAGTACTCTATCAATATCATATTGATAGAGTACTAGGGGTGTAAATCTGCTTTATTGCCGGCCCGACTGCAACCAAGCGTGCTCCAACTGATCGGACGCTTCCTGCCATTGCGCTGCTGCCCGCTCCAATCTCTGCTTTGCATCGGCCGCCTTTTGCTTAGCCGTTTCAGTATCGCGCTCGACATCCGCTAACCGCCGCTTGGCAGCCTGAAGCTCTTTCTCGGCAAAAGCCGCGTCCTTTTCCAGATACTCAGCTTCCTTTTTGGCTTTCATCATCTGCTCGTAGGCTGCATTCGCCTGCTGCTGCAGCTTCTGGAGATTCTCATCCATACCTGCATGCGCCAGCGAAATAAACATACCGGTTATCCATAAAATCATGAGCGCTTTCATTGTTGCTCCTTCTGTTAATGTGTGTCATCTCTAAATACTTTACAAAAATCATCTGCGTATTTTGCACCAGCGTCAAGAACTGCATGATGTTTTTTTGCGTTTTCGATATGATGAAGGGACAATATAGATATTGAGGCGCCTCAAACAATTCAGGTAAAACTCTGGCAAGCGGGCACCGCTTGCGCAGCAAAGCCTGATGACAGCACAGCGGTTCTTTGAGATGCCCATGGTTCTCATGACTAAACACTGGAGTATCAACTACCCTATGGAACGAAATCCCGATTCGAACACCGTCTGCAGCCATTTTATGTATGTCATTGTACCGGCCCTGGGTTTTTGGCTGACCCTGATGGCAACGCCAACTCAGGCAGACTGCGAGGGCTGCCTGTGTCCTGGCGATCCCTGCCGATTATGTCCGTTGCCAGCGGTGGAGGGCGAGCCACCTAAAGCTGACGAACACGCAATCTGCACCAGAATCCGTGCGCGCGTTCCACCCACATCTGCAGAGCCCGGCAGCAATGAATATTTCCCAAGCCTGGATCGATCCATCGCCGCGTGCGTTGCTGAAGGCGGCGACGTCATCCGCAACCGGCAGCGCGGCAAGGAATTTCCGTCACGCTTTTACTGTAAACCACTCGTACAGATTCAGGCCCGGTAAGCGCCCATGATTACCGTTATCCAGCGCGTCAGCAACGCAAGCGTGACTGTTAACAGCCAGAAAATCGGCGTCATCGGCACCGGAATTATGGCGCTGGTCGCCGTGGAACAGGAAGATACCGAAAAACAGGCAGACCGATTGCTCGAACGCATTCTTAATTACCGCATCTTCCCTGACGGACAAGGGCGCATGAATCTCGGCTTGCGTGCCATCAACGGTGAGCTGCTGCTCGTTCCCCAGTTCACGCTAGCCGCTGATACCAACAGCGGCAACCGCCCGAGCTTCACGGGCTCGGCTTCGCCGGAAAAGAGCCGGAAACTGTTTACGTATCTGCAAGCAGCCGCAGACAGTATTTATCCGGGAACACAATATGGCGAATTCGGCGCTGACATGCAGGTAGCACTGATCAACAACGGGCCGGTGACGTTTATGCTGCGTGTTTCGGCTTGATGAAACCGTACATATTTATTGCGTTGTACATTTCGCGATCTATCAACGGTGCTTCCGCAATCTTTGTTTGTAACTGACCAGCCTTTGCCTAACAGATAAACCGCCTTACCCGGTCAGCATAACGTTTATCGTTTATCCGTAGCGTGACGGTGCTCGAACTCCAAATCATCGCGTTCTTGATCGATTAAGCGGTAGCATGAAGACATATGGCGATTCTATTCCATATTTGAGCAGAGGCCAATCGATCATCTTATCGCCACTCCGCTTTTACATATCGATGAGACCAGTGTCAATATTGATGGCAAGCTGCACTGGTTACATTACCACCCGAGCGAGCAATGGGCATTGTTCTGTGTACATGCACGCAGAGGAGTCGGCGTCATAAACGACAAAGGCGTTCCGTCCCGGCCGCGAGTACGCTCAATTCAACACAGTTCAGCGTTTAAATTCCAGCAACTGATGCAATATCTATAAAGATATAATTTATTAACGATACCATGCAGGTGATGTGCAACATAAGCACTGACTCTCCCTTATCGTTGCCATAGAGCACTGCGTAGATAATGCATTTAAATTGGTTTGCTATGCGAAGTCAGTTGAGACGGAAAGGTAATTCGAAACGTAGTACCCTGCCCTACCTTGCTTTCAACATTGATTTCCCAGCCATAATGATTACAGATGCGTTTGACAATCGGAAGTCCTATTCCAAGTCCTTCCACATGTGTGGCGCCGCGAAAGAACCGCTCAAACAATAATGGCAAAAATGCAGCATCGATACCTATTCCAGTATCTGTGATTGCCAGATTCCCATTATTGTAATCCACGCGGATGAAGCCTTTCTCGGTATACTGAATTGCATTACGGAGTAAATTGGTCAATGCTGTATGCAGCGCCTGGCGATTCAGCAAAATAATCACATCTGGAGCAATATCGACAATAAACTTTAATTTTTTTCGGTGAATCAATGGGTACAGAGGTTCAACGGCGTCATTCACGCACTCCGCAATCGCTACAGGCTCCATCACACCTAGCGCCTGTTCACGCGCAAGAAACAATAAAGCCTGAAGCTGCTCACCCATGCGGGTTGTAGCTGTTTCAATCCGTTTAATTCTCATACGTACCTTGTCGGAGAGGTACAATTCTGCATCCAGCAATTCACAACTGGTTAAAATAGTAGTAATCGGCGTTCTCAATTCATGACTGATATTGGCAGTAAATTCCTGTTCTCTTTGCAGCATACGGCGTATTCTGTTCTGATAGTCATCCAGCGCGGATGCTAACTGCGCAACTTCTTTATCCATGTCCGGCTGCATCAGAGGTACGCCTTGCACATCACCAGGCGCAAGGAGTTTTACACGCTCAGCCAGATCCGTGACTTGTCTGACAAGTATTCCCGCCAACACATAGCCAGCAACGAAAGCTATTGCCACGACAGCCACCCAAGACAATAAAATCAACAATCGTAACTCACTTAATCGCTTGTTATGTAATGTAATACGGTATGCAACCAGAAATTTGACGTCATCAATTGTCTTAACTAGAACATGAATATCCTCAAAATCATAATAAATCCGGTGATAGCCGGTGTTCAATCCACGATAATAGGAAGGGATATTCAATTCATCATCGGCATGCCGTATCACATAGCTTTTAAGATGTGAGCCGATTTGGGAATAAAAATCGGAATGTTTACGGTAGCGGTGTACCAGATGGTCCATCTCCATTGTGATCACCTGTCTGATGTGCGCTTCCTCAATATTATCTGAGGCAACATACAGGATGACGCCCAGGGCACCCACAGTGATAATGCAGAAATTTGCCAGCGCATTCGCAACACGCAGACGTAAGCCAAGCTCAATCCTGAGTTTGAGCACGGGAACCTAGGCAATAACCGATACCATGTACCGTTTCGATCGGATCATAACCGCCTGCACGCAGCAAGGCGCGCCGCAAAACATGCATATGGCTGCGCAGCGTGTCACTGGTTTCTTGAACGTCATCCCATGCTTCCGATTCCAGCTCCTTGCGGCTGAATACACGACCGGGTTCGCTCATCATCAGCGCCAGTAAACGGATGCATTTTGGCGGCAGCTTGACCTCTTTATTTTCAAAACGTATCGAAAATGTCTTAGGGTCGTATGTTAAATTATCGACTTCAAGCATGCGGCTGGCCATGCGCCCGGAATGCCGCTTATGCAACGCATTCAGGCGTGCTTCAACTTCTTTTAAAGCAAATGGCTTGATCAGATAGTCATCAGCACCATGCTCAAATCCAACAAGCTTGTCTTCAAGCGTATCGCGTGCCGTCAACATAAGTATCGGCGTATCAATTTGCGATTCTTGTCTCAGTTTCTGACACAAGGCAATGCCACTCATACCCGGCAATCCCAGATCAAGCAAAATCGCATCAAATTGTTGCGTAACCGCCAAATGGTAGCCTAACGCACTGTCAGCGGCGGCATCCACATTGTGGCCGCGAGATTCTAGAAAATCGTACAGATTGGCGGCAATGGCCAAGTCGTCCTCAATGATCAAAATATGCACAATGTTACCTTTATACGGCTATCGGCTGGCAGCCCATATTGCTTTGTATTATTCTATAGCGCGTTATGAAACCTGCGGCTTAGCGAATGTACGGCTTCTACTAATGCCGCAGCATGTTCGGGCGGTGTAAACTGGGATATGCCATGTCCCAGGTTAAACACATGGCCGCTGCCATTGCCAAAACTTGTTAAAATTTTTTCGACCTCTTTGGCGATCACTTGCGGCGATGAAAACAGCACCGAAGGATCGAGATTGCCCTGCAGAGCTACCTGACCGCCCACCTGGCGGCGCGCCTCACCGATATCAATGGTCCAGTCGAGGCCAATCGCGTCACAACCGATATCCGCAATTGTCTTCAACCACAATCCACCGCCCTTGGTAAAAACAACGCTCGGTATACGTGCGCCATTTCTTTCCCGGATAAGATTGGCTACGATTTGACGCATATATTCGAGCGAAAATTCCCGATATGCCACAGGGGTTAAAGCGCCGCCCCAGGTATCGAAAATCATTACGGCCTGTGCGCCAGAATCAATCTGAGCATTCAAATACGCTGTTACAGCCTGCGCATTCTTCTCCAGTATCTGGTGCAATAACTCAGGTCTGTTATACAACATAGTTTTAATTTCGCGGAAATCTGTTCCGCCGCGTCCTTCGACCATATAGCAGGCCAGCGTAAATGGACTGCCTGAAAATCCGATCAAAGGCACCCGATCATTCAGCGCCTTGCGTATCTCGGATACGGCATCCATCACATATTGCAAATCCTTTCCCGGATCAGGCACCCTTAACGTACGGATGCTTGTTTCGTCGCGCAATGGCCGTTCAAACATCGGACCTTCACCTTGAGCAAAATAAAGCCCCAATCCCATTGCATCCGGTATAGTCAGAATATCTGAGAACAAAATGGCCGCGTCTAACGGAAACCGGTCAAGCGGTTGTAAAGTTACTTCTGTAGCCAGTGCCGGCGTTTTGCACAAAGATAGAAAGTCACCAGCCCGAGCACGCGTTTTATTATATTCAGGCAAATACCGCCCAGCCTGGCGCATCATCCATATGGGAGTATATTCTACGGGTTGTTTTAGTAAAGCACGTAAAAACGTATGATCAGAAGTTGTCATGAGCAGTCTACACGATATATTCTTGTTGTTTTAAGAGCCATCATCCTGCATGACTGGCTGTCTATGATTTCACATTCACACAATGAGCTGTTGAAATTGTCTGGTTGGCAGTCTAGTACAGTGTCTTCAAATGGCTTTACAATTTTATGTTTCTGCTTGCCTGTAGACAACAGTGTCAACTTCAATCGCAGCCTTCAGCTATATGAATGCTTATTTAAGAGACACCCACTACACTGGTACCAAACATGCAGACTTAACTGTTAAAAACCAGCCTTGCAAAAGGTTTCATGATACCAGTGTATTACGTCTGCGTACATTGACATTTTGGCTATTAACGATTTAGATGGCTACTATTATGACATAACTAACACCAAGCATTCGCTCCGATTAGAATGCAAAGTTATTGGACCGGTCTCAATTAAACCGATAATGTATTTGATTATTCTGAAATGAATTCAACGTTTAATCCAATTTTTTTACTGATGCCGGCATTGCCGGTTAAAACAGTCTAAATATGTATGCACACTTTTGAACATCAGTTGGAATTAGAGAATTCCAAACGTCTGACCGGTTTATTTTACGTACAAATTGCATGCGCAGTTGTGGCAGGCAGCATTGCTGCTATTACATTGAGTGGGTGGATGATACCCGCTGTCGTACTGTGGCTGCCAGATGGTTGGTGGCTGATGAAACAAAATACTGCACTATCCATCTTAATCAGCGCATTAGCTATCATACTGATCCAAAAAAACTCAAATACTCTGGTTATCCGCTTATGCGGATTTGCCGTTATTGTTTTCGCTTCAATTGCGTTATACGATTATATAAACGAACAGAGCAATACGTTTGAATCAATCCTGCCGCAAAATAATGATACGGAAATAGAAGTATCTGACAGAGTGCCGGTCCACAGTATTATATTTTTCTATTTGCTCGGCACTTCATTTACCGTTGTAAAAACCGGGAACGACCAAAAACACAATAATAATTTACGTGACTTTCTGACTCTGCTGTTGATCGGCATGGTGCTTGTAATTTTTTCGGGTTATCTCTTCTCTGCTACAAGCCTCTATAGCCACTCCACAGAAACGCTAATTTCGTATCACACATTTATTAGTATGTGTTTGCTAACGTTTGCAAACTTCATTCGTGGCATTGACAATGGCATTTTTTCATTATTTCTTGGTTCCGGCATTGGCAACTATACAGCCAGAATTGCACTGCCTTGGGCAATCATAGGCCCGTTTGCAGTCATTAGTGCCATCAATTACTTTCTTGATCCAAGAGGAGCCTCACAAGAAATTCAAATTGCATTGTCAGCGACACTACTATCGCTTATGTTTTTTTTTATTATCATATGGCTGTCCAAAAAAATCAGCCACCTGGAAAACGACTTACGCACACTTGCGCTGACAGACGAGATGACCGGCCTTTACAATCTCCGGGCATTTTCCATTTTAGGCAAGCAAGCATTTTCCGAAAGCCTGCGTAACGGCACTATGCTGTCATTGCTTTATTTTGACCTTGATGGTTTAAAAAGAATTAACGACACTCAGGGCCATCAAATCGGATCAGAAGTGATTATGGAATTTGCAAATCTCTTGAAGGCGAATTTTCGCCGTAACGAAACTATTGCCCGTATTGGCGGTGATGAATTCGTAGTGCTTAGCAAGAATCGAAAAATAGATGCGGCAGCCAAACGGCTGGCTGAAGCCGTTAATGCCGCCAACAAACGCAGTAATAAAAACTACCGTATCAGTTATAGCGAAGGTAAGATTATTGGTAAAGCTGAAGATTTCCAGTCACTGGATGATCTTTTAACGCAGGCGGATTCACTTATGTATGAAAATAAAAAGAACAAAAAATTCGCATCGTGATGGCCCGGCGGCCACTGTCTGTTAAGTCAATTTTTCGTTCTTTCAGTATTTTATCAATCAAAGATCAACGCGACCAAAATTATTATCTTTGACGAATTCTATTTCATCAATAAGTGCAACAATCCGGCTGTCCGGCATCAAACCATCAGCAACATCATCTATATCTTCAATAAAACACTCCGTATTCATCGCAGTTTACCTCCACAGCATTCGACCAATTGAAATGACATTAAATCGCAGTTTCATTAAGAGATAAAGCAAAGGTACATTACGTTTTACCCCATTATTCTGAAACTTCAAAAAATCATCTGGTATTATCGCCAGAACCAAGCGAAAACAACCTCTACGTAATGCAAACGCAGTAGATAATATTGAGTTGCGCACGATTGAAAAATTATGTCGGTATTTTATGTCCGGTACGCAGTTATCTTCTTACCCGTAAAATATTTACCTGCCTTCCAGCCGAGCCGATACATTTTTTCGCCGTATAAACCGGCTGACCTTATATTCTCTGCATTCTCTGCATTTAATACCCTGTAATTGTAAAAATTTCCCACGCATATTAGAATAAACCCCTCTATATCCAGCAGAATTGAACAATAATTAATGCGATTACCCTCTTCAAAAAAGAAAACTGGAGTCACAACAGTTTCTACTGCACTTATTTCGGCCTTATGCAAAGTACTACGCCCCTTGGTCAAACTTATGTTGACCAAAGGCATAACTTATGTTTACCTATCAGACATTTTAAAAAAAATTTTTGTGGAAGTTGGCGACAAAGACTTTCGAGTAAATGATAAGCCAGTAACTGACAGTCATTTAAGTCTGCTGACAGGGATACACCGCAAAGACATCAAGCGGTTACGTGCGACAGTTAATACTAAAGCAGAAATTGTTCCAGAGACAGTTTCTATGGGTGCGCGACTTGTCAGCCAATGGACCAGCGACCCTGTTTACCTGGATGAAAAAGGCCGCCCAAAACCATTGCCACGTTTTATACGCGATGCAGGAGTTATATCCTTTGAAGGCCTTGTTACAAGTATTAGCAAAGACATACGTTCCCGTGTGGTATTGGATGAGTGGCTGCGCCTTGGCGTTGTTGAATTCGATGAACACCGCCGCGTTTGTTTAAAAGTAGAAGCGTTTATACCGGCAAAGGGTTTTGATGAAAAAGCATATTATTTTGGCCACAACCTGCATGACCACGCTTCCGCCGCCTCCTCCAACTTGATCGGTGAGAATCAGCCTTTTTTGGAGCGCAGCGTTCATTACGATGAATTAAGTCACGAATCGGTCAAGATTCTGGCAGAACAATCTGAGTTATTAGGCATGCAAACACTGCTTGCAATAAATAAAAAAGCCAAGACATTAGAGCAAGATGACGCATCAAAAGATGGTAAGCGGCGCCGTTTGACTCTGGGTGTTTATTTTTACAGCGAGCCGGTTGAACCGGCAAAGCCTGATACCTCAGTCAACCCAACCTCAAAAAAAACACCGTATAACAACCATTCGACCCATTAACTAAAATGACATTGCTCAAACAATTTGTTCCGTTAAATAAGGGTTTTTTACCCAGCGTCATAATTGTAACGGCGTTTACCGCATTCTGCATCGCACCGCTTGCTTCGCATGCCGCAGATGTTTGCGAAACAAACAGCAACCCATCAAATCCACACGCCAATGCAGCGCAATCGGGTATGGGTGGTACAGGTGTTGAATTGACACAATCAGGTATCGGCGGCACAGGGATCGATAGCAGTGGTATTGGCGGTACCGGCATCGAAATCAGTGACTATGGCGACACCGGCGAACAAAATGCCGCTGAGAGCAGTGTTATTGACGGCACCGGTATTGTCGGCCTAATTACTGGTTTTTCCAGCATTTGTGTAAACGGTATTGAAATTCACTACAACAAAAACACACACGTGACCATGGACGGATTGCCTTCATCCGTAAGTGATTTAGAAACGGGACGAATGGTAATAGTACGCGCTAAAAACTCTAATGGTAGGGTCTTTGCACAGCAAATCGCAATTTTGCATGCGGTTGTTGGCCTGGTTACCCATGTCGACCCCGTTTCTAAAGAAATCCAGGTGCTTAATCAAATCATACAATTACAGACACCACATGCAACGGAAGAATTGGACGAAAAATGGGTGCGCGTCAGTGGACTGCGCCTGGCAAGCGGCAAAATTATTGCATCGCATATTCAGTTAATTCAACCACTAGAACAATCTACTATCAATGGACAAATAACTCAAATCAATCCTGGCGAGATCATTATCGATGGTACACGTGTAGAATTTAGCCCACAATCCTGGCCAAATGATTTGACCAAAGGTATGGAAATTTCTGTCAGTGGCCATTGGAACGGCACAAGTATCCGTGCGCAGACATTACACGTAGCGCCAACTCGGCAAATATTGGACGGCGTTCAATATATCGTAATGGAAGGATACGTTCGCGCCATTAATGATCAATCGCTTGAGTTAAACAATCAGTCAATACAAATAAGTCCTGCCGTACAAATTAACGTACCCGGCAGACTTGAGCTGAACCAGCGTGTACAGATAAGCGGTCAATTAACGTCAGATAACCAGATTATTGTGGACAAGCTGAAATTAAAACCATCTCCAGTTATTCAGGACATCAACAACATTTCTATTGGTAACGGAAACCGCAATGTATCTAATTGATGATTTTCAATGTTAAAATAAATTTTACGCAATCTGCAAGGTTCAAACTTTCTCATGATCAGGAACTACAATTAGTCATTCTGGTTTACAACGATTGCAACTCATCTTTAATATCACTGCTGCCCCGTTAACTGACAAATGAAGAGGCCCGACTCAACCAAAGTTGTTACAATAGGGTTTTCGATAACTTATTGAATAAGATTGGAGAATCAGGCCATGGCCCATTGTAATACAATCCTGTCACAAATTCTAAGATTTGTTCCGGGACATGAATTTGAGCCTCTGGCCAATCGTCATCATTCGGTCCTGGCATTCCGTACAGAAACCCGTTGGCCGCAGTTTGTCACCATGGCAATGGACAGTTGTCTGGCCGTATCAGCTTGCGCGATATTGTTGGCAGCGTGAGCGCACAAGCACATCGTCTATATCATCTGGGTAGTGCGAAACTGACACGCTCTAATCTTGCGCGCACGAATGGGCACAAGCCTTATAGCTTGTATGAAGCGTTGTTTGGAAAACTGTTAAACCTATTTTCCTCAGTTAGATCTACAAAAATTAGCTCAAACGTAGTAGTGTCAAGGTTTTCGGACTAAAGACAGGAGTCACCCAATGGGTGAAATGGAATTTGAGCAAAGAGAGCTGGTAAAAGCAGTTAATCTCGCTGTACATGAGATGAATCAAAGTACAAAGGAATTACGTTTATCAACACCTGGTGGCCGATTTCATGTACGTTGGGATGAAGGTGGCAGTGCAACGGCTATGGGTCAACTGGCATTTTTTGCCGAATTTCTGGAGGTTTCTGGTTTATTTTC
>NZ_FOGH01000007.1 GCF_900111165.1 Nitrosomonas sp. Nm51
GCGCGGACGTTTTTGAGGCATATTCGTGTTTCCTCCAAGGCCGAATTGCGGGAACGGATACTTAAAGGAATCGAGGAAATTAATTCTACTCCTGTTGTTTACCGCTGGAAGAAATTCAATCTCGAAATCGTTTAATTTGTAAATAATTTAATGAATCGAAATACTAGCTTCTTGATCGGGTTGTCGATGCAGAATCGCCGCTAGTGGCTAAAGCACTCGAAAAACGACAGACCTACAAAGTCAGAAGCTTATCATCGAGGAAAAAATTAACAATTGCGGTCGTCCAATCAGACACTATGACGAAATGTATCGAACCTCGTTACAATTCCTTCAAGAACCCCATAAAATCTGGTCCTTAGGAAGATTTGAAGACAAGCGAGCGGTGCTAAAACTGACCTTTTCCGACCGTCTGATTTATGTCCGAAATCAAGGATATCGAACCCATGATTTATCATTGCCTTTCAAGATGTTAGGCAACGATTTTGACCGGAATATAAGAATGGCGTCCCCAAGGGGATTCGAACCCCTGTTACCGCCGTGAAAGGGCGATGTCCTAGGCCTCTAGACGATGGGGACCTAGTGAATATTAGCGCTAGCTTTTAAAGAAACTGGTGGAGATAAGCGGGATCGAACCGCTGACCTCTTGCATGCCATGCAAGCGCTCTCCCAGCTGAGCTATACCCCCTGATCAAAGGAACAAGGATTATACTGAGGCGCGCTATCAAAGTAAAGTCATTCCGAATCCAGAAACTTATCCATCTGGGCGGTCATGCGCGCGAGTGTTTCATCGCGCCCCAGCAGTTCAAGCACGGCGTCGATGGATGGTGTATGCACTTCTCCGGTAACCATCACGCGCAGCGGCATGGCGACTTTCGGAAACTTGACGCCTTGTGCTTTTACGGTGTCCTTGATTGCCTGATGAATTGATTCCCTGTCCCAGTTTTCCAGCTGAATCAGCTTCTTCAATAGATCCGACAATACCGTTCTGCTTTCCAGGGTGTAAAATTGCTGCCGCAATTCTTCGGCAGGTTCAAGTGGCCGGAAAAAGAACACGGCGGCGTCTGCCAGTTCTTCTACGGTGTTGACTCTTTCTTTCAGCAGATCAACCACTTTTGTCAAGTCCGGGCCTTGATCCAGATTGCAATCGTCTCTTGACAGAAAAGGTCTGGCCAGCTCGGTCAGACGGCTGTTGTCGGTTTTTTTCAAGTATTGCTGATTGAGCCAGTGCAGTTTTTCGGGGTTGAATTTGGCCGGGGAACGGTTGATTGATCCTAAATCAAACCATTCAACCAGCTGCTCCCGGTTGAAAATTTCTTCGTCGCCGTGAGACCATCCCAGCCTTGCCAGATAGTTGACCAAAGCTTCCGGCAAATAACCGTCTTCACGGTATTGCGTTACCGACACCGCACCGTGCCGCTTGGACAGCCGTTCGCCGTTTGCACCCAGTATCATGGGTACATGCGCGTAATCCGGTAACGGTGCGTTAAGCGCCTTCAGAATATTGATTTGCCGGGGTGTGTTATTGACATGGTCGTCACCCCGGATCACGTGCGTGATATTCATATCCAGATCGTCCAGTACCACGCTGAAATTATAGGTGGGAATGCCGTCGCTTCTGATCAGCACCAGATCGTCCAGTTCCTGATTGGCAACGGTGATTTTGCCTTTAATCAGGTCGCTAAACGTCACGTAACCCGACGGCGGGTTTTTAAAACGGATAACCGGCTTGATGTCTGCAGGCGGCGTTAGTTTGGAATCGCGCCAGCGTCCGTCGTATCTGGGTTTCAAACCGGCTGCAAGCTGCTGCTGGCGCATTGCTTCCAATTCTTCCTTGCTGGCATAACAATAATACGCCTGATCATTCTCCAGTAATTGCTGTGCAACCTCCTGATACCGTTGCAGACGTTCCATCTGATAAAACGGCCCTTCGTCATAGTCCAGGCCTAGCCAGTCCATGCCGTCGTGAATGGCTTGAATCGACGCCTTGGTTGAACGTTCAAGGTCGGTATCCTCTATGCGCAGCACAAACTGGCCGCCGTGTTTGCGTGCGTAAGCCCATGAAAACAGCGCAGTGCGCGCGCCACCGATATGAAGATAACCGGTCGGGCTGGGTGCGAATCGGGTTCGTACGGTCATAAGTCAATTAGCAATTCAGTAATAATGTGATAATGTGCCGCGATACTGTTATTTGTCTTGAGGTCATCCATAACGCATCTTGCAATCTGGATAGTACAGTTTCAGGCACCATTCGTTAGTAGTTATTTGATTCTCGGATTTTGTGTAATGACTGAAATACAGTCCTTTTTAATTATGATTAAATTATCGTTGATCTTTTTTTTCCGGCAACTGTTAATGCACGGTAACCGGAGAACATTGTGCATTCTTGTCGCGTTCAGCCTGTGCATTTTATCATCTGTTGGCAACACGCAATTGGAAGAAACCATCACCAGAATCAAACCCGCCATTGTCGGCATCGGAACGTATCAAAAAATGAATTCTCCCCCCATCACTTTTAGGGGTACAGGTTTTGTTGTTGGCGATGGCCTGCACGTTGTCACCAATGCGCATGTGATCCCCGAAGCGCTGGACTTGGAGAAAATGGAAAAACATGTTGTCATTACCGGACAGGACAATAAACCCGAGCTCCGGGATGCTGCCATTGTTTCCTTAGACAGAGCGCATGATATCGCTTTGCTGAAAATCAGCGGCGCTGCCATGCCTGTGATGCGGTTCGGCGAATCGGAGACCGTCAGAGAAGGAAAAAAAATGGCTTATACCGGTTTTCCAATAGGGATGGTGCTCGGTTTTTATCCTGTTACGCATCAGGCAATTATCTCCTCCATTACGCCAATTATCAGGCCTGCGCACAACACAGCACAGCTGGATGCAAAATTGATCAGACAACTGCAATCCCCTTTCCTGGTGTTTCAGCTCGACGGCGTTGCCTATCCGGGTAACAGCGGCAGTCCGTTGTACGATCCAGACACCGGATTGGTTTATGGCATTATCAATATGGTGTACGTCAAAGGCAGCAAAGAAGCTGCGTTATCCGCGCCCAGCGGGATCAGCTATGCAATACCCGGAAAATATATTGCGGATTTACTTAAACGGTCCAATGTTCCGGTTCAATAAAAGTCCGTACAATCGTTGATAATCCGGAGGAAGACAATATCGGCTAAACATCTGAATACCGAATGCTGTGCATGGCCTGCATAACTATGCGAGGCGCAGTCAACCAGGGGTGTCGTCAAAAAATGTCCATTGCTGTGAAAAAAGCGGATAATGTTTACACATAGAAGTTGACGCGGCACAGTGTGATTCACAAAATAGAAGGGATGCGAATATGACACTCTCCAGTATTCCTTGTAAACAGGGCCTATATGAGCCCGTTTTTGAACATGACGGCTGCGGTATTGGTTTTGTCGTCAATATCAAAGGTAAAGCGTCTCATCAAATCGTTGAGCAGGCATTGACGGTTTTGCAAAACCTTGATCATCGCGGCGCTTGTGGTTGTGAAGAAAATACCGGCGACGGGGCCGGTGTTCTGCTGCAGATTCCGCATGCACATCTGCAGCGGGCCTGCGAAGGACTCGGTTTTCAGCTGCCCGGACCGGGGCAGTACGGTGTCGGCATGGTTTTTTTGCCGCCTGACAGAGAGCAGCGCCACCACTGTGAAAAACGGCTGGAAGCTATCGTGCGCCAGCAAGGGCTGTTGCTACTCGGCTGGCGCAGCGTGCCCACCGACAACTTTCATCTGGGTGCTGCCGCCAGGTCATGCGAACCGTTCATACGCCAGATTTTCATAGGCCGGCATGCCGGACTGCAAGACGACCGGACGTTTGAACGCAGGCTTTACGTAATCCGCCGCCTGGCCGAGAACACAATCCGTTACGGGAATATTGACGGCGGACATTATTTTTACCTGCCTAGCCTGTCCAGCCGTACAATCGTCTATAAAGGCATGTTAACCCCGCGGCAGGTCGTCACTTTTTATCCTGATTTATCCGATGCCGCTGTCGAATCGGCGCTGGGCCTGGTGCATTCGCGCTTCAGCACCAATACATTTCCGAGCTGGGAGCGCGCACACCCGTACCGCAGCATGATTCATAACGGTGAATTTAACACGCTGCGCGGCAACGAAAACTGGATGCGCGCCCGCGAGGCCATGCTGAATTCCGAAATGTTCGGTAATGACCTGTCCAGACTGTTTCCGGTGATTCAGCAGGATGGCAGTGATTCGGCCAAGTTCGATAATTGTCTTGAGTTTCTTGTATTGAGCGGTTATGCCTTGCCGCACGCGATGATGATGATGATTCCGGAACCGTGGGAGAATCATCCCGGCATGCGTGCGGAAAAGCGCGCCTTTTATGCGTATCACAGCTGCCTGATGGAGCCATGGGACGGCCCGGCATCCATCGCCTTTACCGATGGAATCGGTGTGGGCGCCATGCTCGACCGCAACGGTCTGCGGCCGTCACGGTACTACGTTACTACTGACGACCTGGTCATTATGGCGTCCGAAGTGGGTGTGCTCGATGTGCCGCCGGAAAGGATTCTGGAAAAGCGGCGGCTGCAACCGGGCCGCATGTTCTGGGTCGATACGCAGGAGCAGCGGATTGTCAGCGACGACGAATTGAAACTGAAAATCGCCACGGCGCAACCCTACCGCAAATGGCTGGACGAGAATCTGCTGCATATCGACGATTTGCCAACTAATGCCGGACAAACGCTCCTGAACGATCATCGTGCGACGTTGCAGCGGCAACTGGCTTTTGGTTACAGTTTTGAAGATTTGCGCCTGATCATTGGCCCGATGGCAACAAACGGCGTTTCGCCTATTGGTTCAATGGGGACGGATACGCCGCTGGCCGTGCTGTCCGATCGACCCCAGCTGTTGTACAACTATTTTAAACAGCTTTTTGCCCAGGTCACCAACCCGCCTATCGATCCGATTCGTGAGGCATTGATTACCGCTACCACGCTTACCCTGGGTTGCGAAGGTGATTTACTGCGGCCGGGGGCGGAAAATTGCCGCAGGCTCAGGCTCCAGACGCCAATCCTGAAAAATGCGGATGTGGAAAAATTACGCCAGCTCAACCGGCCAGGAATGATCAGCGCAACCCTGCCAATCCGATTCAGGGCGGCCGGCGGCAAGGAGGCGCTAGAGCATGCCCTGGACACACTGTTTGACGCTGCAGACCGGGCTATTGCCGACGGCGCAACCATTCTGATTCTGTCAGACAGGCAAATTGACAGTGATTATGCACCGATCCCGGCTTTGCTGGCTTCCGCAGCGCTGCACCATCATTTGATCCGTGCGGGAGCGCGCACACGGGTCGGCCTGGTGCTTGAATCCGGCGAGCCGCGTGAAGTGCATCATTTCTGCCTGTTACTGGGCTATGGTGTACAGGCGATCAATCCCTACATGGCGTATGAATCCCTAAACGATATGATTCTAGAGGACATGCTGCCCGGCATTCAGTATCGCGAGGCGGTAAAACAATACAATCAGGCTGCAGTGAAAGGTATTGTAAAAGTGATGTCAAAAATGGGTATTTCGACTGTTCAGTCCTATTGCGGCGCACAGATTTTTGAGGCAGTCGGGCTGAACCGGGAATTCGTTGACCGGTATTTTACCTGGACAGTTTCGCGTGTTGGCGGTATCGGTCTGGCCGAAATTGCCCGGGAAGCGGTGCGACAGCATGCAAGAGCTTTTCCGAAACCGGCTGCAGACCGCTTTACGCTGGATGTTTACGGCCAGTACCAGTACCGCAAGGATGGTGAACTGCATCTGTTCAATCCCAAAACCATACACCTGCTGCAAAAAGCTTGCCGCAACGGTGATTATGCAACGTTCAAAGCATACAGCGCGCTTATCGATGATCAGTCGCAACGGCTGGCAACATTGCGCGGCCTGCTGGAACTAAAATATGCCGACAGTCCAATTCCAGTCGAAGCGGTGGAACCGGTGGAAAGTATTGTCAGGCGCTTTAAAAGCGGGGCGATGTCTTACGGCTCTATCAGTCAGGAAGCACATGAGGCGCTGGCCATTGCAATGAATCGCATCGGTGGCAAAAGCAATACCGGAGAAGGCGGAGAAGATCCGGCCCGTTATATTCCCGATGCGAACGGCGATTCACGTAACAGCGCCATTAAGCAGGTTGCTTCGGCGCGTTTCGGCGTTACCAGCTATTACCTGACCCAGGCTAAGGAATTGCAGATCAAGATGGCCCAGGGCGCCAAGCCCGGCGAAGGCGGCGAACTGCCGGGCCGCAAGGCGTATCCGTGGATTGCAAGGGTGCGGTACTCGACGCCGGGTGTCGGGTTGATCTCGCCGCCGCCGCATCATGATATCTATTCGATTGAAGATCTGGCGCAGCTGATTCACGACCTGAAAAACGCCAACCATCACGCCCGCATCAGCGTCAAGCTGGTATCGGAAGCAGGTGTCGGCACCATTGCCGCCGGCGTGGCCAAAGGGCATGCGGACGTGGTATTGATCAGCGGACATGACGGCGGCACCGGTGCTTCACCGCTGACCAGCATCAAACACGCCGGCTTGCCGTGGGAACTCGGGCTGGCGGAAACACATCAGACATTATTATTGAATAACCTGCGCAGCCGTATTGCGGTGGAAGCCGATGGTCAGTTAAAAACCGGGCGCGATGTGGTGATCGCCGCGTTACTGGGCGCTGAAGAATTCGGTTTTGCCACCACCGCTCTGGTCGCTATGGGATGTATTATGATGCGGGTCTGTCATCTGGATACTTGCCCGGTCGGCGTGGCAACGCAGAATCCTGCATTACGCAGGAATTTTACCGGCAGCCCGGATCATGCCGTCAATTTTATGCGTTTCATCGCCCAGGAAATGCGTGAATTAATGGCGCAAATGGGTTTTCGCACGGTCAATGAAATGATCGGCTGTACCGATCGACTGAAAGCCAGGCAGGCGATTGATCATTGGAAGGCTAAGGGGCTGGATCTTTCGCAGATACTGTATCAACCGCAGGTTGGGCCTGAGGTGGGGCGTTACTGCCAGATACCGCAGGACCATGGACTCGAAAACGCGCTCGATAATCTGGCGCTGCTGGATCTGGCTGAGCCGGCATTGGAACGATGTGAAAAGGTTAAGGCCGGTCTGGCCATCCGCAATACCAACCGTGTGGTCGGCACCATGCTGGGCAGCGAAATCACACGGCGATTTGGCCCGGACGGCTTGCCGGAAGACACGATCCATTTTCGTTTTCAAGGTTCCGCCGGCCAGAGTTTTGGCGCATTTATACCGCCGGGCCTGACGCTGGAGCTGGAAGGGGACGCCAACGACTATGTTGGCAAGGGGCTGTCCGGCGGCAAACTGATTCTGTACCCGCCGCAACAATCAACGTTTGTACCAGAGCAAAATATCATAGTCGGTAATGTGGCGTTTTACGGCGCTACGGGCGGAGAAGCCTACATTCGCGGTACGGCAGGCGAACGGTTTTGCGTACGCAACAGTGGCGCGCATGTCGTCATTGAAGGGGTCGGTGATCACGGTTGCGAATATATGACCAATGGCCGTGTGGTTGTGCTCGGTTCTACCGGGCGTAACTTCGCTGCTGGCATGTCGGGTGGAATCGCGTACGTTTATGACGAACACGATGCATTCTGCAGTCTGTGCAATCCCGAAACGGTTGCGCTGGAGGCGCTGGACGGCGAAGATATTGACACAGTCAAACGCATGATCGCTCAGCATGCCGCTGCGACCCGCAGTGAACACGCAGAAAAAATTCTGGCGGCGTGGAATGCCAAGGTGCACAAATTTATCAAGGTCATGCCGAAAGACTACCGGCGTATGCTGGACGCGATTGAACGCGCAGAAAATGAAGGAATGACTGGAGAAAAAGCGGTTATGGCGGCCTTTGAGGAGAACAGGAATGATCTGGCGCGTATCAGCGGAAATTAGCATGCGCCGAAACTACGCCAATGCTGCTCAACGGCAGGAGGTGACAGTAACATGGGCAAACCAACCGGATTTATAGAATATCAGCGCGAGCTGCCTGAAAGCCGCTCGCCACTGGAACGGGTGCGCGACTGGCGCGAATTTCATACACATCTTTCAGCGCAGAAACTCAAAACACAGGCCGGCCGCTGCATGGACTGCGGTGTGCCGTTTTGCCATACAGGCACCCTGATCAGCGGTATGGCTTCCGGCTGTCCGATCAACAATTTGATTCCGGAATGGAATGATCTGGTATATCGCGGCTTATGGAAACAGGCGCTGGAGCGCCTGCATAAAACAAATAATTTTCCTGAATTTACCGGCCGTGTGTGCCCAGCCCCCTGCGAGGGTTCATGTGTGCTGGGCATCATCGATCCGCCGGTTGCCATCAAAACTATCGAACAGGCGATTGCTGACAAAGGTTTTGAAGAAGGCTGGATAGTCCCGGAGCCCCCGCCGCAACGCAGCGGAAAGAAAGTGGCTGTTGTCGGCTCAGGCCCGGCAGGGCTGGCATGCGCTGCACAGTTGAACCGCGCCGGTCATCAGGTAACGGTTTATGAACGTGCCGACCGCGTCGGTGGATTGCTCATGTACGGTATTCCCAATATGAAACTCGACAAGGCGATTGTGCAAAGACGCGTCGATCTATTGGCCCGTGAAGGCGTGCTTTTTGTGACCAACACCGACATTGGCAAAGGACTTGCGGCTACCGCACTGCGGGAAAAATTTGATGCTGTCGTGCTTTGCTGTGGTGCGACCCGGCCGCGCGACCTGCCCATCGAAGGACGCAATCTCGAAGGCGTTCACTTCGCAATCGAATTTCTGCATGCCAATACCAGGCATTTGCTGGACAATAATTTCAGCAGCAATACGGTAATTTCGGCTAAAGACAAACATGTGATTGTTATCGGCGGCGGCGATACAGGCACCGACTGTGTTGGAACGGCGATGCGCCACCAATGTAAAAGCCTTGCCCAGTTTGAAATCATGGCGCGGCCGCCGGGTGCGCGGCAGCCAGATAATCCCTGGCCTGAATGGCCGAAGGTCTACAAGCTTGACTACGGGCAGGAAGAAGCTGCAGCCCGTTTTGGAGACGATCCGCGTGCGTATTTGATAATGACCGAGCAGTTTTCTGGAAATGACAATGGCCATGTCAGAGCCCTGCATACTGTCAATGTCGAATGGATTCAGGACGGGAATGGCCGTTTTTCGCCCAAAAAAATTCCGGGAAGCGATAGAGAATGGCCGGCCGATCTGGTGTTGTTAGCGATGGGGTTCCTTGGCCCGGAGGATGTCATTCTCGACCAGCTGGCTGTTGAGCGCGATGGGCGTTCTAACGCGAAAGCTGAGGAAGGAAAATATGCGACCAATATCGCCGGTGTTTTCGCTGCCGGTGATATGCGCCGGGGCCAGAGCCTGGTTGTCTGGGCGATTCATGAAGGACGTGGTGCGGCACGTGAATGCGACCGCTATCTGATGGGAACGACCGCACTGCCCTGAAATTGTTTGCCGGGTACCGCCATATTGAAAAAAAATCCGGAATCCCTATTTTCCAATAGAGAGTCTTAAAGATGCGTTTAATCAATGTGATTAAGAGGAGGATTTGACATGGATTTACATAAACTTTATCCCTGGAACTGGTTCAAGCATGAAGAACCTGAAGAAGCTAAACATGAGGCTATTCAGGTTAAACCGGACAACCAGTCATTATCGCCGGTTTCGCAAGTCAACAATCTGAATCAGCTGCACAGGGAAATTGATCGCTTGTTTGATGATGCCTTTCGTGGTTTTGGTTTGCCTGACCGTTCGCGATCAGAATTTCTGAACCGGCTTTTTTCAGATGATTTGACGCCGGCTTTCAGAGCCAGTATTAATATCGCCAGCGATGATAAGCAATATACCATTACGCTTGAAGCGCCCGGATTGTCGCAGGATGACCTGTCGATTGAATTAAAAGACCGGGTGTTGGTAATCAAAGGAACCAAACAGGACGAGCAGGAAGATAAAGACAGGCATTACTACCGCAAAGAATGCCGTTATGGTGCATTTGAGCGCGTGCTTGCGGTACCGGATGATGCGAATACCGACGGTATTCAGGCCAGCATGGATAAAGGGCTACTGACTATTAACGTCCCGCGCACGGAAACCGGCAAATCGGACGTTAAGAAAATTTCTATCAAAAGCGCATAGCACATGGCGACACCCCCTAAGCGATTGATTGAAAAATTACCGGCCAGCCATCGTACTTTGACAGGTGTCGATGGTTGGCCGGTTACAGAGGAATAATAAACTATTGACGCCTCAGATTTTGAGGCGGACGCACCAGTAATATTGATGCATCAACATGCGTGATAAGCTGTTCTGCAACAGAGCCTAAAAAGAATCGCTTCAGTCCCCTGCGATTGGCCGTTCCGACCACAACCAGATCGGCATCCCGGTCTGCAACCGCATCGGCAATGGTTTCAATAATGCCAATTAAGCCGAAACCGGATTTAGAGACCAGCAGCTGCGTTTTTACATTTGATATGGTGACAGCGGATCTGGCCTGATCAATAATATCCTGGCCCTTTTTTTTGTCGCCTTCCAGGTCGCCGCCCATGGTGAGGACGATTGCATGAACGATACATAGTTCCGCATTGTATGTTTTTGCTATATTCTCTGCTTCAACCAGAGCCTGTTGAGCGGTTTCGCTGCCATCAACTGCAACAACAATCTTGTTATACACGGAAAACTCCTTGGCCTGTTGCTCCATATAGGATGCAAGTTATGTGCTCATAATACTTAAAAAGCTGTGTGGTGTCATGTCTTAATGTTTCCATACACTGGTAAGCTCACTGGAACCGGCAATAACACATGACGGCACTCCTCGGCATAGCGAAAACCATGGCATAGATTGCCGAATCTGGCTTCTCGCCTGAAAATGAGTGTATTATTAGCAATGAACGCGTTGCGGCCTGGTGTTATCTTTTTTCATTGAATGGCGATATTTCACAGATAGATATGTATGTATGAGCAACAATGGGACAAGCATGGAATATATGCAATAGCGTGTGCGTACAAGACTAATTCCCTTAAGTGTAGAGCAGCACAGTGTCGTGTCAGTTAATACGAATGCTTTAGTATGTCTGGTCCAAAAACACAAATAATGCTGGTAGACGATCATGCCATGATGCGCCATGGCATCACATTGCTTGTCAACATGGAGCCCGATATGGAGGTGTGCGCTGAGGCTGGTGATGGTACCGAGGCCTTGACCCTGCTTAAAAAAAATGGACGAGTGGATATTGTTTTGCTTGATATAACACTCAAGACCGTTCCAGGTTTCGAGGTCATTAAGAGCATGCACCTTCTGCTGCCTGCATTACCTGTACTCTTTGTCTCCATGCATGATGAAGATGCGTATGCTGAACGGGCCTTACAGGTTGGCGGGCGCGGTTATGTTTCAAAACAGGAACCGGGTGCAGTGCTGATAACCGCGATACGTGAGGTGTTAAAAGGCAATATTTATCTGAGTAAAAAAATGCATGCCAAACTGCTGAGGAAAATTTCAGCCGGATATTCGGAACCCGAGCAGTTGATTAACACGCTAACCCTCAGTGAATTTGAAGTTTTTCATTTGATTGGAACTGGACATAGCAGCCAGGAAATCGCCAGATTACTCAACCGGAGTGTTAAGACAATTGAAACACATCGCTTTAATATTCGCACTAAATTGAATCTGAAAGATGGTGCTGATTTGATACGTTACGCGACGCAGTGGAATCTGGACGAACTCAGAAAATCAATGTCTTGACAATATAAGATGCCGTCATTGAATTCGGTGCATCTATCCGATATACGCATTTTTGTGTCAGAAAACTAAGTGCGTAATTGTCATCCCGTCAGCTTCTTTTGTTGTTCATCCGAAAAATCAAAGAATGTATTTTACTGCTGAAATAATCACGCCATTCTTTACTGTACAGCAGATAAAAACACCATACAATCGCGTACAATTGAATCACTTTATCATGCAAATTAAACGCACATAAAACAGCAATGTGATTTGACAAATTTCTGGATGCAGGGTTCGTTGTCCGGGTCAGGCATGCAGATTTCTGACGACTGAGTACTAAGCTTCGCCTCTAATATATAATAGATTGATAACGAATGATTAATATGCCAACTTCAAAAGCACAGGTTATGCTGGTGGATGGTCATGCTATGATGCGGCAAAGTATCGCGATACTTGTCAATCTTGAGTCAGATATGGAAGTATGCGCCGAAGCTAAAGATGGTCGTGAAGCGGTAGCAGCATTGAATCATAACAGTCATGTCGATATCGTGCTGTTAGCCGTAACATTCAGGACAATTTCTGGGTTTGAAATCATAAAGGATATACAGTCCCTGAATCCCGTGTTGCCCGTACTTTTTGTTTCCATGAACGACGAAGAAATTTATGCTGAACGGGCCTTGCAGGCAGGTGCCCGTGGTTATGTCATGAAGCAGGAATCCGGCGAGGTGCTGATCAGCGCCATTCGTGAAGTACTCGGTGGCAATATTTTTCTCAGCAAGAAGATGTACACCAAACTACTGAATAAAGTAACAATTAAACGTTATGATACAGAACAGCTGATCAATACGCTAACCCCGTGTGAATTTGAAGTAATGAATCTGATCGGGGAAGGGTGCAGCAGCCAGAAAATTGCCCAGCTGCTTGGCCGCAGCGTTAAAACAATCGAGACGCATCGTTTTAATATTCGAATTAAATTGAATTTAAAAGACAGAACCGACTTGATACGTTATGCCACGCGCTGGGTCAGCGGACAACAATAGAACCCTTAGCCTGTTTTCGGCTTGTTTTCGGGTTATTCAATGCGTATCAATTTTTTTGGTATTTTCTGCATGGTCATGATTGTGAAGCTTGCTGTCAAGCGGATGTGAATGAATCAGATTGCCATGCCGGTGAAAATTGGCCTGCAAGGCGATTTTTTCCCGGATATGTCTGATTAAAACAGCAAAACAAAATATCATGGCGCCAAACAATACAATCGTTGCACCCGAGGAAACATTAAAAAAATAGCTCAAAAACATACCGCCGGCTCCGATCATAACGCCTATTGCGACAGAAAATAGCTGCATCATACTGAACCGGTCTGTCAGCATGCGTGCTGTCATTGCCGGCATAATTAAAGCAGCCGCGATCATCGTTACACCAACAATGTTCATTGCAACAATGACGGATAATGTGAGCAACAAGGAAAAAAGTAATTGCAGCGCCCCGGTTCTAATGCCGAAAACCTGCGCTGCTTCCTGATCAAATGTGGCAAAAAGCAGCGGCCTGTATGAAAAGAATATGATGATTATTGTAGCCGCAGTAACCAGTCCGATAATCATCAAATCGTTGTCTGTTATTCCCAGAATATTGCCGAATAATGCTGCCTCGAGGCTTTTGTTTAGATTGCGCTGCTGGCTGATGATCGCCACGCCGAGCGCAAAAATGGCGGTAGTAACAATACCGATAGCTGCATCTGATTTGATCTTTCTGTTTTTTGTCAGCTGGTTGATCATTAATGCCGCAAACAGACCCATAACGCCGGCGCCAATATAAAAATTGAAATTGAGTACGAAGCCGACCACCGCGCCGCCAAACGCGGCGTGAGACAAGCCGTGGCCGACGTAACTCATGCCGCGCAGCACAACATGCACCCCAACCAATCCACATAAAGCGCCAACCAAAACAGCAGCTATCAGGCCATGCCGGAAAAATTCGTAATACAACGGTTCGAGAAAAAGTTGCATTGATGCGTTACATTGTGTGATTGAATTTTAGTGGCGTGCTGTTGGCGATTAGATGATAGTCTCCGTGCTTGATGATGATAATGTCGCTGCCATAGGTTTTGGTGAGAATATCGTTGGTAAAAATATCACGCGGCCGGCCTTCCGCGACGATACCGTTGTTAAAACAAATCACCCGGGGCAAATGAGAGGCAACTGCATTTAAATCATGCGTTGTCAATATGATGGTCATGCCTTGGTTGCTGATATCGCCCAGCAGATGGAGAACTTCATGCTGCGTTTTGATATCCACACCGGAAGTTGGTTCATCAAGTACTAAAAGCTTAGGGTTATTGATCAAAGCGCGCGCTAGAAACGCGCGCTGGCGTTGTCCGCCGGACGTATGCGCAATATGCTGGCGCAGGCAGTTATAAATTCCCAGTTTCGCGGCCAGGTCCTCAACACGCGCACGCTCCGCTTTGCTTTGCCATGGCAACAAGCGCCTGCCGGGATAGAGCCCCATCATAATGACATCTTCCACGGTAACCGGAAAGCTCCAGTCAACGCTTTCCAGTTGTGGAATATAACCGATTTTTTTGTTACGGACTTGTTCGACCGGTTGGCCATTCAATAAGACCCGGCCACAAAATACCGTTTGCGCGCCCAGAATCGTTTTAAGCAAGGTTGTTTTTCCGCATCCGGTTGGACCGACTATACCGACAAACTGACCCGATTCTATTTGAAGCGATAAACGCGTAAAAACGACATTATTCTCATAACTCGTTGTGACATTGATCAATTGAATGGCAGGGGGCATCCTGCAGATTAATCAAGCAGGTTACCGGCATCTACATGACTTGCGCAGGCGCTGTCGCCGCCTAACGCCTCAGTCATGATTTCGATGTTGTTGACCATCATGCCGATAAATGAATGGTTGGGTTTTTCCGGTAATTCATCGTCCGACAGTTCGTCTACAAACCTGGCGCCCGATTCACGGGCGATCTGTTCCATAATTTTGCTGGGAAAAACCTCTGACCCGAAAATTGCCGGAATTTTTTCACGTTTGATCTGTTCGATGATATGCACAATATCGCGTGGGCCGGGTTCGGTGAAACTTGCAGGCTGTATTGCCGCGATAACTTCCATTCCGTAGCGGGGCGCGAAATAGGCGAACGAATCATGATAGGTCACCAGCTTGCGGCTGTTTTTTGGAATGGTGTTGACACACGCAAAGATAGCCTGGTCAAGCTGTGTCAACTTGGCTATGTAGGTTGATGCATTTGCTGCATAAATATCGGCATGCCGGGGATCATGTTCAGCCAAGCGGTCACGGATGATCTCCACATATCGTATTGTCAGCGCAATATTCGGCCAAAGGTGGGGATTGGGGTTGCCATGTTCTTTGGGAAAACTGAAATCATACTGCCATTCTTCCTCGGGCAGCGTTTCGTTCGCCAGGCGTATAATCGGTGTACCGGGTTTTTTTACTTTTTCGGCCAGTTTAATTGTTGGCACTTCGAGACTCATGCCGTTAACGAAAATAATATCTGCATGCGCCAACGTTTTTGCATCAGTCGGTACAGGTTCAAATGTATGCGAATCCATTCCATTTGGAACAATGCCGGAAACTGTAACCAGTGGACCGCCAATATTTTCTACAATATTGGTTATCGGCGGTACGGTCGTCGCAATACGCAGTATCTTTTCAGTTTTTTCAGCATGCGCCAGGCTTGAAGTCAGTACGAGTGCCGCAAAAAATATAAATATTGTGTCCGCTAACGACAGCTTTTTCATGTGAATATATTAGTGTTTTTCAGTTGCGCGGTGTATCTTCTGCCGCGCGGGGATCGGCGCCAGCGGTTCGTGTGTATGACTATGACTGTGGCCATGATGATGTTCGCCGTGATGGTGGTGGCCCGAACTGTAAGCGCCGGATTCCGGTTCGAATTGTGCTGATTCTTCAACGACTGTCGCACCGAGGCCTTCCAGCATTTCTTTCAGCACACTATCCTGATAGATTCGCAAAAATCCATCCGCCACCTGGGTGACGGTATGCCGATTACCAAGATGAAAAGCGCAGCGCAGCAGGTCAAGCGCACAATTACATGTGATGCGATACGTGGGCTCCTCGGCGGATATGATTTCAACAACCTTGCCATCCTCACTGCTGAGCAGGTCGTGATTATTTAAAACCGTGCCCCGTTGCGTAAAAATGGCCACTTCCTCGCCCGAATCCAGTGTGGTTCGCAAGCGGCTGTTCACACGTAACTCATAAGGCAGGACCAGGCGCGCATAGACTGAATCAGCGTGCGAAACTTTCGTATTTAATATGAGCATTGTTATTCCTTATTCGATTCCTTAAATACGTTTATTTACGTTTACTTGCTCTTGCTGTCATTCTGCTGTTTTGGGAATGACCAGAACCGGAACTGTCGCCATTCTAAGAACTTTCTGAACGGTGCTGCCGATAAATAAACTGCCCAGCGCACCTCTGCCCTGACCGGTCATAACAATCATATCAATCGCATCGTCTTTTGCATATGTGCAAATTTCAGATGCAACATCTTCGTCACATACTACGACATCAGTTTTTATGTTTGTACCGGTAAAAAATTGATTGGCAATGGATTCGAGTTTTTCTTTTGTTTGTTCCAGAACCTTCTCCCGGTACTCCTGAATAACGCCCGGGTCCGGCATTTGTTTCAACAGATCGGGCGGGACATCACCCATTTGCAGAATACTTAAAAGTGTAATCTGATTTTCCTTCATTTTTGCTGCATAGGTCAGGGCAGCAAACGACACATCGGAGAAATCTGTAGTAACCAATACCTTTTTAGATTCCATCTCAGGCAAACCTCTTCAATTAATTGAAAATGCAGATCGTTCAAACATCGTTGCTCGCTGTTATCGTTGTTCGGGATTTCTGACGGCAGCGATGTTTAATGCAAAACGCCCCCCACGCCGGTTACCCGTAATTTCTTTTGTCACTAGACCGCAGTCATTCAAGTTACCGGCAAGCAGATCATTGCTACGATGGTCTGCTGCCAAGAAGGCTATTGAGGGCCGTTCTCAATTAGTGGACTGTTTTTGCCGGTATCCATTTTCCATTTGGGGTCTCGGCAAGCCGGAGTACGCATGGTGTATAGCCGATCCAGCTCTGCACAAACAAACGATCCCGGCGTCATCTCAGGAGCAACCGAAGCAATTCACTCATCGGGAACACCCCTAGTAGACTTCAACTCGCATAAAACTGTCAATACTTTCTGAACACACACATGCAGCCGGAAAATCAGATTTTTGATCTTTCGAGTTTCCGGTATGCGGATATTTCAACTTAACTATCTGTAGTTGGCAATCACCGGCGCAAATTTCTAATGGTTTTTCTTAGATAAAAATAAAAATTCCCCTGATAAAAAAATAAAAGTCCCCCCGAGTTGAAAACAAAACATTCCCTATTGGTAGAAGATCGCCAGCCAGCTTACTATCTATCAGGGTTGCGATCTGTATCCGTTTTCCGGAGAAATTTGCAAAAAATATATAAACGCGGGGTGTTAACAATCAATGAATTATTTCCGGTGTCCCTGAAATTATTCACTCGCGCTGGTGTGACGTCTGTTTCGTTTTATGAAACGGGTAACTGAACTGAAATGATGTATGATACGAAAATCGAAATGAAGAAATGCGCAAAGCTCAACTGCTCCTTTTGCTTGATCAAATCCGCAATCCAGGCAGAAAAACAATCGATTTAAAATTGATGAATGCTTCAAAGCTTTAAAAGTTTTTCCGGCAGAATTTAGCATTCTGTTTTTATTAAAATAATAAATAGGCCGCATGTCATTTGTCGTCAAAAAAGTGGGAGATACGTGAATGAAGTTTTATTTCGCAAGGATGCATTGTAGGCCCGGCATCATCACAGGCAGGCCAGAAAGCGGGCCTTTGTATCGTTACCCAAACGATAAACCGTGGAAATTTCTGCTGTGTTTGTTTTTTGCAATAACCATGGCGCTGGCCGGCACAATTATTGCGGCCGATGCACGCGCGGACTTTCTTGATGGCGGCGAACTCGAAGCCAGTCCAGGTCATGATGAAACAGGCGGTGTCGGCAATAGGGAAGAACTGGACTGGTGGCTCCGGGGCAATAACTTCCAGGCCAACCATGCCAAAATCGGCGATGTAAAAGTCGGGTTTGATAAATTCAAATTTCGAATGGAGTATGATGAGTATCGATGGTTAACCATCGGCGCAGGTTACCGGGGTTCAGGTGTATGGGCGCAGAATGAGCAGAACAATTACCGGGACCGCTACAGCAATGACAATGCCCGTATCTATGTAAATGGACAGATTCATCGGTTTATCAAGTTTGAGTTTAATACCGAATGCTTCTGGTGTAACAACACGGCTAAAGGCGATGATCCAAAAATTCTTTTCACAGTGCTGGATGCCGTCGGCAAGTTCGAATATAACCGCTATTTCAATGTCTGGGGTGGCCGCATGCTGGTTCCGACAGAGCGTGGAGAACTGAGCGGCCCTTACTTTCAGGCAACGCACGATCCGTTTAAAACTCCATTCTTTCCGAGTGATTTCAGTACTAATTTTGGCGCGGGTGGAGCTGGACGGTACGGCCGTGATGACGGCGGAACATTCTGGGGAAGTTTTGAACCCGGTTTTCTCCCCGGTACATTGAGCTATGCGGGCGGTGTTTTCAGGGGGCTGTCATCAAAAAATGACCTGGGGCCCAATCAGGGCGACGATGTAAAGTGGGCCGGCCGTGTCACCTATAATTTTTTAAATCCCGAAAATAATCCTGGCTACTATACCAGCAGCACGTATTACGGAACCGCCGGCGATATACTCGCTGTGGCATTTGGTTTTGCATACCAGAAAAATGGTGCCGGATCCC
The DNA here is from genome assembly GCF_900111165.1 of Nitrosomonas sp. Nm51. Classification (GTDB taxonomy): domain Bacteria; phylum Pseudomonadota; class Gammaproteobacteria; order Burkholderiales; family Nitrosomonadaceae; genus Nitrosomonas. The sequence continues at coordinate 18,633 of NZ_FOGH01000007.1, forward strand.
TTGCAAGCCGCAGCGATTTTCTCGGTCTGGTAACCGATGTTCTGTTTGAAAAGGTATTGCCGGAAAACCTTGGCGTATTCACCGTCAACGGCGAATATAAACATTTCTATGCGGATTACGACAGCAGGGCGTTTGCAGATCCGGATTGTTTTTGTATTTTTGACGGACAATCCTGGACGGTAACCGGACTGTATTTGTTTCCCACTAAAATAGGAATCGGCCAGTTCCAGCCGTACGGCAGATATACCAGCGTGCAGCCGGATAACAGCAGCAACCGGGAAGAAGTTGAAGGCGGCGTGAACTATATTATTGATGGTTTTAATGCCCGTATTTCGGCGTACTATCAATACGGCGACTTATTTACGAAAGGCTTGAATTATGCGCCTGACGCTTTTGGAGAAAAAGTCAATGTATTTAAATTGTCGTTTCAGATACAGATTTAACAGACTGTTGAAATACGGTTTCAAGTTAGACCGGAGGCAAAGTTTACGTAAGATAGTAAACAGATCACACTCATCTTGCTTAAAAACAGGGATGGGAGAAATTTCATCCGGTTTTTTTGGACAGAAACTGACTTGACTGAAACAAAAAACACATAAAAAAATGTCTATTCTTCCCTATACACAAAAAAATGCAAAAGCAGATGCCTCAATTTCATCAATAGGAAATATCAACAATCGTAAGAAGCTGCCAGGAACCAGTCAGTCGGAACCGGCGGTTCAGACGCAAAATGAATCTGCATTGCCGGCTTCAGAGATAAAACCGGATGCGAGCATTTCACTGACGTTCGATAAACAAGCAGGGAAGTGCCGCCTGGCGTCGCGCCGGCATTTTGGGCAGTTGTATGTGCAAAAACCTTTTTATCCTGAAGGGCCGGACGTGTGTCATGTAGTGCTGGTTCATCCGCCCGGAGGGGTGGTCGGAGGCGACAGGCTGGAAATTGCCAGCCATGTCGGCGCAGATGCCAGTGTGCAAATAACGACACCGGGCGCGGCAAAGTGGTATAAGTCCAACGGCCGTATCTCTTTTCAGAACGTGGCGATTGACGTAAAAACCGGTGCAACGATGGAATGGTTGCCGCAGGAGACGATATTTTTTGACGACGCGCAAGTAGAGCTTGCTCAAAGCATCAATCTGGAAAAGGATTCAATCTATATCGGTTGTGAGATTTTTTGCCTTGGCCGCACCGCTTTTGGCGAATCGTTCAATTCCGGGCGAATCAGGCAGAAAGTAACCATTCAACGCGAAAATCAATTAATCTGGTATGAGCAGCTCAATCTGCATGGTGGCAGCAAGGCGATGCGCAGTCCGCTCATTATGGCAGATAAAACGGTTTGCGCGACACTGCTGGCTGCGAGCAATTCGTTACACGCCGGCGATTTAATTAACGCACTGCGCAGTCAGGCGGCCGACATCGATAACGGCGACGGGATGCTGGGTGTCTCGCAGGTAAAATCAGTGATCGTGGCGCGTTATCTGGGCAACTCAAGTGAAGTTGCGCGTGCGGTGATGTTAAAACTCTGGGATGTGCTGCGGCCTGCGTTACTGGGGCGCGCAGCACAAGTCCCGCGCATGTGGAATACATAGTAAAACGATAGCGGCAGGTGGGTAATCACAGTATTTGTTACAGGAAAGCTTTTTTAATTATTTGTTACTGAGGAGAAAACCATGGATCTAACCCCAAGAGAAAAAGATAAACTTCAGATATTTACTGCAGGATTGCTTGCAGAAAGACGCAAGGCGCGCGGGGTCAAGCTCAATTATCCCGAAGCGATCGCACTGATTACCTGTTCGGTGCTGGAAGGCGCGCGCGATGGGCGCACAGTCGCCGAACTCATGTCGGAGGGTGCGCGCGTTTTAACCCGCGCGGACGTCATGGAGGGCGTTCCTGAAATGATTCACGACATTCAGGTTGAAGCAACTTTCCCGGATGGTACTAAACTGGTCACCGTTCACAACCCGATTGCTTAATATTCTAAGGAGATACACGCATGATTCCAGGAGAGACAATCATTGAAGCGGGTAACATTCAATTAAACGTTGGCCGCAAAACAAAAACAATCAAGGTGCGCAATGCCGGGGACAGGCCGGTGCAGGTCGGGTCACATTTCCATTTTTATGAAGTCAATTCAGCACTCAGTTTCGAACGAGAAGAAGCATATGGTATGCGGCTTAATATTATGGCAGGTACGGCAATTCGTTTTGAGCCGGGTCAGGAGCGTACGGTTGAGCTGGTCAACCTTGCCGGAAGCAAAATAGTGTATGGCTTTAACCAGAAAGTGATGGGGTCATTGACTCAGAAAGGTCATAGACTTGCATAATCATAGCCAGTTTTTTTATTCGAAGGAGATTAAACATGAGTTTTGAAATTTCTCGACAGGCTTATGCAGAAATGATGGGGCCGACAACTGGTGACCGCATCCGCCTGGCCGATACCGAATTATTCATTGAAATTGAAAACGATTTCACTACATACGGTGAAGAGGTCAAATTTGGTGGCGGCAAGGTCATTCGTGACGGCATGGGACAGTCACAACGTGCTCATGAGAATGTCATGGATACCGTAATCACGAATGCGACAATTATAGATTATTGGGGAATTATCAAAGCCGATATCGGCATTAAAAACGGAAAAATAGCGAATATTGGCAAAGCAGGTAACCCCGATATCCAGTCAGGGGTAACTATGGCGATAGGGGCTGCTACCGAAGCAATTGCGGGTGAAGGCATGATTGTTACGGCTGGTGCTTTAGATGTCCACATACATTTCATCTGCCCGCAACAAGAAGAAGACGCCATGATGAACGGAATTACCACCATGCTGGGTGGCGGCACCGGACCTGCGGCAGGGACGAACGCAACCACCTGTACGCCTGGGCCATGGCATATTCAATCCATGCTGCGCGCTTCTGACGGCATGGTCATGAATACCGGTTTCTTCGGAAAAGGCAATGTCAGCGTACCGAAGCCAAACGAAGAACAGGTGCTTGCCGGCGCATGCGGATTAAAGTTGCATGAGGACTGGGGTACGACTTACGGCGCAATTGATAATTGCCTGTCTGTCGCCGATAAAATGGACGTGCAGGTCGCCATTCATACCGATACGATTAATGAGGGCGGTTATCTCGAAAATACGATTAGCGCTTTCAAAGATAGAACGATTCATACTTTCCATACCGAAGGCGCGGGTGGCGGACACGCGCCGGACATTATGAAAGTGGTGGAACTTGAAAATGTATTGCCGTCATCGACCAATCCGACACGCCCTTATACCCGCAATACACTGGATGAGCATCTGGATATGCTGATGGTATGCCACCATTTGCATGCAAATATTCCTGAAGACGTGGCATTTGCCGAGTCGCGGATTCGTAAGGAAACAATCGCGGCAGAGGATATTTTGCATGATATCGGCGCCATTTCCATGATGGCCTCCGATTCTCAAGCCATGGGACGTATCGGTGAAGTTGTTACACGCACCTGGCAAACCGCGCACAAAATGAAAGTACAGCGCGGTGCACTCAAGGAAGATTCAGCAAGAAATGATAATTTCAGAGTCAAACGGTATATTGCCAAATACACGATCAACCCGGCGATATGCCATGGTATTTCGCATGCGGTAGGGTCGATTGAAGTCGGCAAATATGCTGACCTTGTTATCTGGAGACCCGCACATTTCGGTGTCAAGCCTTCAGTGATTCTGAAGGGCGGTATGATTGCAGCCGCGCTCATGGGTGATCCAAACGCATCAATTCCAACGCCGCAGCCTGTGCATTACCGGTATATGTTTGGCGCCTATGGGTCTGCGCTTAAAAACACCTGCTATACCTTTGTTTCAGAAGCTTCCCTGGCAGCAGGCCTGGTTGAACAGCTAAAGGCCGACAAGCCGCTGATAGCTGTCAAAAATACGCGCGGTTTGCGCAAGAAAGATATGATTCATAACGATGCGACACCTAAAATGGAAATTGATCCAGAAACATATGAAGTACGCGCTGACGGGGAGCTATTGACGTGCGAACCGGCGGAAACGCTGCCGATGGCGCAGCGTTACTTTTTATTCTAAAACAATTCCACGATGTTTTTCGGTAAAAGAAGGATTTCCAACTCTTTCTTTTACTGGATTCTGATTCGTGGCAATAGTTTTATTTTATCCGGGATTCTGGATAAATAAGTTTGAAGGAACAGATACCAAATGCGTTGCGAAGCCAAAAACAGGCGCCAGGCAGCAACGCATGCCATTGTTCACATACCGGGGAACTACAGGTAATCACGCAAATTGTGGCTGGTTGCTGGTTAGAAATTTCAAACCCGGCAATGACTGTTTGATAATCATCCAAACGCATATTAATACGTAAACAAAAAATGATAGGTGAAAGACAACCCGCTGAATTGCTCAGTTTGATGCACCTGGCAAGCCCATCGTTGCCGATTGGCGCTTATACTTACTCACAAGGACTGGAAGCGGCGATAGAGACCGGTCAAATCGCAAACGAAGAATCTGCGCGCGCCTGGATTAAAGAATCTTTATCCGTCGTTGCTGATTTTGAAGCGCCTGTTTTCTGGCGTCTGTTGCACGCATTTGCAAACAAGAATGAAGCGGCGGTTTCACACTGGACGCAATTGTTTCTTGCAGCCCGCGACACGCAAGAATTCCGGGCTGAGACTATACAGATGGGGTATTCACTTAGCAGGCTGGTATTTGATTTGAACATTGCAGACGAATCACTGCAATCAATGATGGCGCGGCAGACGGAAGTTCCCCTGCCGACAGCGTTTGCCTGTGCGGCTGTGGCATTGAAGCTGTCACATGAAGCCGCTCTATTAGGCCTGTTATTTTCGATCGTAGAAAATCAGGTGCTCGTATGCGTTAAATCCATACCGCTTGGGCAAGTTTCAGGCCAACGCCTGCTGTTGTCGCTGCATTCGGAAATAGAAATGGCGGCTGAGCAGGTAAAGCGGCTCGAGGATGATGCGCTTTCCAACTGGGCGCCCGGTTTGTCGATATTGTCGATGATGCACGAAGTACAATACAGTCGAATTTATCGGTCCTGAAACAATAATCTGGAATATTGAATAGCATGGAAAATAAATCTAATCCGCTCCGTGTCGGTATCGGTGGACCGGTTGGTTCCGGCAAAACCGCACTATGCGAGATATTAAGCAAGAAAATGCGCGGCAACTATGAAATGGCGGTTATTACAAACGATATTTATACCAAGGAAGATCTTGAGATCCTGCTGCGCGCAGAAGCGCTGCCCGCGGAACGGTTGATTGGCGTTGAAACCGGTGGCTGTCCGCATACTGCAATCAGAGAGGATGCGTCGATTAATCTCGAAGCAATCTCCCGTATCACCCGGGAGATTCCCAACCTGGATCTGGTGCTGGTTGAATCTGGCGGCGATAACCTGGCGTCTACGTTCAGTCCTGAATTATCTGATCTGACCATTTATGTCATTGACGTTGCCGCTGGAGAAAAAATACCCAGAAAGGGTGGGCCAGGCATTACACGTTCCGCACTGCTGGTTATAAATAAAATTGATCTTGCCCCGTATGTTGGCGCGGATCTGGATGTAATGGCGCGCGATGCCAAGCGGATGCGCGGTGACCGGCCATTCGTTTTTACCAATATGCGTACCGGCCAGGGTGTACAGGAAATTATTGATTTTATTGTCAAGCAGGGTCTTTTGGAAGAGGTAAAAGCACATTAATTTCCAGTGCGCTGCTGTTGAAAAATCCTTATCAATAGTGGCTTTAAACGCAGATTCCTGGGTATTGGCTTTGGTTCAAAAAATTTTTAGTCGAGAAATAATCCGGAGATAAAAAAATGCAATGGGCAGTGAAAGTAGACATGGCTTTGCCACGTCCAATCCGAGTAATATTACGGGGTGTGGGTCAAGTGTTTTTTTGTGGCAACGCTGTTACAGGCCTGGTTTTTTTAGTTGCGCTTTACATCGGTGGCATAACTGCAGGACTGGCGGCCACTGTTGGCGTGGTAACCAGTACCGTTACGGCATATTTGCTCGGCTTCTCGGAAGATGATATTGACGCCGGACTTTATGGATTTAATGGCACCCTGGTCGGCCCATGCTTGTTTTTGTTCCTTGAAAATACGCCTTTGTTATGGGTATACGTCGTATTTGCTTCCATTTTATCAAGCGTAGTTCTCGCGGCTTTGATCAGAATTCTGACACCCTACAAAATACCGGCCTCGACATCGCCTTTCGTTCTGACCTGCTGGATGTTCATGGTTGCAATCTACTCATTTGACAGCCTCTCGCCCAGCGCTGTTCTGCCGCCACCAGGCGTGCCCGAAGCGATTGCAAGCACTGATTTGCCTGTCACGGCCTGGCTTGCGTCCATGACGGATGAAACGGCTGAGCTCTGGTATGTGGCGCTGACCAAAGGAGTTGCAGAGGTCATGTTTGCGGACAATGTGCTGGTTGGTATTTTATTTTTGACCGGTATCGCGATCACGTCTTGGCGTGGCGCTTTTATGGCGCTTTGCGGAACATTTGTAGGGGTGCTGGTGCCCGTATTACTCGGGGCGGGTCAAAGCTTGATAGAAATGGGATTATACGCGTTTAATCCGGTGCTGACCATGATGGCGATTGGCTGGGTTTTTCTCAAACCTTCAGCAGGAACAGCTGTTCTGGCTTTGCTGGCCGGTATTCTGACTGTCATTTGCCAAGCGGGCCTGGCTAACTTTTTGGCGCCAATCGGTTTGCCCACGTTGACTTTTCCATTCGTACTGACGATGTGGATGTTTTTGTTCGCTGCATCTGTATCAAAACACTGGTCATCGGAATAATTCATAAAGTATCAGGAATTCAAATGCAAAGAAAAAATCTGAATGTTGAAAAGCAACAAAAAGCGCGGCAAAGGCGCTGGCTACTTAAAATGACAACGGCATCCCTGCTTGGCATGGGCCTGCCGGTTTCGGGGACAGTAAACGCAATATCCGGCATGGTTAAAATGCCGCCTATACCCGAGAATGTATTAAGTCCGGAAGCAGCCCTCGAGCGTCTAATGAAAGGAAATGAACGCTATGTAACAAATCGCTCAACACCCTTGAATTTTAAAGATGAGCGTTTGGATTTAGTTAGAGGGCAAAATCCCTTTGCGTGTATTCTGAGTTGCTCGGACTCCCGGGTGAGTCCGGAATTCTGTTTTGATGAACAGCGTGGGGACTTGTTTGTTGCCCGTGTTGCCGGTAACTATATTACAACAGATTTTATTGCCACCCTTGAATACGCTGCAGCAATTTTGCATGTTCCGTTGATCATGGTTCTGGGTCATGAAAACTGCGGAGCCATCAAAGCGGCGATTGATGCAACCGATAATTACGAACAGTTTCCAGGGCATATACAGACAATTGCTACAGCATTAACGCCGGCGGTCAGATCTGTACGCAAAACTCCGGATTATGTCGCCAATGACCGATATTTTGACATTGTTAAAAAAAATGTTGTTCTTAATGTTGAAGAATTAAGGAAACAGCCGCCGATTCTAAGCCGGATGGTCGATGATAAAAAACTTAAGATCGTCGGTGGTGTTTATCATTTAAAAACCGGTAAGGTTGAATTGATTTCCTAACCTGTAAATTTATGGCCGGAAAATCAGTGCGTATTGGCAATTATTTACCAACTGCAGGAGTATAAGTGTCTACCCGTTACGTTTTTACAAAGCATTTTGTGCTTTTGTCGCTAACTGGGCTGGTTTTGCTGGGTGTTTTCGTTACGCTGTCATCCACTGCCCTTTTGCAAATTTCTTTCAATACTTATTTCAACAGGGACTGGAACGAGGGATTTCTGCATCCATTAACGGGATGGGATCATATTGTCGTCATGGTGGCTGTCGGTATCTGGGCGGCGCAGCTACGCGGTCAGGCACTGTGGATACTGCCGGTTGTATTTGTCAGTGTCATGAGTCTTGGCGGCCTGGCCGGTGCGGCCAGCTATATTATTCCGGGCGCGGAAGCGATGATTCTTTTATCGTGCTTCACGATCAGTGCATTGATCGTGCGTGGAATACGATTCAGTGCACCAGTCAATGTGATCATTATTTCACTGTTTGCTTTTTTTCACGGCTACGTCCACGGACAGGAAATCTCCGCATCCGCCAGTCTGGCCTCATACACAGCCGGTTTTGTGTCCGCCACGTTATTGTTACATGGTGCAGGCATTCTGATTTCATGGTTGACCGTACTGGCGATTACTTTTTTTATCAGCACCAGTATTAATGCCCAGGAAAAAGGCCTGTCCGCTTATGCAGATACCGCAAAACCCGGTTCACAAATCAACAAACTGGCGCATGCCGTACTGGAGGAAGTACGCGTTACCGGACGCGCGGATGAACTGACCGGCATCGCCGACAGCGCTTCACAAGGCAAGGTGGGGCAGGATCAGATCAGATACCGGCCGATGATCCGTCCCGGTGAAGTGCTCGAAACGGTGCCCGGTCTGATTGCAACGCAACACAGCGGCGAAGGCAAGGCAAATCAGTTTTTTTTGCGTGGTTTCAATCTGGATCACGGTACCGATTTTCTGACCCGGATTGAAGGCGTGCCGGTCAATCAACTATCCCATTCGCATGGTCAGGGGTGGACCGACACCAATTTTTTGATTCCCGAGCTTATTGAATCGATTGATTTCAGGAAAGGGAACTATTTTGCCGACACGGGCGATTTTTCCAGCGCCGGATCGGCCAATATCCGCTATTTCAACCGTTTGCCCGAGAACCTGTTCAGATTCACCGGCGGCAGTTTTGACTACTACCGGGGGCTGGCGGCCGGGTCGCATCGACTATTGAAAGGCGATGTCTTGTATGCCGGAGAAATCGTGCACAATGACGGCCCCTGGACCGTCGGAAACAACTATCTGAAATTCAACGGTCTGCTTCGATACAGCCGCGAATACGGCAATCACAGCTGGCGTATCACAGCCATGGCGACGCAATCCGACTGGCGGGCGACCGATCAGATTCCAAGACGCGCGCTTAACCAGGGTTCCGTCGGCCGGTTCGATGCGCTGGATCCGACCGATGGCGGAAACAGCCAGCGCTATGGTCTGACAGGTGAATGGCGCATGCAGGGGGAAAACAGCATCACGTCCGTCATGGCGTATGGTATTTATTCCAAGTTGAATCTGTATTCAAACTTTTCTTTTTTTCTGGATGACAATGAGACGACCAATCCGGCAGGCTGCGCCAGGCTGCGCGGATTGCTGCCTGGAAACCGGGTTTCTTCCGGGTTGTTTCGAACCTGTGGCGATCAATTCGGACAGCCGGATGACCGTTGGACGACCGGCTTTGCTGGCAGTCACACGCTGTTTCACAAGATTGGCGCATTCGATGCCGAAACGACGCTGGGCATACAGGTACGTAACGATAACATTCAAAATGCCCTGACAAAAACCCATGCGCAAAAAACGGTCGGCATTACTCGTCAGGATACCGTCTGGGTTACCAGTGTCAGTCCCTATCTTGAAAACAAAATCCACTGGCAGAAATGGTTGCGTACCAGTCTGGGCGTGCGCTTCGACGGTTTTCGTTTTGCAGTCAACAATAGCAATATCCAGAAAAACAATGGCACGCGTTACGATGGTCTGGTCAGTCCGAAATTAAGCATCGTATTTGGCCCCTGGGCGGATACCGAGCTGTATCTAAACGGCGGCCTCGGTTTTCACAGCAACGACGCACGCGGAATCAATACCCGGATCGATCCGGCAAGCGGTGACGCCGTCAGCCGCGCCGATCCGCTTGCGCGCACATACAGTGCTGAAACAGGCATCCGTTCAACCTGGGTACAGGGATTGCAAAGCACGCTGACTGTCTGGTGGATGGATCTCGAGTCCGAACTGGTTTTTGTGGGGGACGCAGGCACTACCGAAGCAAGCCGGCCGAGCCGGCGCTACGGACTCGAATTCGCCAACTATTATCAGCCGGTGCACTGGCTGACATTTGACGCCGATTTCAGTTTTTCGCGTGCGCATTTTCGCGGCGCACTGGCCGGTGAGGGCGATCATGTTCCCAACGCCGTGGAAACGGTCATTGCAGCAGGCGCAACATTTCACGATGTGTTTGGCGGGTTCTATGGCGGACCCCGGTTGCGCTACCTTGGGCCGCGCGCGCTGAATGAAGACAATACCAGACGGTCAGACAGTACAATATTGCTGTCAGCGATGCTGGGGTATGAGATCAGCAAGTCACTGCGCATCCAGGCCGAAGTATTCAACATTCTGAACCGCAAGGATGATGCAATCACGTATTTTTATACGTCACGCCTGCCGGGAGAGTCCATCGCGGGTATGGATGACTTTCACTTTCATCCCGTCGAGCCGGTGAGCTTCCGGGTGGGGTTTGTCATCAATTATTAGCCGGTGAAAGCCATAAGGAGCCGCGAATAAATAAGTGTTACAGTTATTTATGAACGACTCCTAAGGAAATTGCCGCAGATTTATTCCGATGTTCGGCAAAATATTTCTTCTTGAATACCGGCCATTTCCGGATGCCATGCTGAAACCAGCGGCGAAGACCGATGGTGGTGCGGCCGTTTTCAGCTAGAGATCAAGGGCTGCGGCATTGTGAAAAACCCGTCCGGATTTTTGCGTTTATGGTTGCGCGTCACGATTGGTTGATTTTTTTGCTTTTTTCTTTCTGGTGCTGGTGTTGGACTGTTTGGCGGCGGCATGCGGCCGGTTTTGTCTGCCGGTATCTGGCTGTGCTTTACCGCCCAGTCTCCTGATAAATGCCTGTTTGTCGGCAGGTGAGACAAGAATTGCTTTGTCCGTGCCGTATTTTATTTCCAGACGGTCTAATGACAGTGCCGGGCTGGCGCCTGCACTCCGGGTTTCCTGTACAGAAATAATCGATTGAATCGGAATAATCCATGAAAACGGCCCGCTCATTATTTTAAGATTTTCGTCATCGACGATATACCGTGTGGATAACAGTATCCATAATGGAAAACCCGCGCCGGCTATCAACGTGACAGCCGCCAGAATGGCATTGAACGTGCCGCCGACTTCCAGCATCACAGATGCGCCCATCAGACATGCAATTATTGAGAACGCCAGCAGGAATAATAACGATCTGTCAATTTTGGATTTAAACGCGCTCATAAAAAAATAGAAAATCGGTGTTTGCAGTATTTACATTGGGAAGTGTCGCCATGTGTTGTAGCAAATTACGCATAACACATGGCGATACCGCCTGGGAAAAAGATAACGCCACGCTGCGCCATCGGCTGACATTATTATGTCACATCTGAAATTGCGAGAGATGTATTTGTTGATAATACTGTACTCAATTTTGCTTGCAGTTTGTTGTAAATGCTGGTTACATAGCAATTGTCAGCTGTGCAATTCTCCAACTGAAGAGGATAGCTGTTTTATTATAGAAGCACTTACATTCACTGCTAGCCGTTGAAGCTTCCTGGTCTGCCGGCCGGGCATTTAATCTGGAGGTGAAATCATGCAACCCATTGGCGCTAATGCGCAGCTTCTTTCCAATGATGTGCTGGCAAAATGGCTGATTGAAGATTTTCCGTTTCGCATACAGCTTTCATCCATTTTTCCGTTTCTTTCCGTTTCAGGTCATTCGCTGCGTTATGCCACAACGGGCCCCTTGATTCCGGGTGCGGCCATCGGTCAGAACGACACGATACCGGAAGATACCAAACAGCCGGCCGATCCAAATCGCGTGCACCGGTTTGCCGAAATCGCCACCCATTTCCGGGTGAGTTATAAAGCACAGGATATTTTTTCATCCAATGTGAATGATCAGGTTGCCGTTCAAATGGCGCTTGCTGTCAGAGAATTGCTATACAGGTTCTGGATACTGTTTGAACGGGGCGATACGTCAACAAATCCGGAAGAATTTGACGGATTGCTGCGGCTGGTCAATCCTGACAACACAATTGACCTGCAGGGACGTGCGCTTACACTCGAAGATCTGGACAGTGCCAAGGAATTGGTGCGCGCCAATGACGGGCGCTGTATTGTGATATTCACAAGCAGCATTGGCAAGCGCGCCATCAATGCATCCCATTACGTGAGGGGACTCAGGCCCGCCAGTGAAGAAATGGAATTTACCTGCCCGGATGGCACGACAAAATTTGAGCATGTGCTTAAATTCGACGGCGCACCAGTGTATATCAATGATCTGAATCAGATTTTTGAATGCAGTCATAACCAGGTTGGCGCTGCTATACCACCGGAGAGAGTCCTTGCGCTCAATGGTACGGAACCGCCGCTGGCAACAAATATCTGGTTCTTTTCGCTGGGACCGGGCAGCCTGCATGGGATAAAGCCTGAAAAAGCACAAAGCATCATTACGCGTTCAACGATTCTGGCCGACGCTTCCACACTGGTCTATCATTTAGCGATGCCTGTCGGCATCGCACTGGGCAGTTCAGCCGCACTGTCTGTAATCAGACATGCAACCATTCCGGGTTGCAGGTAGCTCTGTCGGCGGCTGAAAAAGCAATTCACGGTTACAACGTAAAATGAATCGTTATGACTAAAAACAGAGATGAACGGCACCGTTCCGGAACGGACGTCGACACGCCGCATTCTTTGGAGAACCCCCTGGATATTTCTCCTGAGGCACGGGAATTGCTGCAAACGGCAAACACCCCGCTGGAATTCAGGAAAGAAGTTCAGGTAACTGAATGGCCCGTCACAGCACATGCGATGGAAAAAGAGCATTGGACCATTTTTCCCGGAACGCAAGAAACGTCAATTGATTCGGCAACATTAGAAACCCCAGCAGAACCCGAATGGCAGGAATCTGACGAATTTCCGCATGATGCCTGGCCGTTGCCGGAAGCTGACCGCATGGACGAAACAGAATGGGAATCACCGTCCGGTGATGTTCATGTTGCAACATCGGAAATCAGTTATCTGTCAGACATAACGCTGAATATGACCGGTGTTGCGCACATGACGTCAGGCTTGCAAAATCTGGCCGGCATCCCGATCGGCGGCCTGGTCAGCGCCAGCTATTCGGCATTCTGGCTGCCGCCTGGTAATGGCATGCTATATACCGATATCGATGATTACGGCAGAACGGTTGTACGCAACAAATGTGAAATGACTGTTTTCTTTCAAATCGAAATCCTGAAAGACGGTAAAGTCCATCTGCCGAGGACCCGGTTCAGTGATTTCAGACCGGAACTGAAGCTCTTTAAAGGCGCCAGTCTTCGCATGCATATATCGGCAAGAAGCATTAAAGGCTTGCCGGGAAAACTGATCATCGAATGGCAACGAAATGGCAGGCCCGTCAAATTCGTCAATATCAAGAAACCCGGTCAGCAGGCTCAAGAAAAGGATCAATTCGAAGTCACCGCGAAAGATAAAGAAGACCTGGAAGCGAAGATCAAAAAAATAGAGAAAGAAGGCTGGGTATTTCTGGTACCGCCACCGCAACCGTTGCCCAAACATCCCGCGACAATTCAGGAAATGCTTGTCGGTACTATCAAGCTTATTCCCGACAACGACCCACAGAACCCCTGCGAAGACAGCGACAGGCTGAGCGTAATCTGGAGCGCAGCCGAAAAATCCGGCAGTTTTTCCCACAAAGGCCCTCGTTCCTTTTATGCCGGAAGCAATTTGATACAGATAGCGGAGAAGCCCAGGGATTACACGCGCGAAGGAACGCGGTATAAAATTTTTGATCTGGAGCTTTACTGGGCTGTCAAAAATCTACTCAATTGCTGCAAGACCTCGCATCCCTATGCGGTGATCCAATTTGCCTGGGCCAGGGCGCTGATTAAGCAACAAGGCAAATTCAGAAAACAAGTGCTCGGTCATGACTGGACGCTGGACATTCTGGATTCGGAAAAAAGCCTGGCCCGCAACGGAAACGCATACGACCCCAGGTTTACCAACAATCCCCGGAATACGCGGCCGCAAACAAAACCCGACATCAGGCCCGGTAAAACACCCGGTTCCAAGCCGGCCATTGTGCAACAGGACTCTCCGGGTATTTCCTTCAGTCATTTCTTTGGCGAAAGGGGCGACGACAATAAATTCATTCCAGGGCTTTCAGGCAGGGGCGGATGCGTCATTATAGATTTTATCGCGTTTCTCGTTTGCGACAATCCGGCATTCCAGCAGGGCAACCCTGCCGAAAACTATAAACGCGCCAAAGTTGAGAAAAGGATACAGTACAGGATTGTTTACAGCTTCAAAGGAAATGCCCAGGCGCCGAATGTCGTCCCGCAAATCATTCGCGTAAAGGAGATCAAGTGTAAAACGTTTGGATATTATTTGAAAAAATCCAGAGTACTGCGACAAGCGTACAGCAGACCACCGGAAAGCCTGCTGGAAGAAGATGAAAAATACAAAAAAGAAAACGAAAAGGTTACGTTCAAAGGCTGTTTTGGTTGATAAGGTGCACTAGCGCCTGTTATTTGACGATCCGATATCGCCCATTCTATTCGGTGCGCTAAGGTCTAACCCCAGTAACGATACTGTGATAGCCAAACGCTTTATGAATCTGAATGTCTTGAAAACCGATTTCATCCAGCATCGTTGTCAATTCTCCGCCGGAATATTGTTTTCCCTCTGTCCAACCCATCATAACCATGCTGAAGGCGGCCGCAGTAAACGGGCCGGTTTTATCGTCATCATAGAGCATTTCATGAATCACAATCCTTCCGCCGGGCTCAAGGCTGGTGAAGCTTTTAGCCGTTAAAAAGTGGCACTTATCGGGCATCCAGTCATGGTACATGTTTGAGAAGAAATGAAGGTCAGCTGCCGGCCAGTGATCCTGCCAGATGTTGGCCGCATGCGTTTTGACGCGATCCTGTACGCCAAACCGGACAATATACTCTTCCGCCACTTCGCAGACCGGTGAAAAATCCAGCAGCAACGCTTGCTTCAGATTCGGCAGTTTCAATACCGCGCCGATCGAATGCGCGCCGGACCCTCCCCCGATATCGAGCATAACGCGGTGTCCGGAAAAATCCAGCAGCGTCGGCCAAACCAGCGCCGACGTGATGCTGATACTGTGCATACCCGCTGTAAACCGGCGCAACAACGCCGCCTGTTCTTCATGCGTTTTAAAAATATCGCCACCGCCGTATGCCTGGGGAGCGTCGGCGAGAACGGCTTTTTCCAGACCCGCAATCGTGGAAACCTGATAATTATCAATCATCATGTCCCAAAAAAACCCGAAGTAATTCGGACTTTCCTCAAGCAGATACGTTTCGGTAACCGGTGTCAGGCTGTAACGTTCTTTATTCAGTGACAGAAAACCCAGCGAAGTTGCTGTTGTCAGGATCGCTTCGGCCGGACGTTGTTTAAGATTAAGCGTTTCGCAGATTTCCGGCAATGTGCGCGCTTTTTCAGCAAGAGTAGAAAAAATTTTGAGACGATGCGCCAGAAGCAGCGCCGGATAACCGTATATTGCAAAAACCACATCCCACAGTGGCCGATCATCCACCCCAGGTAATTGAAGACCGGAAGTTTTTTCTTGCGCCATCACTTTTCCTTTTTACTGATACATCTGATAATTAAGAGACCTGTTACCGATAGCATGCAAAGCCCCCTCACAACACATAACCTTGTCTGTTTATCGATTTATGCCACTGATAGAATCTCAATTAAAATTAATTTTTAACCGGATTTTAGTTTCTCGATCTCAACCAGCCGTTTGATATTCTGAACCGTTCTGCCAACGCCATCCTTGATGGTCGCGCGTATCAGCCCTTCCAATGGGCGCATAATCGCCAGCAATTCAAGCAGCTCAAATGTAAACGTCAACTTTGTTGCATTCTCAGTATCTATAGCTTGCAATTCATAGGAGCAACGGTATGGATCGGATACGCCGACAAATGTTAACCGTTCACCTGCGGCAAATTCGGATATTTTAAAGCGGGATTCTGAGCGGTGCCCCTGGTCGACACGTACTTGCCGTCCGATTGTGCCCGGTTGTACGGGACCGGGTGTAATTTGTTCGAGTTCCTTGACTTCGGGCGACCATTTAGGATAATTCTGAAATAGATTTTCCCCTATATATTGAAACAGTTCGCCGGTCGAGCACTTCACAACGACGGATGCGCTGCCAATGACAGGTTCAGTTGAACCCAGATTCAGCATGGAACCTAAATTGAACATTTTAACTTATCCTTTTTTCGGGATATTATCCGGCTTCACAATGAAAATTCAATGTATTTATTAATACCATCTGCTTTTGCGGAATACATGCGTATCCGCCATACCCGCCATGGCTGTTTTTTACCGGCATGTGCTTAAACAATAACCGAAACGCGCATGTACTTCAACCGGGGGCATTTTAATCTATTTGCACTGCCGTTTAAGCGGCACAAGTAAAAGTGGATACACGTACGTGTGACATGCGGGTGCATTACCTGTAATATCAGCCGGTTCCTGGATTGTTAAGTTAAATCACAGATGAATGGCGGTATCGGATACGTTGCTGTTCATACATAAAATATCGGAGTCAGTTCATGCCGGACGAGAATTTTATGGATCGGGCCAAAGGCGCGGTCATGGGTGCATTTATCGGTGACGCGCTGGCCTTGGGGCCGCACTGGTACTATAGCCTCGATGCGCTTCACCGGGATTACGGTAATTGGATCGGCGGCTATACGGATCCCAGGCCCGGGCGTTATCATGACGGCATGAAAGCCGGTCAGCTGTCACAGGCCGGCTTTATCCTGCATCTGATGATTCACTCGCTCATTAAATGCAACGGCTATGACAAGGCCGATTTTTGTCAACGCATGGATGAAACGCTGTTTCCGCTACTGGATGGCACGCCTGTGAGTGGCCCTGGGAAATATACCAGTCAGTCGATCCGTGAAGTCTGGCGGCAACGTACACAGCAGAATCTGCCCTGGGAACAGACCGGCAGTCATGCGGACACCACGGAAGCCATAGAGCGCACGCTTGCCATAGCCGTACGCTATGCGCTTCAGCCCGGGCAGCTTGCCGCGGCTGTTACCGAAAACACCCTGCTTACGCAGTCCGATGAAACCGTTGTATCGATGACCGTTGCATACGGTGCAGTGCTGGCTTTATTGATCCAGGGACACATGCTGGATGCAGAATTGTCGGGCAAGCTGATGACACTGGTTAAAAACGGCGAATTGCCCTTTCATGTGGTAACGCGTGATAATCTGCAGAATCCGCAGCCCGGCGATCCCGATCCACCCCGTGCCGGCCGTTTTGCGTCACCGGATGCGCTGCTTACGCCTTCCTATATGGCAATGGCGGCGGCGGACCCCGAAATTCGCATCGAACCGGCATGGAAGGTTTCTATCGTTTACGGCATGCCCTGCGCCATCTATCACCAGTTGCCGGCTGCCTATTATCTTGCGGCCCGTTTCCATGACGATTTCGAATCTGCCGTGCTGCACGCGGTTAACGGCGGCGGACAAAACCAGGCACGCGCCATTCTGACCGGTGCGCTGACAGGCGCCCAGACCGGCTTATCCAATATTCCCAAGCGCTTCGTTCATGAACTGGAGCAATCGGCCATTTTGTTGAAACTGGCCACCGATCTGGCCGCGGATATCGCGTAATGTTATTTGTGCCGATGCCATATTAAAATTACCTGTTTGAAAACGTTGAATCTTTTGTCTGATACAATAACTGCCGTCTGCTTTCCCGAATCAGACGATGTTGCCGGTACAGCCAAAAGTGAAAAACCACATGCCCCGTATTGACCGGTCATACATAAGACAGTATCTGACGCGACATGAAAGACAATACAGAAATAAAACAATATTACCCTATCTGTGAGGAAATCATTACGGCCGCACGGCGTCTGCATCAAAAAAACATGCTTGCAGCAGCCGATGGCAATATCTCCTGCCGTGTGACCGGAAATAAAGTATTAATCACGCCCTCGGGTGTGTCTAAAGCGTTCATGACGCCCGAAGAAATGGCGCTGGTCAGCCTGGATAACAAAACCTTGCAGGGAAAACCTTCATCAGAAAAAATAATGCACCTGGAAGTTTACAGGCTGTGCCCAGAGGCAAAAGCGGTTGTCCACGCGCACCCGCCTACCGCAATTGCCTGGACTGTCGCCCGGCCTGAGTTGGCTTTTTTGCCATCACACGCCGTTAGCGAAGTTATTCTCGCTTGCGGCGATATTCCCTTTGTTCCATATGCGCGTCCCGGAACACAGGCCATGGGCGATAATTTGAAACAGTTTCTGCCGCAGCACAGGGCGCTGATTTTATCGCGGCACGGTGCGCTGACCTGGGGAGAAAGCCTTGATGAAGCCTGGATGGGAATGGAACGCATTGAGCACTCCTCGGAAATATTATGGAAAGCGCATGTACTGGGAGGATTGACTTTTCTGCCTGACGAAGAAGTGCTGGCGCTTAAAGCCATACGGCAGCGTATCGGCGACCGGTTGCTGTAACTGTATTGCCTAGGAAAAGACAATATCTATGATGAATACGATGGCGATTACAATCGTTTAAGACAAATATTTTTTGTCGTTACCGGGAGAATCAGAGACGTGACACAACTGGAGTCGTTAGCGCTTCGTTTTACCCATACGCCACAACAAACCGCATTATGGATTCTGGACCAGACCTTGCTGCCGTTAAAGGAAGAATGGGTACGCCTGACAACGGTCGGCGAAACCATTGAAGCCATCAAAACACTGAAAGTCCGCGGCGCGCCTTTGATTGGTGTGGCGGCCGCGCTCAGCCTGGGGCAGTCGGCAATCAAAGGAACAAGTCTGAGTCAACTGGAAGAAGAAGCCAATGCGCTGTATGCAGCCCGTCCGACGGCAGTGAATCTGATGCTGTGCATGAACCGGATGACCGCCGGCATTCAATCAAAACAAACCCCCGAAGCGCTGTTGACTATTGCGGTTGAATTATTCAATGAAGATGCCGGGCTCTGCGAGAATATCGCCGCAAACGGCGCTGGATTAATTCAAAATGGCGACAGCGTACTTACGCATTGCAACACCGGCGGTCTGGCAACGGCAGGCATTGGCACCGCACTCGGTGTTATCAGGAAATGCCGTCAACAGGGCAAGCAGATACATGTATACGTGGATGAAACGCGACCGTTGCTGCAGGGCGCCCGATTAACCACATGGGAATTAAAAAAACTGGATATTCCATACACGTTAATAACCGACAGCACGGCCGGGTACCTGATGCAACTGGGCAAGGCGCAAAAAATCATCGTCGGCTGCGACCGGATCGCGGCAAACGGCGACGTTGCAAATAAAATCGGCACCTATGCACTGGCCGTTCTGGCGCAATACCACAATATACCCTTTTATGTTGCCGGTCCCTATACCACCATGGACGTGCACTGCGCGCACGGCAGTCAAATTCCGGTCGAACAACGCAAGGCGGATGAAGTATCCGGCGTTTCGGGTGTGTTCGGTCAAATATCATGGGCCGCCGAGGATTCGCAAGTTTTCAATCCAGCATTCGATGTAACGCCGGCAAAGCTGGTGTCCCGCTGGATACTTGATTGCGGAGTCTTTAGCAAAACGGACTTTCAACAGGGCAGGGTTAAGCAATATATGCAGCAACTGGCGGAAAATTCATTCTGCATTGAATCAAACGTAAAATTTGTCCAGCAATCCCGGAAAGTTAAATGAAAAACAAAGATCCGGAAAAATCACCGGCGGCCACATTCGAATCCGGCCAAGAGTCTGCGCCAAAGGCAACCCAAACGATACCCATTGACCTGATTTCCGGAATGGAAACAATTCTGGACCAGAACAACACCTATATATTTATCAAGGATACTGCGGGGCGCTATATTTTTGTGAACCGGGCTGTGAAGGAACTTTTCAATAAGCCGCTCGAGGAGATCATCGGCTATGATGACAGTCAGTTTTTCGACCTGGGACTTTCAAATGAATTGATGCTGAATGACCGCCATGTTATGGAACACGGCGAAACCATAGAACGAGAAGAAAAGAATATCGTCAAATCGACCGGTGAAGAAAAAATTTACTGGACGGTCAAAAAACCCGTGCGCAATGAACAAAGGCGGATTGTTGGCATGTGCGGCATCTCTACTGACATCACCGCACGAAAACGCGCTGAAATTGCACTGTGCAAACTGAACAAAAGACTCGATTTTCTTCTATCTTCATCGCCTGCAATCATCTATACATGCAAAGCCTCCCCACCCTATACGCCGACATTCATCAGCGATAATCTCACCAAAATTCTTGGCTATACAGTGGAGGAATTTCTCGATACGCCGGATTTCTGGGCGGAACACATTCATCCGCAAGACCGCGACCGCGTGCAGGCCGATTTACATTATATGTTTACCAACGGTAAACATATTCATGAATACCGGTTTCAGCACCACAACGGCGACTGGCTGTGGATGAGAGGTGAACTGTACACGGTAACATGCCCGGAAGGCGATACTGTGGAGTTGATCGGTTACTTCATCGAAATCACCGACCGCAAAGAAAAAGAACATGCACTGACCGAATCCCACCATTTGCTTAAAACGGTTATCGATACCGCACCGGTACGCATTTTCTGGAAGGATACTGAATCCCGGTTTCTGGGCTGCAATCGCGCTTTTGCCGATGATGCCGGAGAAACCGGCCCTGAGAAAATTATTGGCAAAAAAGACTGCCAGTTGAACTGGAAAGCGCAGGCCAAGCGCAATTACGAAGATGATCAAAAGGTTATCAATACCGGCATTGCCAGGCTTGACTGTGAAGAATCGCGGACCGCGCCTGATGGAAAGACTATCTGGTTGCGAACATCCAAAGCGCCGTTGCGCAATGTTAACAACGAAATAATCGGTGTGCTCGGCATTTATCAGGATATTACCAAACAAAAAGAAAACGAAGATTACATGATGCTTGCCACTACCATCTATCAATTAAGTAGTGAAGCCATCATGGTAACCGATGAAAATAACAGGATCATGGCGATCAATCCCGCTTTCACGCGCATAACCGGCTATGCGTTGGCCGATGTGGCCGGTAAAGATCCCAGAATCTTTCAATCCGGGAAGCAAAGCAAATCTTTTTACAGGAAAATGTGGCAGAAACTCCTGCAGGAAGATCATTGGCAGGGTGAAATATGGGACCGCCATAAAAACGGAAATATTCATGCGAAATGGTTAAATATCAGCGTTATCCGTAATGCCGATAACAGCATATATTGTTATGTGGCGCAGTTTTCGGATATTACCGAGAAAAAGCGGCAGGATGAACTGCTCTATAAACAGGCAAACTACGACCCGCTCACCGGTTTGCCTAATCGGAACTTGTTCAAGGATCAGCTTAACAGAGAAATCAGAAAATCGCATCGCAATGGACGGACGCTGGCATTATTGTTTCTCGATCTGGATCGTTTCAAGGATATCAATGACACACTCGGTCATGATAAAGGAGACAAGCTGCTCGAGGAGGTTGCCCTGCGTCTTCTGTCCTGCGTGCGTAAAACAGACACCGTTGCGCGCATGGGCGGCGATGAGTTTGCCATTATCCTGCCGGAGATAGATAAAAAAGCACGCATTGAAACGATTGCCGGGAATATTATTCACAAACTGAGCACGCCGTTTAAACTTGAGAAGAAGCATGCCGGTCATGATATTTCAACCAGTATCGGCATTGTGGTCTATCCAGACGACGGCACCGACATGAAGTCCTTAATGAAGCACGCGGATCAGGCGATGTATGCGGCAAAATTGGCGGGGCGCAACCGTTTTAACTACTTTACAAGCGCCATGCAGCAGGCCGCGTATGAAAAAATGGTGCTCACGCATGATTTGCGGCAGGCGTTGGACCGTAATGAATTGCAAGTCTATTACCAGCCCATACTTGACCTGAAAAACGGCCTGATTTGTAAAGCGGAGGCGTTGTTGCGCTGGATTCATCCGCAGCGCGGCATGATCGGCCCGCAAATCTTTATTCCTCTGGCAGAGGAAAGCGGGCTGATCAAGCAAATCGGGGAAATGGTATTTAATAAAACAATCGCCAGTATCAAACAATGGCAAAGCCGGTTTGGCTATCTTCTGCAAGTCAGCATCAATATGTCTTCCACGCAACTGAGCCTGTTGAAAAAGAATCAATGGTCGGATTATCTGGCCCGGCAGGGATTGCCGGGCCATTGTATTAACGTTGAGATTACAGAAGGCCTGCTGTTAAAAGACACGCCTGTTGTAAAGCGGCGGTTAATGGAGTTTCTTGACGCTGGAATAGAAGTGTCCATCGACGATTTCGGCACCGGCTTTTCCTCGCTTTCCTATCTCAAAAAATTCGATATTGACTACCTCAAAATAGACCAGTCCTTCACGAAGCATTTAACCGACAACGACACCGACCATGCCCTGGTTGACGCCATTGTTGTAATGGCGCACAAACTGGATATCAAGACGATAGCGGAAGGGGTGGAAACGGAAACGCAGCGGGATATGCTCGTTGCTATCGGCTGCGATTATGAACAAGGCTTCCGGTATTCGCCCGCCGTTACTGCGGAAGCACTTGCCGGGTTGCTTCAACAACAGCAGGATCAGGCATGAAAAATTATGAATGTTGCCGAACATGTCGCACCGCGCAGCCAATCGTGTCTGTGTCGGAATTTTTTACATTTTATTGTGAACGTAAAAACGGTGCCGGACGTGGCTGTTCCTGTATTTACTTGAGGGTGTTAACAACTAACGAGTGTTGCTGCCGGTGTTAGAGCATGCGTCCTGCGTACAGTGTCACACTCATCTGCTTCATCTGCCGCATTTACTTCGAAGAAATCCCGTCAAAACAAAGGTAAAACCGGATCTTTATCCAAAATAAACAAGTACGTTACACCTGTTTTAACCGCCTGTTAGTAATGTCGGAATATTTAACACTTCAAATGTGTCTGTAAATTCTTTCGTATCGCGTAAAAAGAATTATACATATTAGTCAATAAATTATATTTTATGGCATGGAAATTGCATGATATTTTTGTTAACAATGGTCCGAAACTTGAACTTGCATAGAGGCGTTGCTTTATGAATGGCATACAAAAAACAGTCGAATGGTTTTTGGATTCATATTGCTATTGCTCGCTAGCGCCACCTGGGCCAAGCCTGTTAACGTAATTACGCGCATCGGTATTCATTTCCACTCCGTGCCAATTGTGGCTTTTAAAGCCAGGCTTGAAAAAGCATTGAGCGGCGTAATACCGGTTTTCCGGAGTCAGAAGTCTTTAAACGGCTGTATCAATGCAGCCCGTTTTTGCACAAGGCAGGAAAAATACGTAAGAAATCCTGGTTAACATTAATGGCAACACCATAACGATAAACAGATTGATTCAAGCGCCTCGGGTTTCGCACGCAACCGCACGTACAACAAATTCAAAAACATTTTGTCAGGAAGGAGCATGCAGTGGCGCATATCGAGACCGATTTAAATGATTATGTTGAATCGCTCTATCGAACAAAGAATTTCGAACAGGCTTTTGTCGTTTTTGAAACTTACGCGCTTAAATTTGGGCTGAGCGGCGTATTTTATATTTACGTTCCCCGTTTTCCCATGGATTCTGGCTCGGCAAGCAAACCGGCATTGCATGTTTCACAACACCTGAGTCCGGCGTGTATTAGTCACCTGCTTGACACCGGCTTTGGTCAGCCTGATCCATCGTTTAATTCGTCATTGAACGATGCAATGGATGCTATGGAATGGCAAATAAAAAATTGTGAAGATTGCGGGAGAACAACGAATCGCATTGCTGCGAGTGAATCAAAACATGGCAATGCCGCCAGCGGCATTGCCATGCGGCTCATGTCCAGCGAAAAGGGGGTTGCCATGGCCGGTTTCGTTCGCTGTCATTCCGGGCTGGACGGTGCGCTTAACACGCTTAACAATAAAATCGTCGACAAACTGGTCCTCAGCGCAAAGCTGTTTCACAGCATGGTCATATCAAATCTATGCCATATCGGCCATGTTCTCAGACCTGTGCTCAGCGTGCTCAATGATACCGAAAGATGTTTTCTTCAGAAGCTCGCGCAAGGCAAGTCTCTGACCCAGATATCGCACGAACTCGGCAAAAGCGAAAAATATCTTGACCGCGTGATGTTGAGAATACGGCAGAAACTGTCGGGTGTAAGCGCGGACGAACCACCAAAAATCAACCGCAATCAGGTGTTATATTACGCCGGGTTGCTTAATTTCTTCGACTGATACTCTTTCAATTTGATATTGCCGTGTTCAGTGAGCTTGTCAGTGACCATGGAAAGGCGTGTCTTGCAGGTAATAGCATTCTATTTCCAAAAGGCATAACGCAGTCCATGGGCGTTGACAAGCTCACCCACAGGGCGTTACCGTGGTGTCCTGCAACCGCGTTGCAGTACTTGAAAAGGGAACAGCCCTTCCCTGTGTACTGCGCCTTGTTGCATAACACCACGGTAGCGCTGTACCCGGCAATATCAAGTTGAAAGAGTACTGGTTTTTACAGAGATCGGTAATAAATCCAGGCAAGCCCTTTCCCACTTTTCCCGCTTTTTCCCGCCGCATCATTTGATGTTGCCCCGCCATTGCTGGTAACCATGCTGTTGGCACAGCAAATCATAGAAAACCGGTTCAAACCGGCTGTCATTTGAAATTCACCAGCCGACGCGCTGTGCGCTGTGTCGACTTATCCATTTGCTGCGTTACACGATAAACCGGCCAACCGGAAATACTAACCTGTTATCCCATCTCTGACAAGATAGTAAATTCCATCTTACCAAACGCACTTATTTGGATTTAAATGTCCCCCAAACTCAATCGATTGCAATGGTTGGTCTCAATTACATAATAAGTGAGTGAGAACACCCCCTAGTGCTTCAGAACTTTTTATTTTGTTAACAAAAAATATAAGGATCGTCAGATGCTGCAACACAAACCCAATACTGAAAATGCACAAAAACTGTTAATTATCGACGCAGACGTTTTGGATGCTGAAATACTGCTCAAAGACCGCAAACCGGGTTATCAGGTTATCCGGCTCGATCCAGCATCGGAACCCGTCACGCAGCTGACCGATGCCATTCATCAACATGCGCCGGTGCAGGAAATCGTTCTGGTCGCGCACGCCATCCCCGGACAGATCCATTTTTCCGGCGGTTTAATCGGTTCGACGCAGCTTGAACGGCACCAACAGCAGCTGCAGGCATGGCGCAAGTCATTGTCACATGACGCCAAACTTTGTGTGTATGCGTGCGAGCTGGCGGCTGGTGAGGAAGGAACTAACTTTATCAATTTATTGAGCGATCTTACTGGTGCTGAAGTTGCTGCGTCGAGTTTGCCGGTAGGCAAAACAGAAACATCCTGGAATTGGGATTTGGATTGTTTGACCAAATTTTTTGAAGTTCCAATTCCATTCAGCAGGAATTCCGTTGAAACGTATCGGTATACGCTTGCACCCGAGATCAGCATTGCCGGAACAAGCGCTATTGAGGACGGCTTCCTAGAATTTGTCGTGACATTATCGGAAGCATCTTTAGGTGAAGTCCGAATACCTTACCGGACACTGGAAGACGCTGGTACAGCGCTGGGAAACTTCAACGATTTCGATGAAGTTACTAACACACTGGTGATTCCGGCAGGGCAAACGAGTGGGACGATTTTTATCAATACGAGAGCCGACAATTTTGATGAGGCTGACGAAAGCGTCATTCTTGAATTGTTCGATCCGGAAAATGCAGTGTTTCCGAATGGTGCGGGGAATTTGCGCGCAACCGGCGTGATTTTGGACAATGACGGCAGCGGTAACGACCGTGCGTTATTCGTCAGTCAGGTGAAGATGGTCGAAGGAGATAACGGCTCACAGCAGGCTGTCTTTGATGTGCAATTATCCGAGCCTTCAAGCAACGCAATTACGCTGAATTATACGACTTCTGACGGTTCGGCGCTGGCCGGGCAGGATTATCAGGCGCAAACAGGCAGCGTGACATTCAATCCCGGTGAAACGCTGAAAAGCGTGGCGGTGCCGATCATTGGCGACACGATTGCGGAAGCCAATGAATTTTTTAATCTGGTGGTCACGCCAACGGTAGCAATTGCCAATGGTGTGGATGGCGCGGTAGGCACGGCAATCATCCAGGACGATGACACCAGCACAACAATGCCGGAGATCAGCATTGCCGGAACAAGCGCTATTGAGGACGGCTTCCTAGAATTTGTCGTGACATTATCGGAAGCATCTTTAGGTGAAGTCCGAATACCTTACCGGACACTGGAAGACGCTGGTACAGCGCTGGGAAACTTCAACGATTTCGATGAAGTTACTAACACACTGGTGATTCCGGCAGGGCAAACGAGTGGGACGATTTTTATCAATACGAGAGCTGATAATTTTGATGAAGCGGACGAGAGTGTAGTGCTTGAGCTGTTCGAGCCCGTAAATGGGGTGTTCCCTGACGGCGTTGAAACATTGCAGGCTACCGGCATCATTTTGGATAACGATGGAACCGGTAACAACTTGGGTCTATTCGTCGGCAATGCCCAAATCGTCGAAGGTGAAAATAACTTCACGCGAGAAGTCGCTGTTCCGATTCATCTTTCCCGACCTTCTGATCAAACCCTGACATTCCAATACCAGACTGCGGACGATACAGCCATAGCCGGTTCGGACTATACCGCCCAGTCGGGTACGGTGACTTTCCTGCCGGGCGAAACATTGACTGCGGTGCATATCCCTGTGATTGGTGATGATATTACAGAAAATAGTGAAACATTCACTTTGACTGTTACACCGACAGCAGCGATTGCGAATGGTTCGGATGGGGGGACGGGGACGGTAACTATCATTGACGGCAACGAGTCTGGCCCAAATAATCCGCCGGTAGCGCAAGACGATGCGTTTGCAACAGACGAAGACACCAGTGTGTCCGGTAATGTGCTGGTTGACAACGGCAACGGCGCGGATTCCGATCCGGATGGCGACACGCTCAGCGTCAGCAGCACCGGTGTGATTGCCACCGCGCTGGGCGCAAGTGTGACGGTCAACGCGGATGGCACATTTGATTATGATCCGAACGGCCAGTTTGAGTCGCTGGACGACACGGAATCGACTACAGACTCATTTGCTTACACCTTGTCCGATGGCAATGGCGGCACCGACACGGCAACGGTTTCAATAACGATCAACGGCGTAAATGATGCGCCGGTCGCACAGCCCGACAGCGTCAGCACCGATGAGGACACAATCCTGAACGGCAACGTCCTGAACGATAACGGCAATGGCGCGGACAGTGATGTTGAAGGTGACGTATTATCGGTGACCGCTGAAAACATCACAACTGCGGCAGGTGCACTGGTGACCCTGAATGCAGACGGTACGTTCAGTTATGACCCGAACGGTCAGTTTGAAGCCCTGAATGACGGAAAGTCTGCTGTCGATTCGTTTACATACACACTGTCCGATGGCGACCTGACCGACACTGAAACCGTTACGGTAACGGTCAATGGCATCACCGATGTGCCGGTGAATAATCCACCGGTAGCGCAGGACGATACGTTTGCAACAGACGAAGATACCAATGTGGCGGGTAATCTGCTGGCCGACAACGGCAGCGGTGCGGATTCCGATCCGGATGGCGACACGCTCAGCGTCAGCAGCACCGGCGTGATTGCCACCGCGCTGAGCGCAAGTGTGACGGTCAACGCGGACGGCACATTTGATTATGATCCGAACGGCCAGTTTGAGTCGCTGGACGACACGGAATCGACTACAGACTCATTTGCTTACACCTTGTCCGATGGCAATGGCGGCACCGACACGGCAACGGTTTCAATAACGATCAACGGCGTAAATGATGCGCCGGTGGCACAGGCCGACAGCGTCAGTACCGATGAGGATACAGTACTAAACGGCAACGTCCTGAACGATAACGGCAATGGTGCGGACAGTGATATTGAAGGTGACGCGTTATCGGTAACCGCTGAAAACATCACGACTGCGGCAGGCGCGCTGGTGGCGCTAAATGCAGACGGTACATTCAGTTATGATCCGAACGGTCAATTTGAAGCCCTGAACAACGGAGAGTTTGCCACCGATTCGTTTACATACACGCTGTCTGACGGTGATTTGACCGACACTGAAACCGTTACGGTAACGGTCAATGGCGTCCCGGCGGAGAATAATCCGCCGGTCGCGCAAGACGATGCGTTTGCAACAGACGAAGATAGCAATGTGGCGGGTAATCTGCTGGCCGACAACGGCAGCGGTGCGGATTCCGATCCGGATGGCGACACACTGAGTGTCAGCAGCGCCGGTGTGATTGCCACCGCGTTGGGCGCAAGTGTGACGGTCAACGCGGACGGTACATTTGACTATGATCCAAACGGCCAGTTTGAGACGCTGGACGACACGGAATCGGCTACGGATACATTTGATTACACCTTGTCCGACGGCAATGGCGGCACGGACGCAGCGACGGTCTCGATAACGGTGAATGGTGTGAATGATGCGCCGGTGGCACAGGCCGACAGCGTCAGTACCGATGAGGATACAGTACTAAACGGCAACGTCCTGAACGATAACGGCAATGGTGCGGACAGTGATATTGAAGGTGACGCGTTATCGGTAACCGCTGAAAACATCACGACTGCGGCAGGCGCGCTGGTGGTGCTAAATGCAGACGGTACATTCAGTTATGATCCGAACGGTCTGTTTGAAGCCCTGAATGACGGGGAGTCTGCCATCGATTCGTTTGCATACACGCTGTCCGATGGTGATTTGACCGATATGGCAACTGTTGAGGTTGAGGTAAAAGGTGTTGATGATATTGAACCACCAGTTGTTGTTACAATCGGCGATGCGCCACTGCGCGTTTCCCGATCCAATCCGGATGTGTGGAAAGATGCCTGGACAGTTGAGGCGGTCAGCATTAGCCATAAAGCCGATCTTGAGGATATTGCGGAGATCTGGAGCGGTGTAACGCTGAATGGCCGCAACGCCGGTGTGTTGAACGGTGGCGATCTCTTTGGCGGCGATCTGGGTGTCAGCGGCCAGTCGCTGGTTTCCAGCACCATACGCCAGGAAATCGACGGGACGGAAGCGCTGCGGTTCGACCTGGATCAGGCGGCAATCAGAGTCACTATCGATTTGTCCCGTCTTGACGGCAGTACCGCGAACGGTCATTTCGATGCAGGTAGACTGCAGCTGCTGGATAGCGCCGGTGCAGTCGTGGACGAACTGGTTTTCAGTGCCGATGCAGCTTCGCATGAAAAACAGATTGCCCTGGATTACAGCGCCGGTTTTTCTTCGGTTGTGCTGACTGCAGGCAGTTACAATGGCGCTGATTTCGTTTTCGGCGGCCTGTCCGATGCAGCCGGGCAGTATCTGAGCGGCCCGCAGGATTTGGGCAACGGCACCTGGAATGCCAGCGACTATCTGGTGGATGCCGTCGAATTTGAATTCGGCGAAATAACGCTTGTGGGCGCAATAGTTTGATGTACGTATCAATTTAAATGACGAACTAAAGGACAATAACAATGAATAGCATTCGACAACTAACCCTATTGATGTTTCTGATTATTTTTCCGCTGTCGGCCAGCGCGGTCATGCTGGAACAGGCGCCGCTGGATGGCGGGGGCGGCAGCCTGAGCGTCGGCCCGTCCGGCATACAAATTGCCACCGACGACTTTCAATTTGCAAATACCGTACTGCTGACCAATATCCGCTGGTGGGGCAGCTACGATCCGGTTGCGCCCGTGACTGAATCACTTACCGTGCGGCTTTTTGCAGATGACGGTTCAGGCAATCCCGAGACCAATGCCTTTTTTGAAACAACGTTTGCCGGCAATGGCGATAGCAGCGGCGGCCTCACCGATCTGTTCGGTGGCACCGTGTTTCAATACGACCTCGGCGTTAATCAGCTGCTGCAGGGCGGCGCTGATTATTACCTGTCTGTATTCAACAATGACGGCGCTCAGGACTGGTATTGGCTGGAAAGCGCGGCAGGCAACAATACCGGCTGGAGCCGGGCTGCGGACGGCGATGCCTGGAACTTTGATGCCGCCACACTCAACATGTCATTTCAGTTGACTGCCGGTGTTATACCGGAACCGGCAACCTTGTTGTTGATGACTCTGCCCATGCTGTGGCTTGCTGTTTCGGTCAGGAGAAGATCGCGCAGTTTGCCATAGAACGCGCTTTCACCGCTGCATACAGGCCCCGATTATCAGATCAATTCTGCTAATTCGGGGCCTTTCTAATTGTTTGGATTCAGGATGTAAA
Organism: Nitrosomonas sp. Nm51; assembly: GCF_900111165.1. GTDB lineage: Bacteria > Pseudomonadota > Gammaproteobacteria > Burkholderiales > Nitrosomonadaceae > Nitrosomonas. Next base: position 48,826 of record NZ_FOGH01000007.1, read on the forward strand.
AAAATAAATTGATTCTATTCATAAGGTGCCGGCATGTTTCAAGACAAAAGAGATAACGGAAACGCACAAAAATTATTGTTTATCGATGCAGCTATCCAGGATCAGGCAACCCTGTTAAAAGCAGTACGATCTGAGTATCGAATCACCAAACTCAAGTCAGATTGTGATCCTGTTATCCAGATCACAAACACGCTTGCAGGCAACGGCTTTGTGCAGGAAATCATCTTGGTTGCACATGCGCGGTCCGGCCAGATCGTATTTTCAAATTATGAATTAGATTCAAACGAGTTGAGCAAACGCTCAAAAGAATTTGAGGCATGGCAAAAAAGTTTTATCAGTAATCAGACAAAAATTTTTGTTTATGCATGTGAACTGGCTCGAGGTGAAGTTGGCAGGGACTTTATTCAGCAACTAAAAAACCTGACAGGCGCAGAAATTGCGGCTTCAAGTCTAACGATTGGCCAGTGGGATGGAAAACAAAACTGGAACCTCGATTTTTTGACGAAGCCATTTGAAGTTTTGATGCCCTTCAGTGGTGGAACAATTGAATACCCACATTGTTTCGCCCCTGTTGTATCGGTTACAGGTAATTCCGAGCTTGAAGGAGACGATGAAACGGGTAGTAGTCAGTTTCTAACTTTCGATATTAATATATCAGAACCTTCAACGAGCGATATTCAATTGGGCTGGCTGGCCAGAGATGACAGAACAAATAGCACAGAAATGGATTATATCGGCTCTGACCAGCTAGTGATTCCTGCCGGAGAAGCTTCCGCATCTATTTTACTAGAAATTTATGGCGACACTATTATTGAGCCTGATGAACGTGTTGTTTTTGAAGTATTTAATTTGAGTGGTGCAGAATTTGAAAGCGGTGCTCAACGATTGACGACAACAGTATTTATACTAGACGATGATAGCGGTTATCGAGATCCTTCATTATTTGTAAACGATATCGAGCTTGTCGAAGGCGATAACGATACCCAGAATGCTGTTTTCACAGTGCAACTGTCGCGCCCAAAGACTTTTGATCTAACGTTTGATTACCAGACAGCCGATGGTTCTGCCACAGCAGGATCGGACTATACCGCCACCAGCGGTTCACTGATTTTCCCTGCCGGGCAAACTGAAGCTGAAATAACAGTGCCGGTAATTGGAGACACCCTGCTTGAAGCGGAAGAAAGTTTCAATTTAGTTGTCAGAGCGCAAGGGATATCACAATTTTTTATTGATAATGGTGATTCTCCGGCGGTTGGAACGGCGCATATCATAACCGATGATGCAGCGGGAATTGCTTCGCAACCGATTGTATCGATACGTGACAGCCGTATTACCGAAATTCAATTTGGTCTGCATATGATGGAGTTCGAGATAATTTTATCCGAGCCATCAAGCGGCGAAGTGTCCATGGGTTGGCAAAGTTTGCCTGGAACAGCCAAAATTAACGACCTGGGCATATTCGGTGCTTTAGGCTTTCCAGCAGGTACTGTAACCTTTTCACCGGGACAGACAACTGCGTTTGTCAACTTTGTGATTCCCGGAGATCCCGACATAGAAGATGAAATTGATGAAAGCCTGTTACTTGAACTGTTTAATCCCAAAGGTGCGGAATTTGCCGGGGGTGTAGACCGGTTACTTGCGACAGGCACCATCTTAAGCACGGATAATTTACCGGAATTACGCACTGTTTTTATCAATGATGCAGAACTGGTTGAGGGAGACAGCGGCAGTCAAAATGCAGTTTTCAAAGTATTACTTTCGCGGCCCGCTGCAACTGATTTGACGTTTGATTACCAGACTGTCGACGGTTCGGCCACGGCTGGATCGGACTATACGGCCGCAAATGGCGCGTTGACATTTGCAGCAGGGCAAACCGAAGCAGTTGTCAACGTAGCTGTTACAGGTGATACGTTGTCCGAAACTACGGAAAGTTTTACGCTATTGGTGCGTCCACAAGCAGGGTCAGACTCTGTACTTGCTGGCGGACTGACGGTTTTCTCAGCACAAGCCTTAATCGTTGAGGACGACAATACTGCCACCACATTGCCAGTACTTTCCATTCGTGACACTGAAGACACTGAAAAAACATCTTTTTTCGGTCCTGGTGGGTTTCTTAAATTTGAGGTTGTTCTGTCACAACCGGCAACGAATGAAATATCGCTCAGTTGGCATGCTTTACCGGGCACAATCGATGTGTCCGACATAGAGCCGTCCAATTCGAGTGAGTTTCCTGCGGGAAACCTTGTCATTCCTGCAGGAAATACCACGGCCTTTATCGATCTGCGTATTACAGGCGATTTCGATTTTGAGCCAGATGAAAGTGTGTTGCTCGAGTTATATGATCTCACCGGCGCCGAATTTGCCGGCGGCACCGATCGACTGACTGCTACAGGGATTATCTTGAATGATGATGGCGATGTGGCTCAATCACGTACCGTATTCATCAAAAATGTAGAGCAGATCGAAGGTAGCAACGCGAGTAGTCTGACATTTACTGTTAAGCTTTCACGCCCGGCTTCAACTGATCTGGCATTCGACTATCAAACTGCTGACGGTACAGCAATAGCAGGTGTTGATTACACAGCCGTTAACGGGATTTTGACCATTCCCCCAGGCCAAACCGAAGCAGCCATCCAGGTTCCGGTGAGTGATGATTTCGATCTTGAATCAGATGAAACATTTGACTTGACCCTTACCCCGCAGGGCGGTGGCGATACTGTAACCGCAACCGCTACAATTATTTCCAATGACACTGAGTCCATACTGAATAGAGAGCTTGTCGTCAATGGCGGCGCGGAAACAGGAGATACTTCAGGCTGGGTTAGCACGGGTATCGATGCTGTACCGACAACACCGAGTTCAGAAGAATTCGGTGATTTTGCTTTTACCGGCGGTGCGGGCACGGCTGTACAGACACTATTTCAGTCGGTTGACGTAAGCAACGGCGCCAGTCAGATCGATACCGGACACATACAATCCAATTTCAGTATTTATCTGCAAAGTATTACGAACAATATCGTTACTGATCTTGCCAGCGTTGACGTAACGTTTGTTAACAATTCAGGAGAAACGCTGGATTCTTTCTCGTTGGTTGATGATGAGAACATTTTTACCGTTGGCATTGGTGAAAGTAATCCAATAAAACAATGGAAATTGTTTTCAGATGTCAGAGCTGTTCCTGCCGGTACACGGTCGATCGAAATACTGTTGACGGCAGACCGAAACGGCGGTATTTCCTCCGATGGTTTTATCGATCAGGTTTCATTGCAACTCGGCGAGGCGCTTGTTTCAACCGGCGAAGATGCATACGCCACCATCAATGGCTTACCGCTCGTTGTCGATACTGCGACGGGTGTGCTGAATAATGACGCTGGGAATGTCGGGAATACCTTGACGGCTACAGTTGTCGACGCACCAAGTCACGGCAGCTTGAATCTCAATACCGACGGTTCGTTTTCTTACGCCCCGGATGCTGGCTTTACCGGTACCGATACGTTTACCTATCGTGCTTCTGATGGTGTTGGTTTGAGTACGCCCACCCAGGTTGACATTACGGTTTCACCCATTTCAGTTAGTAGCCCTAGTGTTTCAGAAGGAAATACAGGAACGCAGCAGGCCGTGTTTTCTATTCAACTAGAACAGCCATTGTCAACTAATTTGATTTTGAATTACCAGACGATCGATGGCACAGCCATAGCCGGTGAGGATTATGTTGCCGCTGGCGATAGTGTAACAATTCCAGCGGGCCAAACCGAAACGACGATACAAATCGCAATTAATGGCGACACTGATCTGGAAACAGAAGAAACCTTTACCTTGGCTATTACGCCGCAAGGCGGTGCAGAAACTTTCAATGCGGCAGCAACTATTATTGCCGATGATGTCCAACAACCACCCGTTGCTGAGCTGGATGCCTACAGTGTTGCCAATGGCGCAACATTAACCGTCAACGTAATTGATGGTGTTCTGACCAATGATACGGATGCCGAAGGTGATGCTTTAACGGCTGCAGTGGTTGATGAGCCGAGCCAGGGTGTTTTGAATCTGAATGCGGACGGCTCATTTACCTATACGCCTAACGCTGGTTTTGCCGGCACCGATACGTTCACCTATCGCGCATTTGACGGAACAGACTTTAGTGTACCCGCTACAGTATCCATTACTGTGGATCTACCCGTGATATTCGCGATTACCGGTGAACTCATCGTGCCAGACAGCTTGAATCCAGGTGGAACCGGCACGAGTCAGCTGATTTATGAAAACAATTCGTCTACGGCAATACCCGGTACACTGGTTTTTGCTCAGGCGATAGGCGGCGGTTTATTGGCCGACTCGCTCACCGGGGATTATTCGGACGGTATTTTTCTGCTCGGGCTTGGCGATGGTGAAGGTGCGATTCAGGTAGCTGAAACCGGTGCGCTTAGCTTTTCTACTAAAATGGCCGATGCACCGAATGGTTCCATGACGGTGTCGGCTGCCGTTGCCGATCCAAGCCAGACGATTGATTGGGCAGCACTTGAGACTCAACTCAAGCCTGAATCAATGTCCGATGCACTATGGCATCGTATTTACACCAATTTCCAGTCTGAAGTGGGTGCCAATACAGGCGAATTTATTGCCACACTGGCGGAAAACGGCCAATACTTATCTTCACTTGGTGTCCGAAGCGACAGCGCTGCAGCAGCATTGAGTTTTGAATTGGAACAGGCCGGTGATTTTGGCTCGCTAGTTGAACGCGAAACGGATGGTACAGCAGGCCGTGGCTGGGCTTTTCTGGGTGATTTGCGGCTCGATATCGATACGGATGGAAACGCCACCCTGCTTGGTTCAACGTTATTAGGCACACTGTTCACGCTGAATGCCGAAGAATCGGCTTATTACACCGTGTCTTCGTCCGTAGGGCAGACGGTCAGTCTGAGTGGCAATGTACTTAGTGGCGTAGCGCCAACCCGCCCGATATTCAGTATGAATATCAACGGATCGTATACCACTGGCGGTGATTTTGACGGGCAATTGATGCGTACGGCTGATGGATTTAAGCTTGAAAATGCACATGGCGATGCGCTGCTGTTCGACCATTCGGGCACATTCGTGAAAGCCATCACCGTCAACGGACTGGAAACAATAGCAGCTTACGACACCGCAGGACGAATCACCAGTTTTACCGGGCCAAATGGTAATATATTGACGATCAACCATGATGCTGCCGGCAACGCCATATCGATAACCGATACCAACGGCCAGACAATGACGCTCGGTTATAGCGCAGATGGCGATAAACTGGTTGTTGCAACCGGTGCTGCTGGTACCGCGAATTTTAGTTATGACGGCAACGACCTGAGTCAAGCGATAGCCGCAGGCGGCCCGAATATTGATTTTACCTACGACAGTGCGGGACGACTTACATCGGTGTCCGTAGCAGGCGGTATTGAACAAACTACCTTCAGTTATGATTCACTCGGTGGATACACCGTAACCGACGGCGCAGGCCGTACAGCGCATATCAGTCTCGCACCCGGCGGGCAAGTTGCTGTAATTACCGATAGCGAAGCGGCATCCGCATCATTGCAATACAGCTCACAGGGTAAATTGGTCGGTATCGAGTTTCCGGATGGAACAACCGCTGCACTGTCCGTTGACGACCTGGGCCGTCCGACAGCACTCGCCGATGCCAACGGGGCGACACTGGCTTATGCCTACCATGACAATTTTAACGTGCCTGTTAGCTTTACTGATGCCAATGGTGCAACACGCGCATTTTCTTATAACGATCAGGGTGAAATGGTACAAGCAGCCTGGGCGGATGGCACGCATCTGGATTTCGGTTATGACGCCAATGGCCAGATTACGGATTTTTCCAACCGGCGTGGTGAAAGTGTAACCTATGATTACGACGCACGCGGACGGCTCACGGCTGAATCTGCGGGCACTTCCGGCGCGGTGAGTTACACTTACGATGCAGCAGGAAATTTGTTGACGGCGACGACAAACGAAGGCACTACCGCGCTGACATACGATGCGGCAAACCGGGTTACCCAAATCGAATACCCCAACGGTCGTTCGCTGAGTTATACCTACGATGCTGCTGGCAACCGCACGTCGATGACCGATCAGGACGGCAACGCGCAGTTCTATCAGTACGATGCCGCAGGGCGGCTGATTAATCTCAGCAACAATGATGGCAGTCTGGTCAGCTACACCTATGATGCAGCAGGTAACCTGATGCGTGAAGACAACGGCAACGGTACGGCAACCACGTACAGTTATGATGCGACTGGCCGGTTATTGGAAATCTTCAATCTTGACGCCGTTGGTAATGAAAATTCCCGTATTGTCTACAGTTACGATACCGCAGGACAGCGCACCGGCATGGAAACCGCCGACGGCGCGTGGACATACGGTTACGATGCTGTCGGGCAGCTCACCTCGGCTCATTTCACATCAACACGCGCTGGATTGGCGGATAAACAGATCGAATATGCGTATGACGCAGCCGGCAACCGCATCAGTAAAACGGAAGACGGTGTAACCACACACTACACCACCAATGCACTGAATCAATATGTCACCGCAGGTGGTGCAACGCTGTCGTACGACGCGGACGGTAATTTAATTACCAAAACCGATTCGAACGGTAGCTGGAATTACATCTACGATCTTGAAAACCGCTTGACTTCGGTGACTACGCCAACCGGCGATGTAACGCAATATGAATACGATGTCTTCGGTAACCGCTCAGCAGTGATTGAAAACGGTGTGCGTACTGAATTTCTCATCGATCCGTTCGGATTAGGTAACGTCATTGACGAATATGCCGCAGACGGCTCACTGATAGCATCCTATGCACATGGACTGGGGCTGGCTGGCCGCATTGCGGGCGATGGTTCGACCGCGTATTACGACATTGACGGGGTGGGTTCGGTGATCGGCATCACCGACGGCTCAGGGAATGAAGTCAACCGCTATGGCTATACCCCGTTTGGCAATGAATTGTTCGAGAGTGAAATCATCGCGAACAGTTTTGAGTTCAATGGTGCGTTGGGTGTGTCGGAAGATGCGAACAATCTGAATTATATGCGTGCGCGGTTTTATGATAGCGACATGGGACGGTTTTTGTCTGAGGATCCGTTGTGGACGGGGGGTGAAAGAGCCAATTTATATCGGTTTGGCATTAATGATCCCGTTGAAAATTTAGATCCACTGGGGCTTTTTTCGTTGCGAAAAATTGTCGATGGAATTGGAAAGATTGGAGAAGGAACTCTGTATGCTGTGTCAAGCATACCGCTGCCAATAGCGGGAACATATTTAGCGATAAAACTTGCACCAACCACAATAAAAAATGCAATCACCTTCAGTCAACATGCATACAAATTTGGACCAGGCGCAGCTGTAGTAGCTTTACCAACAGAAGCGGCAACTACTGTGGGAGGCGTTGGCCAACTTTACGTTGCTGCATCTTTTTACAACGATCCGCTTGGTTTTGTACTTAAGAATCTTCCTGGGTTTAAGAGTATTGTTGAAGGTATTCTTGATATAGAAAATGGGCTCGGTATCATCGATGATGAAATACATGCTATTGCTCTGGATCTGCTTGCAAAATCAGCTGGCGATCCTCATCTTAATACTTTCGACGGCTTTAAATACGATTTCCAAGCCGCCGGAGAATTTACGCTGGTACACGGTATTGATTCCGGTCTGGAAATTCAGGTACGTCAGGAGCCGTGGGGAAATAGTAATTTAGTCTCCGTCAATACCGCCGTGGCAATGCAGGTTGGCGACGATGTGGTGGGCATCTACCGGGGACAACCCAATCCGGTCAATATCAACGGTGAGTTCGTTGCAATTACCGATGGAGAGACGGTGTCAGTCGGTGACGGCTCGATTTATCGGCAAGGCAATACTTATGTGGTAACCAACGCACAAGGCGATGGTTTCTGGGCGCGAGTCGGCTCGTTTATCAATGTGGCGCCGTTCCTGAGTACGGAGCGACAAGGTGAAATTGCAGGCCTGCTTGGCAATGCTGATGGCGATAAAACCAACGACATCGCACTTGCCGATGGCACCGTATTGACTGGCCCGCTGACGAAGCAAGACCTATACGGCCCATTTGCGGACTCCTGGCGTGTGACGCCGGAAACCTCGCTGTTCGTGTATGGAGACGGCGAATCCACCGAGACGTTTACAATCCCGAATTTTCCGTTGCGCACGATTTCGGTTAACGACCTTGATCCTGCAGTACGCGCAGCCGCCGAAGAAGCGGTACGCAATGTCGGACTGACCGAAGGCACGATCGAATTCGAAAATGCGGTGTTGGATGTGGCGCTTACCGGTGAAATTGAATTCGCGCAAGCCGCATTGGAACTGTTGCAAATCTTCGACCCGTCCACCGGCCTTGCTTTGACTGTAGGTGAGCAAGCGCAACTGAACGAAGGCGACAATTTCAGCCGCCAGATCAGCTTTACCGATGACGTGGACAGCGGTGATGCTGATAGAACATACAGCATCGATTGGGGTGATGGATCGGCGATTGAAAGTGGAGTTCTTACAAGCGATATCCAGCTTTTTGATATGACACATCAATTTGTTGATGGTGATGCGAGTTACACAGTGAGTGTGACGGTAGAAGATGGCAGTGACGATATCGCAACGCAGCAGTTTACGGTTAATGTGGACAATGTTGCACCAATCATTGCCCTGTCAGGCGCTGCTAAGATCAATGCCGGTGACAACTACACATTGAATCTCGGTGATATCATCGATCCGGGTGATGACACGGTTACCAGCTTTATTGTCAATTGGGGCGATGGCAGTTCAGATATCTTCAATTCTGCCGGAGATGTTTCACATATCTACTCAGCAGCGGGCAGCAATACTATCAGTGTCGATCTGGTTGATGAAGATGGCACCCATGCTAATGCTGGAAGTCTCGCTGTAACAGTTGATTCATCGTCTCAAGCTGAAACCATAAGTATAGGCGATGCACCACTGCGCATTTCTCGCTCCGACCCCGACGCTTGGGAGAAAGCCTGGGAAAATGATACGGTCAGCATCAGCCATAAAGCCAATTATCTGGATACAGCTGAGTCCTGGAGCAATGTAATTCTAGATGGCCGTAATTCGGGCGCATTGAGTGGTGGCGATATTTTCGGTGGTGATTTGGGTGTAAGCGGACAAACCTCGATTTCCAGCACGATCCGTCAGGAAATCGACGGCACGGAAGCGCTACGGTTCGATCTTGATCAGGTTGCAACCCGTGTCACCATTGATCTGTCACGCCTGGAAGGCGATTCTACCTTGGGAAGCTTTGATGCAGGCCGGTTACAGTTGCTGGATGGTTCCGGTTTTGTCTTAGATGAACTAACATTTAATGCCGATGCGTTTTCTAGTGATCAGCAAATCACACTTGATCATGCTGCCGGTTTTTCTTCCGTTGTGCTGACTTCAGGTGTATACAACGACGCTGACTTCGTTTTCGGCGGCCTGTCCGATGCAGCCGGGCAGTATCTGAGCGGCCCGCAGGATTTGGGCAACGGCACATGGAATGCCAGCGACTATCTGGTGGATGCCGTCGAATTTGAATTTGGCGAAATAACGCTTGTGGGAATAGCCGGTTAACTGGCATGGTTTGGAGCAACCCGTTACGCATGTGGATTAGTGATGTTACGGAATTAAATTGATACAAACCGGGTTTTTAATTCTTTCAGCAACGATCTGCTTTTAAGGAGAAACTAAATTGGCAACCGATGAAACACTCGATAATTATCCCGATCTGACAGCCGATCAGATGGCCAATGCTGTATTACTAACTTTCTCACCTACTCTTGTTGAGTTTGCCACTCCTGAATGGGACAACACAGCTGTTGCTTCAGGAATAGGACCAATACCATTGCAACACCTTTATAAGATTGAAGCGACAGAAGGTGCAACCTATGACATTTTTGCCAATAGTTTTGAGGAACCTGCGCTGATTGTGTATGACAATCAGGGCAACGCAATATTCGTCAATGACGATTCCGATGATCCGGTTCCAGTCCCTACGGAAAATAATCCTGATAAACGGCCATCGGAATTGGATGAGATATCCGATTGGGTGGCACCTTATACTGGGGTATTTTTTGTTGCCCCTGGTTGGCAGCAAGGAAGTGTTACTGACTTTGTTTATTCACTTAACATTCAGGAAGACATCGACACCGTCACATCAAACAACACGGATGGTGATACACCTTCTTCAGCACAAATTCATCTGGCCACTTACGGCGTCACGATTCAGCAAGCCAGAGATTTTATTCTGTCGCATGTCGACCAACCGGCGACGATTTTCAATGCTGCAAAACAATTTGGTGTGACGACGCAGATGCTCAGCGAGATTACCGGTTTTTCTACCGATGTCATTGACAGTTTCTTTGCTTCGTTTGGCATGAATACCGATGCGTTGAACGGCGTTATTGCCCCTGATATCCCAAGTGGTCATAAACTGCTGCCGGAAAATCTGGCCTCGTTAAGTCATCTGGTCGTGTTCAATACCAATTCAGGGATATTGTCTACCGATTCATTGAGAGAGAATAATTTCCGAGGTGTGTATGAGCCGGATTATTTTGACGTGTTCGATCCAAATAATTATCAGGGTTCATCGGACGGTGTGTTTACTGCTGAAGAATTGGGCGTTGCTCATCTGTCAAATCTGCCGGCAACAACAGAAACCCTGGAGTCGTTGATTTACGGTACAATGGTCAATGCATTTCGGGCTATTGGCGAATCAGAGATTATTCAGATTGCTTCATATTTTCGTTCCCATCCCGATCTAATCGATAATCCAGATACATCTGAATTTGCCGCGTTAATGAACGACGTTTTTAGCGATAGGCCAGCAGATCCTATTTACAGGGATGATACCCAACTGGCTCAGGCTGTGTATCAAGCTACCAATGTTCTGATCGATGATGTTATACGAAATGACTTTGAAGATATTTTAATTATGTCATTGATTGATGTAACCGCTGCATCTATGCTGGAACTAATCTCAAATGGCAGAGCCGATATATTTTTTGATAGTGGCGGCGTGTTCTTGTGAGTTGTCGGACAATAAAATGCAGCCGGTGCAAAGCGGGCAGAAACCTGTGGTGGCGCGGCGGAACCGGTTTTGTCGTGCGCCGGGTTTGTTGGCCGGTATTTGATGTTGGATTTACTGCTGCAACGGTTTGTCGTCTGTAACCGGTTTTGTTTTGCTGTTGTTCAGCAGATTCGGCGGCGGGCCGATCGGTTCGAAATCCCGCAACAGCGGAACATCGTTTTTGTTGACCCAGCGGATGTTCATATCGTAACTGCCGTGCGGTCCCCAGCTGCCGGTGAATTTCTTGCCATCCGGCGTAAACGTCCAGCACATATCCTCGCCGCCCGTGTTGATGGTATCGCCGAGGTTTACCGGTTGCTGCCATTCTCCATTTTCATCCTGATGCGCAATCCATTCATCATGCCCGCCCCGCGAACCCAGGTCCGGCCGCATGCTGGTGATGATTAAGCTTTTGCCGTCTTTCGACAGTCCGGTCCAGTGCATATGGTCGCGGTATGGAGAATTGATTTTCGGCCCCAGACTTTCAGGCGCCTGCCATACGCCGTCCTTTTTTTCAACTTTCCAGATATCGCTGTCCTGTGTTACGCCCGGTTGATGGTAGCTGTAGTAAATCAGACTGTCGGAGGCAATGATCGGGCAGTGTTCTTCCCCGGTCGGGGTATTGATATTCGGCAATTCCGGCACATCGTTCCAGTTTCTGGCGGATTGCCAGACGCCATCGACTTTCTGAACGACGTAGAGATCGCCGGACAGCATGTTGCCCGGCTCGTATCGCGTGAAATAGATGACATTGCCGTCGTCGGAAAAACTCGGCTCCAGTTCCCAGGCGGCTGTGTTAATGTTCGGCCCCACGGCCGGGTCAATGTCCGGCCCCAGATGAACCGGCGGCTGCCAGGCGTCATGTTCGTAGCGAGATATCCAGATGTCGAAGTTGTACGGATTGCCGGGCGACTCGATGCTGCCTTCGCGGGTTGAAACAAAAATGGCCGTTTTGCCATCCGTACTGTAGGTAATCTCGAGTTCCGCGCCGGGCGAATTGATCGGCTCGCCCATGCTTTGGGTTACACGCGGTGTTTCTGTAGTTCCGCCATCGTCTGACCCGTGCATACCCGGCATTGCATAGGAAAGGTTGCAGGTCAGGATGAACGTAAGCGTTACGGAACAAAGTCTGGGTATGCGCAGTGTCGCTTTCATACGCTGATCTCGCTTTCAAAAAATTTTTACTGCCACCATGGCAAGGATAGGCTGATGACGCCGGTTTGGCAATAGCCTTCATTCAATCATAAATTTTTGCATTCGAACAGGCCAGACGCCTCTTTCCACTGCCTGGCGTCCATCAAACACGAGATAACTCTGCCGCCCGTAATGCGGCAGTGGCCGGATGAGGGATTCAAGTGAAGCGCTGTCTTGTGCGGAAATAATAGCCAGTGATGTGCCTTCCGGGCTGGTCAGGGTCCAGGTCTGCGCGGTTCCTTTTGCGTTAATTTCATCGGGTTTTGCCGGCAGGTCACGCGCATCGAGCCAGGCATCAACTTCATGATGCAGGCCGATGACCAGAGTGGGTGCGCCGGTAACAGGCCGGCCGGCGGGCAAAATCTGCGGGGTGCGGCGTTGCAGTTTTTCGGCCAGAATTGTGGCGGTTTGCCGTGTTTCATCATCGCTCGATAATAAAACAGTTGTTGTGGTTGGATTGATCATGATTTCGCGCAGGATCGGTGGCGCCTCACCGGGTGCGAGCAGGCGGAAAAGGCGCATGTCCGGATCGAGGATGGCGGACTGCGCTTTGCCGTCAAGGTCAAGTGTAAATGTCTGTTCCGTGTGCCGCAGATTGAGCAGGTGTATTTCTTCGCCCGAATCGGTCTGGATGGCTACCGGCACGCGCAGTTGATATGCCGGCTCGGATTGCTGCAGTGTGATATGCAGGCGGTAACCCGAACCGCTCTGCTCCTGCATGGCTTCGGTTACAGTCAGACTTGGGGCGCCGGTGCGGGTCAGCCACTGATCGAAAAAAAACGCCAGATCGCGGGCTGAAATGATTTCAAATGCGGTCTGCAAGTGGCTCCATGAGGTGACTTTGAAACGCTGCATGCTCCAGATGCCCTGAATCGAACGGTTAAACATGTCCTCACCGATCAAGTCGCGCAGCATGAAAAAAAGCATCGCAGCCTTGTGATAGCCGACGATTTTTGAGGCGCCGTGCCTGCGTGAGGTGAATGCCGTTAACGGCGCGTCCTGGCCGGGCTCCAGCGCGGCAAAATCACGCAGCCAGCCAAGCCGCATTTCGCGGGCGGCTTCATCGCTTTCCTGTTCCTTGTAGGTGTAATCCGCCATGAAGGTGGTCAGTCCTTCCGACCAGTTGCCGTTTTCATAGTCGGGATAGACCGCATTGCCCCACCAGTTGTGTAGTACTTCATGACCGAGAGAAGTGTCTTTGATGAAAGGCAGCCGCAGCACGTTGATGCCGAGATAAGTCAGCGTCGGCATGCCGAAACCGGTCGGTGTCGGGCTGGAGACGATACTGAACCCGGTAAAAGGATAAGCCCCAATCCATGATTCGTATAATTCGAAATAGCGTTTGACGGCTGCCAGATAGTCGCGTGCCAGTTGACCGATCTGAGGATGAAAGTAGGTGCGCAGCTGGATTGGCCTGCCTGTGACGCCCGTGTAGTGATCCGATTCAATTTCATACGGACCGGCCATTAAATCAATACCTTTTGCGGCATGATCGAATTCGAAGCGCGCCCGGTAACCGGCATCGTCATCCTGCTCGTCGATCAGGCGCCCCGCCGCCAGTCCGCGCTGGCCTGGGGGCAGTTTTATCTGTACGCTATAATGGATCAGCCCGTTGGCGACGCGCGGATACCAGTTTGATGCGTCCGGCAGGAATGTGCCAGCCTCACCGCTCACGGCAATCGGTCTTCCAAGTGTCTGTTCATGATCGAGTGTTTCATCAAGCGGGTGCAGCTGGCCGCGCCAGTGAATTTCGATTTGATGCGGACGCAATATGGCATAGGGAATTTGCCAGTAATGCGACCGGCCGGAATCGGTTTGCGGTGCAAACGGCATTTCGTCAATGAATGCCTGAGTGACTTCGAACCGGCTGTCAAGTATCAGGGTGTGATCGCGGGTTTTATTGAACGTGATAACGCTTTTGCCCGTTAACATGCGGGTTGCAGGGTCGATACTTACCTCAATGTCGTAACTGATGGTGCCTTCATGACCGATGTCACTGCCCGGAATCGGTGCAGCCATAACAGTTTCGGCAAAATAAGGCAACACAAAAACTGAAAATAAAAGTAACAGGCGAATTGTTTGAATGTTTATCATGGCTTAGAAAAATTGTTGCGGTGCATGCGTGGGTTAACTTGTAGAACACAAGACTTGATCCGGCAGATGTATGATTGGACTGTTTCGCGCCGTAACCGGATGCATCATTGCACATAACACATGACGACCCCCCTAATTAACGCGCAGTCAATGGCGGAAATTTGGCGATGACTTCCGTTTCTCTGTTGTTGCGTTTGATTTTGAGCGGCAGCCAGGTGCCCGGCGCATGCCGTCTGACGATATTGATGACATCATCGGTCGTCTTCAGCGTCACGCCCGCCATTTCCAGGATGACATCGGCGTCTTCCAGGCCGGAAGCCTCAGCAATACTGCCTTTTTCAACCTGCAGCACCAGGGCGCCGCCGCGCGCCATTTCGAAACGGATGCCAAGACGTTGATGTTTCGGTTCTTCAAATGGATCTGAAATATGCGGCAACACGCCAAAAACCGCATCGGCGACACCTGCCACGAGCTGTTTGCAGGATTTGTTGGTATCCCAGGGCAGCAGCGACACGATATCGGTGACGCCAAGATCATGTAACTGATGCGGCACGCCGTAACCATGCACGACATGACCCGAGCCCATAATACCGACCACCAGCGGTTTTCCGTTTTTATCCGAATTGTTCAAAACCTGATGCAATGCTTGCGCCATGGCGCGGTCCCATAATTGCTGACCGGCATAGAAACGCTTGAAATCTGGATCGTCATAATTGATCTGTCCGTCTTTTTTATTTTTGCGATCGTGCTGTTTGTAAATCGGCATCAGAAAATCGAGGTACGCCTGACTGGGATCTGCAGGGCGCGTTACTCCCTCGCGTTCTTCAACCGGCACACCGTGAAGTCCTTTTTCGGAAACCATGCGGCGCAGGCGCCGTTCGATATTCAATGCAACCATCGGAATATGATTCATACGCGCAAAATGAAACAGCGGCAGATAAAGTGCCGGGTCGGTATTCCAGACCTTGTCCCATTCGGATGCCGCAAGAAATTCTTTCTCGCTCAGTTCGCCTGCAATCCATTGATCCAGCACAGGCTGAATGCGGCGCGGAAACATTTCGAAACCGATGACCATGTCCGGCCGCAATGCATGCATTGCCGCCAGCATCTGCAGTTGCCAGCGGTGATGGTCCGCATTGACGTGCGTTTCGCCCAGCAGTACCACTGAATTCTTAACCGCCTGATCAATGACATCGGCATAAGCTGTTGTACCGCCGCCCGGAATAATCCAGCTGCCGAGCGGTATGCAATTTGACCGGGCGGGTTTGTTTCCGGGTTTGATGCCGGTTGCTGTTAAGTTCGGCGTTTCGGCCAGGGCAGTGGTGATCGTGTAACCAAAAAATGCCAGCACTGCCAGCGCGGTCATTTTTCTTGTTAGTATCGCATTTCTTATTAATATCATATTGCTTTTCATCATTAATATGTCCGCTTGTTATCCTGCCCATTTTCGGGCATTTCTAAAAAGACGAATCCAGGGGGCGTCTTCGCGGGTACGCGTGCGCCGTTCTGAATCGTTTGGTTTGGGCGGGTACCATGAGTGTTGTGCAATGCGAAAGACGCGCTCCGGATGCGGCATGAGTATGTTAAAACGTCCGTCCTGACTTGTCATGCCGGTAATGCCGCGCGGCGAACCGTTCGGATTGCCGGGATAATCTTCCGTGACTTTGCCAAAGTTATCAATATATCGCAAAGTCACCAGCGCCTCGCTGTTCGCCTCGTTGCGGCCATCAAAGTCTGCGCGGCCCTCGCCATGCGCTACGGCAACCGGCATACGGCTGCCCGCCATGCCCTCAAATAATATCGATGGACCTGCCTGTATTTCTACCATGACAAAACGCGCTTCGAATTGTTCCGAATGGTTGCGCACAAAACGCGGCCAGTGTTCTGCGCCTGGAATAATTCTGCGCAGGTGGCTCATCATCTGGCAGCCGTTACACACACCAAGCGCGAATGTGTCCGTGCGCTGGAAAAACGTCACAAATGTTTCACGCGCCCGGCCATTAAATAAAATCGATTTCGCCCATCCTTCTCCGGCGCCCGGCACATCGCCGTAAGAAAAACCGCCGCATGCCGCCAGTCCTTTGAATGCATCTAGTGAAACGCTGCCCGAGATAATGTCGCTCATATGTACGTCGGTAGCCGTGAATCCCGCACGGTCGAATGCGGCTGCCATTTCCATATGCCCGTTAACACCCTGTTCGCGTAAAATGGCTACGGTGGGGCGGGTTCGAATGCGACGGACATAGGGTGCGGCGATATTGTCTTCGGGGTCAAAGCTGAGTTCAACATGCAAACCCGGGTCATCGCTGTTCAAAATACGGTCGTATTCCTGTTGCGCACAGTCCGGGTGATCGCGCAATTTTTGCATGTGATAAGTTGTTTCCGACCATGCGCGTTGCAGTTCGATGCGTTTTTCCGCCAGCACGGGCCGGTTGTTGCGCATCAGGCGCAATTCATCCACGGTATTAGGGGCGCCGATGACAAAACTCATGTCCCGCAGGCCGGCTTCAGCCAGTGTGTTCATGACGAATGCGTGTTTTCCGCTGCGGATTTGTATCACGGCGCCAAGTTCTTCATTGAACAAAACAGCGAACAGGTGTTCGGTGAATCGCCCGCTTAAATGGCCGCTGCGCATCTCGGCGCCGTCGATATCGCTTGATAGCGGATCAAAGCAGAGCTGGTCCAGATTGGCGGTGATGCCTGTATGGCCGGCAAAAGCCATTTCACAAAGCGTGACGAACAAACCGCCATCCGAGCGGTCGTGATAGGCCAGTACCGCATCTGCTTTATTAAGTAGCTGGATAACGGTAAAAAATGCCTTAAGCTTATCGGCCCCGGATTGTCCGTCAATATCCGGCGCAACATGGCCGACCTGTTTATAAACCTGCGCCAGCGCCGACCCGCCCAGGCGGTTTTTACCCTGCCCGAGATCAATCAGAATCAGTTCGGTTTCGCCGCAGTCGGTGCGCAACTGAGGCGTTAACGTGCGGCGTACATCGCCGGCCCGGGAAAAAGCGGATATGATCAGCGACAGCGGCGCGGTTACGGCTTTGTCAGCCGGCTTTCCGGTTTGCGCATCCGCTGCCTCCCAAGTCGTTTTCATCGACATTGAATCCTTGCCCACCGGTATGCTGATGCCAAGTTGCGGGCATAATTCCATGCTGACCGCATGTACCGCGTCATACAATCCGGCGTCTTCTCCCGGGTGACCGGCCGCGGCCATCCAGTTCGCAGACAGCCTGATGTCACTGAGTTGCTGAATCGAGGCTGCGGCGATGTTGGTAACAGCTTCGCCTACCGCCATGCGCGCAGCCGCGGCAGGATCGATCAGTGCCAACGGCGTGCGTTCGCCGATTGCGAACGCTTCACCAAAGTAAGTCTGATATCCCATCATGGTGACAGCTACATCGGCGACCGGTATCTGCCAGGGGCCTACCATCTGATCGCGCGCCGACATGCCGCCGACGGTGCGGTCGCCGATACTGATGAGAAATGTCTTGTCTGCGACTGACGGCAGCCGCAAAACCCGGTAGGCTGCTTCTTCCAAATCGAGTGGATGGGTATGAAACGCGGTCGGCGACTGAATTCGATGCGTAACATTCCGCGTCATTCCGGGCGGCTTGCCGAGTAATACCGGCAACGCCATGTCGACCGGTGTGGTTGTGGAAGCATGCCGTTCGTCGACTACAACAAGCTGCGTTTCTTCGGTTGCCACGCCGACCACCGAAAAAGGACAGCGCTCGCGTTCGCAGATTTCCTGAAACAATGCGAGCGAGTCAGGATGGATGGCAAGCACGTAGCGTTCCTGTGCCTCATTGCTCCAGATCTGCATCGGCGACATACCCGATTCCTCGACGGGCACGGCGCGCAAATCGAAACGTGCGCCGCGTCCGGCGTCATGTACCAGTTCCGGAAAAGCATTTGACAAGCCGCCGGCGCCGACATCATGAATAAATAAAATAGGATTTTCAATGCCAGAGCGTTCCAGTTGCCAGCAGCGGTCGATTACTTCCTGGGCGCGGCGTTGCATTTCGGGGTTGCCGCGCTGCACCGAATCGTAATCCAGCGCCTCGGTGTTCGTGCCGGCACCCATACTTGACGCTGCACCGCCGCCGAGACCGATCAACATGCCGGGACCGCCCAATTGAATCAGCAAAGAGCCGGGTGGAAATTTTTCTTTGCGGATGTGTTTTGCCGAAATTTGCCCGATGCCGCCCGCGAGCATGATGGGTTTATGATAACCGCGCATTTCGCCGGCGATATTCTCCTCGAAGGTGCGAAAATAGCCGGCCAGATTCGGGCGGCCGAATTCATTGTTAAATGCCGCTCCGCCGACCGGTCCGTCAAGCATGATCTGCAAGGCCGAAGCGATGCGCGCCGGTTTGCCGTACACGGTTTTTTGGTCGGTATCCAAAAATTCCCAGGGCTGGATAAAATCCGGAATATTCAAATTGGATACCGAAAACCCGGTCAGCCCCGCTTTCGGTTTGGCTCCGCGGCCGGTTGCGCCTTCATCACGTATTTCACCGCCCACGCCCGTCGCCGCACCCGGAAACGGGGAAATCGCGGTTGGATGATTGTGCGTTTCCACTTTCATCAACAGGTGCGTCTGTTCCTGCCTGTACGTATAGTGATGGTTTTTCCCCGGATAAAACCGTGCTATTTCCGCGCCTTCGATAATGCTTGCATTGTCTGTATAAGCGACCAGCGTGTTCTGTGGATTCTGCTGATGAGTATGACGGATCATCGAAAACAGCGACTGTTTTCGCTTTTTGCCGTCTATAATCCAGTCGGCATTAAAGATTTTGTGGCGGCAGTGCTCCGAATTTGCCTGTGCGAACATCATCAGTTCGACATCGGTCGGGTTGCGTCCGGCCTGTTGAAAATGACGCATGAGATATTCAATCTCATCTGGCGATAGCGCCAGCCCCATTTCGGTATTGGCCGATTCGAGCGCCTGTAATCCGTTGGATTGGATGTCGATGATATAAAGCGGCTGCGGTGCAAGATGATGAAATAATTGTTCCGCTTCATCAAAAGACTGCAAAACAGCTTCTGTCATGCGGTCATGCAACAATACCTGAAGTGATTGCTGCTGCTCGAAAGAAAGGGGACGGTTTGCTTGTATGAAATAGGCAATGCCGCGTTCGATACGTTCTACGTTCTCCAGTCCGCAATGATGCGCGATATCGGTTGCCTTGCTCGACCAGGGTGAAATTGTGCCAGGGCGGGGAACGACGAGCGCAAATGCCGATGTCGTGGCTGCGGTATGCTGCGGCTGGCAGCTGTTGAGCAGTTGTTCAAGCAGGACCGTTTCGGTTTTGGTTAATGCGCGGCTGACTGCACAGAAATACCAATTTTCAGCATAAATATGAGAAACTTGTATGTCCAGTGCGTTGAATGCGCAAACCAGCTTTTCCAGCCTGAATGAAGACAACGCATGACCGCCACAAAATCGAAGCATCGGAAAATATTACCTTGATCAAAAATGCCATTTTACACGAGAAATAATTCTTTCCATTGATAAAGGCAGTCCAAATGATGAGCATAATCGACCCGGTGTACCTGACCGAAGAAATACGCAAAATAGAACAGATGGTATTTGCGCAACCTAACCCGCCGGATTTGATGGAAAAAGCAGGGCGCGCGACTGCGGAGATTGCAACAAAGCATTGCGCGCTGAACTGTGACAGCCGTATTCTTGTGTTGGCCGGACCGGGGAACAATGGCGGTGACGCTTTTGTTGCGGCGCGTTATCTGAAACATTGCGGATATTTTGTATCGGTTGTGTTTAACGGCGAACCTGAACGCCAGCCACAGGATGCCGGAAAAGCCAGGCAGGCATGGCTGGATAGTCAGGGAGAAATTCAACCGGAGATGCCGGAAACTGCAGACAACCAGAAATGGGATTTGATTATTGACGGTATTTTCGGTGTTGGTCTGCGGCAGGACCGCCCGGTAGCAGGCCAATATCTGAACTGGATTCAAGCCGTCAATGCCATGCAAGTACCTGTACTTGCAATCGATATTCCGTCCGGACTCGGCAGTGATGACGGCGGCGTTTATGGCGCCGTCATCACTGCTGCCGTTACCGTTACGTTCATCGCGCCCAAGCCCGGTATTTTGACCCGTGACGGTCCGCAGTGCTGCGGCAGACTTTTTGTCTGCGATCTTGAACTTGATCCGGCGGCCCTGCTGCCGGCCAATGCATGGATGATCAACCGGAAACTGGCGGATATTTTGTTGCCGCCTCCGCGTAAAGCCAACAGCCATAAAGGCAGTTTTGGCGGCGTCGGAATACTGGGAGGCAACAAAGGCATGATCGGCGCAGCTATCCTGGCAGGCCGGGCGGCATTGCATGCTGGCGCCGGACGCGTCTATCTGGGTATGCTGGCAGCACCGTCGCCTGATATCGACATGGTGCATCCTGAACTGATGATGCGCGCGCCATCGGAATTGTTCGATCTGGACACGATAGACTGTCTGGTTGTCGGGCCGGGCATGGGTATGAATGAAATCGCCTACGGCTGGCTGGAGCACGCGCTTGACAGCGATTATCCTTTGGTGCTGGATGCCGATGCGCTGAACCATATCGCCTTTCACAGCGAACTGGCCAGAAAGCTCGGGCAACGTGAGTCGCCCGCCGTTCTGACGCCGCATCCGGCAGAAGCGGCGCGGCTTTTGGATACTGATGCCTCTGTGATACAAGACGACCGCTTGCATGCTGTTATGCGTTTGTCAGAACAGCTGGATTGCCAGGTGTTGCTAAAAGGCGCGGGGAGTATCTGTGCCAGACCGGACGGAACATGTTTTTTCAATACCAGCGGCAATCCCGGTTTGAGCAGCGCAGGGACAGGCGACGTGCTCTCGGGTATTATCGGCGCACTGATTGTGCAAGGCCAATCACCGGAGGATGCGTTACTTTTGGCTGTTTACCTGCATGGCGCTGCAGCAGATGAATTGCTGAAACAGAATAACGGGCCGGTGGGAATGACGGCGTCGGAAGTCATTACTGCTGCACGCTATTTGCTGAACGACTGGATATATAGGAAAAACTAATCGTATAACACGCGGATGGGCATGTGAATGGGTGGCCGTTTTGAAGAAGACTGCCCCCTGTTGCAGGCGCCAGTCTCGTCAGTCGCGCTGGAAGTTGTTACGCTGTCTGTAATCGGTTTTGGACAGGCGGCAACAGCAACAGGTTACTATGTTAATTCCTGCTTAACAGTTTTTCTCGTAGCGTCGAGCCATAAAACCAATTAAACCGATGCCGAGTAATGCCAGCATCGATGGTTCGGGTATCGGATTAACGGATTCCGTCATCAAAACAAAATCATTATAGTCTGTGTCGCCGCCGTTATACTGGTCTTCCCATGCCATGATATATTCGTTTGTGCTCCAAATACCCGGAAGCGTTGAAGGAAGACCAATTGTATCTGTCCCTGCTCCCCGGTAAGCGACCATGTGATCAACGCCATCGGCATTCAGGTCTGTATTGCTGTAAAAAATATTTGTTCCGGTATCTAAAAAGTAGCCGAAAGCATTATCTGCAAAATCAACGCCGGTATCCGCAAAGTTGATGTTCACAGAGCCATCATTTCCGAAAGACAACAGTTTTTGCGCGCCGGGACCGTCTAACGCTGAAAACAAAGTTACCTGTTTGGATGGATCGCTGGCATCGTAAATACCCACGGTGTTTGTATTTGCGTTACCAGCAAGTTCAATAATGAGTTGAGAGAAAGAACCGCCGCTTCCGGATATCTGCCACTTTTCGTCTTGTTGAATTTGGTCGGTATTGACATTTGTGCTGCTGACATTGCCGATGGGTGCCAGGGTGATATCATTTAAAATGCCTTGCAGTGACGCGCCGCCGTCGCCAAACGTAACCGTTGCATTAGCCGATCCGGCGATTGCCAGACCCAGCGTGGCGGCCAGCGTTGTTTTTAAAATCATTTTGGATTGTTTTTTCATTATTATTCTCCTTTGAGACTGTTTTTCTTGAAATCTTATGTAAAAAATACCGGGCCAGGTGTTATCTAAAATTTGCTGCCGATTTACACATGCCCGGATTGTTTGCGCTACGCTCATACAGCAGCTGTCATATAAAGCTGTGCAATCTTAATCAGGGCATAAGCTGATATCTTTTATGGGTAGCCATCTTAACGATTCAGAATTTTTGAGCTACTGGACCAAAGTACGAATACGTATGAGACAAAAAAGCAACCAATACAGTTGGTTAAAATTGGGTGTTTCATGTATGATCAGCTGAAAGCGGCCGGTTCCGGCTGGCCGTCCAGGATTTGAATGAAATGCGCAGGCGGTATTTGTCAATTTTTTTCACTGAAACTAGCTGCTGTTTGCCTGGGCGGCTGTTCAATTTAATCCGCTGTCATTACAGAAAAATTGACGTGCGATTAAATTTTGGAGCGATTGATAAAACGGACGGGTTGTGCGTCGTCGGCATAGCTTGTGCTATGACTCATCCTCCCGCCTTGCATTGCATCCCGCCAGACGCGCCCAATTGTCACACTTATTTATTCGCGGCTCCTAGGCAGCTGTAGCGTTAATGGCGTACAAGCGTGGTTGCTGTATAAGGCAAGCCAATGTACCAACGTACAGTATGTGGCTCAGAGGGTGCCGGATAAGATGACAGCCCCCGATACTATTATTGGTTCGAGTAGGTGGATAGAATGGTCTCGTTGTTGTTGCTGCGATTGCCGTGCTAAAAAAACGGGTTTTTTTTGAGCGCGATGTTGATTAATGTCTTTAAATGTGCGGTGTGATACATCATGAAAGAGAGGCGTAACTATTACAGATCGCTTTATGCGCAGCCTGACGCACCGCTTACGGTTATTCAGGTGAATTATCATATGTTGATGCTGAAACTCAGGGTGCGCCAGGATCATGATTATGTTGAACTGCAGGCGGATTTTTTAAAAACGGCCATGGCGGTGCTGAACGATCCTTTGAAACGCGCGGTTTATGACCGTCAGCTGCAAAGACGCTATCCTATGAAAATGTTAAGTCTCGGATCCTTTGCGTCCGGTATCGTCGACAGTATGACGGACAGCGCCATGACCCAAACAAACCGGCGCAATTATTACCGTGTTCTCCAGATACAGCCGGATGCGCCTGCGGAAATTATTACCGGCAGCTATCAGGCGCTGCTGCACTATCCTTACCAGAACGTCGACTTGCTGAAGGAAGCGCACGCGGTCCTTGCAAATCCTGCAGCGCGTTTGCGTTATGATGCGTATCTGGCCGGCAAATGGCGGTATTCCGAAAAAACACTGATGCCGGTCAATAAAATGAAACATGGCGGCCATCCGGATGGTATCGGTCATTCGGTGCCGTCAGCAGCAGACGACTCGAAAAAGGCATTATCTTTTTGCATGTTTTGCCATACGGCATATGCAAAACAAACCGGCCCGTACCAGCAGCACGCATGCCTGGAATGCGGCAGCCCATTGCCGGTAACCGCCGAGGCGTCATTTGAACAAAAACACCGCACAAACATACGTATCAATATGCACGGAAAATTTGAATATTATCTGTTCTGGCCCGATATGCCCAGCAAAGGCATAATCCAGGATTTATCGCCACGCGGTACGCGGTTTTTTGCTGAAACGCCGCTCAATTTACATGACGTTATCAAAATTGATGCGCCGAATTTTCGAGCGGTTGCAGAAGTGATCCACCAGCGCAGGATACAACCCTTCGTATCTGTTGGCGCATGCTTCCTTACCGTTAAATTTGAACAGGAGCGCGGCAGTTTTCTGGCCGTAGATATCTGACCCGGTAAATGGCGCGTTTGCCGAATAAATCACGTTCAATCCCTGCGCTTTCTTCGCGCTTTACGCAAAACCCTGTAAAATTCGGCTATTCGAATTATTATTGACTGCTATTGACAGCCGCTGAAAGCTTTTTCATGAGTAAACATACTTTCCAGGAAATTATTTTTACCCTGCAACAATACTGGTCCGGACAGGGCTGCGCCATTTTGCAACCCTGCGATATGGAGGTTGGCGCGGGCACCAGCCATACCGCGACATTTTTGCGCGCCCTCGGCCCCGAACCGTGGAAAGCAGCGTATGTGCAGCCTTCCCGCCGACCCAAGGACGGCCGGTACGGTGATAATCCCAATCGGCTGCAACATTATTACCAGTTTCAGGTGGTGTATAAACCCGCGCCCGGGAATATTTTGGATTTGTATTTCGGTTCTCTGCGGGAACTTGGACTCGATTTGCGGCAAAACGATGTGCGGCTGGTCGAAGACGACTGGGAAAACCCGACGCTCGGCGCATGGGGCCTGGGCTGGGAGGCGTGGTTAAATGGAATGGAAGTGACCCAGTTTACCTATTTCCAGCAGGTTGGAGGAATCAATTGCAAGCCGACCACCGGCGAAATCACCTATGGCCTGGAGCGTCTTGCCATGTATCTTCAGGGTGTGGAAAATGTGTTCGATCTTGTCTGGACGGAAGGTCTGAAATACTATGATGTTTACCATCAAAATGAAGTGGAACAGTCTGTATATAATTTCGAGCAAAGCGATCCGGAATTTTTGTTTCAAGCGTTCACCAGCCATGAAACCCAGGCGCAACGCCTGATTGAAGGCAAGCTGGCGTTGCCGGGCTACGAGCAAGTGCTGAAAGCCGCGCATATTTTCAATCTGCTGGATGCCCGTGGTTCAATTTCAGTGACTGAGCGCGCTGCCTATATCGGTCGCATTCGCGCTTTGTCGCGCAGTGTCGCGCAGGCCTATTATGCCAGCCGTGAACAGCTCGATCCGCCATTTCCGCTGGCGCCGCGCGCGTGGGTGGCGCAAATGCCCAAATCAAACTATCCGCATAGTCAGTAAACAGCATGAACAGCACGATGACGCAAAACTTACTGATTGAATTGCTGGTAGAAGAATTGCCTCCCAAATCACTTGAAGATCTGGCAATCAATTTTGCTGATTTGATTGCGGCAAGCTTGCGGGATCATGGTCTGATTTCGGAATACTCCAATAATGGAGGCGTAAAAATCTATGCCACCCCCAGGCGTCTGGCTGTCTGGATTGCTAATGTTGCGTCACAGGCGGCAGATAAATCCGTTTCACAGAAACTTATGCCGGTTAAAGTCGGGCTCGATGAAAATAACCAGCCTACGCCGCCGTTACTGAAAAAACTGGCCGGTTTGGGTGCAGATGCGTCAGCCGTTGCGCAGCTCAAGCGTATTTATGAAGGCAAAACGGAAACACTGTTTTTGGATACTGTTGCCACCGGTACGAAGTTGACCGATGGCCTGCAAATTGCGCTTGGCGAAGCTATAAGCCGATTACCGATACCTAAGATAATGACTTATCAGCTTGCAAACGGCTGGGAAAGTGTCAATTTTGTACGTCCGGCGCATACGCTGGTTGCGCTGCATGGCGACGAAATCATACCGGTGCGGATACTGGGTCTGGATTCGGGACGCGAGACGCTGGGGCATCGCTTTGAAGCGAATCGTTTAACCATTCAGTTGCAAAGCGCTGACAGCTATGCACAGCAACTGCTGGAAGAAGGCGCCGTTATCGCCGGTTTTGATGACCGTCGCGCCGAAATCAGTCGTCAGTTGAGCGCTGCGGCTGACCGGGCGGGACTGACATTAATTCAGGACGATGCATTGCTCAATGAAGTTGCAGCACTGGTTGAGCTGCCCAATGTGCTGATCGGGCAGTTTGACCCGGAATTTCTTGATGTACCGCAGGAATGCCTGATCTTGACAATGAAAGCCAATCAGAAATATTTTCCCCTGATGGATGCCAAAGGAAAACTGGCGAATAAGTTTTTACTGGTTTCGAATATACGGCCTGCCGATCCGACGCTTGTCGTAACCGGCAATGAGCGCGTCGTGCGCTCGCGTCTTGCCGATGCCAAGTTTTTCTACGATCAGGACCGCAAGAAAACGCTGGAATCCAGACTGCCCGGGCTTGATCATGTGGTCTATCACAATAAGCTCGGCACCCAGGGGGAACGGATTCAGCGGGTGCGCGTCATCGCCCGGTCTATCGCCTTGTTGCTTGGCGGTGAAACATTGGCTGACGAAGCAGGCAAGGCAGCGTTATTGTCCAAAACGGATCTGTTGACCGAAATGGTTGGCGAGTTTCCCGAACTGCAGGGGATTATGGGATATTATTACGCGCTCAATGACGGGTACGGCGAATCCATCGCGCAAGCTGTTGCAGACCACTACAAGCCGCGTTTTTCCGGCGATACATTGCCGCGTAATACTGCCGGGATTTGTGTCGCGCTTGCAGACAAGCTTGAAACGCTAACCGGTTTGTTCAGTGTCGGACAAATTCCAACAGGTGATAAAGATCCGTTTGCATTGCGCCGGCATGCGCTGGGCACGATACGTATTCTGATTGAAAAAGAATTGCCGGTATCGCTGGACTTTCTGCTCAAGGAAGCCCGGTTGGCGTTTGATGACCAATATCCTGAGACGGCACTGTCGCCATTGCAGTTTATTTACGATCGTCTGGCAGGTCTGTTGCGCGAACAGGGGCATTCCGTACAGGCAATCGATGCCGTGTTATGTCAATCGCCGAAGGTGTTAAAAGATATTCCCAAACGGCTTGAAGCGGTGCGCGAATTCGAAAAATTACCCGAGGCTGCCAGTCTCGCGGCCGCAAACAAACGCGTACATAATATTCTGGAAAAAAGCGCGCAGACCGAAGCAGTCAACAACACGCAGATTAACACCGGTTTGCTTAAAGAGCCGGCGGAAATCGCATTGTACGATGCGTTGATGCAGGTCAAGCCGCAAGCGGACAGCGCGTTTGAATCCGGCGAATATACCCGGTCGCTGCAATCGCTTGCGGCACTCAAAGAGCCGGTTGATGCGTTTTTCGATCATGTCATGGTCAATACGGATGACGCAGGTCTGCGTACCAATCGTTTGTGTCTGCTCGAACTGATGCATCAGGCGATGAACCGGGTGGCCGATCTATCCAGGCTGGCGGGTTGATATGAAACTGGTAATTCTCGATCATAACGGTGTCATTAATCAGAGCAGCGATACCTTCATCAAGACACCTGATGAGTGGGAGCCTATTCCCGGCAGCATCGAGGCAATCGCGCGACTGACGCAGTCGGGTTACCGGATTGTCACCGCTACCAATCAATCCGGGATTGGGCGCGGACTGCTGGATATGGTCACATTTAATGCGATTAATGACAAAATGTACAAAGTGGTCGCGCAGGCGGGCGGACATATCGATTCTATTTTTTTCTGTCCGCATACCAGTGCTGACAAATGCCGTTGCCGCAAGCCGAAAACAGGTATGTTCGAAGAAATCATGCAGCGTTATGGAACCGATTTGAAAAACACACCGACGATTGGAGACGCCATGCGTGATTTGGTGGCCGCCGAGGCCGTTGGGGCGCTGCCGATTTTAGTATTGACCGGCAAAGGGAAAGTCACCCAGGAACAGGGTGCCCTGCCGCCGCGCACGCAGGTATATGACGATCTCGCTGCAGCGGTAAACGCCATTGTTGGTTACGCGTGATGCTGGCGTTTCTGCGTTCTGCCTGTTACATGCTGCTGCTTGTCATAATCACCCCGCCTTATGCGATTTTCACACTGGCATGTTTTCCGCTGCCTCCGCATGCGCGCTATCGCGTCACTTCTACCTGGACGCATATGATTCTGTTTTTGCTGCATTATATCTGCGGCTTGCGCTATCGTTTGCTGGGCGCGGAGAATATTCCAAAAACACCGAGTATCGTGTTATCCAAACATCAGTCCGCCTGGGAAACGCTGGCTTTCCAGAAAATTTTTCCACCACAGGTGTGGGTATTGAAAAAAGAATTATTAAGCATTCCGTTTTTTGGCTGGGGGCTGGCCATGACCAATCCCATCGCAATCGACCGCAGTGCCGGCAGAAGCGCGCTTGATCAGGTTGTCGAACAGGGGCAGGATCGATTGAAAAACGGTTTCTGGGTGGTAATCTTTCCGGAGGGCACCCGGATACCGCCCGGTAAAAAAGGCAGTTATCGTATCGGTGGTGCATGGCTGGCCACCCATACCAATACGCAGGTAGTACCGGTGGCGCATAACGCCGGAGAATTCTGGGCCAGAAATGCGTTTGTCAAAAAACCCGGCACAATTACCGTCAGTATCGGCAAGCCGATCGATCCAGCGGGTATGGAATCCAATGAACTGAACGCGAAGGTGGAAGAATGGATTGAAACGGAAGTGGCGCGCATCAGCCAGCGGCTGCCCGCAACGGGCAATAGCGCCATGCGTACGGATCGTAACAGCGGGTAAGCATGCTGCGTCAAATTTGTCTGGCCGGCGAAATTATTGATTACCGGATAAAGCGTACCGGTCGCAAATCGGTTGGACTGAGAATCAGTCATCAGGGCTTGCATGTCAATGCGCCGTATGATCTTTCGAATATCCAAATAGACGCGATCGTTCAAGGTAAAACGGACTGGATACTAAAAAAACTGGCTATCTGGCGGGATAAAATGTCACAGGATCCTGCCGGATTATTGCCGGACAAGACTGTATTTCCTTTACTGGGCAATTTATGGAAGCCAGGAATAACTGCGGACGGCAGGTTTCGAATGATGCCCGCCGATTCCACTGAAAAGGTGCTGTCTGACCATTACTTGTCATCCGGCGTTTTCCGGGAATGGGTTATAGCCTGGTATCGGCAGCACGCTCTTGCCTGTTACGGCGAGCGCATTGCACAGTATGCGCATCAATTGAACGTGCCTATGCCGCCATTCAGACTCTCACAGGCCAGAACTCGCTGGGGCAGTTGTAACAGCGCCGGCATTATCCGTCTAAACGTGCGTCTTATACAATTGCCGCTGCATTTGGTCGATTATGTCGTCGCCCATGAGCTATGTCATTTGTTCGAAATGAATCATTCGAAGGCGTTCTGGAAGCGGGTCGCCGTCATTTATCCGGATTTTCAACAAGCGCGCAGAGAATTGCGCAAATATTAGGAGGTGTTGTCATGCGTTATAGTCTTCACGCATCAAATTTCGGCAGCTGCACTCTGTATTTTTACATTTAACAATGTGATGAAAGACTGTTAAAAAATTCAAGTTATGTGAGCATCCTGTTTTTATCGCATGGTAGATTTTTTCTCGCGCAATAGGCTTGACGGGTTTAACGGAACACGGCATCTTCATCTGCTTTGAGTCTCAAGCCAAATTTGATTAATTCAGGCATCGCCATGCCGTTGCCTACGAAAAAACCCTGAACAGCATCGCAGCGCAGTGTCCGTAGATGCCGATAGGTAGTCAGATTCTCGACTCCCTCGGCGATGATATCCAAATTGAGTTGATGGCCAATGCTGATCATTGAACTGACAATGCGCTCATGTGCAGGGCGGCTCAGCATATCCGTAACAAAGGTTTTGTCGATTTTGATTTCGTCCAGCGGCAGCAGCAAAAGCCGTTCCATAGACGAATAGCCTGTGCCAAAATCGTCCATTGCAAGCCTGAACCCGATATTTTTCAGGGCATGTAACGTTTCCAGTGAATTGGATTGATCTTCCATGATGGCCGTCTCTGTCAATTCAATCATAATCTCGCCGGGCGGTATGTTCCAGATATTTACTGCCTGTTCGATCAATTCGACCAGTTCAGCGTCATTTAAATCGCCAGCGGATAAGTTGATCGAAACACCCGTATCCAGACCCGTTTTACGATATTCCTGACACTGTCTTAACGCAGTGTTGAAAACCCACAGTGTCAGCTTGGTCATCAGTTCAGTGCCCTCGGCCGCGTGAATAAGTTTGTCCGGCGGAATAAATCCACGGCTTGGATGATTCCAGCGCAATAATGCCTCAGCTGATCTGATCTTCCCTGTATCAATCCACAGCTGTGGCTGATAAACCAACTGCAGTTCGCCGGTGTCGATTGCACGGTCGAGTTCCGACCAAATATCCATGCTGGAAAGTAATGAATCTTTTTCATTTTCGTCGTATAAACGAATGGATTCTCTGCTGCGCTTCGCATGGTGCAGTGCCGTACTGGCGTTGCTCATGAGCGTTCTTAAATCGTCCTTCTGGCTAGTATTCAGCGCTACGCCAATACGTGGCAGCAGGCTAACACGTCGATGGTTGAAACGGTGTGTCTGTGTGAAAACGCGCATGATTTTATGTGCTGCCAGGATCGCATGATTTGTGGTGAGCAGATCAGACAGCAGACAACAGATTTGATGACGCCCACTTGGACCGGCAATATCCGCAGCGTTCAATGCATCGTGTGTTTGCTGAATCAGTTTGCCGAGAATTTCATCGACTTCGGTGTATCCCAGGATGCCGTCAAGATCTGGCAGGCCTTCCAGATTAATGATTATCACTGCGCTATGCCGGTGCGCACTGTTTGCATCCAGCAATATTCTGGATGCTGTTTGCAAAAAATTCTGATAACTTTGAATCGGCATTGCTACATTGACGGTTGCGTCATAGATAATGGCTGGTGGCGTCAATACCATAAGCACCAGACGGCAAGTCCCGCTCAATGGTGTAAGGTATACCGTCCGGGCCGGGTTTCATCAGTCTTAGATCCCGGGTTTCAGGCATTTTATAGGGCTGTTTATTGGCGTCCAGTATTACCATGACAGCAGGCAGGGATCTTTTGGAGCGGCTGTGTGACAATATAACCGCGACTTCGCCCGTGTTAAGTTCCACCAGGCTGCCGACAGGGAAAAAACCGAGGCAGTGCGTAAACTGCTCAACCAGAGTGGCGTTTAATCCATAGCGGGCCAGTGCTTTAAGCTGATTAAAAACCTGTGATGCGCTGTTTGACGGTATGTTGGCTTGGGATTTTAAGAGTTCCAGATAATTGTCCACGATTGCCGCCATGCGTGCATAGGTATTTAACTGATTGGCGCTGAGTCCCCGCGGATACCCGCGTCCATCTTCACGTTCATGATGTTGCGCGACAATTTCATATACGGACGCGGGAATGTTGCTTGACTGCTTGATCATTTGTTCACCGAGCAGCACATGTTCTTTCGATAAATTCATCCCGGCAGTGTCCGGTGTGTTTTGATTGCCGGCGATCTTTTCGCGTAGCCGTAGTTTGCCAATGTCCATTAACATGCCGCCCAATCCCAGCAATGACAGTTCATTGCGCGGGAGTCCGAGATGCCTGCCAAAGGCCATCAGCAGAATGGAATGTTTTACAGCGTCATCATAGAGTGCCTCGCCGGACGACTTGAGTTGCACAAGTAACAGCATTGCATCCGGATTTCTTACAATACTGTCCCGCAATGCATATACTGTGTTTTGCGCGCCGCTCACTTCAAGATATTGATTGCGTTCAAAATCGATAGTGATTTCTTTTATGGCATCGTGCGCAATTTGCTGTACTTGGGTGGCAACCGGAAGTTCCTCTTCAACTGTAGATATATCATCGTAAATCTGGCTGCCATGAAAGGGTGTTTTTTCAACAACGGCTCTGGGTGTCTGGCGGATTTCCCGGGTTTTTTTGGTGGTTTCAGGAATTGTTGTATTATTCAATGCATTTAGGCTGGTCTCGCTTGTTTCGTTGGACAGTACATGATTGAATTTGCCCAGATGATATTTCCGGACAATATGCGATTCGCATCTGGCAATATCGACATAAACATACTTGCAGTGTTGTTCCAACTCTAATATATCTTCCATGTCGGCAATCAGAATGCCTTGAATCGAATACGGCGTCTCCAGCCAGGGACGATCGAGCTGGCTGACATACATGCCGAATTTCAGATCCTGTACTTTTATTTTGTAAGTTGAATGACTGGCTTGCATGTCAACACCAGTAAAGAAACTGTTTTATCGAAGAACGTTTTTTCATGTGAACTTTGTTTGTAGGTATGTATTGTTTGCCGGATGTTAAGTACGTATTGCCAACTGTGCTATGTATTTAATTTTTAGTTTTAGATAGTTAGTTGGCTTTTTTTATTGATTTAAATCGGTGGTCGCTGGCATTTTTCCGTCAAATCCGTTCTGAATTTTTGCTATCGGTAATATACGCTTAATCTAAACACGGCAAACCAAAGATGGATCCAGGGGCCTATAAATCTGTTTTATACACCGATTTATTTCAGAATCAGCCACCGAAAAGCGCTGTAAAGTCGTCATATTTCCCTTGCTTAATTTTCTTGGTATTCTTTTTATATGATATTGCCAGTCACAGTCCGTTGAAAAGGGATGTTTCCTTTTCAAGTCCTGCAGCATGGCCGCAGGACACCACGGATTTCCGGTGTTTGCGATTATGTTGGGGGCTGTTCCAGGTCGGTTTTCAATGCTGCGATACCGCTTGACCATGTATGACTGTTAGGCTGAAGTGAACATATAAATTCGTAACGATATTGTGCGTTTCTCCACTTCTGGTAGACTTTTTATCCGAAAAACCTCGGTTGGTGTTGTTCGATATATGCAGCATGGTTTGTATTAAAAATTGTATTGGACAAACGCGCGGAAAAACGTAATGGAACGCGACTAATGTATAGCGCGTGATTACCGCGTATTGCTGTGCTGTCGAAGCAGACAACAGTGTTGTGTGCTGCAATGCGTGGTTTGTTGTCCAAATGTTGAATATTGTGAACACCTTTCTAATTATGTTATTGTTTTTTTATGAAACGCTCGACCCAAATATTGAATTTAAATGCATTTGCATTACGTTATCGAAAACTGTAAGCACGCATTAACATGACTCCTGATACTATTCACAGGGAAGCGCTGACGCAGCTTCGCCATGAACTCGAACAGCAGATTGTCGGGCAGCAGACACTGGTGCAACGTTTGTTACTGGCGTTATTATGCGACGGTCATTTGCTGCTGGAAGGCGCGCCCGGACTGGCCAAAACACGCGCGATCAAATCGCTGGCGAGCGGTCTTGAGGCTGATTTTCACCGTATTCAGTTTACGCCTGATTTGTTGCCCGCCGATTTGACTGGCAGCGATGTTTATCATCCCGAAACCGGAAGTTTTTCTTTCAACCAGGGGCCGCTGTTTCATAATGTAATTCTTGCTGATGAAATTAACCGCGCACCCGCCAAGGTTCAATCCGCCTTGCTCGAAGCGATGGAGGAACGGCAGATTACTGTCGGCGCGGCCAGCTATCCGTTGCCGCCTTTGTTTCTGGTGATGGCCACGCAGAACCCGATTGAACAGGAGGGTACCTATCCGCTGCCGGAAGCGCAGCTCGACCGTTTTTTGCTGCATGTGCGCATCGACTATCCGGATAAAAACGCCAGCCGGAAAATTCTGCAGCTGGTGCGGCATGAAGCACGCTGTGCGTTGAATCAGGAAGTTTCACATGAACTGCGGAAAGTAACGCAGGAACAGGTGTTCGCAGCACGGCGTGAAATTATGCAGCTGCATCTGGCCGATGCAGTGGAAGCGTATATTGTGGAAATCATCGAAACAACGCGTAATCCCGGACAATACGGACAGGAGTTGTCCAGTTGGATACGCTGGGGTGCGAGTCCGCGCGGTGCGATTGCTATTGAGCGTGCGGCGCGTACCACGGCCTGGCTGGCCGAACGGGATTTTGTGACGCCCGAGGATGTGCAAAAAGTCACGCCGGATGCGCTGCGCCACAGAATCTTGCTGAATTACGAGGCGGAAGCCGAAGGCATTACCACACAACAATGTATTGATCAGATAATTGCCAGCGTACCGGCGCCATGAGCGAGGGGACTGCGCTGGAATTAAATACGCTGATCCGCTTGCGTGCAACGGCGCGGAGTCTGGAGCTCGGTGCGCGCAGGCGCGCTTTGTCCGCACAGGCGGGTGGTTACCTGTCTGTCTATCATGGCCGGGGCATGGAATTTGATGAAGTGCGCGCATACCAGGCCGGTGATGATGTGCGTACCATAGACTGGCGTGTGACAGCCCGGCGCGGGCGTGTGCATACCAAACTGTTTCGTGAAGAACGCGAGCGCCCGGTCCTGTTTCTTGTCGATCTGCATCCGGGTATGTATTTCGGCAGTCGCGTGCAATATAAATCTGTGCTTGCGGGCCGGTTAAGTGCAGTGTTGGGTTGGGCTGCGGTAAGTGCGGGTGACCGGGTCGGCGGCATAGTTCAGGCGGCGGGCCGGCACCGTGAAATCTATCCGGCCGCACACGAAGCCGGTTTGTTACCGATGCTGCAAGCGATGGTGCAATTGCAGCCCACCGGGCCGGGCGAGTTGGTGAACGGGCGTCTGGACGGCGCGCTTGCCCGGATGGCGCGTATTGCACTTCCTGGCAGTATGATTGTGATCTTCAGTGATTTCAGGGAACTTGGAAATAACGCTGAAAAATATCTGAGCGCTCTGGCGCGGCATAATGACGTGATCAGCGCATTGCTTTACGATCCACTGGAAGCGGCGCCGCCACCGGCGGGATTGTATCGCCTCGGCGTCAACCAGCAGCGCGTTACAGCCGACACCAGCCGTGCATCTGTTATCGAACAGTGGCAGGCGCAGTTTAAGTTGCATCGTGAAAAAATCCGCGGCATTTGTACGCGTCACGCCGCCCACTTTATGGAAATCGCCACGACAGACCGTATGGTACCTGCATTGCGTTCGGGTTTGGCCCGGCATAAAAAAAACCGATGATGGAAGATCCGCTCGCTGCCCTGCGCCCACTGCATGTACCGCCGCCTGTCAGCTGGTGGCCGCCTGCGCCGGGCTGGTGGATTGTTGTGTTGCTGATAGCAGTATGCATTATTTTGATTTACCGATATAGAAAACAGCGCGCCGCGCAGCGTGCGGCACTCAATGAGCTGAAATGGCTGGCCAATAACCAGAACTCGGTTGATCAGCCTGTTGCCCGGCTGAATCAATTGCTGAAGCGGTATGCATTGACCTGCTGGCCTGCAAAAAAAGTTGCGGCGCTAACCGGCCAATCATGGCTTGATTTTCTCGATACCAGCGGTGGCAAAGGACGGTTTTCCAGTGGTCCCGGCCGCCTGCTATTAGCCGGTCCGTATCGGGAAGCGGGCACCGATCTGGACGAACTGATCGATCTGGCGCGTCAGTGGATCAAAACCAACATGCCCAAAAAATGACCGATGTTTGAGTTTGCATGGCCCTGGATGTTTTTTTGTCTGCTGTTGCCCTGGTTATTCAGGCGTTTTTTGCCGCCTGCCACAACAGTCAGTCATGGCGTTTTATTTGCACCGTTTATCGACTTTGTTCCGGAAGGTCTGGCGCAAACCAGCCGCCAGTCGATACGTTCGCCGCGTGTGTGGGGTTTGCTCATATGCT
The DNA here is from genome assembly GCF_900111165.1 of Nitrosomonas sp. Nm51. Taxonomy (GTDB): domain Bacteria; phylum Pseudomonadota; class Gammaproteobacteria; order Burkholderiales; family Nitrosomonadaceae; genus Nitrosomonas. Next base: position 84,461 of record NZ_FOGH01000007.1, read on the forward strand.
GGTTGCTGCTGATCACCGCCGCAGCAAGGCCGCAATGGGTTGGTGAGGAAACCGAACTGCCTGAAACCGGACGCGATCTGATCCTGGCGATCGATGTCTCCGGGAGTATGGAGATTGCTGATATGGATGACGGCCGCGCCAACCGCTTGGATGTTGTCAAGCAGGTGGCGGGCGATTTCATCCGCCGCCGTGAAGGCGACCGTATCGGGTTGATTCTGTTTGGCAGTGAAGCATATTTGCAGACGCCGCTGACGTTTGATCACGCGACCGTGGCAAATATGTTGCAGGATACCGTGATCGGCATTGCAGGGCGTGAAACGGCGATCGGTGACGCGATCGGGATGGCGCTGAAGCATGTGGGACATTTGAAGCATTCGCGGCAAACTACCGAAGAGGCGGTGCTGGTGCTGCTTACCGATGGCGCCAGCAACGCCGGGCATGTGCAGCCGCGCAAGGCCGCCGAGCTTGCCGCACAGCAGGGGTTGCGTATCTATACCATTGGTGTTGGCGGCGAGGCGCGCGAGATGCAAAGTTTTTTCGGTATGCGCACGATAAATCCGGCATCAGACCTGGATGAGGAAACGTTGCGGACGGTTGCCGGTTTGACGGGCGGGCAATATTTCCGCGCAACTGACCGGGACACGCTGCAGGATATTTACCGCCAGCTGGATCGTCTGGAGCCTGCGCTGGACGGCAGCCGTATCGTCCGCCCTACGGCTGAACTTTTTATCTGGCCGCTGGGTCTTGGCCTGATAGTGAGTTTTCTGCTCGTGCAGTACTGGTGGCGGGCAGGATAATGAACCCTGTTGAATTTATGAGCGAATTTCATTTCTTACGTCCGTTATGGTTTCTGGCGCTAATACCAGCCATATGGCTGCTGGTATTGCTCTGGCGCAAACAATCGGCGGGTGACGCCTGGCGCGCGGTGTTCGACCAACAGCTGTTGTCTGGTTTGTGGCTGGAAAAACCCGGCCGGTCAGCGCGTTTGCCATTGCTGATGCTTACAGTGGGCTGGATGCTGGCCGTTTGCGCGCTTGCCGGCCCGGTATGGGAACGTCAGCCTGAGCCTGTCTGGCATGCACAACAATCGCGGATGGTGATTCTCGATTTGTCACCATCAATGAATGCCCGCGATCTGGCGCCCTCGCGTCTTGAGCGCGCACGTTTCAAAATCATGGATATCCTTGATCGCTCCAGGGAAGGGCGCACCGGAATGGTCGTATTCGCAGGCGAGCCGCATATCGTCACGCCGTTAACCGAAGATACCGGAACCATTCAGAATCTGGTTACGGCATTGCATACGGATATCATGCCTGTGAGCGGTGATTATGCAGCGCCTGCATTGCGGATGGCGATGGAGTTGCTGGATCTTAAAGGCATTCGCACGGGCGAATTGCTGTTGATTACCGACGGTTTTGAAGATCCGGCTGCCGCCTTGACACAGGCAAGGGAAATACGTGCGCACGGACACACGCTGTCCGTGCTGGGTATCGGCACCGAACTGGGCGGCGCGATCATGCGTGACGGCATTACCGAAGTAATTCGCTTTGATCCGGCGCCGCTTCAGGAGCTGGCGCGCGCCGGTGGCGGTGCCTTCAGCAGGTTGACGACCGATGACGGGGATTTGAACCGTCTGCTGCCGGAAGTCTCCGCCTCCGGCGGTTTTGAACAGATATCAGGCAGCGCTGGCGGTATCGAGCGCTGGGTAGAACAGGGCGTCTGGCTGTTGCCTGTGATTGTATTGCTGGCCGCTGTAGCTTTTCGGCGCGGCTGGTTGCTGGGATGCGCCGTATTTTTCATAACGCCGCCGCCTGTCCATGCTTTCGGCTGGCAGGATTTATGGTTGCGCGCCGATCAGCAAGCATACAGGTATTTGCAACAGGACGATCCGCAAACTGCCGCGCAGCAGTTTCGCAATCCGGACTGGCGCGGCATGGCGCTGTATGAGGCAGGGGACTATGAAGCTGCGGCGCAGGCGTTTGCCGAGTCGAATGATCCTGCCGCGCGCTATAACCGGGGCAATGCGTTAGCGCGTGCGGGCGAGATTGAGCAGGCGATAGAAGCCTATCGCGCAGTATTGCAGGAAAATCCCGCGCATGATGATGCCAGAGCCAATCTCGAACTGCTGGAAGACCTGTTGCAGGACCAGCAACAAGACGGTGAATCGCAGCAGCAACATGATGAAGAAAATCAGCACGGGAATGGTGAAGATGAGCAGAAAGATAATGCGGAACGCAATGAGGAGAATGGTTCGAAGGGCGATTCGGAACAAAGCGACATGATGCAGACAGAAGACGAAGCGCAAAACGGCAAAAACGGCACTAATGGTGATAATGACGATCAACGTGCTGATGACGAGCAGTACGGATCGCAATTAAGCGATGCACCGCAACCGGATCACGACGATCAGCATCCGGATGCGCAACAGGATGAACAACAGGACGCGCAGCTGAATGCGTCAACTCCTGATGATGCTTCCGACGCGCATGACATGCTGCCAAGCGAGGAGGACCTGGCGCTGGAACAGTGGTTGCGGCAGATTCCCGAAGATCCGTCCGGTCTGTTGCGCCGTAAATTCATGTTGGAACATCATCAGCGAAAACAAAGATGAGTCATAAACGCTATTGTATTTTCTCCGTCATGTTTTTGTTCTGCCTGTTGCTGACGCCTGCGCAGGTTGTTGCGGCGCTGACCGCGCAACTGGACCGCGAACGCATTACCGAAGGCGAGACCGTGCGGCTGACCATCGAAGCAGACGGTCAGACATCTGCGATGCCCGATACACGTGCGCTGGAGCAGGATTTTGAAATCGCCGGCACCATGAGCGGCAGCCGTGTTCATATTATTAACGGCGAACTGGATACCCGCACCACATGGACAATTTCGCTGATACCCCGGCGCAGCGGCAATTTGACTGTTCCGCCGTTGCGCATTAACGATGCATACACGCCTGAACTGACGCTGCAGGTGGCAGAAGCGTATGCCGATACGGAGCCCGATACAGCCGCGCCGGTTTTTCTGGAAACGGAAGTCGATAAAACCGACCCTTACGTACAGGGGATGGTGCGCTATACCCAACGGGTGTTTCTTGCCGTCAATCTGGTGCAGGGCAGTTTGAGCGAGCCGGAACATGAAAATATGCTGACGCGCAAGCTCGGTGAAGACCGTGAATATGTAACCCGACGTCATGACAGGGATTACACGGTGATCGAGCGTGAATTTGTGCTTTTTCCGCAGACCAGTGGCAGTCTGGTGATACCTGCACCGGTTCTGAATGCGCAGATACCGGAAATTTCCAGACGGCAGGACCCTTTTTTTGACCGTTTTTTTTCCAACACCCGTCCGGTCCGGTTGCGCGGTGACGCGATCACATTGAATGTGCGCCCGCGTCCTGGCCAGGGCCAGTCGTCTTACTGGCTGCCGGCCGAATCCGTCGAGCTGTATGAAACCTGGCAGCCTGAAGATGCCACAATCGATCTCGGTGAACCGGTTACGCGCAGCATTACCATTAAAGCGCTGGGTGTCCCCGGAGAACAATTGCCCGAGCTGAAACTTCCGGACCCGGCTGGTTTTAAACTTTATCCCGACCGCGGGCAAGCGAGCACGCACAATCTGCCGCATACGGTGCAGGGCGAAAAAACACTGCGTCTGGCGTACATGCCCATACAACCCGGCAAGCATACGTTGCCCGAATTTACCTTGCAGTGGTGGAATACCACCACCGACAGTGCGCAAACGGTCACGCTGCCGGCGCGCACCATTGAAGTATTGCCGGCTGGACCACAGCAGCAGTCTGCTGCAGGTTTGCCGGATACCGGCAATACGGCCGATCATTCAAAACGGCAAACCATAGATCAGACAACCGGCAGCCAATTGTTTACGGCTGACCGCTCGAGCCGTGTCGCCAGCGGCGCCGGTTGGTTCTGGGCGGCGTTGTTGTTTGCAGCGCTATGGTTGATCACACTCGGCCTGTTCTGGCGAATGCGCCGTATGCAGCGTATGCCGCTTCAACCGGATGGCGCGGAAAAACCGCCTTTTGAAGAATCCGAAAATGCGAGACAGTCCAGAAAACGGTTTCTCGCCGCCTGCCAGGACAACAATCCGCAGCAGGCGCGTCATTACCTGCTCAAATGGGCCGCATGCCACTGGCCCGACTCTCCTCTCAGAGGACTTGACGAGCTTGCATCGCGTCTGAACGATCCGGCCATCGATGCAGTGTTAACGCAACTGGACCGGGTTTTGTATCAGGATAATCAGGAAAACTGGGACGGGCGGGAACTGGCGAAGCTGGTTTCGGAATTGTCAAAAACTGGTCATGCGTCAGAGAATAATAGTAGCAGCAGTGCTTTGCCTGGGCTGTATTCCTGAAAAAGACTGATGTGGATCTAACACGGTTTGTTAAAATGAAGGTTAAATTGACCAAACGCTATAAAACTTAAGGAGATATGATGAGGTTTGCCATAATAGATGTCATTGTTGACGTAATAGTTTGCGTCATTTCGGATGTCTAATTCTAGTTAGCAGTCAAATGAACATTCTTACCTTCATCCAAAGCGAATATGTCTCTCTGATCGCGGGCGGCCTGGGCGGTGTCACCACAGCTTGGATCACTCAGAAAGTCCTGAACAAGCGTGGCGTTTTCACCTATTTCGTGAACCACAACCGAATGGGCCTTACGGTTGAGGATCCGACTTTCGGAAAACTTACAGCGCTCTGGAACGGCACAGAAATTCCCAATCTGTACTTGTCAAATATTGATCTGATCAACGAGAGCTTGATCGACTATGAAAACGTTGTTGTAAAGGCCTATACAAGCGACACGAAGCTGTTGTCGGAGCAGACGCAGATTGTTGATAGCCCTTATTCACTTGAATGGACTGACAAGTATCGGCAGCAGCTGTACGTAGCAGACGGCGCACAGCCAGCGGAAAATCAGTGGGCCCTATACAACGGCCAGCGCGAGTATCTAGTCCCTGTCATGAACCGAGGGTAGACGGTACGAATCTCATTTTTAAACTCTGCTCATGGAGCTGATGCGCCATCCATCTGGCTTTCGATTCTCAGAAAAGGTGTGAAGCTAAAATTTCAAGTTCCTCGGCCGCTCGTCGCTGGTGTGCCAAGGCACAAAGCTGCTATAGCTGGAGTTCTCGTTGGGTTAGTGCTTCTGACAGCTCTGATGATTGGATTCCCAAATCCATGGTTGGTTGGCCTTGTTGGGTTTTCGTATGGCCTTGTGGCACAGATTCCAGGTGCTTACGCCATCAAATCATGGCGGAAAATCTACGGTGCGATTGGAGAGTGAGTTGACTGTCTTTGGGTGTTGATAAAAGCCAGCAAGAAAAGATCGTTGATGAGTTTAATGATGGCACTTCCGAACTTAAGTTCATCATCGTGACCGCAAAACTGCTTACAGGTTTTGATGCGCCTATTTTGCAAACTATGTATTTGGACAAATCCATAAAAGATCACACCTTGCTGCAAGCGATTTGCCGTGCGGTTTCCAGGATGGCAGAACACAACCGGAGGCGAGCGCGAGGTGCAGAAATCTCTGCGCAAAACATTATTGAAATACAAACTGCATACGGATCAGGCGCTGTTTGATCAGGCATATGCTTATATTCGGGAATATTATTGATGCCTACTGGTTAAAACAAATAACACGGACAGGTTAACTATTAAGCATGCCATGGACCAATGATCATCTTGCTTGGCTTCGCAACACTGGTCAAGTAATCGCTATATCAACGGGTGAGAATGTTCCTGTTTATGAGTTTGCTTATGATGTCGCCAGTGAAGAGGTTATGTCTCACTGGGCAAGGCATTTCAGAAATCATTATTGCGCTGATGCTGAAATAGAAATACTCAAGCCTGAAGGGATGACAAAAACAGATTATTTGCTAAATCTAAAGTTCCCGCATAAAACTAAAAGCCCAGGACCAAGTATCCGTGCAGGAGATTTTGCTGAAATATTGGTAGCTGATTATTTAACGTTTCTTCACGATTACTATGTTCCAAGAACTCGCTACGACCGGAAAATAATTGGCAACGAGTCGTCCAAGGGGTCAGATGTTTTGGGCTTTAAGCAGAATAACCCAAACCCTTCTAGTCAAGACGAATTAATAATTTATGAGGTTAAGGCTCGTCTTTCTGAGAACAATACTAGTAATACTTTGCAAACCGCAATTGATGACAGTTCAAAGGATGAAGCTAGACTTGCAGAATCATTAAACGGAGCAAAGCAAAGGCTATACGATCAGAAAGATTTTACTGGAATGGGTATTATTTCAAGATTCCAACAAAATGTTGACCACCCATATAAAACAAAATTTGGAGCGGCAGCGGTTCTAACTGATAGCTCATGTTGCTTGGAAACTTTAGCTGAAGCTTCTAGCCAGGAACATTCATGTAGAGCACAGTTAGAAATGATTGTGATAAGAGGCCCAGTACTGATGTCTTTAGTACACAGCCTATACCAGAGGGCTGCAAATGAAGCTTGAAGCGTCCTCAAAGAAAGTGCTGGCAATTGCAAAATCGAAGGCAAAGATGTATGAATTTGCTATTGATGAAGCATCTCATATAGCGCTACCTGTCGACCCGCGCAAGCTATTGATTACGACTATTGGCATATTGGGCGACCTGTCTGCTATCGAAGCTCGTGAAGAACAACAGGTTGAAGAAGCTGATGAACATGAAGAGTTAAAGTCTGAGCTTATATCCGTTGGGCAATACTTTGATGCTTTGATTCAGTCTCATCTGGCTGATGAGATGACTATTTATTTAAAGGCTATAGGTTCGGCGGCCTACTATCTAGCGAATATGCCTGGCAGTTCCATCGTTCTAGCCAAAAGCTTACCCTATAATACAGACCTACTCACTGACACTAATCTTGAGGGAATTTTGATATGGATATTAAAGTCTGACTTCGATGAAGATTGGTATCGCGTAGAAAAAACCTATTTAACTCAAGCTATAGATGATGTCGGCTATGCCACTCGAAGGTTCTTTAGCTTAAGCGATAATGCTGGGAACTTTAAGCAGGCAATACAGGCTTTAAGGCATGAAGTTTACGAAAAAGGTTCTGATAGAGAGCTTTTATTTGTTGATATTATTTCTTCTATCTTGCTAAGAAAAATCGAAAACTCCTCAATAAATTGTTTGCCGAAATATACACAAATCACCTTAGAGCAATGGGTGAATGTAATTACTAAGCCGAATTTTGTCCAAGAGTTTTGGCCTGCACAGAGATTGTTGGGTGAGCAAGGGGTTTTATCTGGTTTATCCGCCGTTGTGCAAATGCCCACGAGCGCGGGAAAGACAAAATCGACAGAATTAATAATTCGAAGCTCGTTTTTGTCAGGGCGTTCTGACGTTGCCGTAATTGTAGCGCCATTTAGAGCCTTATGCAGGGAGATTACCGCTACATTTGAGCAAGCGTTCGGAGGTGAAGATGTAAATATCAATGAATTGCAAGATGTTCTGGATATTTCTGATAGTGACGACGATCTCATCATGTTTTTAACCGGACAAGCCGCTCAGGATGGAATAACGACCAAGTCTATAGTCGTTACCACACCCGAGAAACTTGTTTATCTTCTGAGGCATGAACCTGCTTTAGCTGACTCAATTGGCTTGCTTATTTTTGATGAAGGGCATCAGTTTGACACTGGAAGGAGAGGTGTCACCTATGAGCTATTAATGGCCTACCTCAAGTCCCGTGCAGGTGATGATGTTCAGAAGGTTTTGATCTCCGCTGTAATGGCTAACGCAAATTCTATTGGTGAATGGCTTAATGGAGAGGCTGGTATTGAGATTCAAGGAGCCGGGTGTTTACCAACAGTAAGAAGTACAGCCTTCGCAAGCTGGCAAACTGCAATGGGGCAACTCCAATATATTGATCAAGACCGTGAGGCAGATAGAGATTTTTTCGTTCCTAGGGTGATTGAGCAAATAAACCTCGGAACGAGAGGTCGAGAGAGGAACGCTCGGCTGTTTCCCGCCAAAAACGATAACCCCAGCGTCGCAGCTTATTTAGGGGTCAAATTATGCCATCAAGGGCCTGTTGCTATCTTCTGCGGTGTAAAGAGTACTGTTACGTCAATATGCGAGCTTTTAGTTGATTACTACGATAGAGGGCTTACTTTACCACCACCGAGCACTTCTAGTGATCAAAGCGAATTGGACAAAATTGCGTACCTTTCCAGTTTGCATTTTGGGGATGAGTTTATCTTCACACGCTCGATTTCACTTGGAATATTGCCGCATAGTTCCAACATTCCCAATGGTATCCGTGTTTCTGTAGAGTGGGCAATGGAATCCAATAAGTCAGTGTTGGTAGTGTGTACTTCCACTCTTGCCCAGGGCGTGAATCTTCCAATTAGGTACTTAGTTGTTTCAAGCACATTTCAAGCCGGACAAGAAATCACCACACGTGACTTCCACAATCTAATTGGTCGTGCAGGCAGGGCTGGATACCATACCGAAGGGAGTGTCATTTTTGCAGATACAGATGTTTTTGATAAGCGCAATAATTTTCGTGAAAGTTGGCGATGGCAAAGAGCGATGCACTTGCTCGATTTTACTAATGCGGAGGACTGCGCTAGTAGCCTACTGGACTTGATCTCGCCTTTTGATTTTGGAGAACTTAATGTTGATGTTATCCAGTTCATCACAGACCCAAGCGGCTATAGACAAAGCTGTATAGACGCAGGGAATCAAAACGCTATTGATATCAGTTCGCTACTGGATCAGATGGATTATAAAGAAGCTTTAATCGAAGCAATAGAAAGCTATTTTTTGTCCTATTTGAAAGACAATCCAGGTGTGCCTCAAACGTTCTTTGATGAGTTGGCCCAAGGAACATTGGCTTACTTTTTGTCAGACGACGATCAGAAACAACAGCTACGGGCGGCATTTTCACTTATCGCGAGTAGAGTTCTTTCTGTGCCCGAAGAAAAAAGACCATTCTTTGGAAAATCGTTGCTGGGGTTGAAAAACCTATTCTTTATCGAAAATTGGCTTGATGAAAATTGGGACGAAATAGCACACGCTCAAAGCTCGGATGAACTTCTTGTGATTTGCTGGCCATTGCTATCTCAGCTCAACAACAACAAGATGTTTCTCAAAATAAAGCCTGAAAACGTTATATTAAAGTTCGCAAAATTATGGATTTCAGGAAGTAGCTACGCTGATCTGCTTGGTCACTTGGATCAATCAGGTGCTTATTATCAAGCAGGGTCGCAGCAAAGAACTATTAAAACGGACCATGTAGTAGACTTGGCTGACGGTGCGCTTTCTTTTGATTCCATGTTATATGTCGGAGCGATAGCTGATGTGGCCGAGGGTAAAGGATTGGGCGATGATGTATTGGAGCTTCTTAGGAGTTTGCAAACACGCCTAAAAATTGGGCTGTCAAATAACCTTGAAATGTGGCTCTACTCTCGCGGCTACGTGGATAGAGAGGTCTGTAAAAAGCTTGCTCTTGCCCTTCATGGCGAGGGTGTTGATTTTGATGCTTTCGACTTTGGTATCTTAGACATGCATAAGCAGTTGGTGAGTTCGTGTTTAGCCGATTTTCCGACTTATTTTAGTAGAAACAGACAAGACCAGGAAGAAGGTGCAGGCTAAACGCTCATTCATTAGCTGTATTAGCCCAGATTATTTTTATCGCGTCCGTCGGGGTTAGACACTGGTGTTTTCACGCCATTTATATTTCGAACATGGTAGTTCTGATAGTTACCATGTTCAATTTCTTTAACAAACTTAGTACGCGTCATATCGTTTCCGTTGTAATTGTGTAAGCGTCCGGCACGACCATCTATAATTTTTCTTGTTTTAATGCTTCGATAAATTCCGGCGTTAACGGTAACAACTCATCAATACGGCTATTAGGCCAGGTTGGAAGTTTTGTGAGGATATCTTTGAGCCACGCGGCCGGGTCAAGACCGTTGAGTTGTGCGGTGCCGAGCAGGGTTTGAATGGCGGCAGCACGTTGACCGGCACGCTCAGATCCGACAAAGAGCCAGATGATATGACCTATATACTAGTTGCGGCAAGATCGCACTATTTCTGTGGAGGTTACATCATGACTACTGCATTATTTCATAACGCTTATATTGGGCTAGATGTGTTGACACCGGTCGAAAATTGACCAGGTAATTCACGTATCCTGCCTAAATTTTAAGCAGGAGAAATTAAGAGGTGATTACCATGGTTATGTATGCAAAGATACGTCGGATGTTTTACCGTGAACATTTGTCGATTAATGAGATTCAACGGCGCACAAGTCTGTCGCGGAACACAATAAAAAAGTGGTTGAAAGCGCCAAGTGACAGCACGGTGAAATATCACAGAGCGAAGAAGCCCGGCAAGCTGACACCGTTTGAATCTCGATTGTTATTGGCGCTGGAAGCGGATGCTCGCCGCCCCAGGAAAGACCGGCGCACTGCCAGGATGCTGTTCCAGGAAATCAGAAAGGATGGCTATGTTGGCGGTTATACAATTGTTTGTGACTTTGTTCGCAACTGGCGCAATCAAGGCGGGCAGGGTAAAACGGCGTATGTACCGCTGAAGTTTACGTTGGGTGAAGCCTTTCAGTTTGACTGGAGTGAAGAATGGCTGGTGATCGGTGGCACCCACCGTAAAGTGTTGGCTGCACATACCAAACTATGTGCCAGTCGTGCCTTCATGTTGTCGGGCTATCCGTCACAAAGTCACGAAATGCTGTTCGATGCGCATACCCGTGCATTTACAGCTTTTGGCGGCGTGCCGCAACGCGGCATTTACGACAACATGAAGACGGCTGTGGACAAGGTGTCCAAAGGTAACGGGCGTGTGGTAAATACGCGCTTCTTCGCGATGACGGCACATTACCTGTTCGATCCTGATTTCTGCAATGTAGCTTCCGGCTGGGAGAAAGGTGTCGTCGAGAAGAATGTCCAGGATATGCGCCGCCGC
>NZ_FOGH01000061.1 GCF_900111165.1 Nitrosomonas sp. Nm51
CACCTGTCACCTGATCAATGCGTGCGAAGTGATGCACTGTCTTCTTTAGCCGAAATCGGCAAAACACAGAATCATACCGCACGCGTGACCCCGCCAGACAAAGCTGGTGAGTGGTTGCCATGGGTGCATATCGCCATTGGCAACCTTAAAACATTCTTGCTGGGAACATATCATGGCGTGTCATCAGGCTACTTGCAAGAATATCTCAATGCGTTTTGCTACCGTTTTAACCGGCGAGCATGGGAAGCTGAATTACCTTCCCGTCTCCTATGTTTTTTTGGACTTGCTAAATTCTTCAATAGCTACCCGGTTGTCCGCCCCACATATAAACTGCGCAAAGGGGGATAAAAAATATAATCCTGGAGCTGATGCTTCTTTTGTCTGTCTATTTCTGGATCTTCTATACTTGAAAAATGATGAATGATCGATGCCGTTGGTTTGTCTGTCATTTGACATCAAAATGGTAGAACCAATGCCTCAATCTGTTTCTATTTTCAAGTGCTTTTTAGCCCGATTGCCTGTCTTAATCAATAATTCGGCTTTACTTCTAATCCGAGTTTTCTGATTTTGCCGCAGAATTGATCAAACCAGACTCGATCCACGCGCGAAAGTAGCTTCGCTTCAGGCTGCTGAGACGCGCGCGCAATGCCATAGACCAGTACGCCTTTTAAAGGTACGCCCGCTTGCAGCAGATCTTTCAGGAAATCCAGATATGCCCTGATCTCCTCACTAGACATCGGCTGACCGTTCAAATTAAACACGCATGTCTGCAGCCAGGTGGAACACAGTGACGCCGACAGACGAATATGCGCATGCACCTGCTTCAGACTCATGCGTGAATTGTTGATGCGCAGGCGGCCTTCACCTGTCGCGCTGTCCAGCTTAAACCAGACTTCACCATTCATGCGTGCCATATGCCTGAGTCCCGCCTGCACATGAGGTCTGCTGATCAGGCTACCGTTGGTAATCAGCACCAGTTTCAGATGTGCCGGCAACGGAAAATCCTTTTTAACCCGGCCGATCAGTTCGATCACCTGCTCGAATTCCTTGGTACTGGTTGGCTCGCCGTTGCCTGACAGGGCGATATCCTGAATAGTACGCGCTTCCGGCGGCACCTGTTGCAGCATAAAATCACCCTGAGTCAGCTCGCGCAGAAAACCACGCAGTTCCCGCTCCAGTTTTTCAAGATCGACAGGTGGCGCCGCACCGCGCTTCAAATCGGGCACCTGGCAATAGATGCAACGCCAGTTACAGGCGTTGTTGGGGTTCAGATTAATCCCGACCGAAACGCCTCCCGCACGGCGTGAAACGACCGGATAGACATATGTCAGACCGGCGATGTCCCGGCTATGGTCTGCCGTATTCAATAGGTTCGGTGCTCGCTGCAATGATACAATCCTGTCAGAATAATTTGTAATGTTAAAATCGCTCGTATGTTAATCACACGCAAGCTGGAATTTGATGCCGGCCATCGCATATCAACGCACAACAGCCAGTGCCGTCATCTGCATGGACATCGTTATGTGATTGAAATCACGCTGTCCGGTACTATTATCTCCGAGAAAGGCAACGCACAACAAGGGATGGTCATGGATTTTTCTGAAGTCAAGCGAATTGCCGAACAGGCGCTGGTCGACAAGTGGGATCATGCATTTCTTGTGTATACCGGCGACGTCCCCGTCATGCAGTTTCTGCAATCACTGGATGACCACAAAACAGTTGTCTTGGACGTACAGCCGACTGCAGAAAATCTCGCCGTCATCGCTTTCAATATTTTAAGCGCAGCCTATCAGGACAGCTACGGCAATCATCTTCAGCTTGAACATGTACGCTTATATGAAACCCCTAACTGCTGGGCGGACGCCAGCCGCGTTGCCGATTAATTTCAATTACCATACTTGATACTTATTCAATCCTATGTTTGTAGATTCGCACTGTCATCTGGATTTCCCCGACCTTGCCAGCAATCTGAACGAATTGCTGCGCAACATGACTGAAAATCAGGTCACGCATGCATTATGCGTCAGCGTCAACCTGACCGATTTTCCCCGCGTCCTGGCGTTGGCCCGGATGCACGAAAATCTTTTTGCCTCGGTAGGTGTGCACCCCGATTACGAAAACCTGGATGAACCGGACGCCCAGCAACTTGTGCAACTCGCGGACAACCCTAAAGTGATCGCGATAGGCGAAACCGGTCTCGATTATTACCGTCTGCAAGGCGATCTGGAATGGCAGCGTGAACGTTTCCGCCAGCATATCCGCGCCGCCAGAGCATGCGGCAAACCGCTAATCATTCACACCCGGTCCGCCGCCAACGACACATTGCGTATTATGCGAGAAGAAGGCGCCGATCAAATCGGCGGCGTAATGCACTGCTTTACGGAAAGCTGGGAAGTCGCTCAACAGGCCATTGAAATGAATTTTTATATTTCCTTTTCAGGTATTGTTACATTTAAAAACGCCGCAACCCTTAAAGATGTCGCCAGGAAAATACCACTTGCGCGGATGCTGATCGAAACCGATTCGCCTTATCTCGCGCCTGTACCGTATCGCGGCAAGCTGAATCAGCCAGCATTTGTGCGCCACGTTGCCGAAGAAATAGCGCGTCTGCGCGACACCGGTCTCGATGAAATCGCAACGGCCACGACCGGTAACTTTTTTAGACTGTTCAGGACAGCCGGAGATGATTATCATGCGCGTTACTAGCCACTCACTTTTTCTGTAATAAACAGAATTGCACATAACACATGACGACACCCCTAACTAAATAGACCAACACCAACAACATGCCATCCCTTCATGAAAAAGTCGCCATTATTACCGGTTCCTCGCGCGGGATCGGCGCTGAAATCGCGCTGACTCTGGCCAAAGCCGGCGCCAGAGTCGTGGTAAATTACGTTCAAAACCGCGGGGCTGCCGAAGACGTCTGTATGACTATTACGCAGGCTGGCGGCAAATGTGTCCCGGTTCAGGCGGACGTCAGCAAGCCGGCTGACGTCCGGCGGTTGTTTGATACCGCCGTCGAACATTTCGGGCGGATTGACATTCTAGTCAACAATGCTGGCATGCTGATTTTCAAGCAAATCGCCGATTTCACCGACGAAGAGTTCGACCGGATTCTTGACATCAATCTGAAAAGCATATTTTACACGTTGCGCGAGGCTTCCGGACGTCTCGCCGATAACGGCCGTATCGTGAATATATCCAGCACGGTGACACGTCTGATGCTGCCAAAATATGGCCCCTATGCAGCCACCAAAGGAGCTGTTGAACAGCTAACCCGCATTCTGGCGCGCGAAGTCGGAGAAAGAGGCATTACCGTGAACAGCGTATCGCCCGGTCCTGTTTTTACCGAGTTGTTCAGGGCCGGCAAAACTGAAGAAGATATCCGGCGCATGGCCGCCATGTCTTCACTCGGGCGCATCGGAGAAGTCGGCGATATTGCACAAATTGTTCTGTTTTTGGCAAGCGACACAGCCCGCTGGATCACGGGGCAGGATATCGGCGCGAACGGCGGCATTATTTAACACGCTGTCTGCGGCTCAAAAAAACAGCCATAAACAAGTTAATGCGTATGGCTGCCAGGGGAGAGAACAAGCAGTTAAAACGTTATTGGCGCCACCAAAAGCATCCAACATCGTTGTATGAAACGATACGCTGAATAACCTGCGGACACTGTGTTTTTTGCCACATTTGAATCGAAAATTGAGTTAACTGGAGAAATTGATGCGCATTGGCGTTCCTAAAGAAATCAAAATACATGAAAACCGCGTGGGGCTGACGCCATCTTCAGTCCGTGAGCTGACCGTTCATGGCCACCAGGTGATGGTGCAGAAGAGTGCCGGACTCGCCATCAACTTTGACGATAACCGTTATCAGACGGCTGGCGCAGAAATCGTTGAAACGGCGGATGAAATTTTTGCCCAGGCCGAGCTGATCGTCAAAGTCAAGGAACCGCAACCGGAAGAACTGAAAATGCTGCGCGCCGATCAGATTCTATTTACCTACCTGCATCTTGCGCCCGATCCGGCGCAGGCCGAAGCGCTGCTGGAATCGGGCTGCATTGCCATTGCCTATGAAACCGTTACCGACCAGTATGGCGGATTGCCGTTGCTCGCACCAATGAGTGAAGTCGCAGGCCGCATGTCGATACAGGCCGGCGCACATTCACTTGAAATGGATCAGGGTGGACGCGGCATGCTCCTGGGCGGTGTCTCGGGTGTACCTTCCGCGAAAGTCGTCATCCTTGGCGGCGGTGTCGTCGGCACCAATGCAGCCCGTGTCGCCATGGGCATGGAAGCGCATGTCACCGTAGTTGACAAATCGATACACCGTTTGCAACAGCTCGATCAACAGTATGGATCACGCATCAATACAGTTTTTTCCACAGTCGATGCTATTGAAGAACAGGTCTCCGAGGCTGATCTGGTCGTCGGCGCGGTACTCGTACCGGGTGGATCGACGCCCAAACTGGTCAGTCACGAACTCGTCGGCGGCATGAACCGCGGCGCAGTTCTGGTTGACGTCGCAATTGATCAGGGCGGTTGTTTTGCCACTTCCAGGCCCACTACACTTGCAAACCCGATTTACATACTGGATGACGTCGTTCATTACTGTGTGTCCAATATGCCCGGCGCTGTCGCACGCACCTCGACGTTTGCATTAAACAACGTCACACTGCCGTTCGTCCTGTCGATAGCTGAGAAAGGAAGCCATGGCGCGCTGATCGACGATCCGCATTTACGCAATGGCCTGAACGTCTATCAGGGTCAGATCACCCATCATGCAGTCGCACATGATCTCGGTTTGCTGTACGTCGATCCGCAGGAACTGCTGCGATAGCCATATTGCAACTTAGCTGTCCGCATTTCACATGGTTGACATGGTTCACATGGTTCACAGTCACCGCCCCGGTTAAATCGAACATGCTTGCAGCACGTTCACAACAATTTCATATTATTATAGAGTGAACGAATCGAAGCTCTGTAATGAATATTATTTTCCTGTTTTAATATTATGGGCCACTAACTTTTTATAATGTGATGAAAGGGAACTGACAATATTTTCCCAGGTATAATATTTGGAGGCTTGGCTGCGGATCTTCCTCGAGTCAAATCTGCCCAGTTTGGAATAGATAGACTGCATTCCCTCAAAGACGGCATCTGGCGTATCTTGGATAAGTACCCCATTATCTGCATTGACAACTATGCCGTTTTCATGGGTATTTGTTGCAATTACAGGCATTCCAGACAGCAAATATTCGTATGTTTTGGTCGGCGGTTGGAAATTGTAATACGCTGTAATTGGTATATATGAGATACCGACATTGTGACTGTCAAAAAACGGTTGAATCTTATCCTGGGGGATCCAACCCGTAAAATGGACCTGATCGGAAATCCCCAAGTTCCTTACCAGCTCCTTGAGTTTTTTCAATTCGTTGGAAGGGCCATCTCCGACGATGGTATAGCTTGTTTTTATCCGTTGAGAATAGATACGGTAAAATTTATGGAAGCCTAAAATGGTTTTATGCAGGTTTCGGTTGTAAAATGTACCGACATACAAAAATTTTAATGCGTTTTGCGGTTTTACCGTTCGTGAGAAGATATCTGATCCCAGCGGCGTGATGATATGCCTTGGGGGCAGAGACAAACGCCTGGCAAGGCCTGCTGATATCACGCCGATATTATAAAATAAACGAACTTCCATTTTTAAAAGGAGATTAAAAAGGACACGTTTCCATGGTTGCGTCAGCACGGAGGCCGTGCGCACATCCACCATCATTCTACGGTTGGGAACAAAAAGATGAAGCAGTGCGCAGCCTTTAAAGTAGTTTACATGGACAAAGTCGAAGTTTTCTTTTTTTATTAAACCATAGGCGGCAGAAAAAAATAAATACCATTTCAAAAGCAGGCGTTTCTTTTGTTTGACGTAGACCTGGGTGACACGATCCAGCGTCAATGGATTTTTGTCTTCGTCAAAACATAAATAGGAGACGCAAAAATCATCTCTTAGATACTTGCAATAATAATATGTATCAGAGTGATATCCGAATTGATTTCGGTCAATGATCAAGAGCTTGGGTTTCATTCAGTTGACTCATTTTCTGGCCTGGTTTTATAACGTCCTGAGGATTTGAATAAGCTGACCTGCAATTTTGTCCCAGGTAAATGGCACGACTTTAGATCTGTTCCTGCATTTTTCCGGCTTTCCATTTTGAAGCAGTACCAGAATCTCCTCCACGGAATCTACAAAGTGGAAGTGTTTATCTGGAACAAATACATCAGGAAGGCTTCCGAACCGGGTGGTAATAATAGACAGATTGCAGGCCATGGCCTCGAGTACCGATAGAGGAGTCTCAATGGCGCCATCATTTTTGATTACCGGAAAAACATAGTAATCTGCAATATTGTATAGTTCGCTAAGATCGGCGACATACTTTGTTATGATGCTAATTCCGCTCTGCCCGAGAATATCATAGACTTTCTTCTCTTGGAGAAATGAACTGCTACCCACAATAATGATGTTGATGTCCGGCATTCGGGACTTGACTGTCCTCAGCCAACCCAGATTACGGTTTTCCCTGATATGTCCTACATGGAGAAGGACAGTTTTATCATTTTCTATTCCATACTGCTCTCTGATCTTCTTTTTTGTAGCGGCATCAAATTCCCGGAATTTGGTTTCATCAACCCCCAATGGCAAAATCCTACTCTTAACCCCTATTTTTTCCAAAAGATTTTTTGTGATCCTGGACTGAGTAATAACGCAATCAGGCCCAGCCATTCTGATTATGGGATGGAGTACCTGCCAGTAATTTCTCGGCTGTAAAGAGACCATAACAATTTTTTTTCTGCAAAATAATTGCAGTAGTTTGGACCGTATAAATGATGCCAAGGTGATTGATGCCTCTGGGATATATACCAGCTTTTTCGACGAACAGTTCCTCACCTTTCTATAAAACCCAGGGCTAAAAAGTAATTTGTTGAGATCAAAGTGATAATCCGCAACCTTTAAATCCGTATCCCCGTTGACCGAGAAGATAATGCATTCATCGTTATGCTTCAGCCGGTCTAAAAGATTCAGTATCGCTACCTTACCACCTTCATCAAAGGGAGACTTGAGAATGTCGGTTATAACAATCATGTTTCAGTATATCCCGAATTAGACCTGTCCAGAGAATTGGGCCCACTTCTCTCAAACAGTGACCATCCAAATCGTTCAGCACAATCCTCCAATACATAAACCTTTAACAACTACACTTTTCAAGAAAGTTTTTGCAAACTTTTTATTTTACCTTTTTTATAAGGGCCACAAACTGCTTCCGCGACATTTCCAGAAACATTGCTGTCGACAGCCCGCCTCCGGCAAAGATCATGCACATCACCATAATCTGATAACGCGCCGCAATCAGCGGAGAAATGCCGGAGAGTATCTGTCCGGTCATCATTCCTGGCAATGATACGAGACCGACGGCAAGCATGGCGTTGATGGTAGGAATCATGGCGGCACGCATGGCGATGTTGCGGGCCTGCTCGAAGCAGATTTGCCGCTCCAGTTCCGCGTTCATGCGCTCTGCAGCCAGGCTGACGGCATTCATTGAATTGGCGAACACCATACCAGCCAGGGGTATCATATATTGAGGCAGATACCAGGGTTCCAGTTGCAATACGCCTTGCGTGACGATGGCAAGAACGATTCCTCCGCCAATCAATATGGAAATCAGCGCCTGTTTGTAAAGTGTAACACGCCTTGTTTTTACGGTACCCAGCGCTATCCAGCTGGCAACTGAGACCATCACGATCAATACCGCGATGACAATCAGCGGATTCTCCGCTTCGAAGATGTACAGGAGGCAATAGCCGATAAGCAACAGTTGCACCAACATACGACCCAGGGCATATGCCGCATGGCCCGGTGCAAGCGACCATTTCCAAAAAATACCGATTACTAACAGAACCGGAATAAACACCAGCGCGAGATTCAACAGTGATATGGTCTGCACAGAATCGTTCATATCTGCCTCGGCGTCACATTTTCAGAACGGCTGTAGATGAATGTCAGAAGTCTTTTGGTGAAAAA
Source organism: Nitrosomonas sp. Nm51 (assembly GCF_900111165.1). GTDB lineage: Bacteria > Pseudomonadota > Gammaproteobacteria > Burkholderiales > Nitrosomonadaceae > Nitrosomonas. Next base: position 8,080 of record NZ_FOGH01000061.1, read on the forward strand.
CCTGTTATTTATCATGAAATAAAAATTCTAATATAAAGTTATTTGTTAAGATGATGTATGACAGTGATGTTTCTGATGAGGAATGGGAGCCAAATACCATCGGCAAAGCCGGTGGCTTGAATTTGTGAGCATTTCAAGGGTGCAAATAAACATATATCCTGGAGTTGATGCTTCTTTTGTTTGTCTATTCTTGGGTCTTCAATACTTGAAATGATGAATAACCGATGCCGTTGGTTTGCCTGTCATTTGACATCAAAATGATAAAACAAATACTTCAGCCTGTTTCTATATTCAAGCGCTTTTTAGCCCGATCGCCCAGCTGACCACGGTAAATTTGTTCTCCCCTTGAAATCAAAGCAGTCGAGTACGAGTTGAATTAGAAGTCATGCGAAGATAGTCGAAGATCAAGCGGGTATTGCGATTCAACTGCTGCATTTTCTGAGAGATGCTGGATTTTCCCTTTGAGATGAACTGAATGACGCCGCATGCAAAGCGCCGCAGTCGAGTGATGTTCTCGGGGCCGTGTCCTATTCGGATGCGGCTGCGATCCTCATCGAAATTCCAATCAATCACATAGTGACAGCGATTCTCGATCGTCCAGTGACCGCGATTCACTTTGAGTATACGCTCTGGACATGCTTGTTCCGGCGAGCGACTGGTTACATGCTGGTTGCGCTCGCCTTGAAAATGGCAAAAATGGGATAACTCGATGGCTCAAAGGGAAAAACAAGAAAAATATCTGTTTTTACAATTTTTAGCCAGCCTTTGGAAAATCACTATGCAGCCAAAAATCAGAAAAACAGGTGTTTATGGATGAGAACTAACTAGTGAACAAATTCACACTGTCTTGCTGACAAAGTATTTTGGGATGGCCATCACTTCAGGTATAATACCGGACTTCATTTTGGGTCGTTAGCTCAGTTGGTAGAGCAGCGGACTTTTAATCCGTTGGTCGTGAGTTCGAGTCTCACACGGCCTACCAAAAAAATCAAGGGGTTAGCTTAAACTCTAGCCTTTTTTGTTTTCTGTGGGGCAGTCTTGGGGCACTTGCAAAAAACAAATCGCAATAATCAATCTTTCTTTGTATGATCCGTTAGCAGTCATATTCAAAGAATCCATATTCCCTTTCCGATGAAGCGTCTTATCATGGACAAAAAGAACTTTATTTTTTCTGGATGCCCCATAATTGTCCCATGAAAATATAGAGTTATTTATATAGTTGATAGGTAACTGCTAACCCCCAAAAAAAATTAAAAAACACTTGACAGGTTTTTAAGCGGTAAAAATTTGATTTCGCACCATAGCAAGAAACTCCCACAATAACTGCCTTGTAAATTCCATGGCGGCCAGTTGCCGGATCAACTGTGGATCGACTTTGGACTGACTGAAGTCGAAGCCTTGTAAATGGCGTTGAACCGGAAACCTGGCGGCCTGGGTCTGATAGCGAATGGAGCGGATATTGCGCTCGGTTGATTCGGCCTGGAGCAGTTGAGACAGCATGCCATCCGTCCATTCGAGATGGGCGATCTGGTCTGGCCATTGTGCGGGGATGTCAAACATGGGGCGCCTCCTGTTTGTTCAGGCGGTCGTAGCGTTCGGTATCGACTTGCGGTTCTTCGTTGAGTTTAAGGCCGGTTTCCACCTGCGCCGGAAGATCGGTTTGTCTCAGGCGCGCCAGTACATTGGCGACATGCTCGGCACTGGGCATGCCGGATTCGAGCACCAGCTCAACGGCAACCAGCACTGCTTCCAGTCCATGCGCGGGCACTAGGCTGAGGACTTTGGCCATGACCCGGTCGGCCTGCTGGCGTTCTCTGCGCCGCAGTGCCGTCTGCAATTTCAACAGGGGTTCGAGCAGGCGGGCATGGTGGGCAGCCACCGCGTTTTCAGATACAACTTCGACACGGTTGGCATACAAATGTACCGATGCCATCTGGTTGGCCAGACGGCAGGGAACGGAATACCGGTTGCGTTGCAGTGTGACCAGGCACGTGCTGGATACCCGTGCCAATACTTCGATATAGCCATTGAACGGCGCCGGCATCGGCAAGGGTGATGCCCGCGTAATCGGGATGCCGAATTTCCGGCCACAGCGCACGGCAACGCGCATCCAGCCAATTGTTCAAGTCCTCGAACGAACCGAATTGCTGTTGCCTGGCTTCATTCCAGATTAGGCGGCGCATATCCTGAACGTTCTTCTCGACAACGCCTTTCTCCCAACCCGAAGCCACATTGCAGAAATCAAGCTCGAACAAATAATGCGCCGTCATCGCATAAAAACGCGTATTCACCACACGCCCATTGCCTTTGGACACCTTGTCCACAGCCGTCTTCATGTTGTCGTAAATGCCGCGTTTCGGCACGCCGCCAAAAGCACTGAATGCACGGGTATGGGCGTCAAACAACATCTCGTGACTTTGTGACGGATAGCCCGACAACATGAAGGCACGACTGGCACATAGTTTGGTATGTGCAGCCAACACTTTACGCTGGATGCCGCCGATCACCAGCCATTCTTCGCTCCAGTCAAACTGGAACGCTTCACCAAAAGCAAACTTCAACGGCACATACGTCGGCTTACATTGCCCACCCCGGTTGCGCCAGTTGCGGATAAAATCGCACACAATCGAATAACCGCCGGTATAGCCTTCTTTCCGGATCTCCTGCAGCAACATCCTGGCCGTGCGGCGATCTTTCCTGGAATGGCGCACATCCGCCTCCAACGCCAGCAACAGCCTGGGTTCAAACGGCGTCAATTTGCCAGGCTTCTTCGCCCTTTGATATTTAACCGCACGATCACCCGATGCGCGCAGCCATTTCTTGATCGTGTTGCGCGACAGACTCGTGCGCCGTTGAATTTCATTAATCGACAGATGTTCACGATAAAACATCCGCCGTATCTTTGCATGCATAACCATGGTAATCACCTCTTATTTTCTCCTGCTTAAAATTTAAGCAGGATACGTGAATTTCATGGTCAATTTTCGATCGGTGTCAACACGTCCCTATCGCTAACCGCCCGTCAGTTGGATACCGCGCGGACATTTGCTTGATAAGTTATTAGCGGTATTGTCTGTCGCTACAACTGTACGGTTTTTACATTTTACAGAATCAACGGCAATTCATCCTGACGCGGGATTTCTGATTCTTGCACTGAATCGGCGGAGGTAAGTGTACTTACCCGCACTCCGAGCAACCGCAGTTTTTTCACAAGCGTCACACGTCGCAGGCATTCCGTTGCCGCGTAACGGATGGTGGCCGGATCATTGGTATGAGCAGGTAATGTCGAATCTCGCGTTACGGTTTTAAAATCTTCGAACCGCAATTTAATACCGATGGTGCGCCCGACATATCCCTTTCGCCGAAGGTCTTCGGCAATGCGCTTGCACAAAGCAGTGAAAACTTCTGACAAGGCTGAGCGGTCATGGCGCGGATGCAGGTCTTGTTCGAAAGTGGTTTCCCGGCTGATAGATTTGGGGTGGGAAAATGTTTTGACCGGACAATGGTCGATACCATACGATACGTCTTGCAGCCAAGCGGCATAGCTGCGGCTGAAATGTGTTTGCAGGAAACCCGGCGTAGCCTTGGCAAGTTCGGAAATCGTCGTGATACCTAGTGCGGTAAGTTTCTGAGTGGCCTTGGGACCAATGCCATTGATTTTTTGCACTGGCAACGGCCAGACTTTATCGGCGATATCATCCATGCCGATAATGGTGATGCCATCCGGCTTATCAAGATCGGAACAAATCTTTGCCAGCAGCTTGTTCGGCGCGATTCCGATAGAACAGGTCAACCCGGTTACTTTAAACACGGCTTGCTTGATCTTCCGAGCAAGAAGCAAGCTGTCATCCGACAGTCCGTTAAGATCAATATAAATTTCATCAATACCGGCATTTTCAATCTCCGGAGCAATCCGAGCGACAGCCTCTTTGAACAGCCGCGAATAATGCCGGTAACGATCAAAGTCAGCAGGAAGTAAAACAGCATTCGGGGCGAGCCGCGCGGCTTTCATCACGCCCATGGCGGAATGTACACCGGCTGCGCGGGCTTCATAGGTCGCTGTGGTGATCACGCCGCGCCCGGTATAATCGCGCAGTGTGTGAAATCGTCTGTTGCCATCGGTCTGTAATAGAGGCTTGTGTTCACTCCGCCCGCCGATTACAACCGGAAGACCAGTTAATTCCGGGTAGCGCAAAAGCTCAACTGATGCGTAAAACGCATCCATATCAAGGTGGGCAATCCGGCGTAATGCGGCGGGTACTTGATTGGTGGCAGGCATAACTGTACAAATCGCGTTTTAAAAGTATGGCACTGCGACAGTTGTATCACTAAATGCCACTTTCTGCATCTATGCAATGCTGGTTTTTTGATGCGAAGTCTATCGGAAGGAAAAATCACGGCTGCCATAATAATAATATTTCCTGATATCATCCTGTTCAACAGTCATAGTGGTATCAGCCTGAACAAGACGTTCAAAGCGCGTGGCAAGTTCCTGGGGAAATGCACGTCGGCAGGCAACTGGCCGGATATGATTAACAGCAAGTACGGCAGACAATTGGGTTTTTAACAGTTGCTTGAAATAATTCCATTTAATTGATTTAATAGGCATACGTAAAATTGTTGTATTCAAACAGCAATTAACCAGTCTGCTATGGAAAGTATAAACATATGGAACAACTTGATCGCATCACCCAACAACCCGGCACCATGGGCGGTAAAGCATGTATCCGGGGAATGCGTGTTACAGTCGGCATGATATGAAATTCTTACCGACTCTCCCTACCTTGAACGTGAAGACATTATGCAGGCGCTGCGGTATGCAGCGTGGCGTGCGGAGGTGTTGATACCAGTTTAAAATTGATAATCATCTAGCCGTCCCCCGCCCTGGCGGTAGCCGGAAAGGGATAAAGTTAATGGTTCGAACCCACTTTATCGACGGAGGACGAGATGTTATTTTGCGGCATAGACCTACATTCAAACAACAGTTTTATAGTAATAATTGATGAAGACGATCGGGTTGTGTACGGCAAACGGCATGCCAACAGTATGGTCGAAATTCTTGAAGCCATGGTACCTTATCAGGACGAAATATCCGGCATTGCGGTTGAGTCAATTTTCAACTGGTATTGGCTGATCGATGGTTTGCAGGAGCAGGGTTATTCAGTGCACCTGGTCAATACCGTGGCGGTCAAGCAATATGACGGAATGAAACATCGCGGCGATGAATCGGATGCCAAGCACTTGGCACATCTGTTGCGGCTGGGTTTGTTACCGGAGGGCTACATCATGCCCAAAGACAGGCTGCAATGCGCGATCTGGCGCGAAAGCGCATGCAACTGGTACAGCAACGCAGTGCGCGGATTATTACGATCGAATCGGCGATGCAGCGTTATACTGGAGCACGCGCCAACAGCAACACGATCAAACAACTGACTGAGGCCGATTTAGCACAGTTGAATCTTAGCTCAACTGAAATACTCGGATTGCAAACCAGCCTGGCTATCATGCATGCACTGCAAGAGCAGATTGACCGTGTTGAAGCTGTATTGGAAAGTTATTGCCGGGCCGGGCCGGCCCCGCTTTTCGGTTACTCAAAAGCACTGCGGGGATTGGCGAGGTGCTGGCGACAGTCATTTTGCTTGAGACCGGCGACATCGCACGGTTTGCCGGCGTCGGCAATTATGTTTCGTACTGTCGTTGTGTCGGTAGTGCGCATCTATCCAACGGTAAAAAGAAAGGCAGCGGCAACACCAGGAATGGCAACCGGT
>NZ_FOGH01000023.1 GCF_900111165.1 Nitrosomonas sp. Nm51
ACATGTGACAAAAAATACTCTTATAATCAATAAAGTGAGATACGGTGATCAACTGAAATGCTGAATTCTTCGGCTTTTTCGGAACAGAACAAATTCGCCTTGCCAGTAACTGTTTTTCTATTAACAGCTATTGTACAATCTGTTTTTAAAACAGAATTTTTCGCCTCAGATCGCGTTCTATGCGAAAATAATTTCGAAGACAATTTACGCGCGGTGCAAATTGCCCGTCTCGGCCATCGCAACAGGCCGTTACGGGCTAACTGTGTATGCTTTGTAAAGGAATATAGTTGTACAGCCACTTCTGCATTTTGGCGCAAAAACCTTGTCAAGCACTTTTTTCACTTTTTACGCTGAATAATTACCTTAAATTTTTCCTTCCACCCAACCCGCAACACTCTCCAATGCTGCAGGCAACTGATCCGGCTGTGTGCCACCCGCTTGCGCCATGTCCGGCCGCCCGCCGCCTTTGCCGCCGACCTGCTGGGCGACGAAGTTGACGAGTTCGCCGGCTTTGATCTGTTTGGTGAGATCATTGCTGACGCCCGCTATCAGGACGACTTTGTCAACATCAACGGCAGCCAGCACGATGACGCAGGATTTGAGCTTGTCTTTGAGTTTATCCAGTGTCTCGCGCAGCGATTTGGCGTTGGCGCCTTCGAGATTTGCGGTGAGCACTTTGACGCCTTTTATATCACGCGCCTGATCGACAAGATCGATACTTTGGTACCCGGCCAGCTTGGCTTTGAGTTGCGCGAGCTCTTTTTCGGTCTGCTTGACGTTGTCGATAATCTGACCGATTTTTTGGCTGATTTCCTGCGGGCTGGTCTTGAGCGTGTGTGCGATGGCTTGCAGTTGCGCTTCGCGTTGCTGTACGTAGTCGACGGCAGCCATGCCGGTGACCGCTTCGACGCGGCGGATGCCTGCGGCAATACCGGTCTCGCCAATGATTTTGAAAAAACCGACCTGACCGATTTGCGCGACATGCGTGCCGCCGCATAGCTCGGTGGAGAAATCGCCCATGCTGATTACGCGCACCACGTCGGCGTATTTCTCGCCGAACAATGCCATCGCACCTTGTTTGACGGCTTCGTCGTATTTCATATGACCGGCGGTGACTGGCCAGTTATGGCGGATTTGTTCATTGACCAGCAGTTCGACTTCACGGATTTCGTCGGCGGTCAGCGGAGCATTGTGTGAAAAATCGAAACGCAGCCGACTGGCGTCGACCAGCGAGCCTTTTTGCGTTACATGGTTACCAAGCACCTTGCGCAGCGCGGCATGCAGCAGATGCGTAGCGGAGTGGTTGTTGGCCGTGCTGGCGCGTGTGAGCGGGTTGACACGGGCCTGAACAGAATCCTTGACGACCAGCCGGCCGCTTTGCAGCAGTCCCTTGTGGCCGAACACATCGGCCTGGATTTTTTGCGTATCGGTGACCGCAAACGTGCCGTTTGCGGCCATTAATTCGCCGCTGTCGCCGACCTGACCGCCGGATTCGGCATAGAACGGCGTATGATCCAGCACAATCACCGCCTCATCGCCCGCTTCGATAAAATCGGCCGGCGTGCCTTCCTTGTAGATTGCCAGAATTGTACCTTCGTGCTGCAGCGCATCGTAGCCATGAAAAACGGTCTGGTCGCCGTTATACGCCAGTCCTTCGGTCATGGTGAATTTGTTGGCCGCACGCGCCTGCTCGCGCTGCCGCGCCATGGCTTTTTCGAATCCTGCGTTGTCGACGCTGATGCCGCGTTCGCGGGCGATGTCGGCGGTCAGGTCGAGCGGAAAGCCGAAGGTGTCGTACAGACGGAACGCCGTTTCACCGTCAAGCACGTTGATTTTTTTACTGAGCGCGCCTTCAAGCACTTGCATGCCGTGTTCTAGGGTTTCGGAAAACCGCTCTTCTTCCTGCCGCAGAACGCCGGCAACACGCTCTTTTGCTGCGGATAATTCAGGGTAAGCTGCACCCATGACGCTGTTTAGATCGGCAACAAGTTTATAGAAAAACGGCTCCTGTTGTCCAAGACGATAACCATGGCGGATAGCGCGGCGGATAATGCGCCGCAATACATAACCGCGGCCTTCGCTGCCGGGGATTACGCCGTCGGTAATCAAAAACGCGCAGGCGCGGATATGATCGGCGATGACCTTGAGTGAATTGTCTTCAGGATTCTGCGTGGCGGTCTCGCGCGCGGCTGCCTTGATCAGGCTTTGAAACAGGTCGATGTCATAATTGCTGTGCACTTGCTGCATCACAGCGGAAATCCGCTCCAGTCCCATGCCGGTGTCGACCGACGGTTTAGGCAGGGGGTGCAGTTTTCCGCCGCTGTCACGGTTATATTGCATGAATACCAGATTCCAGATCTCGATGTAACGGTCGCCTTCCGCATCGGCAGAACCGGGCGGTCCGCCAGCGACGTCGGGACCGTGATCGTAAAAGATTTCGGAACAGGGGCCGCAGGGGCCTGTATCGCCCATCTGCCAGAAGTTGTCCAAGGTATTGATGCGTACGAACCGCCCGGGATTCACGCCGATTTCATTCAGCCAGATATCTGCGGCCTCGTCGTCTTCGGCGTAGACAGTGACCCAGAGTTTTTCCTGCGGGATGTTAAGCGTGCCGGTCAGAAATTCCCAGGCGAATTGAATCGCGTTGCGCTTGAAATAATCGCCGAAGCTGAAGTTACCGAGCATTTCAAAGAAGGTATGATGCCGAGCCGTGTAACCGACATTTTCCAGATCGTTGTGTTTGCCGCCGGCGCGTACGCAGCGCTGCGAACTGGCGGCGCGCGTGTAGCTTCTCTGATCCTGGCCCAGAAATACATCCTTGAACTGCACCATGCCCGCATTGGCGAACAGCAGTGTCGGATCGTTAGCGGGTACCAGAGGGCTGGAAGCAACAATGGTGTGACCATGCGCTTCAAAAAAACCCAGAAATTTTTGTCGTATTTCGCTGCTTTTCATCGGTAGCATAATTATTCATATCGTTGCAATTCCACAACTGTCGTGCCCAGTGCCTCGCCTTTGATAATTGCAAGGTTATCGATGCGCACGCGCACCGTGATTGTTATGCCCATTTCAGGCAGGTTGTCGCCCGTGAGTATGATAATTTCACCGGTGCCGTCTTCCAGCACATAAGCTTTTAAATCGATGACGGGAATGCGCGTCGGGTCCTTGGTGACGCCTCTGAGCGTGACCGTTCTGCCGTCAAAGCTGGCCGGCGAAGCGTTGACCTCATGGATCGCCGTGATGCTGCCGGCATGCGCTGGCGCGCTCAATAGCAGCAGAAATAATCCGATTGTGATTACAGGAGTCATCAATTTCATTGTGCATCCTTTTCAGCCTGTAGCAATACCGTGCGGATAATGTCCGGCGAAAAACCCCGGTTCGTCAGAAAGCGCATCTGCCTGCCGCGTTCTTTAATGTCGGCGGGCGGTGTGCCGAACTTTTTTTGCCAGATTTGTCTGGCGGTTTCGAGATCGGTTTCTTGAAGATCCGGCAGCAAGCTGGCAATGTGTGCCGCATCGACGCCTTTTTCTTTGAGTTCGCGCACAATTCGCCGACTGCCGAAACGAGGGCGGCGCACTCGGCTGGTTTGTTCGGCAAAACGCCCGGTGGACAGGTAGCCCTGCCGTTCAAGCTGATCGAGCAATTCGGACAGCGCCTGCGGCGACTGTTCGTAGGCAGACAGCTTTTTCTCCAGTTCACGCCGGGAATATTCGCGCCTTGCCAGGTAGCGCAGTGCACGTGTTTCAAGCTTCGGTGTGTTGCTGTCCGGCGCGATCATTACTCTGCGTCTTTGGGTATCTGAGGCGAGCTGCCGGGATTGAAAATGCCGATCGCCTCGCGGATTTTCTGTTCGACTTCCTGTGCGATTTCGTGGTGCTCCTTGAGGTATTCGCGCACGTTGTCTTTACCCTGGCCGATTTTGTCGCCTTTGTATGAATACCAGGCGCCTGCCTTGTCAACTAATTTATGCTGCACCCCCAGTTCGATGATTTCGCTTTCGCGGGAAATTCCTTCACCGTAGAGAATATCGAATTCGGCCTGTTTGAAAGGCGGGGCAACCTTGTTTTTGACCACCTTCACGCGCGTCTCGTTACCGATAGTTTCCTCGCCTTTTTTGATAGCGCCGGTGCGGCGGATTTCGAGCCGGACGGATGCATAGAATTTCAGTGCGTTGCCACCGGTCGTGGTCTCGGGGTTGCCGAAGATAACGCCGATTTTCATGCGTATCTGGTTGATGAAAATTACCATGGTGTTGCTGCGTTTGATGTTTGCGGTCAGTTTTCTGAGCGCCTGAGACATCAGCCTGGCCTGCAAACCCATTTGCGGATCGCCCATTTCACCCTCGATTTCAGCGCGGGGCGTGAGTGCGGCGACAGAGTCAATGACGACGATATCGATTGAACTTGAACGAACCAGCATATCCGCAATTTCCAGCGCCTGCTCGCCATTGTCCGGTTGCGAGATCAGAAGCTCCTGCACGTTGACGCCGATTTTTCTTGCATACTGCGGATCCAGCGCATGTTCCGCATCGATGAAAGCCGCTGTTCCACCGAGTTTCTGCATTTCGGCAATTACCTGCAGGGTGAGCGTTGTTTTGCCAGACGATTCCGGACCATATATTTCTATCACGCGGCCGCGCGGCAAGCCGCCAACGCCCAGGGCGATATCAAGGCTCAGCGAGCCGGTGGACACCACCTGGATATCATTGGCAACATCGTTGTCGCCCATGCGCATGATCGAGCCTTTGCCAAACTGTTTTTCAATCTGGGACAACGCTGCGGCGAGCGCTTTGCTTCTGTTTTCGTCCATGTTTTTTCCTGTAATGAATCGGCAAATTATCGCATACTCAAGTCTGCCTGTTGAAGCCTGTTGTTTGCGAGCTGCTTTTATTTAATTTTTTTGATCCTAAAATAAAACAAGTCTCGAGTATCTTGCCAGCCTAAGCTATAATGTCGACCGGATATTTTTGCGACAGCGTGTTGCGTTTGCCTTTTAGCCGTCGATGATACGCATTTATCGCAGAACATACTGTATTGACAAAAGAAAGAAATAGGGAGAACAGCTATCCGAGTCATATTATTAGGCGGCCCTGGTGCCGGCAAAGGTACGCAAGCCAATTATATCAAGGAACATTTTGGTATTCCGCAGATTTCGACAGGCGATATGCTGCGCAATGCCGTCAAAGCAAATACCGAATTGGGCATGATGGCAAAAAAGATCATGGACTCCGGTGGTCTGGTATCGGACGATATTATTATCAACCTGGTTAAGGAGCGTATTGCCGAACCGGATTGTGTCAATGGTTTTTTATTTGACGGTTTTCCCCGTACTATCCCGCAAGCGGACGCCATGAAAGCAGCGGGTGTACGGATTGATTGTGTGGTTGAAATTGACGTTGCGGATGATGAAATCATCCGGCGCATGTCTGGCCGCAGAGTCCATCCTGCCTCGGGCCGCACCTATCATGTCATTTTCAATCCGCCGCAAGTTGAAAATCATGATGATATAACCAATGAGCCATTGATACAGCGGGATGACGATAAGGAAGAGACTGTCCGGAAAAGACTGGCGGTTTATCATGAGCAGACTGAGCCGTTGATTGCCTATTATTCCAACTGGTCTGAAGAAGGTACCGATGACGCTCCCCGTTATATCAAGGTCTCCGGTATCGGGAGTGTTGAGGAAATTCGTGACAGGATTCTGGCGGCATTAAAACGATAACTGCCGCACGCCTGACATCATTGTTTTATCGCATCGCTTTCAGGAAACAGCACTGCAACATTATACGAGTCATAGCGGTTGCATAAGACTTTTGTATATCTGTATTTTAATTAAAGGATTGAGTCTTTTGACAGTAGGGTTTTGCTTACGAGTTGATCAATCAGGAGAAATAGAGTTATGTCCATAAAAAATGCATTTTATGCCCAATCAGGTGGCGTGACTGCTGTGATTAATGCTTCGGCAGCCGGCGTCATTGAAACTGCGCGCCAGCATTCCAATAAAATCGGTAATGTCTATGCGGGCCGCAACGGCATTATCGGTGCACTGACCGAAGACTTGATCGATACCAGCATCGATTCGGCAGAGGCTATTGCAGCGCTGCGCCACACGCCATCGGGCGGGTTTGGTTCATGCAGGTACAAGCTGAAAAGCATTGAACAGAACCGCCGTGAGTATGAGCGTTTGATCGAAGTGTTCAAGGCACATAATATCGGGTACTTTTTTTATAACGGTGGCGGTGATTCTGCTGACACCTGTCTCAAGGTATCTCAAATTTCCGATACGCTGGGTTATCCGATTCAGGCGATTCATGTGCCGAAAACCGTTGATAACGATTTGCCGATTACCGACTGTTGTCCGGGCTTTGGTTCAGTTGCCAAATATATTGCAGTATCCACGCGTGAAGCCAGTTTTGATGTGGCCAGCATGGCCAAAACCTCCACCAAGGTTTTTGTGCTGGAAGTAATGGGGCGTCATGCCGGCTGGATTGCAGCGGCGGGCGGTCTGGCATCGAGCAAGGATTGCGAGATTCCGATTGTGATTCTGTTTCCGGAAATACCATTTGATAAAGCGAAGTTTCTTGCCAAGGTCGGCAGTTATGTCGAGGAATACGGCTACTGCTCTGTAGTCGTGTCTGAAGGCGTTAAGGGTGATGATGGTAAATTCCTGTCCGATCAGGGGTTGCGGGATGCTTTCGGCCATGCGCAACTGGGTGGTGTTGCACCGGTTGTGGCCAATATCATTAAAGATGGTCTGGGACTGAAATATCACTGGGGCGTGGCTGATTATCTGCAGCGCGCTGCCCGTCATGTCGCATCAAAAACCGACGTCGAACAGGCTTATGCAGTGGGCAAAGCGGCCGTTGAGTACGCGATCGCCGGTCATAACTCTGTGATGCCGACAATTGAACGCGTTTCCAACTCACCTTATAGCTGGAAAGTTGGCATGGCGGAACTTGCAAATGTCGCAAATGTTGAAAAAATGATGCCGGCTGAATATATCAGTGAAGACGGCTTCGGTATTAGCGAAGCTTGTCGCGAGTATCTTTTACCGCTTATAGAAGGCGAGGATTATCCGCCGTATAAAAACGGTCTGCCGGATTATGTGCGACTAAAAAATGTGGCGGTTGAAAAGAAACTGGAAGGATTTGAAATCTAGGCAGCTGAAAAGATGCATATAAACAACAAGTGCATATAAAATATGCGTCTTTTGTGCCAAGATCTTGGACAAGTATTTAATTATGTGGAATTATTGGGCCGAAATTCTACGTATGATTTTGGATGGTCTGACTTTAAGTGGAGTTCTTTATGTCTAACGGTTTAATTATCGCAATTGGTAGTGGGATTCTAGCCCTGATATACAGTGGTATATGGATCAGGGGGATTTACGCCCAGTCTACCGGTAATTCACGCATGCAGGAAATTGCCTCTGCAATACAGGAAGGTGCTTCAGCGTACCTCAATCGTCAATATACAACCATCGGTATTGTAGGGTTGATTCTGTTTTTGGCTATCGGCCTGGTATTGACATGGGATACCGCGGTCGGCTTCGCGCTCGGTGCAGTTTTATCCGGGGCGGCTGGATATCTCGGAATGAATGTTTCCGTTCAATCCAACGTGCGCACTGCGGAAGCGGCCCGTACCGGTTTAAATGAGGCACTTGCAATCGCATTTCGTGGTGGTGCAGTCACGGGCATGCTGGTTGTTGGTCTGGGTCTGCTGGGAGTTGCAGGTTACAGTGCCTGGCTGTTTAACGGTGCGGAAGCTGACACTCCGGTCAGTGAAGTGATTAAACCTTTAATTGGTTTTGCTTTTGGCGGCTCGCTGATTTCTATTTTTGCACGTCTGGGTGGCGGTATTTTTACCAAAGGTGCTGACGTTGGCGCGGATCTGGTCGGTAAGGTTGAAGCCGGCATTCCGGAAGATGATCCACGTAATCCCGCAGTGATTGCCGATAACGTCGGTGATAATGTTGGGGATTGCGCGGGTATGGCTGCTGACTTGTTTGAAACCTATGCGGTAACGATTATCGCGACCATGCTGCTAGGCGCATTACTCTTTCTCAATAACGATATGAACGCTGTAGTTTATCCGCTGATGCTGGGTGCGGCTTCAATCGTTGCATCAATTATCGGCTGTTACTACGTCAAAATGCAGGAGGGCGGAACAATCATGAAAGCATTGTACCGCGGACTTATTGTTGCCGGTGGTATTGCGTTGCTCGCTTATTTGCCCGTAACCGTCTGGTTTATGGCGGATATGTCACTTGAAGTCTCAGGTGTTGAGGTTGCCGGCGGCGCGCTGGTAATGCGTGTTTATCTGGCTGCTGCGATTGGCTTGCTGTTGACGGGTGCAATGGTCGTGATTACCGAATATTACACATCAACTGATTATCCTCCAGTACAGCATATCGCTGAAGCTTCTACCACCGGGCACGCTACCAATATTATTGCCGGCCTGGGCGTTTCCATGCGCGCGACCGCAGCACCGGTTTTGGCAGTCTGCCTGAGCATTCTGATGGCTTACTCGCTGGCCGGCTTATATGGCATTGCCATTGCCGCGACAGCAATGTTGTCAATGACGGGTATTATCGTTGCGCTAGATGCTTACGGACCGATTACCGATAACGCAGGCGGTATAGCGGAAATGGCGGAAATGCCTGAGTCCGTGCGCGCAGTTACCGATCCGCTCGATGCCGTCGGCAACACTACGAAAGCAGTGACCAAAGGCTATGCAATCGGTTCAGCCGGTCTCGCAGCACTGGTATTATTTGCAGATTATACGCATGGACTGGAGAGCGCGGGCCATATGTTGACGTTTGATTTGTCCAATCACATGGTCATCATCGGTTTGTTTATCGGTGGTTTGATTCCCTATCTGTTTGGCGCCATGTCGATGGAGGCGGTTGGGCGCGCTGCCAGTTCGGTGGTCATTGAAGTGCGCCGCCAGTTCAACGAGATTGACGGAATTATGGATGGCACGGCCAGACCCGATTATTCACGTGCGGTCGACATGTTGACCAAGGCGGCCATCAAGGAAATGATGATACCGTCATTACTGCCAGTGTTGGCCCCTTTACTGGTGGGCGTTTTGCTTGGGCCTCAGGCGCTTGGTGGTGTACTGATGGGTTCTATTGTGACCGGTTTGTTTGTGGCAATTTCCATGACAGCTGGCGGTGGTGCCTGGGACAATGCCAAGAAGCATATCGAAGACGGTAATTTTGGCGGCAAGAACAGCGAAGCGCATAAAGCTTCTGTTACAGGTGATACTGTGGGCGATCCGTACAAGGATACTGCCGGTCCGGCAATTAACCCATTGATCAAAATTATCAATATTGTGGCATTGATGATTATTCCGCTGCTATAATGATCTTCTGGCAAGTATAAAAAAAGCACGCCGCCACGGCGTGCTTTTTTTATACTTGCCAGGATAAAATTCTGTAACGGGTTGATTCATTAACCTGAATACTGCGCCAGTACGCTAGATCCTGGTCTGTAATTATGATGCCTATTGGTTCTCATGGACTCTAACGAAATACAGTTTGTACCCGCGGATCCACTTGCTGGCTTTTAACTTTCTCTACCTTGAATTGAGAACGTACATGCTTCCTATGCCGCAGAATAGCGGCGTCTCCAACTGCACGCTCAATTCAAAAAACAGTTCAGCGTTTAAACTCCAGCAGCTAATGCGATATCCAGGCTAACTTCCCCGGAGTTTAATCCCGAGCAGCTTGATCTTCCGGTACAAATGCGTGCGTTCCAGTCCAGCGCGCTCGGCAACGCGTGTCATATTACCGTTTTCTTCTTCGATCAGTTTCTCAAAATAAGTCTTTTCAAACAGGTCGCGTGCTTCCCGTAACGACAAGTCAAACGGAATATCAGGCACTGGTGAAGGTGCCGAGGTCGATTCCGGAAAAACCATTGCCTGCTGAACCATATCCGCGGTAATTTCATCACCTGTACAGGTTAACGCCAAAGAATGCACAACGCCTGTTAACTGCGTCAGATTGCCTGGCCAGTCATAATTACGCAGACAATTAAGTGCTGCGGTGCTAAATTGCAATACCGGCGAAACTTCGCCAGACTCGGTGAAACCGGACAGAATCTGATTGACCAGATCGGGAATGTCTTCGCGGTGCGCACGCAGTGACGGTATCCCGATAGTCAGCCCGCTGAGTGATTCATACAACTTGGTATTGTAATTGCCCTGCGTTGCCAGCTCGGCCAGCGGCTGTGATGTTGCGCAGATCAGCCGCACGTTATATTTGTCCAGTTTGCTCAATAGCAATAACAGCCCTTTTTGTGCCAATTTATTGGTCTCGCCAATATCTTTCAGAAACAACAACCCATCTCTGGCCTGTTCCAGCAGATCCAGGGGCTTTTCAGCTAAAATTGCCAGTGATTCCGGTTCTACCCATGGCGTATTGGGGTGATGCAGAAAATGTGCGCAAATCTCCATACCTACGCCGGGTTCACCCATTAACAGCAACGGTGTTTTCAGATTGGCGACTTTCTCCAATTTTTTTTTGAGATCGACGATCAGTGCGCCTTTACCCAGGCTAGCCAGCGAAAGCGCAGTTTGCTGTTTATTCTGGCTGCCGCGCATCGCCTTGCCGACAGTACCGAGCAATTTCTTGAGGGGGATGGGCTTTTCCAAATATCCGAATGCGCCAATACGTGTTGCTTCAACTGCGGTATCGATAGTGCCATGACCTGACATCATAATGACCGGCATAGTCAGCATGCCACTGCTGGCCCAGTCTTTGAGCAGCGTTATACCATCAGTGTCGGGCATCCAAATGTCGAGTAACACCAGATCGGGACGTGTTTGGTTGCGCCAGAGACGCGCCTGTTCGGCGTTCTCGGCCAGTGCGACGCGATAGCCTTCATCGCGTAAAATTTCAGATAGCAATTCGCGTATCCCGATCTCATCATCAACTATCAATATTGTATTATTTGTCATCATCGTTATTTTATACTTAGTCACTAGCCAAGTGACGTAAAATTTTCAGATACCGGCAGGGTAATAATGATCTGGGCGCCTTGCGGCTTCAGGTTTTCGATATGGATTGCGCCCGAATGCTCTTCGACAATTTTCTTTACAATCGGCAAACCCAGTCCTGTGCCTTTGGGCTTGGTGGTTACATACGGCTCAAAAACCCGTGATTTGACCTCATCAGAGAAGCCGCATCCATTATCCCGAATCGATAACTTTATACTATCTTGAGTAGCCTCAGTTTCAATTTCTATAACGGGCTTTTCAGTTCCGTTCAAAGCATCTTGCGCATTGAGTAGCAGGTTGTGAAATACTTGGCGCAATTGCGCAGAATCTCCAAGAATGGCTGGGAGATCGTCGGCCAGCTCCCGCTTGATGTGGATATGCGCATGCTTTTTACGGGTGATGTTACTGGAGTCGTACAGTGACAGGATTTCTCTGACCAGTTGATTGATATCGAGCTTGCGCATTTCGAGCGCTGGTGCGCGTGCATATTGATTAAACTCATTAACCATGCGTTTTAGTGCTTCCACCTGATTGACAATGGTTTCAATTGAACGCTGCAGAATCAAGGCGTCTTGTTCATTCAGTTTTTCAGCCAGTTTATGTTCGAGTCGTTCCGCAGAGAGCTGGATGGGAGTTAACGGATTCTTGATTTCGTGTGCAAGCCGGCGCGCGATTTCACTCCAGGCGACGGCGCGTTGTACTTGCAACAGACTTGTAATGTCGTCAAATACAACGACGCCACCGCCACCGGATATCGCCGGCAAGCGTGTGCCGCGTAATAACAATACTTGATTGTTGCCATCACTGGTGCGCGTTATTTGTCGTTGCCACATGCCTGCCTCACCTGAATTAAAGCCTGTTCGGATTTCTGCCACCATTGCACTCACCTGCGGTTCTTTTTCAACACAGCCATCAATGACTGAGCCGTCCAGACTGATTAGAGGCGCTTGCAGAATTTGCTCCGCGCTTCTGTTAGCTTTGATCAGGGCCAGATTTTCATCAAAAACCAATACACCGGACGATAAATTTGAAAGGATACTTTCCAGGTGTGCGCGCGCGCTCTCCACTTGATGTTGATTATATTGAGCGATGGCGCGCGCTTCTTCCAACTGTTGTGTCATTAAATTGAAGGATTCGGTCAGAATGCCCAATTCATCCCGGCTTTGCACCAGATGCCGACGGCTGTAGTCGCCCTGTGCAATTGCCTTGGTGCTTTCTGCCAGCATACCCAGTGGCGAGCTCAGATTTTCACTTAAAATAGAGGCGGTCGCCAGCGCAGAAAACAATGATAATAATAATGCCAGCGTCAGGGTTACGCTATACAGGCGGGTCAGGCCATGGCGCGATAGCGAAAGTTCCTGGTAATCCCAGTAGCCCTCCTGTACTTTTTCAGCATTATGCGCTAATTGCTCCGGAACTGGTTGCAATAACTGAAGAATCCGGATGTCGTCATCCAGGCTTAATACATTGACTGGTGCCAGAACGCGCAGGTACAGCCCTTTATCAGTAATCGGTTCGATGGCGCTATAGGATTTTTGCGTTCTGATGTGACGCATTACCGTACCACTGGGCACCTCAGGAAATAATGTCAGATTATTTTCGCTTGAGAATGCAATAACCTTGCCTTCTTGATTAAATAAGGTGGCTTCTTCTATCTGTGTCTGCAGTGTCAATTCACTGAGTGCGGACACTTGCGATGTCGATGGATCGGATAACGATAATGCGGCTGTTTTGGCTTTTTTCTGCAACTCTTCCAGTAAATTTTCCAGCATTGTCTGACCTAAATGCAAACCGCTTTCAAGTGCGCGGTCAACCTTGACATCAAACCAGGATTCAATACTCTTCTCAAGAAACTGAACAGAAACCGTATAGACAAGCGCTCCCGGTAAAATAGCCATTAAAGAAAAGATTGATAGCAAACGCAAGGCCAGTCTTGAGCCGAAAACGCCGGATTTGAGGCGCCGAATGAAGCGCCATAAGAGATAGCCGACAACCACGATAAAGAGCAGCACAAAGACAATATTAATGATTAACAGGAGCTGGTAGCGCCGTTCAAAAAAATCGGTATTCGCGCCGGCGGTTGCCAGCAGAAACAACATGATAGCCCCCAGCCCGGCGCCGATAATCAAGACATATTTCATTCTTCGCCGGATATGTGAAACGATTGACCAGATGTAGGCAGCGTCATTTGCCATTCCAGGCGATCGGAACTCAAGTTCCAGGCGCTGGAACCGAGGGCTTCAACCTGGAAAGGTTTGGGCATGCGTGTCAAATCAAGCCACAGTCTCAGTGTTGCGTGGTACTGAACATTGGGTTTCAGTTCATGATAGATTGTCAGTGGATGATCACGCAGTTGCTGCAATGCAACGAGTGCGTCTTTCAGTGTCGAGTAATTTCTCGAAAATGTATTATCGCTGAGAATATAGCGCCGTGTGAGTGCATGATAACGCAGGCCGGTTCGTGTTTTTATGCGCGCAACCTCTTTATCGAGCCAGTACCAGCGGGGTTCGACCAGTGTGAATTTGTTTACAAAATACAGTACAACGCCTTTTTCCAGCGCTTGTACCAACGTCGGATTTAATTCAATCGTGGAATCAATGCTTACGGAAAAACCGTCATCGACTGCAGCCAGCTTAAATGAGCGTACTTGAATACTGCCGTAGACCTGCGTACTTGCAACATGTAAACATGCCGCTGATAACAGACTGATAAAAAACATACGAATAAATTTGCGCCATTTCATGACAGTCTACTGCTTGTGTAACAGCGTATAAAAAAAACCGTCATGACAATTATTCGGTAACAACTGGCCATCGTGCAGTTCAGGTGCGGAAAGAGATATGTTTTGCGCATCGGTATGGCGCTGTAAAAATCGTCTGATCAGCCATTTGTTTTCTTCCATAAACACGGAACAGGTAACATATAGCAACTTACCATTTCTTGCTAAAGTTTGCCATAAAGCGTCCAAAATTACCTGTTGCTGCGAGACTAGTGCTTGTAAGTCGGTTTCACGGCGAAGCCATTTAATGTCGGGGTGACGGCATACAACGCCAGAAGCAGAGCAGGGTACATCGGCGAGAATGCGGTCAAATAATTTTCCGTCCCACCATGAATCCGGATCGGATGCATTTCCGCAAATGACTTGAGATGCATGCACTTCCAGACGCTCAAGATTTTGTTCGATTTGGGCAAGTCGGACGTTATCATGATCCAGTGCCGTTAACGATATGTCAGCCAATTCCAGCAAGTGTGTGCTTTTGCCGCCAGGCGCAGCACAGGCGTCAAGCACATGCATTCCCTGGCTAATATCGAGCAATGGTGCTGCTAGCTGCGCGCCGGCGTCCTGAATTGAAACCATTCCTTTATTAAATCCGGGCAGCGTGTCTACGCTGACAGGTTTTTTAAGTAATAAAGCGCCATGCCATATCCACGAGGATTCCATGCCTTGCTCTGTGAGTAACCGTTGATAGCCTGCGACGCTGATTTTTCGTTGATTGACACGTAATGTCATCGCCGGACGTTTGTTGCCGGTGCTCAAAATTGCGCGATAGTGTTGCGGATATTGCACGCGTAATTTACTGATCCACCACTGCGGATGGGAATAGCGGCCAGTTTCTTTTTTTTCCGCTTGCGCCAGCAGGGAGGCTTTTTGCCGTAGAAAATTGCGCAGCACGGCGTTGGCCAGACCCTGCAGCTTTTTACTTTGCGTCAATTTGTGCGCGGCAGAGACAGCTTGATTGATGATTGTATATGCCGGGGTTCTGCTGTAGAGCAGTTGATAAAGTCCGATTAATAGCAAACAGTAAATATTCTTGTCTGACGGTTTTTTTGTAAGCAAAATCGCCAGAATTTCGGTCAGCTGTCCGTAAAAACGTAATACGCCATAACTGCAATCCTGAATGGCACCTTTTTGCTGACCGGACAGCGTTGTATGTTTTTGCCAGCAATCGTGAAGTGTGCGGGTTAAGCTGTGACGACCGGCCAACACGTTGTTAACAACAGCAACAGTAATCAACTGTGTCTTAATCAATACCCCGTTAGTGGCTGTTCTAGGCCGGGCCAAAATGATTACCAGCAAAGATTTTCAAGCCGGCTGAAAAATCGGCTGCGGTCAGTTTTTTCCCGCCGGGTTTTTGAACGGTTTCAAGCCGCAGCAATCCTGAACCGCAGGAGACAATAATGCCATTCTTTTCTATTGCCATTATTTTCCCCGGCTGGTCGGATTGTCCTGGAACAGCTTTTGCCTGCCAGATTTTGATTTGATTTTCCTGAAAGGTGGTATAGGTACCCGGAGCCGGATTAAATGCCCGGATTTTTCGTTCAATTTCTAAGGCTGGTTGCTGCCAGTTAATGTTAGCTTCACTTTTTTGGATTTTGGCCGCATAACAGGCTTGCGATTCATCCTGCCTTATAGGAATTAGTTTTTTCTGCTGTAATAGACTCAGGGCGTTGACAATGCTATCTGCGCCCACCGTACATAGTTTGTCATGCAATGTCTGGGCTGTATCATCGGGTAATATGGGGATGCTTTTTTTTAGCAGCATGTCGCCAGTATCCAGCCCTGCATTCATTTGCATAATGGTGATGCCGGTTTCCTTGTCTCCAGACTGGATGGCCCGCTGGATAGGCGCTGCGCCGCGCCAACGGGGGAGCAGGGATGCATGAATGTTGAAGCAGCCGTAGCGTGGTATGGAGAGCACCGATTCTGGCAGAATCAATCCATATGCGGCAACAACCATCGCATCCGCGTTTACTTCACTGATTAATGCATGCCACGATGGATCTTTGAGCGTTGGTGGCTGTAATACTGTCAATCCATGCGTGTCGGCTATTTGTTTGACTGCACTGGCAGCCATTTTCATTCCTCTGCCCGCCGGCCGGTCTGGCTGAGTAAGTACCGAGACGATTTCGTGATCTGCTGTGATCAGTGCATTCAGTGCGGTCGCAGCAAAAACCGGTGTTCCCGCAAAAATGATTTTCATGGTGCTGTTTGTTTTTTATTTTTTTGTATTTAGGATTGAGTGCCGTTCAAATTGGCGCGGATTGAAAAATCAAGCAATATTACATTGCACTGCGTTGGTTCTTTTTTAATTTTGCCAAAACCCTGGATTGCTTGAATTTTGACCAGTATTCGACGAATACTTTACCTTCAAGATGATCCATTTCATGCTGAATACATACAGCCAGCAACCCTGTTGCATCGAGTGTAAACGGTTCACCTTCTGCATTCAGCGCCTTAACTGTAATCGATTCGGAACGTTTGACTTTACCATAAATGCCGGGTACCGACAGACAGCCTTCTTCGTACTCGAATGTGCCGTTACGCATAGTAATTTCCGGATTGATTAACACTTGTAACTGGTCATGCGTTTCAGAAATATCCAGCACAATGATGCGTTCATGGACGTCAATCTGGGTTGCCGCCAAGCCGATACCGGGGGCGGCGTACATTGTTTCGGCCATATCCCGGATCAGCTTACGCGTATCATTATTCACCGCGTCAACGGGGACAGCTATGGTATGAAGCCTTTTATCGGGGTACTGTAAAATTTTCAGAATAGCCATAAAAAATTATCTATTTTAACAAATCAAACGGTTTATATAGACCGTATCATTGACAAGTAATTCTATATTCATTGAAATTCTTTCCTGTCTCCGAGGTTATTCATGCGAAAGCATATTATATCGATAGTTCTGTGTCTCGGCCTGCTGACCGCTCTGTCTGCAAAAGCTGTTGATAATAGCATGTTAAGAAACGATGTTCCGAGCCGGTACCAAGTAGTTGAGGGCGATACACTATGGGACATCGCGGCACGATTTCTGAAGGAGCCGTGGCGCTGGCCTGAGATCTGGGGGCTTAACCGCGAGCAACTTAAAAATCCGCATAAAATTTATCCGGGTGATACGATAATTTTGCAAAAAACCCTGCAAGGGAACCGTTTGCAGCTCATTAAAGGTAAGGGAGGCCGGAGAACGGTTAAGCTATCACCGCAAATCCGCATTGATCAAACTAAATTAAACGCCATTCCCAGCATTCCTGCTGCCGTTATTGAACCATTCTTGAGTCAGCCGCTTGTTGTGGAAAAAAATGGTTTGGGGCTGGCACCGTATTTATTGGGCACAAGTGATAACCGGGTTGTGTTGAGCGCAGGTAATACAGTGTACGTCGCCAATATGCCTGACAATCTGGGTAAAGCATGGCAAATTTTCAGGACCGGCAAAGCATTGAGAGATCCGGATCGGAATAATCAGGTAATGGGGTTTGAGGCGGAATATCTGGGTAATGCCAGCGTTAAAGGGTTTGATGAAATCAGTACGGCAGTTATTACACATTCCACACAGGAAATTTTGAAAGGAGACAGGCTGGTTCCTGCCCCCGGACTGATTTTTAATAATTATGCGCCACATGCGCCCAATATTTTCGTCGACGGCCGTATAATTTCAGTGTATGGCGGAGTAACTGAAATCAGTAGAGGCGCTATTGTTACACTGAACAAAGGCATACGGGATGGTCTGGAAATGGGACATGTTCTTGCCGTATATCGCAGAAGCCAAACCCGTCTGCCTGATGGGAAAATGGTTGAGCTGCCTGAGGAGCGCACCGGGTTGGTGTTTGTATTCAGGGTATTTGATCAGCTGTCTTACGCACTTGTTGTTCGCGGTACGGGCACAATTAAGATTCTGGATGCGGTAAGAAATCCATAACCGGCATGGCAGCGTGTGTGTAAAGTTTTATTTGGTTTTCGTGTCAGGCTTGACAGCTGATCTTTATTACAGGAATACTAACAGCCTTGATATTCAGACAGACGACCGGATTTTTGCTTAAAGCAAACACATGAAACATGCAACCGATATTGAATCTTGGCTGCAACTTTGCCTTATTCAAGGCGTGGGCGACGAGTCTATCAGAAAATTGTTAGTTGCTTTCGGTTCGCCGGGGGCGGTTTTATCCGCCTCCGCAGCAGCGTTGGAGCGTGTGGTCAGAAAACCGATTGTCGGACATATCAAAAATGGCGCAAATTCAGATAAAGTTGCTGCTACGTTTTCCTGGCTTGAAGGTGCTGCAAACTCAGTCATCACGTTGGCAGATCATGACTATCCCGCGCAATTGCTGAGTATTGCGGATCCTCCTCCGATACTATATTTCAAAGGCAGGCGCGAACTTTTGAAGAAGAACGCACTGGCAATTGTAGGCAGCCGCAATGCGACACCGCAGGGATTATCCAATGCGGAGGCCTTCGCTGAATCAATCAGTAATGCTGGAATCAGCATAGTCAGTGGCATGGCGATGGGTATTGATGCCGCGGCGCATCGCGGAGGCCTGCGTGGCTCTGCGGCCAGTATTGCTGTTGTGGGTACTGGGCTCGATATTGTTTATCCCGCAAGAAATCGTTCACTTGCACATCAACTGGCGGAAGATGGCGCTTTGATTTCAGAATTGCCGCTCGGTACTCCGGCTATCGGCAAAAATTTTCCTAGGAGAAACAGGATTATCAGTGGTATGAGTCAGGGATGCCTGGTTGTTGAAGCAGCCATGCGCAGTGGCTCATTGATTACAGCACGTCAGGCATTGGAACAGGGGCGTGAAGTGTTGGCTATACCGGGTTCGATTCATTCTCCACTGTCAAAAGGGTGTCACGCCCTTATTAAAGAAGGCGCGAAATTGGTTGAAAGTATCCAGGATATTCTGGACGAATTGCGTTACCCAGTCATTGAGCAAAGACAGCATGCGAATAATACTGATGATCTAGATCCGCCGAATGAAAATATACGGCTGCTCAAGTGCCTGGGGCATGATGTGGTCGACGTGGATACGTTATGTGTGCGTAGCGGCTTGACGGTTGAGTCTGTATCCGCCATGCTATTAACACTTGAACTTGATGGTCATATAGCCAGTCTTCCGGGCGGGTGCTATCAAAGGATTGTTAAATCAGCGCCATAAAATTAAACGATACATGGTTTTTCTTTTATGTTGCAGTCGGGAAATTGATTTTCCCGTATTTTGTATTGGAATGTTGGGTCGATGTACGGCTGTAGATATAGATTATTTTTTGAAATTATATAATGTTTGATATATTGTACTATTTATTCGAAAATTACTTTGATTCAGGTAGTTATCCTGATTCGGAAACGTTGACGCGCAAACTGGCGATGGCAGGTTTTGATGACGAAGAGATTCATCAGGCGCTGGATTGGCTTTCGGAACTGGCCCGTCAAGACACCGGAAATTATCCTGCTTCCTTGGCAAAAAATGATTCATTTCGCTGCTTCAGTTCGCTTGAGATGGAAAAAATTGATACAGAAGGGCGGGGTTTTATTATCTTTCTTGAGCATTCGAAGATAATTAATCCGTTGCAGCGTGAGTTGTTAATTGATCGCGTTATTGCCATGGACGAAGATTCATCGAGTCTGGATAAAATCAAATTAATTGTTCTTACAGAACTGTGGGTACAAAATCAGCTTTCAGATGATGCAGTGCTGGAAAAATTATTAATTGTGAGTGACTCGCACTTTAGGCATTGAGTTTTTGCTTTTATGTTGCCAGTCATTTCATATGAGAAATTTGTTTTTTCAGTAATGCGCGTGTTCAGTATGATTATGGGAGGCGAGCCGGTTTTCCGCGAAGGCCGCAGCAGACCCGTGTGTGATGATAACGTAGTTATAAAAATGACTGATTCTCGTCAGTTTGAGGAAAAGTCATGAGCAAGTCACTGGTTATTGCTGAGAAACCTTCTGTTGCAACCGATATTTCGCGCGTATTGGGTGGATTCACAAAGTATACGGATTATTTTGAGAGCGACGAATATATAGTTTCATCGGCTGTAGGTCATTTGCTGGAACTCGTTGTGCCGCAAGAATACGAGGTTAAGCGGGGTAAATGGAGTTTTGCAAATCTGCCGGTAATCCCTCCGCATTTTGATTTGAATCCCATTGAGAAAACCGCTTCCCGGTTAAAGCTTTTGACCAAACTGATCAAGCGCAAGGATGTTGATACCATTATCAATGCCTGTGATGCAGGGCGAGAGGGCGAGTTGATTTTTAACTATATCGTCCGTCATACCGGTACCAAGAAACCGATTAAACGGCTTTGGTTACAGTCTATGACGCCGGATGCGATTCGGGAAGGCTTTGTAAATCTTTTGGAAAATTCAGAGGTATGGTCTTTGGCAGAAGCTGCAGTCAGCCGTTCTGAATCTGATTGGCTGGTCGGCATTAATGGTACCCGTGCCATGACTGCCTTTAATTCTCAGGAAGGCGGTTTTCATAAAACAACAGTTGGTCGTGTGCAGACGCCAACATTGGCGATTCTTATCGAGCGTGAAGAAAAAATCAAGAAATTCAAACCAAAAGATTACTGGGAAGTGCAGGGAAAATTCGCCACTGAAAATGGCAGCTATCTTGGTAAATGGTTTGATGAAACGTTCAAGAAGAATAAAACCAATGCTGAGCTCAAGCCGGATCGTATCTGGGACCGGGAAAAAGCGGAAGCAATCCGTGTCGAGTGTGAAGGAAAACCGGGTATTGTCAGTGAGGAAAGTAAACCATCTAAAGAAACATGCCCGTTGCTGTATGATCTGACCAGTCTGCAGCGTGATGCCAACAGCCGTTTTGGATTCTCCGCCAAGGCAACACTTGGGTTGGCGCAGGCCTTATATGAAAAACATAAAGTTCTGACCTATCCGCGAACAGATTCGCGTGCCCTGCCGGAGGATTATGTTGCAACTGTGAAGGATACCATGGCTAATCTGGAAGATACTGCTTATGGGGAATATGCCAAGCGGGTACTGGGGTCAAATTGGATAATACCTAGTAAACGTATTTTTAATAATGCCAAGATTTCTGATCATTTTGCCATTATCCCTACCCTGCTCAATCCTAAGAAGCTCAATGAGGCTGAGGCTAAGCTTTATGATCTGGTGACTAAACGTTTTATTGCAATATTTTACCCTGCAGCAGAGTTTTTGATTACCACGCGGATTACCCGGGTTGAAGATGAGCCGTTTAAAACTGAAGGAAAGATCATGGTCAACCCCGGATGGCAGGCAGTATATGGCAAGGCGGCGCAGGATAAGGCGGAAGACGCTGCGTCGTTGATAGCAGTCAATCCAGATATGCCTGTAACAGCTTCGGAAATCAACGTGATTGCCAATCAAACGCGCCCGCCTGCCAGATTCACTGAGGCGACGTTGCTGTCGGCTATGGAAGGTGCCGGTAAGCTGGTGGAAGACGAAGAATTGCGTGCGGCAATGAGTGAAAAGGGGCTGGGCACGCCCGCGACCCGGGCCGCAATCATCGAAGGATTGGTTTCGGAAAATTATTTGTTAAGGGTCGGTCGTGAGTTACATCCGACTGCAAAAGCATTTTCGCTGATTACATTGTTGCGTGGCCTTAAAATTCCGGAACTGATTTCGCCGGAACTGACGGGAAACTGGGAGTTTCAGTTGCGGCAGATTGAAAAAGGCGAGTTGAAACGCAGTGCCTTTATGGAAAAAATTGCGGATATGACGCGACATCTCGTCGAACAGGCAAAAACGCACCGTGGTGAAACAATTGAAGGGGATTTTTCTACACTGAGATCGCCTTGTCCTAAATGTGGAGGTGTGGTACAGGAAACTTATAAAAAATTCAAGTGTCAGCAATGCGATTTTGCTGTCTGGAAAATATTGGCCGGGCGTCAGTTCGAAGTTGATGAGATGGAGACACTGATCACGCAAAAAGAAGTTGGTCCGTTGCAGGGATTCCGCAGCAAAATGGGACGATTGTTCAATGCTAATATCAAGCTAACAGATGATTTTGAAATGAAGTTTGATTTCGGAAATGACGAGGAAGACCAAACGCCTGTTGATTTCTCAAACCAGTCGCCACTCGGAAAATGTCCTTTGTGTCAATCTGCAGTATATGAACATGGTATTTACTACATCTGTGAAAATGCAGTGGGCGCATCACGATCTTGTAGTTTTAGAATGGGAAAAATTATTCTGGACCGGCCAATTGAGCCGGGGCAAGTAACAAAACTGCTTGCGGCTGGAAAAACGGATCTGCTTACAAAATTCGTTTCCAAAAAAGGCAGGCCTTTTTCAGCATATCTTGTCAGAAATCCTGACGGTAAAATTGGATTTGAATTTGAGCAAAAAAAATCCAAAACGGCAGCGAAGACGTCAGCTGATGGAACACAACCCAAGTCTAAAAAGACTGATCGATCAACAGGAGCAAGCAAAGAAACTTCGCGGTAGTATCGGGTACAATAATGTGTAAACTGCTTTCATCGATGGATATTTGCGTATGAAAAACAAAACCAGGCATCGGGATAGTTGTGAATTATCCCGATGCCTGGTTTTGCGGCCAGATATTTACATATAAAAGTTGATAATATATTTGATCACGCCCCCTGAGGCCACGATGATCATAATCAGACCGCCGATGATCGCTGTTCCTTCTATGATAATGGAAAAAAAAGCGCGCCCTGTATCTTCAAATTCTTCCTCGCCTGAAATATTTCTGCGGCTTTCCCTTCGGCTTTTTACCCATAGCTGTAACCAGATCGCGACTGGAATCGCCAACAGGGAAAACATTAAAGCAATTTCTGCATCTTCCATGTAAAACATGTTAATCCTCTTTAATTGTAATGTTGTTATGACATTATTGTTTTTTTACATTTAGCATTGGTTTGTATTTGCGCATGTTATTTTTTCGTGGCGCGGTATACTAAATGCTAAAATTGTATAATTCTTGGATTCAAGAAACTTGATTGTAAACTGCAAAGCAATTTGTCAATAGATTACCTTAAACAAACGGGGTTAATAAAGTGTATTGTGAATTGTGGGCATGTAAATTTTAACATTTGAAGTATAGGTATCGAAATACGTGGCAGTTCAGTTTTGTTTGCCGGAAAATTTCTTGTTGTGTTGTTCTATAAAAATATTTTTATTGTGTGATATGCGTTATCATCCATCCTTTTTTATTTATAAGATGTCATGAACTGGCTTGATTTACCGGCCATCAAAACAGCGCAGGGCATTATCCGGCTACCTGGTTCCAAAAGCATATCCAATCGACTCTTATTGCTCGCCGCGCTGGCGCAAGGGGTTACGCATGTTCGGGATTTGCTTGCCTCGGATGATACGGACTATATGCTCAAGGCGCTGACCGAACTAGGTGTGGATATTACGCAAACCGGTGATGACAGTTACCGGATAGTCGGTACGGGTGGTCAGTTTAAGGTGAGGAAAGCAGATTTGTTCCTGGGTAATGCAGGTACTGCCTTTCGTCCTCTGACGGCGGTGCTGGCGCTAATGGAAGGGCGGTACCGGTTGTCTGGCGTTGCGCGAATGTGTGAACGACCTATTGGTGATTTGGTCGATGCTTTGCGCAGCATCGGTGCGGATATTACCTATTTGGACAATCAGGGTTATCCGCCGTTGCAAATCAATCCGGCGGCACTGGACCGTGGAGATATCCATTTGTCGGTAAAAGGTGATGTATCCAGTCAATTTTTGACTGGACTGCTGATGGCGCTACCGGTTACAGGAAAAAAGGCGGTGATTGAAGTATCCGGCATTTTGATCTCGCAACCCTATGTGGCGTTGACGCTTGCGCAAATGCGGAAATTCGGAGTGGTTGTGGAACATATATCGTGGCAACGGTTTATCTTGCCGGCACATCAGTATTATTGCAGTCCCGGTGATGTCATGGTTGAGGGCGATGCGTCGTCGGCATCATATTTTCTCGCTGCTGGCGCTATTGGTAGTGGCCCGGTGCGTGTGCATGGTGTTGGGTATGAAAGCGTACAAGGAGACGTGAGGTTTGCTGAAGCGTTGGAGGAAATGGGCGCATGTGTTCGTATGGATGCGCACTGGATCGAGTCGAGCTGTCCGCACGCAAGGACGGCGCATCCTCCTTTGCGCGCGATAGATTTGGACTGTAACCATATGCCGGATGCGGCAATGACGCTTGCAGTTACCGCATTATTCGCAAACGGCGTAACGACGCTTAAAAATATTGCAAGCTGGCGTTTGAAGGAAACGGATAGACTTTCAGCAATGGCTAAAGAGCTTAAAAAGCTGGGTGCGGATATTGAGGAAGGCGCCGATTATATCGGAATTTCACCGCCCAAAAATGGATTAACGCCGGGTACGACGATTGATACGTATGATGATCATCGTTTGGCGATGTGTTTTTCTCTGGCAGCTTTTGGGGTACCTATACGCATCAACGATCCGGGTTGTGTATCCAAAACTTTTCCTGATTATTTCGATCAATTCAAGCAAATTGCACGTTTTGAGGAATAAATAGCGTATATGGTCTTAAACAACAGTATTCCGGTCGTTGCAATTGACGGGCCTTCGGCATCCGGAAAAGGGACCGTAGCGCAACTGGTAGCAAAAACGCTTGGTTTTCATTATCTGGACAGTGGGGCATTATATCGTTTGGTGGCATTAAAGGCGCTGCAGACCGGCGTCAGACCTGCAGACGAAATTAAGCTTGTGGAAATTGCTTTAAATTTGGATGCTGTTTTTAAAGGCGAGGAAATCTATCTTGATAATACGCGGGTTACTGAAAAAATCCGTACTGAGGAGTGCGGTAAAATGGCTTCACAGCTTGCATCTTATCCGCGTGTAAGAGAGGCGCTAATTGTGCGTCAGCGTTCTTTCCGGCAGTCGCCAGGTTTGGTTACTGATGGGCGCGATATGGGTTCAGTCATATTTCCGGATGCAATATTAAAGGTTTTTTTGACGGCAAGTCCTGAAGCACGTGCAGAAAGACGGTATAAGCAGTTGATAGAGAAAGGAATAAATGCTAACATTGCCGATCTGCAAAGAGATATTCTAAAGCGTGACGAGCGTGATTCAAGTCGTAGTGTTGCGCCTTTGCGGCAGAACACGGATGCGAGGTTGCTCGATACAACCTCGCTTTCTATTTTGCAGGCACAAAATAGTGTGCTTGAATGGTACAGAGAATACTGTGCCAATGAGAGGGTTTGAAAGTTTACTGTACTATACCCGTAGACTCGTCGCTCCGCGATTTGTTTAGTTACCTATTACAGGTGCAGGATTTTCAAACAATTTTTTAACTAGCCCAATCTTCTTGTTAAAGAAGGAAAATATCAGGTATTTTTTATAATGACTAATGCTTCCATCGTAACTAAATCCTCAGAAAGCTTTGCTGATCTGTTTGAAGAAAGCCTTGCGCGTCAGGAAATGCGCGCTGGTGAAGTCATCACTGCTGAGGTAGTGCGTGTTGACTATAATATTGTTGTCGTTAATGCCGGTCTAAAATCAGAAAGTTACATTCCTGTAGAGGAATTTAAGAATGACAGGGGTGAAATCGAGGCGAAGCCCGGTGACTTTGTCAGTGTTGCGATCGAAACGTTAGAAGACGGTTACGGAGAGACGCGGCTGTCGCGTGACAAGGCCAAGCGGTTGACTGCATGGCATGAACTTGAAGAGGCCATGGAGAGCGGCAAGATTGTAACCGGTATGGTCAATGGTAAAGTGAAAGGTGGTTTGACAGCGATGATCAACGGCATACGTGCGTTCTTGCCGGGATCTCTGGTGGATATCCGGCCTGTAAAGGACACCACGCCTTATGAAAATAAGGAAATGGAATTCAAGGTGATCAAACTGGATCGTAAGCGCAATAATGTTGTAGTTTCGCGACGTGCGGTGCTCGAAGAAACGCAGGGAGCAGATCGTGAATCGTTACTGGCCAGTCTGGAAGAAGGTTCCGTTGTGCAGGGTATCGTTAAGAATATTACCGATTATGGTGCATTTGTTGATTTAGGCGGCATCGATGGTCTGTTGCATATTACGGATTTGGCATGGCGACGTGTTAAGCATCCGTCCGAAGTGGTTAGTATCGGTGATGAAGTAACTGCAAAAGTACTCAAGTTCGATCAAGAAAAAAACCGTGTTTCACTTGGTATGAAACAATTGACTGAAGATCCGTGGGTAGGTTTATCGCGCCGCTATCCGCCGCGGACGCGACTGTTTGGAAAAGTGACCAATCTGACGGATTACGGTGCATTCATTGAAATAGAACAGGGCATCGAGGGGTTGGTGCATGTTTCTGAAATGGATTGGACGAACAAGAATGTTTATCCGTCGAAAGTAGTTCAACTGGGCGATGAAGTCGAAGTAATGATACTCGAGATTGATGAGGAACGTCGGCGTATTTCTCTGGGCATGAAACAGTGCCAGGTAAATCCATGGGAAGAGTTTGCCATGAATCACGAGAAAGGTGACAAAGTGAAAGGCCAGATCAAATCCATTACCGATTTTGGTGTTTTCATCGGGCTGCCCGGCAACATAGATGGACTGGTGCATTTGTCGGATTTGTCGTGGAATCTGCCTGGCGAAGAAGCGGTTTGCAGCTATAAGAAAGGTGATGAGATTGAAGCAGTTATACTGTCTATCGATGTGGAGCGTGAACGGATATCGTTGGGTATCAAACAACTTGAGGACGATCCATTCAACAGTTTTATCGCGGTCCATGATAAAAACAGTATTGTTGAAGGAACTGTAAAATCGATTGACGCAAAAGGCGCGGTAATCGCTCTGAATGATGAAGTCGAAGGTTATTTACGCGCTTCAGAAATCTCGCGAGATCGAGTGGAAGATATCCGCACTCACTTAAAAGAAGGTGAAAAAGTGGAAGCAATGATTGTCAATGTCGACCGCAAGAATCGCGCCATCAATCTGTCGATTAAAGCGAAAGACAAATCGGATGAAACCAGTGCCATGCAAAAAATTAAAGCACCTGCAAATGCGGGAACAACCAGTCTGGGTGCTTTACTCAAAGCTAAGATGGATAGTAAAAATACAGAGCAATAAGGAATATTCATGACGAAATCTGAACTGATTTCCCGGCTTGCGGCTCGTTTTCCGCAACTAGTAGCAAAAGATGCCGAACTTTCTGTCAAAATGATCATTGACGCAATGGCAAAAAGCCTGGCCGAAGGTCAACGAATAGAAATTCGTGGCTTTGGCAGTTTCGATCTGAATTATAGGCCGCCAAGAATCGGCCGAAACCCCAAATCAGGCGATAAGGTAAATGTGCCAGCGAAATATGTCCCGCATTTTAAAGCGGGTAAGGAAATGAGAGAGCGTGTTGATTACAAGAACTAATATAATCAAATGTTTTTATTGTCGGCGTTGATTGTTTTTGATTGAACGGATGGCTTGATTAATGCATAAATAGTACGTGTATATCGAATCGCCGTCTTGTCAGAACAAACTGCGTCGCAAGTAATTTTCTCATCAAACGAAATAGCAATTGATCAAAACCCTTAAGGCTAGACTATCATGCAACTCATAACATGGCTACTGCGATTAATCATATTTGTCGTGCTGATTTGTTTTTCTCTGATTAATTCTAAAGATATTACATTGCATTACTATCAACACCAGTCGGTGGAATTGCCCTTAAGTGTTATTCTGTTGGTTTTTTTTGCGTTGGGCGTTTTACTGACAATACTTACTACACCTCGCAATACCGTTGCTAAAAAAGTCGACCGCTTTCAATCTGACCGGGTCGGCGGACAAGAATAGAAAATACGCTGTAGTTTATTTTTCTCGTGGTACAAATATGGCTAAATAACATTGACTGTTTAAATAGCTGTAAATTTGCAGCTGGCTTCCGAACAAACTAAGGTTTTACCTGAAAAGTAAAGCTCTGATTTGTTCGAAATTAAGCTTTTAGTTGTTGTTTCTTAAACCATTTTAAGCGATAATATCCGTTTTGGCTAAATGGCTTGGCTTGCGCAGCTTTTTGGTAAACTATTGTAAAAATAACATTTGCCTGAAACAAAAATTCAGATATCAAAAATATAAGGAATAAATTAAAGGGAGCGCGTATCAATGGATGCATTCAAAGATTTTGAAAAGCCGGTATTTAAAAACATGACCAGCGCAATACGGGCGTTGGCCATGGATGCCGTGCAAAAGGCCAATTCTGGCCATCCCGGTATGCCAATGGGTATGGCAGAAATCGCTGAGGTATTGTGGATACATCATTTTCGGCATAATCCTGAAAATCCAGCATGGTTTGATCGTGACCGTTTTGTGTTGTCAAATGGGCATGGTTCCATGCTGATTTATGCACTGCTTCATTTGACAGGTTACGATCTGCCGATAGAAGAAATTAAAAAATTCCGTCAACTGCATTCCAAAACGCCGGGACATCCAGAATATGGCTATACGCCCGGTGTTGAAACAACAACGGGGCCGCTGGGGCAAGGTGTTACCAATGCAGTGGGCATGGCAATTGCTGAAAAAGTTTTGGCAACAGAATTTAATCGCCCGGGATTCGACATTGTCAACCACTATACTTATGCTTTTCTTGGGGATGGCTGCCTGATGGAAGGTATTTCTCATGAAGCGTGCTCTCTGGCGGGCACTTTGGGCTTGGGCAAGCTAATATGCTTCTACGATGACAATGGAATATCAATTGACGGTCATGTAGAAGGTTGGTTTACAGACGATACACCTAAACGGTTTGAATCTTACGGTTGGCATGTGGTGCCTAATGTAAACGGACATGACCCGGTTGCCATCGAAGCGGCGATTGAGGCGGCAAAACAAATCAATGATAAACCCACCATGATATGCTGCAAGACCGTCATTGGTCATGGCTCTCCAAATCTGGCAAATACACATTCTGTGCATGGCGCTGCGCTGGGCGAGGCTGAAATTGAGGCCACGCGACCCCATATCGGTTGGCATCATCCGCCTTTTGAAATTCCGGATGAGATCTATAGTGAGTGGGATGCGCGGAAGAAAGGCAAGCAGTTGGAGAAGGACTGGAATCAGAAATTAGAGGGATATGCCAACAAGTATCCGTCTGAAGCGGCTGAGTTCAAGCGCCGCATGGTTGGCGAATTGCCAAGTAATTGGACAAGCCATGTTGAAGCTGTGATTAATGAAGTCAATGGCAAAGCGGAAACTATTGCTAGCCGTAAAGCTTCGCAAAATGCGATCGAAGGACTGGCGCCAGTATTGCCTGAACTCATTGGTGGATCAGCAGATTTGGCCGGTTCTAATTTGACATTATGGTCGGGATCAAAAGCTGTGAGCCGTGAAACGGGTGGAAATTATATCTATTATGGTGTACGTGAATTTGGTATGAGCGCTATCATGAATGGGTTGTCATTGCATGGCGGTTTGATTCCTTACGGCGCGACCTTCCTGATGTTTTCGGAATATGCGCGTAATGCACTGCGTATGGCTGCGCTGATGAAAATTCGTAATTTGTTTATATTTACGCACGATTCTATCGGTCTCGGTGAAGATGGTCCGACGCATCAGCCAGTAGAACAAGCCGCAACATTACGCCTGATCCCGAATATGGATGTATGGCGACCTTGCGATACCGTTGAGTCAACTGTCGCGTGGGCGCGCTCGATAGAACGGACAACCGGTCCGTCCACATTGATTTTCAGTCGGCAGAATTTGCCGTTTCAGAAACGGGATGCAGCGACGCTCAAAATGATAGATAAAGGTGGTTATATCTTGTCTGAAGCCGGAAACGGACAGCCGCAGGTGGTTTTGATTGCAACAGGCTCCGAAGTCAATCTGGCGGTACAGGCGCAAGCGGCGTTGGCAAAAGAAAATATACAGGCAAGAGTGGTTTCCATGCCATGCACGCAACTATATGATCGCCAGGATCAGGCCTATCGGGAAAGCGTGTTGCCACGCGGTGTAGTCAGGGTTGCAATTGAAGCGGGTGTAACGGATTATTGGCGTAAATATGTGGGACTGGAAGGCGGCGTTGTTGGTATCGATACCTTTGGTGAGTCGGCCCCGGCAAATGTGCTGTTCGAGCATTTTGGATTTACTGTTGCAAATGTGGTTAAAACAGTTAAGGATGTGTTTTAACAGCATTTGAAAAGCGCGGTATTCAAGCGGAAAGGATTTTTATTTAAGGAGTTTTAGGTATGACAATTAAGGTAGGTATTAATGGATTTGGCCGTATTGGTCGTATGGTTTTTCGTTCAGCAGTACAGAATTTTCCTGATATTGAAGTGGTTGCGATAAATGATCTGCTGGAACCGGATTACCTTGCCTATATGTTAAAGCATGATTCCGTGCATGGCCGCTTCCAGGGAGAAGTATCGATTGAAGACAATACACTGATTGTGAATGGCAAACGTATACGTCTGACAGCCATTAAAGATCCTGCCGAATTAAAATGGAATGAAGTTGGTGCGGATGTTGTGGTTGAATCAACCGGCCTCTTCCTGACACAGGAAACCTGTAAAAAACACCTGGTTGCCGGCGCCAAGAAAGTCATCATGTCAGCTCCTTCAAAGGATGATACACGTATGTTCGTGTATGGTGTGAACGATAAAACTTATAACGGTGAGGCTATCGTTTCCAATGCATCTTGCACGACAAACTGCCTTGCGCCTATCGCCAAGGTATTGAATGATAAATTTGGTATCAAACGTGGTTTAATGACAACAGTCCACGCAGCTACGGCAACGCAGAAAACCGTCGACGGACCCTCAAATAAAGACTGGCGCGGTGGTCGTGGTATTCTGGAAAATATTATTCCTTCTTCGACGGGTGCAGCCAAAGCAGTGGGCGTCGTTATTCCTGAATTGAACAAGAAATTAACCGGCATGGCATTTCGTGTGCCGACATCCGATGTATCGGTGGTTGACCTGACCGTTGAATTGAAACAGGATGTGCCATATGACGAAATCTGTAAAGCTATGAAAGATGCTGCAGATGGCGAGATGAAAGGTGTTTTGGGTTATACGGACCAGAAAGTGGTTTCTACCGATTTTCGTGGAGAAAGCTGTACATCGATTTTTGATGCAGAAGCGGGCATGGCGCTAGATGGAAGTTTTGTAAAAGTTGTCGCTTGGTACGATAATGAATGGGGATACTCAACCAAACTGCTGGAAATGGTGCGTACCATAGCGAGTAAATAAAGATTAAAATGGTTTGACATGGCAGAATATAGGAAACAATCCATGGTACTTAATGAATATTAAGTCAATTGTTGACTGTTATCTGCCAAAGAATTTTTTAGTGATGAATCCATAATAAAGGGTAGCAGAAGCTATCCTTTATTCATTTTAAGATAAATCAGGAGTAGTCTGCTGTGTCTGTTATTAAACTTGTAGACCTTGAACTCAAGGGAAAACGTGTTTTTATTCGCTCCGATCTGAATGTGCCTGTCAAAGATGGTAAAGTAACATCGGATGCGCGAATTGCTGCCTCAATGGCGACGATTAATTTTTGCCTGAATGCCGGCGCGAGAGTAATGGTAACGTCTCATTTGGGGCGTCCGGAAGAGGGAGAATGGACAGAGGAAAACTCACTGAAGCCTGTTGCCGATGATATTTCCGCCCGATTAAATAAATCGGTTCGATTAATAAAAGACTGGGTAGATGGCGGTTTTGAAGTTGCCGAAGGCGAGTTGATTGTATTGGAGAATTGCCGCATCAATAAGGGTGAAAAGAAAAATTTGGAAGAAACGGCACGGAAATATGCAAGTTTGTGTGATATTTTCGTCATGGATGCATTTGGGACCGCGCATCGTGCGCAGGCCTCAACGCATGGTATAGCGCAGTATGCGCCAATCGCCTGTGCAGGGATTTTATTGACTGGAGAGCTGGAGGCGTTGACAAAAGCGTTGCACGAGCCGGCAAGGCCTATGGTGGCGATCGTGGGTGGATCGAAAGTATCTACAAAGCTGACCGTGCTGGAATCATTGTCGGAAAAAGTTGATCAATTGGTTGTTGGCGGCGGTATAGCGAATACATTTCTAAAAGCGACCGGAAAAAATATTGGGAAATCATTATGTGAGGATGACCTTATCCCAACAGCAAAATCGCTCATGGACAAAATGAGAAAACGAAGCGCATCTATTCCCATCGCAGTCGATGTGGTAGTTGGAAAAAAATTTGATGCCGGCGAGTCTGCCATCTTGAAGGATGCAGAGGCCGTTGCAGATGATGATATGATCTTTGATATCGGCCCTAAAAGCGCGCAAGCGCTAGCAGATATTATTATGAAAGCGGGTACTGTGGTCTGGAATGGCCCAGTAGGCGTTTTCGAGTTTGATCAATTTGGTGCAGGCACTGAGAAAATTGCGCGGGCCATAGCTGATACGAATGCATTTACACTAGCGGGTGGCGGCGATACGATAGCGGCAATTCAAAAATACAATATCTATGACAAAATATCATATATATCAACAGCTGGAGGTGCGTTTCTAGAGTTTTTGGAAGGCAAAAAACTGCCTGCAGTTGAAATACTTGAGAAGCGCGCCAGTTAATTTTTAAACAAACAGTGTAATGATTCGCAGAACAAAAATTGTTGCCACTCTTGGTCCTGCGAGCTGTGTGAATCCGAAAGTGCTCGAACGCATGATACAAGCTGGCGTAGATGTGGTTCGGATCAATTTTTCACATGGAACGCGAGAGCAACATTTGAAACATGCAGAGATGACGCACTCAATTGCTCAATCTTTGGGCAGTACTGTGGGAGTGCTGGCTGATCTGCAAGGCCCGAAAATACGTATTGGTGAATTTGAGCAAAGCAGAATTAAACTGAAAGTCGGCGATCCGTTTATACTGGATGCTGCCTGTATTCTGGGTAATCAGGAAAGGGTCGGTCTTGATTATAAGGAATTACCTAATGATTTAGAGGCCGGCGCAACATTGTTGCTGGATGACGGGCGTATTATTCTAAATGTCACCAAGGTCAAGGGTGACCAGATTTTTTGCCTTGTTGAACAGGGTGGTGTGCTGTCCAATAATAAAGGAATTAATCGCAAGGGTGGTGGGCTAGGTGCACCTGCATTGACAGCCAAAGATTTGGAAGACATTAAAATTGCTGTCGAAATGAAGGCTGATTATCTGGCGGTTTCTTTTGTGCGATCAGGTGATGATATAAGAAATGCCCGAGAAATGATGCTCGCGGCAGGTGGAAAAAGCCTCATCATGGCAAAAATAGAGCGTTCAGAAGCGATTCTGGCGTTAGAAGACATCATTGATGCATCCGACGCGATTATGGTTGCAAGAGGGGATCTGGCAGTGGAAGTCGGGGATGCTGCAGTACCCGCGCTCCAGAAGAAAATGATACGTGCTGCTCGCGGCAATAATAAAATCGTTGTAACGGCAACGCAAATGATGGAGTCGATGATAACCAGCCCGATTCCGACACGCGCAGAAGTTTCTGACGTGGCAAATGCAGTGCTGGATGGAACAGATGCCGTCATGCTGTCGGCTGAGTCGGCTGCGGGAGAATATCCCATTGAATCTGTGGCGGCAATGGCGCGGGTGTGCCTCGAAGCGGAAAAAGAATACCTTGTAAATATTGACAGACGTCAGCCGGTCAGGCCGCCTGTTTCGATTGAAGAAGCGATTGCAAGGGCAACGATGTTTACGGCAACCGGCTTAAAGATTCGGGCCATTGCTGCATTGACGCAAAGCGGTGAGACTGCGTTACTCATGTCCCGAAGAAGCTCTAAGGTACCCATTGTTGCGCTGAGTCCGCACGAAAGTACACGCCGGAAGGTGACACTATTCAGAGGCGTTTATCCAGTCGAGTTTGGTGATGGACTGAATGACCCCGAAGAAATTCTCGAGCTTGCGGAAAAAGAATTGTTTAGCCGAGGTATTGTACGTAATGGGGATATTATGGTTATGACCATTGGTGAACCTATCGGTAAAGCAGGTGGAACCAATACGATGAAAATAATCAAAGTAGGTGAAAACATTATAAAAGAAGAAGACACGATCTTGGAGAATGCATAGTGATGCAACTTTTATGCATGCCCGGTAATTTTGTCGAATATAAAGTATTAATATACTGACCGAATCATTAACATATCTTTAAATCTTGTGAAGGAGAGATAAATGGCACTTGTATCATTAAGACAACTATTGGATCATGCGGCTGAGAACGATTATGGGTTGCCCGCATTCAACGTCAATAACCTCGAGCAAATCCATGCCATTATGCAGGCGGCTGATGAATGCAATAGCCCGGTGATCATGCAGGGTTCAGCCGGCGCAAGAAAATATGCAGGTGAGCCTTTCTTACGTCATTTGATTGCGGCGGCAGTGGAGGCGTATCCGCATATTCCAATCGTGATGCATCAGGATCACGGTGCGTCTCCTTCCGTTTGCATTAATGCTATCCGCAGCGGATTCTCAAGTGTCATGATGGACGGTTCTCTGGAAGCTGATGCGAAAACACCAGCATCCTATGAATATAATGTCAATGTTACGTCTGAGGTCGTAGGCATAGCACACTCGGTGGGTGTCTCTGTTGAAGGTGAATTGGGTTGTCTGGGGTCCCTGGAATCCGGTATGGGTGAAGCAGAGGACGGTCATGGTGCTGAAGGTAAACTGTCGCACGATCAGTTGCTGACCGACCCTGAAGAGGCCGCCGACTTTGTTAAGAAAACAGGTGTGGATGCGTTGGCAATTGCAATCGGTACCTCGCATGGTGCCTACAAATTTACCCGTAAACCAACGGGTGATATTCTGGCAATCAAGCGTATTAAAGAAATTCATCAGCGTATTCCCAATACCCACTTAGTTATGCATGGTTCGAGTTCCGTGCCGCAGGACTGGCTGGAAATTATCCGGCAGTATGGCGGTGACATAAAAGAAACTTATGGCGTGCCAGTTGAGGAAATCCAGGAAGGAATCAAAAATGGCGTGCGCAAAGTCAATATTGATACCGATATTCGCTTGGCCATGACAGGTGCAATTCGACGTCATCTGAACCAGGATAAAAGTAATTTTGATCCGCGCAAGTTTTTAAAGGAAGCGACAGCTGCGGCCAAAGAAATTTGTAAAGCCCGTTTCGAAGCATTTGGCTGCGCTGGGCAGGCAAGCAAGATCAAAGCTGTCAAACTCGATGATATGGCGGCACGTTATTCTAAGGGCGAACTCGATCCGGTTGTGAAGTAACGCAGTAATAAGACAGCGATAAATTTATAAATAATACATCTAAATTTTTGCCTTATTGCT
The DNA here is from genome assembly GCF_900111165.1 of Nitrosomonas sp. Nm51. GTDB lineage: Bacteria > Pseudomonadota > Gammaproteobacteria > Burkholderiales > Nitrosomonadaceae > Nitrosomonas. The sequence goes on from NZ_FOGH01000023.1 coordinate 34,996, forward strand.
TATTAAGGCGAAAATTTAGAATCATTAATAGGAGATATGTAAACCCTCCGCCTTTAGGCGGATACTTGTGAAAACCTTCTCCCCTTGGGGAAAAAGTTTGGATGAGGGGAAGCGGCATAGCCGCTAGGGTAGATGTGGTTGTGTTCATAGACGCCTACTCTAGTTCTCGCCTTTAAGCGGACGGTCGGCCAAATGGCCGACTAATCCGGCTTTTAGCCGTAACCTGAAGCCACCGGCTTTAGCCGGTGGAGTATTCACATGAATAACGGAGAGTCGGGTTTATGTGCCTGATTCTCCGCTTTGATGTTTGGAGCCTGGTTTCTGTAAAAGTAACGCGTAGCCACGCATCGCTTTGTTTTTATTATCCGGAATAAGCGGACAGGGACTGTTTTTTTGCAGTGCTTTTGAAAATTGGAATAATTGCGTAATATTGCCAGACTTCAATTCTAGCTCTATCTCACAAATTGACTCTGAAATATCCGTATGCAGCCGTTTGGTAATGATTCGCCCTTCATCGATACAAAGTTCGAGTCTGAAGCCCTTCGCAGGTTTAAGCAAGTAAACAGTCCGAATAAAATCAGTTGCAAAAACAGGCCGCAGCAACTGACGGAGCGTTCGATCAGAAAAAAAATACCTGAGTTTTTGGTTGGATAGTTTTGAGAAATCGGGCCTGTCACCGGAAATCGTATATTCGCATTCATGGTGTTGATGCAAACCATCGTGAATCGTTCCGCCACTTTTAATCGTCTGAGTCCAGTGCTCGTCTGTTTTGCGTAGTCTGAGTGCGATACGGTTTTTCTTCAATATAAAATCAGGTGTATCGTAATATACACTGTATAGATTCTGCTGAATTGGTTTCGTAGAGCTGAATATTTTTAAGAACGGTAGCTGTTTGATTTGTACTGCAAATTGTTGTGGAAAACGCAGCTTTAATTCGATCTCTGTGGGCACGTCACAAGTACAGTTGTTTTAATTTTCTGGTGAAACATAACCTTCAGGCTGCTCGATGCCATGACCGAAAAAATGCGCTTCCATTTGTTCGGCCAGATATTGGCGAGCTTTACTGTCAGAAAGATTGAGACGATTTTCATTAATTAACATGGTTTGAAGCTTGACCCATTCGTTCCAGGCTTCTTTTGAGATATGTTCAAAAATGCGTTTGCCTAATTCGCCGGGGTATGGCTGAAAATCCAGTCCTTCAGCTTCATGTCCTAATTTGATGCAATGAATCTTTCTTGCCATTTGCAATAAACCTCGTATCGTGAAATTATAAATCCGTAATTATGGCGATTCGGTCAGCCAGAGTAAACATCAGCCGATCCAAACCGGTTCTTACGCTATGCCTTGAGGAGTTTTATGAACACCTTGGACTTACGTTTATAGTTATACAAATCTTGCTTGAGTTTGGGTAGTTTATCCAGTGTTGTCTCTCGAAACGCATGCTCAATAAACCAATGCGTCGCATGTGTGGTTAACACGAATAGCTTGTCGTGTCCCTGTGATAAAGTGATTTCTTCGACTGATTTTAACAGCCGGTTGCCGTAGCCAAGATTACGATAAGAGGGATGAACGGCCAAGCATGCCAATTCACATATTTGATCCTGAGGAAACGGATACAACGCAGCGCAGCCAATGATCATACCGTCATGCTCGAATACAATGAAACGGTTAATTTCAGTTTCGAGTAGTTCTCGGTTTCTTCGAACCAGTATACCTTCGGTTTCAAGTGGTTCGATCAATTGTAAAACACTGCCAACATCGTCAATGCGTGCTTTACGGATTGATTCAAGTGATTCCCGGGAAACCATGCAGCCAATGCCATAATGCGTGAATAATTCTTTCAAAATGGCGCCATCCGTGTGGCGGCTGACTAGATGCGTGCGTGTTACATTTCTTTCGCAGGCTTTTATAGCGCATGAAAGCAATTTTGTTATCTCTTCAGGTAAAACGGTTGAGGTGTTGACATCGTTCTGAAGTATTAACTTGCACTGCGCAACGGTCAATTCCCGGGGTAATGGTGATTTTTCATAATTTAGCAGCGTATCATCTTGGTCAAGCGAATCGAAGAGAAAAATTAGTTTCTCAGCGTGTAAGGCGCTGGCAACTTCTGTTGCAACATTTTCCAGCGTCAGGTTGAAAATCTCACCTGTAGGTGAATAACCTAACGATGAAATTAATACGACATCGCCCAAACTCAGGCGGGCTTCGATGGCAGAAACATTGACTTTGCGTACTTTACCGGTATGCATGAAATCCACGCCATCGATAACGCCGAATGGGCAGGCGGTAATAAAGTTGCCGCTGGCTACTTGAATGGCAGCATTAGCCATAGGAGAATTCGGTAGTCCCATGGATAAAAGCGCTTCAATTTCAAGGTGTGTGCGTCCGATAGCTTCTTTTGCAAACTGCAATGAGGTAACATCGGTAATGTCAATGCCCCTGGCTGAATTGATCTTAAGTTGGTTTTCGTTTAGGTGTTGGAGAATCTGCGGGCGGGCACCATGCACTAATACTAGTCGAACACCAAGGCTGGCAAGCAAATTTATATCGTGAATAAAACTGACAAAATTTTCATCGGTGACCATTTTGCCACTGAAACCAATGACGAAGACCTTTTCTCTGAATGTATGAATATAAGGGGCGACCGAACGAAACCATGCAACAAAATCTGCGGCAACTTTCATAGGAAACAGTTCTAAAGACAATAAGGTTTTAAATTTAAATGGTCAGTCTTTGTGTAATATATATTGTTCAATAATGTACTTAAAAATCGCCCCAGTGCATTTGTAGCGCGGCAATTGTTGCCAGTGCGGCTGTTTCCGTTCTCAATATCCGTTTCCCTAAACGTAAAGACAAAAAGCCCGCTTGTTGTAGAATAGCTGATTCTTCCGGGGTTAATCCGCCTTCCGGTCCTATGATTAATGTAAAACGTGAAGGCGGTTGTGATATTGGTAAATTTTTTGGACTGATACTCCCGGTAACCGAAAGCATAAAGTTTAAATGATCTGGTTCGCAGTTTTTTTTCTGGCTGGCCCAGTCGATGAATGAAATCAAGGGAGAGATGGTCGGTATAAAATTTCTACCGCATTGCTCGCATGCCGAAATAATTACACGCTGCCAGTGCCTTACCCGTTTCATTGCGCGCTCGTTGGTCAGTCGTACAACGCTGCGTGTGGTTGTAATTGGCCGGATACAGGTGACCCCTAGTTCAACGGATTTTTGTATAATCAAATCCATTTTTTCATTTGCACAAAGCGCTTGCACAAGTTCAATTGTGAGCAGCGATTCACGCTCAACCGCATTAAATTTATCAATAATGACTGTTGTGAGACCTTTTCGGTCGTTTATAATGCGTCCCCAAAATTCTCCGCCTTTTCCGTTGAATAAAATAACGGAATCGCCTGTTTTTGTGCGCAGCACCCGGGTTGCATGATGTCCGACGGTTGATGCTAGCTTAATGGTTTGCCCTTCATGAATATCGCCGGCATGAAAAAAACGAGGTGGCATACTCCAGATTAGTGCGTTAAGTGACAATGGCAATTTGCATACTCATGCTAATATATCATGATTGCTCATGGGATTTACTATGAGTTGTAGGGTGATCAGGTTATACAAGTAAATTGATGTATGACAGTTTGAATTGTCATTGCACGATAGATACAAAGGAGAATGATTGACATGGCAAGTTTAGAGACGCCTGTATGTGAATTTGGTTGGAAAGCGGTAGATTTTGATTTATTGGGTGTTGACGGAAAGCGTCATAACTTGGCTTCGGCTAAAGGTGAAAATGGATTGCTGGTCATGTTTATTTGCAACCATTGTCCCTATGTAAAGGCGATTCAGGATAGACTTGTCCGGGATGTAAGCGAATTAAAGCAATACGGCATTAATGCTGTCGCAATTATGTCGAATGATCCTGCTGACTATCCTGAAGATTCGTTCGATAACATGATGCGTGTTGCTGCGGAGTTAAATTATCCATTTCCCTATGTATGGGATGAGACACAGGAAGTCGCCAAAGCCTACGGGGCTGTGTGTACCCCTGATTTTTTTGGTTTTAACAGCGCGCTTGAGCTGCAGTATCGTGGCCGCCTGGATGCGTCACGCAAAGAGGCCGCAGCGCCAGATGTGCGGCGTGATTTGTTTGAAGGCATGCTACAGGTTGCAAAAACAGGCCGAGGGCCTGAAGATCAAATTCCTAGTATCGGATGTTCAATCAAGTGGCGTTCAGAGTAAACGTGTTAGACGATGTTATTGCAGTTGTCAGAAAAGTGGCGCGGGAAGAAGTTATGCCGCGCTATCTGCAGGTTACCAGGCAAATAAAAATTGATGGCAGCAGCTATACTGAAGCAGATGTTGCTGCGCAAGCGGTTTTGTTTAAAGCGCTTTGCGCCATCCGCCCGGGTGCCGTGATGGGCGAAGAAATGTCTGAGGAAGAACAACATACTCAGTGGCTTCGTGGAATAAATGGGGAATCAGATGGTTTGTGGAGTATAGATCCAATTGATGGTACATCCAATTTTCTCAATGGCTTGCCTTATTTCGCGATTTCGGTCGCTTGGATGAGGCAGGGCAAAAGCGTGTTAGGTGTTGTTTATAATCCAGCTACCGATGAAATGTTTTATGCTGAGCAGGGACGCGGCGCTTTTTTGAATGATAAGTCCTTACCGATTAAAAGTCATGCATCTAAATTGTCGACTGCAATCGCCAATGTTGATTTAAAGCGTCTGCGTAAAAAGCTTGCAGTAGAAGTTGCTGCGAATCCGCCGTACGCCTCACAACGTAATTATGGTGCATGCGCACTGGAATGGTGTTATACCGCAGCAGGCTTTTTTGATTTGTATTTACATGGCGGTCAAAAGCCATGGGATTATGCGGCCGGTAGTCTGATACTGGAAGAAGCGGGTGGTTATATGTCCGGCTTTGAGCATGATGATTACTGGGCCGGCCCTCCTTGGCGGCGTTCTGTTATTGCAGCACTGGATGCGGATTTATTTGTACGTTGGCGTGATTGGGTGCGCGAACATCAATAAAATTTTTAGGAAGCAGCCAGTCTTTCATGCTTTGTAGCGCGCAGGTGAAAAATAATTGAAAATAATCATTCTTGGAGCAGGCCAGGTCGGGGCATCCGTTGCAGAAAGTCTGGTAAGTGAAGCCAACGACATAACAATGGTCGATGTCGATCCAGAACGGTTGTCTTTGCTGCAGGATCGATTGGACTTGCGTACAGTAGTCGGTAACGCTTCACATCCATCCATACTGGTGAGTGCAGGTGCTGAGGATGCAGATATGGTGCTCGCGGTTACAGCACACGATGAAACAAATCTTGTATCCTGCAAGCTGGCAGCGTCTCTATTTAACACGCCCACTAAAATCGCGCGTATCCGGTCCTCGGAGTACCTTGCGCATTCGGAAATATTTTCGACAGCAAATTTTTGCGTTGATTTCGCGATTTGCCCGGAGCAGATTCTGACAGAATATATTGAAAATCTAGTTGAATTTCCTGAGGCATTACAGGTGCTGGATTTCGTCGAGGGAAAAGTCAGCCTGGTGGCAGTGCGTGCTTTGTACGGTGGGCTTCTTGTAGGACAGCAATTACAGGAGTTGCGTAAACATGTGCCGAACGTCGATACGCGTGTTGCAGCAATTTTCCGTAAGAACCGTCCGATCATTCCTGAGGGCGATACGATAATCGAGGCGGAAGATGAAGTGTTTTTTATTGCTGCATCTGAAAATATTCGTGCTGTAATGCGTGAACTGCGTAATATGGATAAACCGGTAAAGCGTGTCATGATTGCAGGTGGCGGCAAGATAGGCAGACGTCTTGGGAAAACGCTGGAGAAAGATTATCAGGTCAGAATCATTGAGCAGAATTATAAAGTCAGCGAACGGCTTGGGGCCGAATTGCATCATACACTGGTTTTACATGGTGATGCGACAGATGAAAAACTGCTTGAAAGCGAAAATATTGCCGAGATGGATATGTTTTGCGCAGTAACGAACGATGACGAAAACAACATTATGGCAGCATTACTGGCCAAGCGTCTGGGTGCGCGCAAGGTAATTGCCTTGATTAATCGGCGTGTCTATGTTGATCTGGTGCAAAGTGGCGGTATAGATATTGCCATCTCGCCAGCGCAGGTTACCATTGGTTCATTACTCGCTTATGTGCGCCAGGGTGATGTGGTGGCGGTCCACAGTCTGCGACGTGGAGCGGCCGAAGCGCTTGAACTGGTAGCGCACGGCGACCCACAATCGTCCAATGTGGTAGGCCGGAAAATTGAAGATATCGAATTGCCCAAAGGTGCTACGATTGGTGCAATAGTGCGCGGTTTGCCGCTTGCGAGTGATGTTTACGATGCAGCGTTTAAAGAGCATGCTAATACTAAGGTTGCAGTCAAAGTCATCATTGCACACCATGATACGGTGATTGAATCAGGGGATCATGTCATTCTGTTTGTAGTTAACCGGAAAATGATCCGGGAAGTGGAAAAATTGTTCCAGGTAAAGGTTGGTTTTTTATAAGCAGAGTAATAGTTCAATGAACCAACTTCTTGCTGTTGTCAATGTGCTTGGCAAAATGATCATGGTATTTGGATTGACAATGCTGTTTCCACTGGGCTTGGCTTTATTAATCAACGATGGCGCAGGCTGGGTATTTGAAGAATCCATCCTGATGACATCAGGTATTGGTTTAATTATGTGGTTAGTCACGCGCCGTTACAAACGCGAACTGCAAACACGTGATGGTTTCTTGCTGGTTGTGCTTGTGTGGTCGGTTTTGCCTGCTTTTGCCATGTTGCCGTTTTTGTTTTATTTGCCCGAGTTAAGCGTAAGTATGGCATATTTCGAGGCGGTTTCAGGTTTAACGGCAACAGGGGGAACAGTATTGACCAATCTAGACCATTTGCCGTTATCGATCAATTTGTGGCGAGGTGAAATCGTCTGGTTAGGCGGCATGGGTTTGATTGTGCTGGCAGTTGCGATTTTGCCTTTACTGGGTGTGGGTGGGCGGCAAATTTTCAAGGCTGAAACGCCGGGACCCATGAAGGAAAGCAAATTAACGCCGCGGATAGCAGAGACCGCCAAAGGGTTGTGGTTGATTTATGCCTGGTTGACACTGGCATGCATAATGGCTTATCGATGGGCAGGCATGGATTGGTTTGATGCGGTCATGCACGCTTTTACCACGCTCGGACTGGGAGGATTTTCATCGCATGATGCAAGTTTCGGTTATTGGGATTCACCCTTGATCGAATTGGTTGCCATGTTTTTTATGCTGATAGCGGGGATAAATTTTGCTACGCATTTTCTCGCTTGGCGCGCTAAAAATTTAATTTCTTATCGGTCTGATCCCGAAGCTGGCTGGTTTTTGCTTATTATGCTTGCGTGCTGTCTGGGATTTTCGCTATATCTGTGGTTCGTTGGTATTTATACCGACCCTTTGACAGCTTTGCGATATGCTAGCTTTAATGTTATTTCTGTGGCCACTACTACTGGCTACAGCAGCACAGATTATAGTGTGTGGCCAATTTTTATTCCATTCTGCATGCTTTTTTTATCCGCTTTTTGTACTTCTTCCGGTTCTACCGGGGGAGGTATTAAAATGATGCGTGCGAGAATCCTTTATCATCAAGTATATCGCGAGTTAATAACCATGATGCATCCCAACGCGGTTACACCTGCAAAACTTGGAAAAACAGTTATTTCCAGTCGCATTGTATTTGCGGTTTTGGTATTCATTTTTATTTACTCTGTCAGTATCGTTATTATGACATTGATTCTGACATTGAGCGGATTGGACGAAATCACGGCTTTTTCGGCTGCGGTCGCTTGCATCAATAACCTTGGTCCAGGGCTTGGCGGGGTTGGTCCAGCTTCTACGTATGAATCATTAACAGACTTTCAGACGTGGGTTTGCAGTTTTGCCATGTTGTTGGGGCGATTGGAGTTTTTCACATTGCTGGTCGTTTTTATTCCCGCTTTCTGGAGGAAATGAATTGCTCGTTACAATACATGCGAATGGCAGCTAAATGTGTATGCAATTAGCGGTTTAAAAGCAAGGGGGAGTTCAAGTGGGGAATTTAAAACCATTAGGGGGTGTTAAAGTGCTGATTGTCGATGATAGCAGCACAATTCGAAGAAGTGCCGAAATTTTTTTGAATGATTTTGGGTGTGAAATTATTTGTGCTTTAGATGGTTTTGACGCTATGGCTAAAATTGTTGAAAATCATCCGGACATTATTTTTATTGATGTTGTTATGCCGCGGCTGGATGGTTATCAAGCATGTCAGTTAATTAAAAAAAATCCGCGTTTTCAAGCTACTCCTGTCATTATGCTGTCAAGTAAAGATGGATTATTCGATAAAGCAAGAGGCCGCATGGCCGGTTCAAATGAATATCTGACCAAGCCTTTTACAAAAGAAGAATTATTACAGGTTATCCAGATGCATGCGTTGTAATTCAGCAACAATTATATAGTATCGTTATTTATCGTTGCTAATTAAAAGGTAAATTTTCTTGAGTCGTGAAAAGCTAGGTTATAAAAATTATGAGAAAGCTGTAAAAATTATTAACAGTATGATTATTATAATTAATATAGTGTTTATACCCAGAGTCCCCACGGTTGTAGTGGAGATTTTATGACAAATGACTTGACTTTATGGTGTAAGGTCGACTAGCCTGTGGGACGCAGCGGTTG
>NZ_FOGH01000005.1 GCF_900111165.1 Nitrosomonas sp. Nm51
GGAAAGCGGCTTTGAACCGGTTTATGATCGAATTCGAGGATCGACTGATTGAGTATGTTTAACCCAGACAGTTACACAGTTTAATTTACAGTCCCCAGTGTTTCAATATTTCGTTAGCATCAATAAGCTCGATCGGTCAGCAGATAACCGGCGTCAATTCCCTCTATCGACTCAACAGCTTGAGTGCAATCCGTGCAATCCGCTGTGATGCCGCTTGTAATAAGCATTCGGACCGGCTACCATGCACATCCACGACCAAATGTAATTTTGTGTTGAGCCCCCTTTTGTGCGATTCATCGCCTGATTTCCGCCTTTTTCTCCAGATGCATGTGGATGAACTTTGATGTGACCGGCATCGATCATTGGCCATTCAAAATCCGGGGCATTCACTAGCGATTCCAGTAGCTTCTCCCAAATCCCTTTATCCCGCCATCGGCAGAAGCGTCGATACGTGTTCTTCCAGTCGCCATAGTCAGGCGGCAGACCACGCCAAGGTGCGCCTGTACGCAAAATCCAGAATACCGCGCTGATAAATCGACGATTGTCTCTCGCAACTCCTCCCCAGCTACCAGCTCGCCCCGGCACATGCGGTTCCAATAACGGCCGAACATGGTCTGAAAAATCGTGCCGATGATAGGCTTGTTTCATATTTTTCCATATTTAATAACCACTTACAATAAAATGATACAGCTATTTCTAACTTGCGACGACACTATCTAACGATCCTGATTGTACAACACAAGTACGGCCGGCGTTTCACATCCGATTTGTGGTTATTCTCACAGCGCATCACATTGATTCTCCTGTAAATTACAGACCACAAACCACCATAGCGCAATTAATCTTCAGCGCTCCAGTCACGCGCCTTGAGCTTTTTGAACATCAAATGTAAATGGAGACAGCCCGATGACATTTAACAGCCTGGATACCCGGCAATCCAAACAACTATTATCATTACTCAAAACAAGTGTGACAAAGGTCCAATCCACTGTTTTATTAATCAGCGTTTTGTCAGCAACCAGTACGGTTGCAGGCAGTATCAAATTTCATGATATCGCTGCCGACCCATCTTCAGGATTGAATTATGAACGTACGCCCTCACTGGAACTGACTGAAATACTTGATACCTTTAATGCCAAAGGTGTTCTTTCATTGGTTGACGATCCATCTCTCAGCGCCCTTACCGACTCGGTCAATCGCCCCGAAGGTTCGCCGGGTATAGCCATCCTGGATTATGACGGTGACGGCGACCAAGACATATATGTCACCAATGGTCCTGGAACACCCAATAGTCTGTTTAAAAACCAGTTCAAGGAAACCGGCGAACTTACTTTTGTTGATGTAGGTATGCGCTCTGGTGCCGGCGCTATTTCGCAAGATAGCGCAGGTGTCTGTTACGGCGACATCGACAATGACGGCGATCTGGATTTATACGTACTTGGCAGAAGCGAACCTAATTTATTATTTGAGAATCAAGGTAATGGCCGTTTCGTCAATATTACCGAAACCGCCAGAATGGGCGCAGGTAACCTGAATGCGCAGGTTTGCGCCATGGGTGATGTCAATGGCGATGGATTACTGGATATTGTTGTGGGCAATTCATACAACTTTAATTCTAATCGCGCAATGTTCGTCGAGCCTTATGCGCTGAACGAACCGGACCAGCTTTTTCTAAATCAGGGTGATAACACTTTTGCCGATATCAGCGAATCATCGGGTATTCGCGATCTTGCTTTCCCGGCTGAATCACTTGCGCCATCTGGTGCGTCAGGTATCACATGGTCAATCGCCATGGTCGATTACGATCAGGACGGCCATATCGACATTATCATTGCACATGATCAGGGTGCTTTCCCGCACGCGCAATTAGGCGGTCTTGACCGCGGATTCATTCATTTTCTTAAAAACGATGGCAGCGGAAATTTTACCGACGTTACCGGAGAAAAGAAAATGTTCCGCTTTGGCGCATGGATGGGGCTGGACTTTGGCGATTTTAACTGCGATGGTTTGATGGATATATTCGCGACGAATCAAGGCGATTATTTCGTACCATTTACGGGAACACCCTATCATATTGGAGAGCAAAGTTCACGCTGGCTGCTTGGCATGGCTGACGGCACATTTTCAGATCCCGGCGTGGGTGATTTGATGGCGACCCCTTTTGGCTGGGGAACAACGATAGTTGATTACGACAATGACGGCGACCAGGATATTGTATTTCATGGCGGCCTCAATATGTTTATTGCGCTCGAAGCCTCAAATCCGGGTGTTATTCTGAATAATCAGGAATGCAGCGCAACTTTCGAATATGATTTGGCGGCTAAAAGCGATACCGACCACAGCCGCAGAGCTGTTCTTGGTGTTGCAGTCGCCGATCTTAATCAGGATGGTTTCAGCGATATCGTTTCGGTATCCAACTACGACACACCAGAACCCAATCCACTCATTCCCGCACCACCGGCAGGTTCGTCAGAATTTGATGCTACCGCATATATTGTACCGACCTGGCTTCCTGGAAACGAACCGGGTCAGCTGATATTCAATCCCGGCATTCTTAAAACCAAAGGCTCGCTCTCGGTTGAAATTAACAGCGGCGGCAATAACAATGGCTGGGCGGCTATTGCGCTTCTCGGTACCGCAGGATTAACCGATTATGGTCGCGTCAACCGTAACGGCATTGGCGCAATCGTCTCTTTTCAACCCGAAAACGGGCTTCGTGTAATCAAGCCGTTATTAGCTGGCTCAAGCCACGCCTCGCAAAACAGTCTTGAACTGCTTTTCGGTATGGGCAAAGCAAAAAAAGGTACGGTCGACATACTCTGGCCCGGCGGTGTGCGCAATCGCTTATACGACGTCGCAACAGGTGAACGGATTTCGATACCCGAAATTCCGTGCAGTTACGATGCGCAGTGGGAAAACCGGCGCGACTATACGAATTGTGTAAGGCAGCACCTGTTTCAGTTAAAACACAGCGGTTTGATTACCATACAGCAACTTGTACGCCTGGACCGGAGTGCGCGGCGCGCGTATCGAGAAACGCAAAATCCGAACGACTAATCCGTAACACACTTGCTTTTGTAAGGGGGTCATAGCAATGGTCAGGCAAGACACGGTATCTTCATTACTTTCCGCCGCATTCGTTTTAGTTTTGTTATTAAGCATGAGTACAATTGCAATTGCTCGTAATGAAGCGACGCAACTTGATCGTGATTTTTTCAACCACCACAACCGTCATTTCAGCTACAGGGATCCTTCAGAAACGATTCCTTCCAGGCAGCGTACAGAAGCCGCCATCGAAGCCGATAATTTTTTCTGGTTTGCTTTCAATAACGGCAGATATGATCTGATTGACCAGGTACTCAATGCACTCGTCGGCGCTTATCTGATTGACCCGGAAGATCCGCTTACTGCCGGACACATTGGCAGCACGCACCTCTGGCGTTTGTCGGAACAATCCAGACTGGACGATATTCCACCGACAATTACCGATAGCGTCATCATTGCACGGAAATATCTGCGAAGAAGCGTCGATTTATTTCCTAACGCAATTTTTTTAGGGCAACTCGGCGGCTTGACCATCCTTGAAGGGCAAACGGATTTCAACGATGCACGCACAAAAGATGGTTTCAAAGTACTCACACAATCCATTCTGGACTGGCCTGAGTTCAATCTGCTCACACCCGGTTTTTTATTCAGCCGCATATTTCCACCCGGGAATCAAATCTATAAACAATCCCTGGAGATGCAATGGCAGAACTACGAACTTTGTGTTGGCGAAAAAATTAATCGCGACGACCCTGATTTTACGCCTTTTTTGACACGAGAAACGCTTGAAGGAAGAAAAAGGGTTTGCTGGAACAGCGATAAAGCCCCGCACAATCTAGAAGGCTTTTTTATGAATATGGGCGATATGCTGGTTAAAGCCGGTGACTGGAATACTGCACAAAAAATTTATGCTAATGCGCGCGTGATTCCGGGTTATTCTACATGGAAATATCGAAGTGAACTTGAAGAGCGGATCATAAACGCGCCACTTAATGTCAGTCGTTTTAACGCAGCCCCGGATGGTTCAACGGGCGCATATAAACCCGTCTTGTCCGCGGAATCTTATTCTTGTGCGGTTTGTCATCAAAAATGAAGACGAACCGGCCACCGGCTCAAACCGGTGGCTTCCAATGCATTATGCATTTTCTTCATGCCTGAAATCTCCGGCTGGATGGTGTAAAATGCGTGCACCCCTTTTCCCTTGATAAATACCGCCATAGTAATTCCTGACTGAAGTTTCCCGCTTTTTCCTATGCGACCATCCGTAACAATGCGCTGATGAATGAATTTTGTGGGGGTTGCCGGGTTTAGGGCAAAAGCTAACAAAATCTTTATCGAGCGCGACCCGAGTAATCAACTTTCTGACATCGGAAAAAGCGAAATGCGCTCGATTGCTAACAGCGTAACAACGCTGCGGTGTTTTTTCAAGGTGATCGGCGTATATCCAGGTTATGGTGGCAGCCATCATGCAGAAGTTGAGATGATTGGTAACGGAATGACAGTTTCTGGCTTGGCTTTTAGCGCTACCGATTTCCTGTTTGATTTCCTTGAAACCAGCTTCTATTTTCCAGCGTGCGCCGTAGTACTCGATGATCTGCTCGACGGAGAGATCCAGGTCGGTGGTAAAGAGCGCAACCCATTGTGATTTTCGGTAGACCCAATGCCGAGTATTCCTGCCAGGAATGGCCGTGGCAGGCAACCGAAACACCTGAAAGCACAATCTGAGGCGATACGTGTTGATCAATGGGCATCTGAGCAGCCGGATACTGTATGGCGGCGCATTAAACTGCGCGAGGGCGAGAAAGGTATGCTGGAAGCGGAATATCTTCATGCGTTTGTATGGGCATGGGATGGCAGCGAGAAACAGGCGCATCGCTGGCACTTGCTGGCCAGGCGGGAGGTCGGCGCTAGCGAAATATCACATTATTGCTTATCCAACGCGTCACTTGAAACGCCGTTACAAGAACTGGCGCAAGTACAGGCACAGCGTTTCTTCATTGAGCACAGCTTTCATGAGGCGAAAAGCGAATGCGGCATGGCCGATTATCAAGTACGCCGGTGGGATGCATGGCATCATCACATGGCGCTGGTCATGCTGGCAACGCTATTCTTGGTCAAGCAAAGGATGCTTGGGCGCAAACGATGGCCGATGTTATCCTTCAATGACCTGGTGACCGCATTAGCGCACATGCTGCCGCAAAGACAACTTACCACCGAGGATCTGGCTGATATTATTCATAAGCGGCACCGGCGACGGCTCAGCGCTAAAAAGTCTTCTGCCAGACGGAAAGTGGCTTTTGAGTAATCTGACAAAGTAGAATTAGTAAGTCACCAGTTGGAAAAGATGGGCTAAGTGGCCTGAACGTCATTCAACCCAGCTGCCGCGACTATCGCCAGGGCTGCCATTGATGTGAATATCGCCAGCACAACGCCGATGCCGAGCCACTGCGCGATGACGCCGAAGACGCCGCCTGCGAGTAGGACCAGGCCGACTATCGAATTGCTGAGCGCGGTGTACGTTGCGCGGTTGTCGCGGTCCGCCATATCGACGACGTGCACTGATCGCCCGAGTCGCACGCCTTGGTGCGCGATCATAAGTACGAAAAGCAACGCCGGCAATAATGACGACTCTTCCAGCATGGTCGGCATTATCAGTGCAGCGAAAGCAGCAGCTGCGTTCCCTAGCGCGGCGAGTGTCGCCGCGAGTATCAGCACGAGACGACTCGACCTGTCGGAGAACCGCCCCCAGATGTAGGTGCTGCACAGGCTCGCCGCAGACGCCGCAATCATGAAGGTGCCCAGCGTGCCGAGCCCACTGGCTGCGCTATCGCCGCTGAGTGCGATGTAAAACGGTGGCGCCAGCGCTGTCGACAGCAGTAATGTACGCGTCACGATGAGGCGGCGCAGCTGTGCATCGCTGCGCAGCAAACCGAGCTGCGCAATGACCGCGGCCAGACCATTGATGTCGCCTGTGGTTGCGCCGGGCTCTTCTCGAATCAATCCGAAGACGAACGCAGCCAACAACCAACAGATTCCTCCGAGCACGACCATGCCGGCGACGACCGGTATCGTGAGCGGAATCCAGCCGATTGAATAACTGATCGCCAATAGCAGCGTCGCTATGGCCGCAATGGTGCCCGCCGTGCCGCTGATCGAGCCACGGCGGCCCTTGTCCACGGTTTTGCCGAGCAAGTCCTTGAAGCTTATCGAACACAAGCTGCGGCCAAGAGCGAATATCGCGATCAGCGTGATTGCAACGATGCCGACGAGGGCACCGGAAAACATTTGTGCAAACCACCCCATCAGGCCGAAGCCGATGATCGCGACGCCCTGTACGATACAGCCGAACACATAAACGGTTCTGCGAATGGCGAGCCGCCGAATACGCGCCGAAATTACCAGTTGCGGCAGCATCGCCAGCGATTCGCGTACCGGGACCAGCAGGCCGAGCGCCCAAGCTGGCGTGCCGATGGCGTCGAGTAACCAGGCGAGCACGAGCTTGGGATCGGCCAAGCCCTCTCCGACTCTCGTCAGACTCAGCGATACGACGTTCACGCCGTAGTTGTGCGGCTGCGCTCGGCACGCGGATTCGGGTAGATCGCGGCACACCTGCGCCAATGAGTCATCGTCGACGAGCAGTGCATGCAGGCGGGCGAAACCAGTCATCAGTAGCGGTAGATTGCGGCAGCACCAGAGGTTGTCGGCATGCGGTCGCTGGGGACGACGATGACTTCGCCACCTTTCTTCAGAACGATTTCGCCCAGATCGTCGAACACGTCATCGATTTCCGGATGGGCCAGATCCGCGATCGTGATCTCGCCGCTGCTAGACTCGATATGACCAGACAGCAGTCGGTCAGCCTCGATCAGGAGCGTCTCTATCCGCCCGGCAATCGCTGCTTCGGCAATGCTATGTAGGTCGTCGGCGCCGCGGCCGTTCGAGGCAGCAGCGCCGAACGATTCGACCAATCCGGCCAGTCGCTGCAAGTAATGCGGCAGTACGACTTGCCAAGCGCGTTCGCGCAACGCATCCATTGACAGCGCATCCGGATGGACATCGATTGCTTCATCCATCAACGACGGATTGGCGCTGACGGCGCGAAACAAATGATGGTGCTGCGGCAGTGCCGCCAGGATCAAACGTTGCCCCGACGGTTGTGAACAGTGCTTCAGTACCGCCGCGTCAACAGCGCGGAAGAACTGTTCGGTATCGCGGTCCTCGATATCCTGTCTGACGTCGGTGCCGTGGCGGGTTACGGTGGCGGCGGCGTGGGGCACGCCGCCGCCCTGTTGGGTCACTGCAGCTACGCCGTTCGGTCCGTGAGTGCGGTGAGCGCCTTCCCGGTCGTCGGGGGTCTTGCCCAACAATTCAACGGCGGTCTGCGGCACGTCGGCGATCGGGGATAATTCATCCAGCACGTCGCGGTTGCCCTCGAATACCTTAAACGCTTGCCGATTCAAACCGAGAATCTGGTAACGGTCGGCCGATTGCACGATGCGCATCAGCGGCTTAGCATGAAAGCTGTCGGCGACGATAGCCAGTTCGGCAACCGGCCGTTGCAACCGGTAGACTCGAAAGAAATCCGTTGCGCCCAGAACGGCGAGCCCATCGCCGGTTTTATTCCAGAAATTGCGATCTTCGGCGAGCGCTTCGAACGGGTGCAGCAGCGCCTGTAAGTCGCACGCCGGATATTTCGCGCGCAGCGATACGGCCAATCGCTTGACGAGGTTGCGGAAGCGAACCGGGTCCTGCTCGTTGTCGGGGTGATGCCTATGGGTCGGCTGATAGAGCGACAGGCACGGCGCCTCGCGCTCTGCCAGCAACGTAGCGGGATAATCGTGTGCCAGTGAATGCATGATTCCTCCAAAGGTTGTCAGCCGCGCAGAGGTTGCGGGCTTCGTTAGATAATAGACGGGCGCTTAATAGCCCCGGATCAGCCCCTCTGAGCCAGATCGTCGGCTAGATGTCCTCGATCCTTGAGATGCATCGTCTTGCCGTCGGCGCCTAGCGGATCACGCGTCAGGTTGCACATTACCGTGCTTGCCAGCACGCAGACGACGAACAATTGCAGCAAAGCCAAATAACTCGCCTTAACCTAGAGGTGAACGCAACCCTCGCAGTTGCGATTGCCCGACAGCACCGAGTATAGCAGAGTAAGCGCCCTTCTCGTCCAACTGAAATGTACTCAACCCACATCAATCTGTCAATTACACTGAGAAAAAACCAGAAAATCACACATTTTCAACTCAATCAACACTAAAAATCAAGAATTTCACCCGCTCAACCAGGGCAAATTTGCTCTAACCCTGAGAGCTAATAGGGACGTGCGCATTTAACTAAAGCTGAACATAACCAACGAATATTGATATAAAGGAGCCTCAACAAAACCCGATTGAAATCAGCTTTTGCAGCTTAAAGAAATCGTCGTTCGTCCTGTTACTCAGCAGGAACAGGCAGACTATCATAAACTTATGCAGCGTCATCATTACCTTGGGTCTGTCCGCCCAGTTGGCGAAACACTGCATTATGTTGCCACCTGGCGTACGCAATGGATTGCGTTGCTCGGTTTTTCATCGGCAGCCTTAAAGGATGATGCTTGGAGTACACTGTTCTTCCTTTTTGGCAAGGCGCAACGAGGCGTGATAGCGCGCTGTTGAAACGAATTGCACGCAGCAAAAAAGGAAAAACGGTGTGCTTAAAGCATCACAGCGTGACCACCCTTCTGGTGAGCAGCATATAAAGAACTATTGGTTTTATTTCACAAGACTGGCCATAGTTGTAGCGGTCAACTGTGTCGCGTCAACTGAGGATTTCAGGTTTATACGATGGCGCGAGGCCGTGACGGTTTTTCAACAGCCGAAGTAACAACCGCAGACCGGCCTGGCGCCGATCGGCGGGCGCACCCCCGGAAACACCATGAACGAAGACGGGGCGTCCAAGCCGCCAGGCTGATATCGCCCGGATTGGCTATACCCTGTCATTATCTATCGCACCTGATAAAGGATGAACAATCCCGCCAGATAAAAAAGCAGGACTAAAAACGAATCGATATTCATGCGGAAGAATTTCATTCTCGGACGGATCAAAAGCCCAATGCAATAGGTCGCGGTCAGAAATATACCGCCAACCAGCGCGATCGAAGCCGACAAATCGATATGGTTTAGAATCGGCCCCTTCAGAAAGAAAGCATCCACCGGCAGTATCAAAAATATCATGATCAGATTACTGCCGAAAATATTGGAAATCGCCATGGTATAGGCTTTCACCCTGATTGCCGCTATGGCGGTACTCAGTTCCGGCAATGACGTAGTCAGCGCCAATAAAGAAACGCCAATGAAACTGCTGCCCAGTCCCGTCTGATCAGCCAGTGTCTCAGCAACATGAACGATAAACACGCCGCACAGCAATATGATCAGCCCGGCCATCACCGAAAACAAAATGAGTCTTCGTAACGGTAAATCATCATAGCGGTTGTTCCGCACCTCTCCATGTTCTATCTGTTCATTCGGAAGATCAACCGGACTCCAGGTATCGCGGTCCTGAATTTTCCAAAGCAAGTACATAAAGAAAATATACAGCAGCGCGATTAACAGGCTGCCAAGTCCCATATGTGCGATTACTGGCATATCGCCGGTGTAACTTATCAGCAGCAGCAGCGCAAGCGATGGAATCAGCAACAGGCCGGCGACTAATACGGAAGGATTGCGCGGCGCGGAACTGAGCGTGCCTTTTATGATAAAAATTTCGGCAACGGCCAATACGGCCAGCTGCATCATAATACCGCCGAACATATTATTAATGGCAAGCGCCCCGTTACCTGCCGAGACTGCAGTAATACTTGTCACCATTTCCGGCAGTTCGGTGATTGTGGCCAGAAAAATAAGCCCCATGAAAGCACGTGCGATTTTTGTCTGTTCGGCGATCGCATCAACCAGGTATGATAAACGCGTACCGGACACCCAGATCGCACCGGCAAGCACGGAAAAAATCAACAAATTAACCGGTATTGAAAACGTTTCAAACAATGAACCGCCTCCAGTCCCCGTACTCGTTATAAATTGTGCCGCGCGGCAGGCACAGGCCAATCAGTAACAAGCCGCAGACCATGCTGGAGGTCAAGGACAGCGTACTTGTATCGTAGAAAAAAGGCGTCACGAGCAAGGCGGTTCCCAATGGCAGTATAAAAAAGCGGAAAGCGCGGCCGGATTCAGCCAAAGCCGTAATGACTACCGTCAGCACCAGCGAGCCGATCAAATGATCGGCATTCGCCATCCCCCCTTCATTGCCGAGCGTCACACGCGTAAACATCAGCCAGACACCGATAGGAATGCATAGCACCAGGTTCCAGGGTAACGTCACACCCCCGCCCAGCATCTCCTTGATAATAAAGGAAGGTTTCTGTGCAAAACTATCTTCAACCGTTTCCCATTTTCCTTCGTCTGTATCACCCTGAAAAAAGACACGCAAAAGAGAATGACCCTGTTTCTTTCTACGGTACAGAAATTCACTGGTTGCAATCAATTCATCCAGGGAATAAGGGATTTGTATCAGCATCGCAGCAGCAGCAATCAGGCACAGGGTACACCATGTTCCAATCAAGATAGGTTGTATGATAATGAAGAAAATCGACACAATTCCCAGCGGTACTATCAGAATGCCGAACAGCATAACCAGCCACGGCATGGTGCGCCAGCGCCTGGACGAACCCATGATACCGGTTAAAATTTCAAGCGCGTACGTCATCGCTCCAAGTCCGGCATCCGGCACCGGCCAGGCTTTGGAAACCGACGAGGTGATGACCTCTTCAGTGCCGTTTTTCGGATCCTGCAATGCGCCGGGAAAAAAAGGTTCCCATACGCTGTCGATATGCCCAAGCTGATACGCACACAAATAACGGGATATAAAAAATCCGATAAATGCCAGAATAATGATTGGCAAACGCTGAAACCAGCTGGAAGGCGAATAGGTCCAGCCTGGCGGTATTGTGGGCCCGGTTTGGGCGGCGACGGGTGAGACGCCCGGTACCGGCCGGGTCAAAACCGCAAATCCCATGGCCAGCATACCGACGATCGTGTCGTTTAAATAAGCGGCGGCCGTCGGCGCCCAGAAAATTAACGGCGCTCCGAGCAACCAGAGCCCCACTCCGCCACAAAGCCAGCGTGCCAGACCAAAACGCCAGGATAACGATACAAATGACAGCACAAGCAGCACAAAACCCGATACAATATCGCTCCAGATCATTGCCTGTGATTCATAACCCAGTGTAAAAGGCGCCGTTATGAGCCAACAACCCAGGCCCATATTCAGAAAATGCGCCCAGATATTTTCATGGTGCTGGCGGCGATACGACGCTTCATGCTTCTCTCTGATTCGATCAGCATTTTTGTGTTTTTCTTGTGCTGCCCGCATCCAGTCAGGTTCCGTAATACGGTTTTTTTTATACCAGGCCGCCGGATCTTTTTTGAGACTCGCAATAATATTTTTTAATCCATCATAAATGCGATGTTTGGGCTGCCAGTCGAGCAATTCCTGTGCCCGGCCGATGTCGAGATCGTAATGGTCGGATGCCAGATCGATCATAAACGGTTTGATAAAAGGCTTTTCGCCCTGATCAATCTCATCCGGGATAATGGGTTCGGCTTTTTCCTCCAGCCATGCGCCTGATTTCGCCAGAAATTCGGGCATATCGATGGTTTGCCACTCTTTTTTGCCAAAAATCAGATACCC
Organism: Nitrosomonas sp. Nm51; assembly: GCF_900111165.1. Taxonomy (GTDB): domain Bacteria; phylum Pseudomonadota; class Gammaproteobacteria; order Burkholderiales; family Nitrosomonadaceae; genus Nitrosomonas. Next base: position 11,773 of record NZ_FOGH01000005.1, read on the forward strand.
GATCCGGTTTTGCAGCTCCCGATACCCCATCACTTCGTTTTCGCCTGCAAGAATGATATTGGTGTCCGGCAGTTTCTTGCGCCTGTCCACCACCTTCTGAAAAAGCGCCACCATGTCTTCTTTATGAATAAAAGCCTGCCCGGCCATCAAGTCGCCTGCATAAAGATGGCTTTTAAAATCGCGCTGATAAATCCGGGAAATCTGATAGGTCAATGTCGGAACTGCGCTGTCATCATCGTAGACGCCTGCCAGGCGTAAAATGGTATACGGTATTTGACCATGCTGCTGCCTGATGACTTCTTCCGCTTCGGCCTTGGATTGCGGATACGCCCAGGCCGGTTTTAGCGGCGTATTTTCATCAATTTTCTGACCCGGCACCGTTGGCTCATGAACCAGCATCGTGCTGGCGTAGATAAACCGTTCGATTTCGAAACTTTGAAGAAATTTCAGTAAACGCCGGGTTCCGTCAACTGTCACTTCCTGATACAGCGGATGATGCTCTCCGGTAAAATCAAAGTAAGCCGCCAGATGAATCACGGCCGCTATTTTTTCTCCGTGCTGTGCACGCACAGCATCCAGGGCTGACTTTACGGAATCATCGGATGTCAGGTTGCATTCAATACTGGTATCGGCTTCTTTACAGGAATTGATATCGAGTCCAACGACCCGGTATTTTTGTTTCAAGCTTTCACTGAGCGCTTCGCCGATATTTCCGGAAGCGCCTGTCACGATCACAATTGGTTTTTGTCGGCTGGACATGGCTCTGTTTTCCTTTATGATTCAATAGACTGGCAGATTCAGTTTGAAGTACAGTTTCACATTTTCCCGGGTTACAGGCTGCTCTGGCACCAGCGCTTTTTAAACCAACAAAAACTCCGGTTTCAACATTTCTCAGGCAACATTGTAAAAACAACGATACCAGAGATAAACCAATTTTTGAAATCTTGTTGCAGGCAATGCGTGACTTGCGCACATCAAAGCGAGTCGGAAAACAGCTGGCAAAGCCCGCTCCGAATGGTGCCGCTTAGCCCAGAATAACTGCGTCTGCGCTCGCGGATACACTCAATTCAAAACAGTTCAGCGTTTAAATGCCGGCAACTGATACAATATCCAGGCTAGTCAGAAACTCAAATTCGGCATTCGGAACAAATTTTAGAATAGTGGAACAATTTTGGCTGAAACGGGTTTTCCTGTTTGTCAGTCAGGAAACAGCCGTGTACAACCAGCTACACATCTGTTTATTAATGCCTAATTCAACAATCGAAACCATACCTATACGGCGACAGAATCAACATGAGCGAAACAATCTGGTCTTTCATCATTGTCATGATCCTGCTTACTATGAGCGGCACCATGGCGATGATCCGAAAACGCAAAACTCCTGAAGATTATCTGGTTGCCAGCCGCAAAGTAAACCCCTGGCTTACGGCGCTTTCGACTGTCGCCACCAACAACAGTGGTTTCATGTTCATCGGCATGATCGCCTATACCTATCGTTTCGGCTATGAATCCGTATGGCTTATGCTGGGATGGGTGCTGGGCGACCTTATGGTCTGGATGTTCGTACACCCGCGTGTGCGCAAAATTTCCGGCAAAGCCAAAATCAATACACTGCCATTGTTAATCGGAACCCAGGATAACAGCGCCAATCGCTTGATAATCGTCAGCGCCGGACTCATTACCATTGTTTTCCTTGGAATCTATGCGGCGGCACAGCTGAAAGCCGGCAGCACCGCACTCCATGCGTTATTCGGCTGGGATATGTATATTGGCGCAATTATCGGCGCAGCTATTGTAATCGTGTATTCCTATGCTGGCGGCATACGCGCCGACATCTGGACCGATGCAGCACAGTCGTTTGCCATGATCATCACAATGCTGGCGATTCTGATTGCCGGTTTTCTAAAAGTAGGCGGCCCATATGCGCTGACGGCAAATCTCGGCGCCCAAGATCCGGCGCTAGTAGCCTGGTTTCCACAGGAACTTCAATTCGGCATACTCGCATTTATTACCGGCTATTTTTTTGCGGGCCTTGGCACGGTTGGCCAGCCCCATTTAATGACACGCCTGCTGGCAATCAAATCAGTGGATGCGATCAAGCGCGCACGCGTATATTATTTTATATGGTACGTCCTTTTTTTTGCCGCCTCCATTGGCGTAGGCCTCTACTGCCGCGCGATCATCCCGGACCTGTCTAATTTACCGAGTGTTACGGGTTTGAAAGAACCCACCGAGCTGGCATTACCGTTGCTCACCATGCAGTTATTACCGGGTGTTTTTGTCGGAATCGCGCTCGCGGGGCTATTTGCCGCAACGGTCTCCACGGCGGATTCACAAATTATCGTCTGTTCAGGCACCCTGACCCAGGAAATTTTTCCACGTTGGAAAGATTCGTATCTTGCCTCCAAACTAAGCACACTCGCGGTCACAACCACTGCGCTTGCGATCGCGCTTTTTGCACATGAAGGGGTTTTCGGTTTAGTGCTCATTGCCTGGTCGGCAATGGGCGCCAGCCTTGGCCCGGTGCTGGTTATTCGCATGTTTCATCTGCCATTGACAGCGCCCGTTGCGCTGGCCATGATGTCGGCCGCGGTTATTACCGTTTCCATTTGGCATTTTTCAGGATTCGACGACGACATACTAAAAATATTTCCCGCTACAATCGTGGCTTTGCTGATTTATCTGAGCTGGTTTGGCATGCATCACGTCAAACTCTCCAAGTAAAGCTTTTCGCCTTTTCAGGACACAAAACTCTCCTTTCAGTCAAAAAAGAAGTGGCTCTGGAAAACTGACAACGAATTTCTTACTCATGCGTTGACGGAGCTGTAGTGTTACAGCATTTTTTTCGTATTTTGGATACATCGCGTGATGTGACCGGCGGCGCTGTGTTACCCCAGCTGTTGCGCACAAAAGTAAGCACTTCTGCAATTTCCCGGTCGGATAATTTTTTTGCAAAACCTGGCATTTCTTTCGGTATAGGTCCATTTTTTGTCAGCGGACCTTTCCCCCCTTCCAGCACTTGACGGATGATAGATACAGGGTTTTCTAAAAGAACCATCGAATTGCCGCTCAACCGTGGATATTTTGGAAGATCGCCTGTGCCATTGGGTTGATGACATTTTGCGCAAAGCCCGGAATAAAGACCGGCGCCCGGGCGCTCAAATTGATTGATCCCAATTTCCAGATCAATCTTATCCGATTGATCCTGTGTAACGGAGGGTTTGTAAGACGACCTGCTTTTTCGCAATGGAAGCGATTTGAGATAGGCCGCAATAGCATCCAGATCTTCTTTCCGTAAATATTGTGTGCTATTTTCAATCACGGTTACCATACTGCCAAACGCCACCCCCAACCTGCTGTGGCCAGTTTCCAGGAATGTTGAAATTTCAGCTTTGGACCATCTCCCCAAACCGGACGCATTATTACCGGTCAAGTCCGCGGTAGACCAGTTATCCACTACTGCGCCGCTCAAATATTCAGGTGATGATTCCGAATATGCTTTCTCCTGATATGCCAGGCCGCGTGGCGTGTGACATGCGCCGCAGTGCCCCAGCCCTTGCACCAGATAGGCGCCGCGATTCCATTGCATATTACGATCGGTGCGGACTTTGTACGGTTTCTGAGTGGCAAATGCGGCATTCCAGAACATAAGTGTCCAACGCTGATTAAAAGGAAAGGGAAGTTCGGTTTGCGGCGGCATGTGATTAACAGCCTTTACTTCTTCCATAAAATAAGCGTACAGCGCTTGAATGTCATCATCCAGGACCGCCGCGAATGAAGGATACGGCATTGCCGGATATAAATATCTGCCGTCTTTGGCAATCCCTTTTCGAACGGCGCGGCTAAAGTCTTCGTAACTGTATTGACCGATTCCGGTTGCCGGGTCGGGTGTTATGTTAGTCGAATAAATGACCCCGAAAGGAGAGCTAATTGGCAAACCACCAGCAAATGGCGGATGATCGGGGCCTGCCGTATGGCAGCTCTCACAGTCAGCCACTTTGGCAAGATATGCACCCCGGGCAATGATTTCCGGATCAGCGCTCTGGGCATTTTCAGCGACCATCCATATTGTTAAGATGATTAACAAACGGCATGCAAAACCGCCTGGTATTGGGTTAATTAATGAAGCCGCTGATATCATTTGAGTCAGGCCCAGTCGCTACACAATGGTACTAATAAAATCGCGCAGCCAGTAAATAAAATTGCCACGAAAAATACGACATTCGACATAATACCCAGCATTGCCAGAAATTGAGACTGTTCATCCATAATTTTGAGAGACTGCCCACGTGTACTGATTTTATCAATCATTGGATTGTCGGATTGTTGCCAAAAATTCCATGCTACGTATGCCGAAAGAATGTTTAATGTCAAACAGGTTATACTGATTGCTGCAAGTATCGCCGGTAAATCTGTCCAGAGCGGCGTTGACAGCGGCTCCTGATATGGATAACAGGCATATGCGGTGAGCGACTCGCTTAAGAGCATCTGCATGATCCATGCTGCGGGAGCACCGAATAAAGCGAACAATTTTTTGTATGTACTCATAAGCCAGAAATGACAGATTAATGTATTTACTTGCCCCTGATAGAATGCTTTCAATTTCTACACGGAATCACTGTAAGGAAATAAATACAAAGTTGCAAAAACAAACAGCCAAACAACATCGACGAAATGCCAGTACATACCCCCTATTGTGACAGCGGCATGCCGTCTATCATCGAAGTAACCTAACGAAAGCCAAACCAGCAGCAACAATAGAACAGCGATTCCAATAACCACATGGCACATATGAAATCCCGTAATCGTAAAATACAGTGATCCGTAGAGATCCGACGTCAAGCCATAAGGTTTCTTATGCCACTCGATAAGCTGGATCAGCACAAAGCTGATGCCAAGAATTATTGATAACGCCATCAGGCCGATACTCCAGCGTATCTGCTTCAGCCGAATGTAGTGTTCACTGGCCCAGACAGAAACGCTGCTGGCGAGTAAAATTATTGTATTTATGACTGGCATAGTCAGACTGGGCAATCCTTCCGGAGGCCATTGCTGTTCAGTCTGAGCCGACAAATAGAAATATGTAAACAGCAAATACGCAAACAAAGCACTTTCTGTCACAATTAATGCCAGAACACCCCACCATCCCGTTGACAGTTTAGCGTCGCTTCCTATCGGCAGAGACCGGTTATGATCAAATAGATTCATATTTTTTCCGAATTGTTCTGTGAAGAATGACCGGCGTTGGATACTGCCCGTTGAACCAGTGATTGTCGAGGCCACATCCATAAGATTAGCGTAACACAGCATGCTGCGGTCATCACACCGGTAAAAGTCCACCAATGAAATAACAGACCGACAAACAGCAATGATACAAATAACCCGGCAAAAAATGGCGTATAGGAATCGCCCGGCATTTTTAGGATAACCTGCGGTTTCGCATCAATCGGTGAGGTACCGATTGTTTCATGGCCTGTCGTCAGCAAATATCCTTCGGAAAGACTTGAACGTTCACTACTTTCATTTAACCGGTTTTCCCATAATGGATGACGGCTTGCGATAACAGGAATGACTGCAAAATTATAAGCAGGCGGCGGTGAAGAAATCGACCATTCGAGAGTCGCCGCGTCCCAGGGATTTGAACCTGCCAATACGCCGCGTTTAAGGCTGATCATAACGTTAACCAGAAAAATCAGAATGCCGATAGCGAATATGAAGGAGCCGATTGATGTAATCATATTGACGCTATCCCATCCCATATGCGATGAATATGTATAGATACGCCTGGGCATGCCCAGCAAACCGGCGATGTGCATTGGGAAGAATGCTGCATTGAATCCGACGAACATAACCCAAAAGCTCCATTTGCCCAGTTTTTCATTCATCATACGGCCGGTAAACTTGGGAAACCAGTAATAAATCCCTCCTATGACCGGAAATACATTAATACCAAGCAAAACATAGTGCAGGTGCGCGACAATGAAATAGGTTTCATTCAGTTGCCAGTTAAGCGATACTGCCGCCACCATGACACCGGACAAGCCACCGATTACAAATAGAATAACGAAACCGGCAAAGAATAAAAAGGGGGTTTTGAACACCGGCCTTCCCAGCCAGATAGTTGCGATCCAGGCAAACACAGCCACTGCGCTCGGGATAGAGATTGCCATACTGGCGGCGCCAAATATTGATAAAGATACAGTGGGTAAACCCGTTGCGAACATATGATGAACCCATACCACAAAACCGAACATCATTGTCGCCATGGTGGCGAGAGCTACTGCCGTATAACCGACAAGAGGCCTTCGGCAAAATGTTGGCAATGCATCAGAAACAATACCCATGGCAGGCAGAACAATGGCATACACCCACGGATGGCCAAAAATCCAGAATAAATGCTGCCATAGCAACGGTTTACCGCCGTTGGCCACATCGAAGAACTGGGTGCCGACTTGACGATCCAGCCATAAAAGCAAGAAAGCCAGGCTTACTGCGGGAATAGTTATGAGATTTGCTACGGATGCGGTTAGCGTACCCCAAACGAGTATTGGCACTCTATTAATCGTCATGCCGGGCGCCCGCATTTTAAAGAGTGTAACTATGAAATTAACTGCGCCAACGGTCGTTGAAATTCCCAAAAGCACCATACCAAGAGCAAAAACATCAATATTTGGACCTGTGTTATAAACAGGTCCAGAAAAGGGTACGTAGTTAAACCAGCCTGCGTTAGGAGCCTGTCCTAGTGGAAAACTTGCGTACATAAAGACGCCTGCAAATAGAAATATCCAGTATGAGAGGGCGTTCAGGCGCGGGAAAGCCATATCTCGAGAACCCAGTAATAACGGCCAAAGATAATTGGAAAAGCCTGACAGGATCGGCAAGGCATAAAGAAAAATCATCGTTATGCCGTGCATCGTGAACAATTGGTTATATTGTTCCGGTGTCAATAAAGTCTGATCGGGCAGGGAAAGCTGCGCACGCATGATAAGCGCCTCAATACCTCCTATTAACAGAAAAATGAATGCAGTAACGAGATATCGCAGACCGATCGTTTTATGATCGACTGTTGAAAACCAGCCACGCCAACCCGGATTACATTCCCATGTGTCTGCGAGACGCATCTGGGCAGTCGACCCGGTTGGAGCGCAACCATATTCAGGCACGCGCTCAAGACGATTATCCGGAAGATTATGTTTCTTGTCGGAGATAGCCATATACTGTTAATCCAAATTCGATAAAAAAAGCATTAGTGCAGCAATTTCATGGTCTGACAGCGCAAAGTTTGGCATGCGCGATCCTGGTTTAAGCTCTTGTGCATTCATGATCCATTTTTTTAGATGGCCGGGCGTGTTGGTTAATAGTCCTGCCGCAATTTTGCGTCGTGAATTCAGATGAGTCAGGTCTGGCCCATGCGTGCCGGCAGCCTCGGTTCCCCGGATGGCATGACAGCCAGCGCATTGATCCATAAATACTTTATACCCTGGATCTTCAGATGTCTCGAAACCAGGCATTGCAGTTTTTCTTTGAGCATCCTGCCAGTCTTCGAATTCTTGGGGACTTTTTGCGATAACCTCAAAACCCATATGGGCATGACCAGCTCCGCAAAACTGAACACACTGTCCAGTATATACACCTGACACATCTGCCTGAATCCACTGCTGATTTACCAGACCCGGAATCATTTGTGTTTTTCCGGCAAGCTTTGGCACCCAAAAAGCATGAATAACATCAGCGCTTTTAAGCTTGATAAGAACAGGCAGCCCCACAGGAATATGGAGTTCATTTGCAGTGATAATGTGTTGGGCAGGATCATCATGCTCATATTCAACTTTCCACCACCAGTCATACCCGGTAACTGTCACAGTAAGGGCCGGCGTCTGAGGAGGCTTTGCAACCTGATTTAGAATCATCGATGCATAAATCACCAATCCAAATAAAATAATAGTCGATATTCCTGTACCTATATATATCCAGAGAAGTCCACCACCTTCGCGATCAATGGAGTATGGATCGCTGCGGGATCTTTTGCGGATTAAAGCGGTTAACAGCAGTAGTGAAATAATGATACAAATAACCACTGATAATCCTGCAAGCACCCATCCCAGATACATTGTTGGCCTGGCCGCCGGACCGTAACTATGCAAGAAATAATTCAGTGGCGCTTCTGAAGCCTGGACTGCATTTGGTAACACCACAATTAATGTGATCAGTACAGCCAAGAATGGCATCATGTATAAATTGTGCTTCACGGGATCGCATCCTCGAAATCAATCGTTTAATTCACCGGGTAAAAACCTGTTTTTGAGAAATCCTATTAAACTTTCAATCCCACCAAAAAATGATTCACCTGTAATTATTCATCGGAATAGGCAATTGTACTTAATAAAGCCAATTCCGGCTGCCGCGAATCGAGCCGGGTATGCTGCACCACTATCGGCACATCGGATTCGATCACACTGGCAAAAGGCGTATCCTTGGGAATTGGCTCCGGCTTATTCAGGTCATTGAACCTCTGATGTAAAATTCGCCGAGCGGGTAGCAGGATACAATATGGGCCAGCCGGCTCCCGGTCTCTAAAATAAACTGTGATTGTAACATGCGCGCACTGATCACCGGCATTAAGCATGCACGCCGTTTCGTGACTTAAAAAACGTGGATCTTCGCCGTTTGTGCTGCCAAGCGGTATATAACCTTCAGCAATCGCCCAGCGGGTTCTTCCGATAGTGTTATTTCTCATCATAACCTCCTATCACCTATCAATCCAGGTAAAACGTCGAATCCTCCACTTGTTGGCGACTGCAAAGCTCATGGTGCATGGACACTCCTACGGAAAGACTGATTATTACTGCGCTTCAACCTAGAATCCTCTATAAGGACTTCCCGATATTTGCAAGAAGAATTTTAGGTTCAAGGTTTAGTTATCTTTCTCATTGAAAATTTCCCCGGAACCTTTCAGTGAAAATGCCGGATGACGCGGGCGGCTGCATACGTTGAATTCCGGATCGTCGTCTGACGATGGCTGCTTACCTTCGCGCAAAGCAAGCGCCAATACTTCAGCCAGGTGCAATGCCCGGCGACCGGTAGTTTGACTGATCTGTTCGCGGCAGCTAAATCCATTCGTGATTACCAGTGTGCTTTGTGCGGCGTTACGTACCGCCGGCAACAAAACACGTTCGCCAATTTTGATTGAAATATCATATTTTTTTTCGCTGAAACCGAATGCACCCGCCATGCCGCAACAGCCTGAATCCATCAATTCATAATCCAGGCCAAGCCGGTTGAGCAATGCCTCCTCTGCTTTCATGCCCATTATTGCGCGGTGATTGCAATGCGCATGCACTAGCGCCTGACGCCGCAACTTAGGGGGCCGATAATCTATCTTTCGCAAAAAACTGCTCAGCAGCATGGTTTGCTGGCTGAGCCGGCGCGCATTGTAATCGTTAGGAAAAAGATTGATCAATTCATCGCGGAAAGCTGCTACACAGGAAGGCTCCAGCCCCACTATCGGCGTGCCTGCTGTAATCTCGGATTGGAGTGCGGTCAGCGTTTGACGCCAGAGTTTCTTTGCCAGATCCAGCATACCGATATCGTACAGCGGCCGACCGCAACACAGCGGCCGTGGTGGTAGTTCAACCTGATAACCTGCTGCTTCCAGCACCTCGACTGCAGCTTTGGCCGGTTCTGGCAGAAAGTGATTGCTAAAGGTGTCAGGCCACAGAATGACCCTCGGTTTGTTCGGCCGGTTAGACTGCCGCTGTTGAAACCAATCTCTGAACGTTTGCTTGGTAAAAGGCGGCAGGCGCCGTTCGGATGCAATCCCACCAATTTTCTTGATAATGAATGCAAACGGCTCATGCTGGGTAAAAAAATTCGTTAACAGCGGCAGCTTTAAAGCTGCCCGTGACCACCAGTATATCAAACCCATTGCGTACTCGTGCCGTGACCGCAGGCGATACCGGTAATAATGCGACATAAATTCGGCTTTGTAAGTGGCCATGTCGACATTGACCGGACAGTCATGTTTGCAACCTTTGCAAGCCAAACACCAGTCCAGCGCATCATGAATACGCCGATCGCGCCAGCCATCGGCAACGATATCGCCCTGCAGCATTTCAAACAATAGCCGGGCACGGCCGCGCGTAGAATAGGCCTCTTCGCGGGTGGCCATGTAACTGGGGCACATCACACCACTATCCACACGCCGGCACATGCCCACGCCCACACAACGCGCGGTTGCTTTAGCAAAGCTGCCATCATCGTCCGGATAACCGAAACGGGCTTTGACTGGTGGCGGGTTGTAGTGCGGACCCATACGCAAATTCTCATCTGGACGGTAACTATCAATCACTTTACCCGGGTTCATCTTCCAGCCGGGATCCCAGATTTTCTTGAATTCGCGAAACGCGCCAACCAGCTCCTCACCATACATTTTCGGAAGTAACATTGAACGCGCCTGGCCATCGCCATGCTCGCCGGACAGCGAACCACCGTAACTGATTACCAGGTCGGCAGCTTTATCAATAAAGGCCAGGTACTTTTTTACTCCATCTGCAGTCAGTAAATCAAAGTCTATACGGCAGTGGATGCAGCCTTGGCCAAAGTGTCCGTACAGCGCACATTGGTAGCCAAATTCATTTAGCAGTTTGCGAAAATCGCGCAAATACGGACCCACCTTTTCCGGCGGGACGGCGGCATCCTCCCAGCCCGGATGGGTGGGCGACATGCCGGGTACATTGGCAGTTGCACCCAACCCGGATTCACGCACCAGCCATATATGGTGCTCTTGTTCTTTATCATCGAACAGCTTCATTGATGGCGCATCATCCTTTTTTTTCAACTCATCCATCAGTTTTTGCGCTTTATTGTCGGCATCTTCCTTGTTATCGCCGCCGAATTCGACCAGCAGCCAGCCGCCGCCATCCGGCAACATTTCGACATCCTCAGGATGCATGTGTTTCTTTTTCATATAGCCGATCAACGCTTGATCAATCCCTTCCAATCCGACCGGTTTATGCTCAAGAACTTCCATAATATGATCGCCAGCGTGATATGCATCCGGATAGCCAAGCACCAGCAACGAACGGACCGCCGGGTTGGGCATAAGTTTGAGCGTAGCCGATAGCACAATAACGCAAGTACCTTCACTACCAACCAGCGCACCTGCAACATTGAAATTATGCTCGGGAAGCAACCGATCCAAATTATAGCCGGACACACGGCGCGGAATATCAGGATACTTAGTCCGGATCTGATCGGCATAGCAATCGCGTAGTGCTTTTAAGCCAGCATAAATTTCTCCACGTTGACCGCCTTCATTGATAATTCTGGATAATTCTTCTTCGGAAGTAACGCCAACCGTCAGGCGCAGACCGTCATAGGTGAGGATTTCCAGGGATTCGATACTATCCACGGTTAAAGGCCCCGGCCCGTAAAACTGGGCCATCACCGAGTGCACCCCGCAGGAGTTGTTGCCGATCATACCGCCCAGAGTGTTGTGGTCGTGGGTCGCCGGATCCGGACCAAAAGTCAGATGATATTGCTCCGCTTGCCTGCGCAGCGTATCCAGATTAGCGCCTGGCTGTACTTTTGCCCGCCGCCGATACGGGTCGAGTTCAAGTACGTGATGCATATACTTGGAAAAATCTATCACAACGGCGATATTGCAGCATTGTCCGGCCAGGCTGGTGCCGCCGCCGCGGGCGGTAATCGGCGCACCATGCTTGCGGCACAGCGCCACGGTCTTGACAACGTCGTCGACGTTCTTTGGCAACACTACGCCGATCGGGGCCTGCCGATAATTTGAGGCATCCGTAGCATAAACAGCACGGCTGCCATCATCAAAGCGAACTTCGCCTTCAATAGCGGCTGATAATTCGGCAGCTAATGCGCTGACGTTTGCAGGCCGTACCGCTATTTCTGCGTGCGGTGCTGTTCGCTGCTTATCGTTTACCTGGGAATGTTGAGTAGCATTATTCATAATAATCTCAAACAGCATATTGCGCTGCGTCGGCGCGCTTGAATTCCAGCCCCAGGCCAGGTCGCGACAAATCCGGATACAGTTTGCCGTGTTGCGGCGTTAACGCGCCGTCAAACAACATCTGTTCGATTCGGGCATGATCATGAAAGTATTCCAGATGGCAAATGGAGCGCAATGCGCAACCAGGGTGCGTATGCAACGCTGGGGCACAATGCGATGACAGCGGCAAACCGAAGCTTTCGCATAACGCCGCAGCTCCGCAGAATCCGCTGATGCCGGCGCAGCGGGTAGCGTCAGCCTGTAAAACATCCACGCTGCCAGCCGCCAGCATGCGGCGAAAATAGTACAAGTCGTAACCGTACTCACCGGCACTGATCGCCATCCCGGCTGGTCCGCGGTCACGCAGTAGACGCAAGCCTTCTAAATCATCGGACGAAACAGGTTCTTCAAACCAGACCACGCCATACTCGGCAAACGCCTCAGCCATGGCTATAGCCTGTTTACGACTATAGGCACCATTGGCATCGACGAATAACTCTGTAGCATCGCCAATGGCAGCCCGCGCCGCTTTGACGCGTTCAATATCCTGCTCCGGTTTACGGCCGACTTTCATCTTGACGCGGGAAATGCCTGTATCTGTCCAGCCGCCAAGCTGGCATTGCAATTGTTCGATGCTATATGATGTGAAACCGCCGCTGCCGTAGACCGGTATGGCATCGCGCGCCCTGCCCAGCAATGTTACCAGCGGCAATTCAAGCAGTTTCGCCTTAAGATCCCACAGCGCGTTATCAACCGCTGCGATCGCCATTGAGCTGATTCCCGGACGGCCCAGATTGCGTATGGCATGAGTCATTTTCGTCCAGGCACCGGGGAGCGACAGCACATCGTATCCCAAAAGCAAATCTGCCAGCTTATCTTGAATCAGCCTGGCGGTAGCAGTATCGGCATAACTATAGCCAAGTCCGCGCTGATCGCCAGCCTGTACCTCGACCAGCACCAGCGTGGTATTGTTCCATTGGAGTGTGCCATCCGATTCCGGTTGATCAGTCGGAATCGTATAAACCGAAACATCGATCCGACGGATTGGTACCATGCAATCACTGTTCCTGGCAGTGGTATAGTTATTGCTCATGCTACTTGTCCGTTCCTTAAAGTTTGATTGCTGATTGTTCGCGCCAGTTGCGCTTTCTGATGAAACCCGCCAGTCACCTCAACGCTGACATCTAAGCGGAACCGGCTCGCGGCGTCGCTGAAGTTACCGGTCAAGATGTAGTTTTCAATCGGTAATGGCATCTACAGACTGCTTTTATGTTTTCTCTTGTCTGTGATCCGGTTTCAGACTGTTAAACAATTGCTTGGCTGATGCTCTAATAATCTCGCTGCTGTCCGGATCGCCGTTCAATAGCGAGGACACATAAGCTCTAATCTGGTCAAATGTGATATGCGGCGGCAGTGGCGGTACACTAGGATCGGTGACAGCTTCCAATAAGACGGGCCGGTCGGCAGCCAGCGCCTGATCCCAGGCCGTGCCAATCTGATCGGGATTATCGACCCGAATTCCTCTCAAACCCAATAACTCGGCATAGCGCGCATAAGGAAAGTCCGGAACAATCTGCGACGCTTCAAATTTCGGATCGCCTGCCATTGCCCGCTGCTCCCAGGTAACCTGGTTAAGATCGCCATTGTTCAACACCATCACAATCAGCCGTGGATCGCGCCATTGGCGCCAATAGTGAGCGATAGTGATTAACTCGCTATTACCGTTCATTTGCATTGCGCCATCACCGACCAAGGCAATCACTACCCGCTCAGGGAAAGCAAACTTAGCCGCAATAGCATAGGGCACGCCCGCACCCATACTAGCCAAAGTTCCGGATAGCGATGCCTTCATACCGCGGCGTATTTTCAGATCGCGAGCGTACCAATTGGCCGCCGAGCCGGAATCAGACGCCAGAATACAGTTATCCGGCAGGCGTGGCGATAACTCCCAGAACACGCGCTGCGGGTTGACTGGTTTAGCCGAACTCATGGCGCGCGCTTCCATTACCCCCCACCATTCGGTTACATTTTTTTCAATTGTTTCACGCCAGTTTCGATTGGTCTTCGGTTTTAAAAGCGGGATAAGCGCTCGCAGTGTCGCGGAACTGTCTCCGGTTAAATTCACTTCCATCGGATAGCGTATACCCAGCATAGCCGGGTCGAGGTCAATCTGTACGCCGCGCGCCTGACCTTCCCGGGGTAAAAATTCCGAATAAGGAAAGCGTGAGCCGATCATCAACAGCGTGTCGCAATCGGTCATCATATCCCAGCTTGGACGCGTACCCAGTAAACCGATAGACCCGGTGACGTAGGGCAAATCGTCAGGCAATACCGCTTTGCCCAGTAGCGCCTTAGCGACGCCCGCCCCCAACCGTTCAGCGACTTCAATTATCTCTTCGGTAGCAGCCAATGCACCGGCCCCAACCAGGATCGCGACTTTCTCCCCCTCATTCAGTATTTCGGCAGCGGAATGCAGATCATCTTTAGCCGGCACCACTTGCGGCGAACTAAAACCGCTACCCGAGTGAACCGTACCATGCACACGCGGCGGGGTCTCAACCGCGTCCAGCTCCTGCACATCGTTTGGAACGATTACACAGGTAACGGTACGCTCGGACTGCGCAATGCGCAAAGCCCGGTCAACGATATGGCGTGTTTGTGCAGGTACTATAAGGCTGTGCACATAATCGCCCGCCACATCTTTAAACAGATTGTTCAGATCGACTTCCTGTTGGTAACTACCGCCCAGCGATGCACGCGCCTGCTGACCGACAATGGCGACCACCGGTTGATGGTCCAGCTTGGCGTCATATAAACCGTTCAACAGATGAACTGCGCCGGGACCTGACGTGGCGATGCACACGCCTACTTCACCGGTAAACTTGGCATGTGCACATGCCATGAAAGCAGCCATTTCCTCGTGCCGGGCCTGGACATACTCAAAACGGTCCAAGGCGCGATTCAGCGCGCCATAAATACCGTTAATACCGTCCCCAGGAAAACCATAAATGCGTGTGATACCCCAGTCGGAAAGACGCTGCAGCAAAAAATCACTGACTGTATTACTCATACGGCCACTCCTTGTTAACGCAGCAATAAGTCACAGAAAGAATCAAACAACTCACCCGAACCGGTTCTTATCGATGCAGCCTTAACTTTACAAAGCATGTATCTGGAGAGACTGTCATCTTTCTATTTTTAAACTGAACAGGGGTTTCGTTACCTTGTTCATTGTTACTCTCCTTCATTAAATTGGCATATCACATATTCGAGGAGGCTCTTGCGTCTGGATAAATTAAAACAACTACATTATGGCAACCGTCCAGATCGATATCATTAAAAAAAAGCTCGCCTGTAAATCTTTTTCCATTAAAACTGCAGAGTTTAAACCTGTAACCAATACGAGAGAGAAAACGCAAAAAGGTGTTAACGCGATCTTTGCTTTTTTCCAGCAAATCAACTTTTCCTAAGGCCAATATCACTTTTGAAATATGTAGTTTATGACGTTGTTTTGCAGGGAAATTCAGCAATTTTTCCGCTTCCTTATTGACATAAAGTATCTTCCCGTCACCTGAAAGCATAAGCATTGCAGGTATAGCACAACTGCGTGTTATGTTGCAGTCTTTGACCTGAGTTAAATCACAAGCTCTCTCTGCTTTATCAACTGATAGAGTAGTCATTGAATCTCCTCCTTTTCTGTTACCAATCAATCTTTCAAATTCATACACAACACCGGGTTTTATAATTCAGCGCTGCAAACTGCATTTACTACAATGCTACGATTTTGCAAATCAGCTGAACTGTGTCCGGACTTTGTTGCATGTTGTAAATGGCGATTGTTCTCGACATTTAGAAAGTGGTTCTAAAGCTTCCATCTTGTCCTCCCAATAAATTAACGGAGTTGATCTTGATGAAACTAAGAAAAGGCCTAAGAAAAGGCCTAAGAAAAGGCTTTATTGATATTGTTGATGAAGGTTTTATTGATATTGTGTTTTAGCTAATTCTTGCAAGCAAACCCAATAATAAACGTTCCAGTGTCAAAAAAATGTCAAGAAAATGTTAAAAAATGCTAAAAACCAATTTATGTTGGTATCGATTTACAATTACCCCATTACGGTTGAAAACCGGTAATCATCCAGCCGGCTGCCGCCGGAGGGAATAAAGTCTCATGGTTCGAACCAATTTTATCGACTGAAGACGAGATGAGATTTTGCGGCACAGACCTGCATTTAAACGGCAGTTTTATTGTGATTACTGACGAGGAAGACCGGCTTGTGCGGCAGCAGACTGCATGCAAAAGAGCGTGTAACAGAAAACACCTCTTGTGCTTAATATGTGAT
The DNA here is from genome assembly GCF_900111165.1 of Nitrosomonas sp. Nm51. GTDB lineage: Bacteria > Pseudomonadota > Gammaproteobacteria > Burkholderiales > Nitrosomonadaceae > Nitrosomonas. Next base: position 28,129 of record NZ_FOGH01000005.1, read on the forward strand.
AACGAGCGCGTCAGTTTATGTTCACCGATTTGATGACAACAATACAGTTGCGTTTGGCTTTCCTTTGCCGACAGTACTTCTTTGCCGGTTCGCAATAATGTATCGCAAAACTGGTCGACTCGACATACGCCCATACCAGAAAATGGTTGCCATTTTTGGTGTTGCCGCCGCCTTTCTTCTTGTCGTCGGGGAACCATTGGAACCCGTCATATTATTGCCCGTTAGCGGCATCATTGTGCATGACTGCTGGTGCGGTCAACAAAGGCAACAGCCCATGCTCGCTATTCAAATGTCTTTGGCCGGGCAGGCTCTGGTGGGAGCGCGTAGTTGCCATTTTTAATCTATCCCATTTAACTTCCTGGCTTCGTTATACACTTTTGTGGCTGAAGCTTCCCAGTCACTTACGTTGATTGGGCCAAATTTTAAGTGCCGCTGTTCGACCACGCCGCCACTTTCTCTGTTAGCACCGGAGCTTCCGATTTCTTCCGGATTAATGGTTTTGCTTTGTCCCCAGGCAATAGCCGGATCCATACCGGAAATCGCACCCTCCAGCCAGACTTTTGTTTTTGGATCGGTTTTTCCTGGAATAATAGCCTTATCAGGCTCCGCTCCTGAAACGGCTATCATTTTATTATAAATATTGTCTTTATGCGTTGTTAGAGCCGCTTGTGATGCAGCATTCAATGTACTGTTTCTTATCACGCTCAATTGACTTCGAACCAGAAATGGGACGCGATTCTTATCCAGTATTTCTGCATCTATCTTGCTCAGGGAATTTGCAGCGAGATACTGCGCCACTAAAGCCAGATATCCCTCCACTTTTTTTACTTCGCCTAGCGTAGAGATGCCGTTAAGCTTTATAGTTTCTGCTGCGACTTGCTTGGCTAACTCGAGTATTCTTTTGCTAAATAGCACGTTATCTTCCCCGCCAAGAAAGTCGTCTTTTATTTTATTGTCGAACATTGATGTGATACCTTCCATCCGAACCGCAAATGTTGCCTGTCCTACACCACGTTTGCCCGCACCTTGCATCTCCCCCCCGCCTAAAAGATATTCACTGTCGGAACTTGGAAATTTAGTTTGAGTACCAGCAGGGAATTTATCAATATGCGCTTTAGCATTTTTTACATTGGCCAGGAATGTGGTCTCGTCTTTATATTCTTCTTCCGCGTCTATGACATACTCAACAATCGATTCGACATCCAGAATTTTCATTCCACCGTGGTCCTCCACGACATGGAAGCCCGCGCCGTCATGAATATGAACATCCGGCCCTAATTTTGGGTCCACCAGCTTGTAATAACTGTCAATCATAGTCTCGACTTTTTCGCCAGGGGTTCCAAATGGCAAACCGACTTCAAACTCAAATCCCACTTTGCGTTGTACCGATGGTCGTTGTCCTGGGAGAGTATCAATTAGACTGGATATTTTTTGAGGTTTCGCATCGGAGTCATGCAGAATATCAGACTCGGCTGATTCGGACGCTTTCTGAACAGCGGCGGCGCCCATCACATCCGCTTCACGCTCCAGCCCCTGATCATCATTCACCGGCACGCCTTCTTTCAGTTGCATCGTTGGTTGAACCCGCCCCTGCGCCTGCTGCACCACATGCCAGGCCTCGTGCGGCAAATGCTGTTCCTGCCCCGGAGCCAGATGTATATCGGTGCCTTGCGCATACGCAAGTGCATTCAGTTGCGCCGGCTTGCCGGAATTGTAATGTACGCGTACATTGTCCATGGAAATGCCGGAAAGTGACTCGATACCGGACTTGAGATTATCCGGCAGGCCGGTGTTGTTCGATGGCGATGGCGCCGCATGTGCTTCCTCGCGCTGTACCGGCGCGCCGGAACCGGATTTGCCCTGCAGCGGTTCTTCTTCCTCCATCTTTTGTACGGCGATGAATTTCCTTTGCAGCAATTCTTCGTCCTCTACGCGCTGCACGGTGTCAAATTTTCCTTGCAACGGCTCCTCTTCCTGCATCCGCTGCGCCGGATCGAACCGTCCCTGCAACAGATCTTCTTCGGGCATGCGCTGCAACTGCGCCGCAGCATCGCTTGCGTAATTGAACAGCTTTCTTTGCGCAAGCATGCGGGGACTGGTATGAATTGACGCAATCATTTTTCGCTGCGCGGTCATTTTCGGGGCGGCAGCAATGCCTGCGATAAGCTGACGCTGCGCAAGAACATCAGGACGGTTATCTGTGAAGTCAGGCGTTTTAACTGCATGGCGGTCATCAGCAGTGCTGTTGCTATGACGCCGCTGTTCCGAATCTGGCGATACGACGCGTTTCATGCCTTCCTCCGTTTGTTTGGCACTAACTGACTATAAAGCGATTAGCGTTACCGGTACATAAACACGGTAAAATCGTCAGCCAGATAGTCGTTACGCATAACCACGTGTGACGACAACGTACGGCAATACGCAAGTATTTTGTCACGATCATGGCCGATAAGCAAATCATGGCGCGGGAAACGCGCCTTGTCCAGCATGTTAAACGCAACAGCAATTTTCGCAATGCAATACAACTTGTGAATCATGTCAGCATAATAATTGCTGGTGTTGCTTCGGTACCCGAGCGCGCCACTGGCAAGCACGTAATCCATCTGCGGCAATTCGGCAGTAGTGAAATCGGTTTGAAAAAACTGCGTGCGGGGATAACCGGCATAACGCGCACGGGCTTCACGCACGAATTCCGGCTGCTGATCGATACCGATATAGTCAACATCGGTGTAACGCAGATCAAGACAGGCTTTCAAATCGCCGTAGCCGCAACCGACATCCAGTACGCTCGCACCGCCTAGATCGCCCACATCGGCGAGCGCTTCAAAGCGCTTTTTCTGGTTGTCTGCACTGCGCCAACCGAGCGACTCGGCGGTACCATGCCGGTATTGCTCCACCCTGTGGCGATGATAGTGCATGATGGTGGCTTTTTCGATTAAATCCATGGCCGTTAATGTCAACGAGCAAAGAATCCCCTTCTGCAAGCCGTCACAGCGGCGAGCTATTAACCGGATGTCGCGGCTAATGCCTGCTCGATATCGCCGATAATATCGTCAATATGCTCAATACCGATTGACAAGCGCACCAGATCCTGACGCACCCCGGCGGCCGCCAGCTCAGCCTCATTTAACTGCCGGTGCGTGGTTGAAGCGGGATGGCAGGCCAGAGACTTGGCATCCCCGATATTCACCAGACGCAGAATCATGTTCAGTGCGTCAATAAACTGCACACCGGCATCGAATCCGCCTTTAATACCAAAACTCAAAATGCCTGATGCTTTTCCACCGGTGATTTTCTGACAGATCTGATAATATGGACTATCCGGCAGTGCCGCATAATTTACCCATTCGATCTTGTTGTGATTTTGCAGATACGCCGCCACTTTTTCTGTGTTTTCACAATGCCGGTCCATGCGCAGTCCCAATGTTTCGAGACCTTGCAAAATCAGGAACGCATTAAAAGGCGATAAAGCAGCGCCCATATTTCTCAGCGGCACGACACGACAGCGCCCAATATACGCCGCCGCACCCAATGCTTCGGTATAAATCACGCCATGGTATGACGGATCCGGCTCGTTTAGCATTTTGAATTTGTCTTTATTGGCAACCCAGTCAAACCGGCCGGAATCGATGATGGCGCCGCCAATACAGGTACCATGCCCGCCGATATATTTGGTCAGCGAGTGCACAATGATGTCTGCCCCCAGTTCAAACGGGCGGCATAAATACGGTGTCGCAACGGTATTATCGACAATCAGCGGAACGCCATACTCGTGCGCAATGGTTGCCAGACGTTCAATGTCAACCACATTTCCTGCAGGGTTGCCGATTGATTCACAAAAAACGGCGCGGGTATTCGCATCAATCGCTTTCTCGATCGCATCAAAATCTTCATGCGACACCATGCGGACATCAATTCCCTGCCTGGGCAGGGAATGTGCAAAAAGATTATACGTGCCGCCATACAACTGGCTGATACTGACAATATTCGTACCCGCGTCACAAATACAATGAATCGCATCAGTGATCGCCGCCATGCCGGAAGCCACTGCCAGCGCGCCGACACCGCCTTCCATCGCCGCCAGACGCTGTTCCAGCACGGCGGTGGTTGGATTCATGATGCGCGTGTAAATATTCCCTTCCACTTTCAGGTCAAAAAGATCCGCGCCATGCTGCGTGTCTTTGAATGTGAAGGAAGTGGTCTGATAAATCGGCACTGCAGCGGCACGGGTTGTCGGCTCAGACACATACGCATGATGCAAGGCCAGGGTTTCAAGTTTCATGGTGTTTTCTCTGCTTTAAAGTATTGTATTGGAAATTTCTCTGCCGAAGAATGGATAATCGTATAAAAAGCAGGCAAGACTCACGCCGGTGCGCACGCATTTACGGTTGCGGCACCACCCTGGGACACCGGTTGTCGTCGATGGCCACATAGGTGAGTTCGGCTTCGGTGACTTTAATACAGATTTCCTCGCGGCCTTCACGCACGCCACGCTGCGCATATACCGCCACAGCCACGGTGATCGATGTGCGGCCTATCCGGATAATGTCGGCGTAAAAACTGACAAGATCGCCAACCAGAACCGGCTGCTTGAAGACAAACGAATTGACGGCCACCGTGGCGACCCGTCCATGTGCGCGCCGAATGGCCGGTATCGTACCTGCAATATCGACCTGCGACATGATCCAGCCGCCGAAAATATCGCCCGCGTGATTGGTGTCAGACGATTTGGGCACCATACGCAGCACCGGCTGACCTTCCGGCAGGGAAACATGAAGTACGGGACCTCTGGTTTTATCATCCATAACGATTTTCTGCCATTATGTTGATTATTGGAATGTTGTTGAACTGACGGCTGCGTATGTTTGTCAAAACGATCCGCCTTTTTCCAGCCATGTTTTGCTTTCGTCGGTCAGAACACGTTTACATGCGGCTTCATAAAACGCCAGCTCATTCTCTGACAGCACATCGCGCCAGCGCCCGTTTGTGCCTTTATGCAGGAAAGCCGCTGCGCCGCCCTTCCAGAGCTGGCCGCCAGCCGGCGCATACAAATCACCCTGTTGTTTCATTTCGGCAAATGACACGGCTTTGACGATAGCATCCCAGGCATGATCCGGCACGTCAATTTCAAGAAATGCCGCCATGCGCCGAATTTCACGTTCCGGGTCAACCAGCATATCGCCGTAATGAAACAGCGCGATATTCGTTAAATGCCGGTAAGGCCACCAGGACTGCACGTTGGACAAATGCGACCAGTACGGCCAGCCATCGTTTTCCCATGCAAAGGAACCGCGCGTTATCCAGTTTTTCCAGAATACATGTATATCATCCGGAGGCGGCAAAAGCGCGTCGCCCTGCCGGCCAGGCAGGTGGTTCATCAGCATTAATGTCTCGTCTTTCATCGTTGAATAATGATTCCATAATGACATGAATACATCACGGGCATCGCGGGCGATATAAAGATATTTGGTATTTTCACGATACGGCAGTCCATCGAGCGGCAGATGCGTTTTGATGAAACGGCGGTGCTGCTGTGCTTTCAGCTTGTTCAAAACCACTTCGAGCGGAATGATCCGCATATCCAGCCACGGCGACATGTCAAATGGCGCCGCAGGAAAACGGCCATCAGGAAAAAGCAGATGCGCGATTATAGCCTGCGTCCATGTCGTCCCTGCTTTGTACGAAGTTGCAATCACGATATCATCGTGCCGCGGCTCGAAATAATCCCATCGGGTACTGTCCATATGGTGGTTTTGATAAACCCGGGTGCGCTGGGGCAGACTGCTCATTGTGTATGTCTCTTTTGTTTGAAAAATCTGAAGCAATTTAATGGAAAATCCCCGGTCAGGCAAATATCTCAATGGCTGACAAAGGGAGCTTCGTCAAACCAGATTGTGTTTAATGCAACGATCCCAGTTTTTGGAGTAAATGCTGTTTATCCGCTTCATACGCGTCAAGCTCTGCATCAAGAAAAGGTTTTTTGTGGATGCAGCATTCATAACCGTATTTAACCCAATATTGCATCAGTACGCAGGTAAGGGTTGTTCCCTTTTCAAGTACTGTAACACAGTTGCAGAACAACGTGGTAACGCCCTGTGGGTGAGTTTTTCAGCGCCCATGGATTGCGTTGTGCCTTGCCATGTACACTGACAAGCGCATTGAACCCGGCAATATCATATTGATAGAGTACTAAGCACAGCGGCATGAATGCCGCAAGTAAAAATGATTCTCAGCTACATCGGCAAGTCAAGTGAAAGAACTTCTGTCAACCTTTATTTTGGCCTGGCATCGAGCGCGGCGCTTCATTGATGTTCCTGCAAACGGTTCATCCACAATGAAATCAATTCGCAATTCAAGTTTCCAGTATTTGGCTACGAAAAGCCTCACTTCAAATACCGTCACCGCTTATCGGCTATCCGTTAACCACGTTGTTGACTGAGCACGCTCTGAAAAACATTGTAAACGCCCTTTTTCCCGGCGGCAGTTCGGGCTGATATACTCGCATGATTAAAAACTTTTTTAATAACACGCGAAAAAATGCAACTTTTCCATCTCCGACAATCGCCATGAAGTCGCTTTTTGATGCAGCAGGATGCTGTTTGAATGCCAGCGAGATCGACCAAAAACTGCATTTGACCGGACAAACCGCCCGTATGTGGCATCAGGGCTTATTATCGATCAACTCCAGGCGCGAACCAGACCCCATAGGCGAACCCGGACGTCCGGCCAGACCCGATCTGGTACGGCCCGGCAATGTACCCAAACGCCGCCTTGGCACAAAGGCCGGGCTGATTGCACTGGTTCATGCTGTCGCACATATTGAGTTCAACGCCATCAATCTTGCCTGGGATGCGGTGTATCGCTTCCGGCAGCTTCCCGCGCAGTATTACAACGACTGGATACGCGTTGCCTGCGAGGAAGCTTATCACTTCCAGTTATTGCGAAAACGGCTGAATGAACTGGAGCACGATTATGGGGATTTTCCGGCCCATAACGGTTTGTGGGAAATGGCCAGAAAAACCGCTTTTGATCCGATGGTGCGTATGGCGCTGGTGCCGCGCGTGCTGGAAGCCAGGGGACTGGATGTAACACCAGGCATTATCAATCGCCTGCGTGCCGCTGGAGAGGAAAGAACCGTTGCAATACTGGAGATCATCCTGCGCGATGAAATCGGGCATGTAAAAATCGGTTCGCACTGGTATCGGTATTTTTGCAATCAGCGCGCATTGAATGCGGACCGCACATTCCGCGACTTACTTGATCAATATTACTCGGGTCAGTTATCGGGTCCTTTTCATTATGAAGCAAGACAACGGGCAGGTTTTACTGACGCAGAGTTGAGGACGCTTGAATGCATGGAAAACCGAAAAACCTAGCCCAATGGGATAGACATTATCGCTTACCGGTTTTCAGTCCGTTGAGTTGACCATATCGTTAATACGATTTGCCCAGACCAGCGCTTCCAGTTCCAGTTGGGTGAAATCGGTCAAATTAAGAAATCCCAGTTCGGACAGTATCGATGAAACCGTCTCGAATTCACCGATTTCATGCGCTTCTATCAATGCCAGTTGGCGGCCCAAATAGCCTCGCCTCGACAACAGGGCATCGCTCATATCTTTCTGAATACTCAGCGTCTTAACGAGTTCGGACATTTTCATACCCAACAGTGTATCAAGTAACGATAACACGCCGACCATGAAGGCGCGGTCCTGATGATTTTTATCATGCGGACGGTCGGCAATGGCAATGAGTTCGAGTAATTTGCCGCGTACGGATGCTGTTTGAATGAGCGCATCGGAGGCGCTGCCATCTTTTTGCTTCGCGGTATAGAGCAGGATCTGCACCCATCTCTGAAGCTGTGTTCTGCCCAGAATCATGATGGCTCTTTTAATTGAATTAACCGTTCTGGTCGAACCCGATGCGGCAGAATTCACCATGCGCAACAGATTGTAACTTAACCCCGGCTGATACTTGAGTTCGTTCTCAATTTCAGCAACTTCACTGTCTTTAACAACGAGCAGCAGCAATTTTAACAACGCTAATTTTGACGGGTCGATACGTTTTCCGGCAATAATTTCGGGCCTTGCAAAATAAAAGCCCTGCAGCATATTAAAACCCAGACCGACACATCTCTTCGCTGTTTCCCGGTTTTCAACTTTCTCCGCCAGCAACAGGACTGGCCACCGTTTCAGTTTTCTGATCAGTCCGGTTAATTCCTTATTCTCCAGCCCGCTTACGTTGACTTTTACGACACTAACCACTGGCATCAGGCGATCCAGGCGCTCATCGAAACGAACCACACCGGACAGAGCGATTTGATAGCCTTTACGCTTTATTTCCTTGCACCGTGCAATGATGACATCGTCAATTTCTACATTTCTTAGGATTTCGAACACGATATGCTTTTTAGGCAGCAAAAACACGGCGTCGCTCATTATAAATTTAGCGTCCACTTTGATGAATCCGCGCCGTTTACCCATGACATTTTCAATACCCAGTTGCCCGTAAGTATCGATAATCACATTGGCCGACGCAGCACGATTATCGGTCACATGCACTTTATTCAGTTGATTGGAACGAAACAAGAGCTCGAATGCCACGATATTCTGTTTATTGTCCAGTATCGGTAGCCTGCCTAGAAATACCTCATTCATTGTTTATCCTGTATACGCGCAATCTGTTCTGCATCGTTGCGTTTTAGCGTTTCGACCCTGTCTATCTGTTGAAGCTGTACTATTTGACACAGAACAAGCGATTCATTGATATCGAGCGAAAGTCTAACCGATAACCAACAAAAGCGATTTCCAGTTTAGGGAATGTTTACACCTTTATTTAGCTGTTTCGACGCAGCGTGTTAACGGTTGCGTTTTATAAAAACACCCGCACAATTCCCGGAAACAGCATGACCAGCCCCAATGCAATCAACTGCAAAAGAATAAACGGTATTACGCCGCGGTAGATATGCGGTGTGCGGATTGATAGCGGAGCAACACCACGCAGATAAAACAGTGAGAATCCAAACGGCGGGGTTAGAAAAGAAGCCTGCAGATTCAGCGCGATAAGAATACCGAACCAGAGTGGATCAATATCCAGTTTCAGCAGAACAGGTGCAATCATGGGAACGAAAATATAAGCGATCTCTACAAAATCAATAAAAAATCCCAGTAGAAAAATGGCAATCATCATCAAAACAACAAAGCCCCACTGACCGCCCGGCAGATAATCCAGAATTTTCTCAACCGCTTCATCTCCGCCGGTATAGGTAAAAACCATGGAAAAGAATGTCGCGCCTGCGAGGATGGTAAACACCATGGCGCTGATTTTTGTAGTCTCCATCGCAACCTGATGCAACGCAGAGACGCGCAAACTGCCGCCAAGCACCGCAAGAATAATTGCACCGGCAGCGCCCATTGCCGCTGACTCAGTCGGCGTGGCAACACCTGCTATTACAGTACCAAGTACCGCCGTCACCAGCGTCAACGCGGGCACAATTGCCATGAATGCCTGCCAGTACTGCTTTATACCGACCTTGGAAGTCCGCGGTATGGCCGGTGCGGCTTCCCCCTTAAAGTAGGCTGCCGCAAGGCAGTAAATAATATAGAGCAGAACCAGCAACAGGCCGGGCAGCAATGCAGCGCGGTAAAAATCACCCACAGGCTGATGCAAAACATCACCCAGAATAATCAGCACAATTGAAGGCGGAATAATCTGCCCCAACGTACCTGAGGCGCAAATCACACCACTGGCCAGTTGCTGATCATAGCTGTACTTCAGCATGACTGGTAACGCAATCAAACCCATGGTTACAACTGAAGCCCCTACAACACCGGTCGACGCAGCCAGTAACATACCGACAACAACCGTGGAAACCGCCAGCCCCCCGCGGACATGTCCAAACAGCAATCCCATTGATTCAAGCATCCTCTCTGCGATGCCGGATTTCTCCAGGACAAGCCCCATGAAAATAAAAAGCGGCACCGCCATCAGCGTAATATTGGTCATGATCGCATGCAAGCGGTATGCAACCAGCATAAACAGATCAAGCCCTTCAGCGTATAACCCGAAAAAAACAGCCACGCCGCCAAATGTAAAAGCCACAGGATAGCCCAGTGTCAGCATCAACAAGCAGACAACAAACATGACCAAAGCGATCATAGTTTTTCCGTGTACACTGGCTTACTATTGTTTGATTCCACCGGATCGCCCGCAAGCAAGCGGATATTTCGTGAAATGACCGCGAACGACTGAATTAGAACAAGAAAATAACCAAATGGAAGTAATGCTTTGAATGCAAACCGGTATGGCAGCCCGCCCGGATCGTTGGACACCTCCCGTACTGCATACGAATAGGCGACAAAATCAAATGCGCTGTACAGAATCAATGTACACATCGGAATGACAAAAAATACCGTCCCGAAGATATCGACCGCAGCTTGCTTGCGTTTGGACATTTTTTCGTACAGTACGTCAACCCGCACATTCGCATTTTCACGCATGGTATACGCTGCACCCAGCAAAAATACAGCCGCAAACAAATGCCACTCCAGTTCCTGCATCGCAATGGAACCGGACTCGAATAAATAGCGTGCTATCACATCGACGAACACGACGGCGAGCATGAGTATGCACAACCAACCGGCAAGCCAGCCAAATGCCCCCGATATTCGATCTATAAATTGCTCGAATTTACGCAATGACCGCATATCCGGTATCGTTTAACCACCCGCTACAGTCATGCGATTAATCAAAATAGAGCCGCATTGTTTGGAACCGCGTACGATAATATCGTTGCCGACCGCTGCTATACCCTGGAACATATCTTTCAGATTACCGGCAATTGTAATTTCCTCGACGGGATAACAGACTTCTCCATTTTCCACCCAATAGCCCGAGGCACCGCGCGAATAATCACCAGTCACGGTATTAATGCCATGTCCCATTAACTCGGTAACCAGCAACCCTGTGTTCATTTGTTCTAGCATAGCGTCAAAACTTAAGGAGTCACCATTATCAATGATCAGATTATGTACGCCTCCGGCATTTCCGGTGGTCTGCATATCCAGTTTTCGTGCCGAGTAACTGCTCAAAAAATAGCCTTGTACAACACCATTCTCGACCACATTCCGCTCCGTTGTCGCAACACCCTCATCATCGAAAACGCTACTGGCCAGTCCCTTGGGCAAATGCGGTAATTCACGAATATTGATATCGGAAGCAAATACCCGCTGTCCCTTACTGTTAAGTAAAAAAGATGATTTACGGTAAAGATTACCGCCGCTGACCGCTGATGCAAAATGCCCGAGCAAACTTGCGGCAACCGGCGCTTCAAACAAAACAGGAACTTCACACGTGGCAATCTGACGCGCACCCAGACGTGCAACGGTGCGTTCTCCGGCCTTTTTTCCAATTTGCTCGATAGCTTCCAGATCATGAACAGCACGCGCTACGCTGTACCAGTAATCCCGTTGTTTTGCATCGCTTTGCTCCGCAATCGCCACGCAACTCACACTATGCCGCGAATAAGGATATCCACCAACAAACCCCAGGCTGTTGGCATATACAAATTGTGATTCATCTGTTGATATACTCGCGCCCTCAGAGTTGGTAATCCGTTTATCCACGGTGAAAGCAGCCTGTTCACAACTTTTCGCCAATACAATGGCTTTTTCTACAGACAGATCCCAGGGATGATACAAATCCAGATCAGGAAAAGTTTCAGCCAACAGCGCTGCATCTGCCAGACCCGCACAATCATCCTCTGCTGTATGCCGTGCTATCGACAAGGCGGCATTAACCGTATCGCTAATCGCTTGCGGTGAAAAATCGGATGTGCTGGCATTTCCACGCTTTTGTCCAATATATACCGTTACCGTAAGCCCTTTGTCACGGTTATACTCAATGGTTTCAACTTCATTTTTACGGATTGTTACCGTTTGCCCGAAACCATCGGACACATGCGCTTCACTAGCGCTGGCACCGCCACGCTTGGCATGATCCAGGATATCCTGGGCTATTTGTTCAAGTCTGGAAAAAGTATTAGAAAAACGGGTTTGTGTGTTCTTTGCAGATAACGTATTCATAAAAATTCACTTAGCTGCCGATTAAAGCATTTAAAATTGTTATTAAATTACTGCCATTCATTGAAGCCCTGAGCACAAGCTATGGCATGGATAGGAAATCGCCCAAAAATCATATTCATTTTTTGCTAACGCAGCATGCGGGACTTATTTTTATATTCAATTGAATGAAGGATTATACGCAATATTGTTGAATCAGACCGTATCAAGGTTTGAGTTGTCGAATATAGCTGGTTAAACCTTTATCGAAGCGATATGATAAGTGTGTGGACAATCAGTAAATTTTTTCTGTATTAGAGAATAACCGGCGTGCAAGACACTTTTGATAAAACCGGCAATGGCGTGGAGAAACCGAGCAAGACGCAACGCAAGCAAACCATGCACGCGCTGCAAAAAATCGGGGAGCAGCTGACTACATTGAGTGATAAACAACTTGATGATTTGAATTTACCGGACAACTTACTTGAAGCCATCTACCACATCAGGCAAATCGGCAAATTCGGCGCTCGACAACGGCAATTACAGTATATTGGAAAATTAATACGGCAAATCGATATTTTCCCAATTCAGGACAAATTGAATGCATGGCAGCAAAAATCCTTACACCAAACTGCTTTAGTACACCTGACCGAACACTGGCGTGAACGAATTCTATCCGATGCTAATGCATTAACAGAATTTGTAAAACAGTTTCCAGCAACCGAAATTCAGCAAATTCGATTACTGGTGCGAAAAGCACACAAGGAAAAAAACAGCGACAAACCGCCGAAGAGTTACCGCCTTTTATTTCACGCATTGCAAACGGCGATTAAAAATGCACAAAACTAGACTCTATCCATATGAATACTGGTTAATCCCTTATTTCTATACTGAATTTTGCCGCGTCAAGTATCGACCATAGGTGGATAACCCCACCAACAACCGCAGGAATGATCAATGCTGCAAAGAAATAATTAATACTGACAATAACAAAAAACAAAAACGCAGCCAGTGCACGCCCTTGTACGAGTTGACCCAAGCCTGGAATCAGAAAACTGCATATTGCTGCGAGCACGTTTCCACCAGATCCCTGCTTTGTCATAATACGCGATACTTTGTCAGGAGTACTGCTTAGGTACATACAGCCGAGAGACAGCGCATTCTGCCCATGTTACCTAATAGCCAGTACAATAGTAGACATAAAGACAGAGACCACAGCCTTTACAACCATGGCCTCCGATGATTTCACCATTTAGAAATAAAAATAATGGTCTACCAGCAGCGCTACAAACAGCAATGCAAGGTACAAGATTGAATAACGAAATGCTTTTCGTGCCAATTGATCGCTGTAATTACGGTAAATTTCAATAGCGTAGTACATAAATACCACATTTAATGCAATGGCACTGATTATGTAAATCAACCCGCTCATTTGAGTGATATAAGGAAACACGGTAATGATGCAAAGAATGATTGTATATAACAGCACATGCAATTTGGTAAACTGATCGCCGTGCGTCACAGGCAACATTGGCATACCAATTGATGCGTACTCATTCTTTCTGTAAAGCGCCAGGGCCCAGAAATGCGGTGGTGTCCACGCGAAAATAATTAAAAACAACAGCAATGCATCCGCTGTAATTTCACCTGTCACAGCAGTCCAACCTAAAACCGGCGGCATTGCACCGGAGGCACCACCAATAACAATATTTTGCGGTGTTAGCGGTTTTAAAATAATCGTATATATAATTGCATAACCGACAAAGGTTCCCAGCGTCAGCCACATCGTCAGTGGATTCACCCATTCATACAATACAAACAGGCCTATACCGCCCACAATTGTCAGAAAAAAGAGCGTTTCTGGAACACTGACTCCTCCTTGTGGCAATGGACGGCCTTTCGTTCTGGCCATGATTGCGTCCATTTTATGCTCAACCAGACAATTCAAAGCTGCAGCCGCGCCAGCGACCAAAGCAATACCAACGGTTCCGAAAAATAATGCATCAATTGGTACAGCGCCTGGAACGGATAAAAACATTCCAATCACGGCAGTAAATACAATTAAAGAAACCACTCTCGGTTTTGTTAACCGATAAAACTGTTGTATACGTGATGCAGTTTCATGCCATACTAGACTCGTTGCCATTTTATTCATCTCCTAAATTCTCGACGAATTGTACTATCAATTCAAACGCTTAATTTGGTGGTTGTTAATTTCAGTTTTCAATAAAATTACATGTGTTCATCGTGAGACACCTGTAATAACCGCTTGATATCATCGCTCATTTTTCTCGGATCAAGCGCTTCAGGGAAACGCATCATTAAATTCCCATACGGATCTATTAGATAGATATGATTACGCTGCGCTTCCCTGGTGGGTATTTGATCAAGCAGTTCGCTATCCCGTGCATTGACAATCAAAGTACCACCATATTCTTCCCATAATCTATCTTCGACTGCGACATTATCATCGACCAGCCACAACCGTTCTATTCGATGCATATCCTTGTTTTGCATTGTTCTGATCTGTCGCATGAAATACAGTTTTTGCTGACATTCCTGATCGCAATTGCCTGAATCAACAGTCAGCATCACCCATTTCCCATGCAGATCCTTGATTCTAAGTATAATATTATCATTTTGTGTTACGCCGCTGCCTGTCAGTTTCTGTAGGCCCATGAGTTCACCGTAATTCATGGTGCTACCGGGCCGATAACCCGCAAAAAAAAGCGCGTATGAAATAATGACTGGTGCAAGCAGCAACACTCCAATCATTACAAATTTAATCCTATTGGATCTTTTTGTTGCCTCGTCTAACATTTAACACCAGAAAAATAATGATTGTTGTTATAGCAAAAGCAAACCACTGGATTGCATAGCCGATATTCCTGGAAGCGCCTGATTCGGGTTTATACCAATCTCGAACCAAACCATTGCTAACTTCATCATCTTGTTGAATCATGATCGGCTGCATTGCCAGATTGGTTTGTTGCTGAAAGTGTTCTAAATTGAAATTGGCCCAAACGATTCCTGAATTATCAGGTTCACCAAGTTCAAGTATTTTCAATTCCGGCGACACGACAGTACCTGTTATTATTACTTCTCCAGTGATCACAGGCACCCTGGGCAGTTCAGACCTATCATATTCTGTTGGCACCCACCCCCTGTTAATCATCACATGCCACTTACTATTAGAAATTTGTAAAGGTGTCAGCACATGATATCCTGCCCGCCCTTTATACGTCTTGTTATCCAAATAAATTGTAAATTCGGAACGGTACCTTCCTCTTACTTCTACCTGACGATATAAAAAATCTTCCAGTTTAATACGACTATCCGGAATATTAACTACAGGCTCTTTTGACAGTTGCTCCAGTTGTGCAAGCCGCTCATTTCTTTCAGCAGCCCGTGATAGTTGCCACTTTCCTAATTCCAGAAAAACAACGACTAAACCCGCTGTAACAATCCAAGCCCAGAGCTTAGGCTTAAATTGATAACCCTTAAAAGTCATAATTCATGTTGCAGCGGGAATATTTTATGATCGGCCTTGTTTTAAAGGTTTATATATCAAGTAGATTCCAGATTTTTACATCAACACTACAAAACCGGTATTAGCTATGCGGACAATGTAAAAACTGGAATTTTACAATAAAAATATCTACTTATAACAGATATACAAATATAAACAGACCCAACCAGACCACGTCTACAAAGTGCCAGTACCAGGCTACACCTTCAAAGCCGAAGTGTCTTTCCGGTGTAAAATGTCCTGCAGCACACCTGAAATAGATAACAAGCAGCATGATCGTTCCAAGTGTCACATGGAAACCATGAAATCCGGTGAGCATAAAGAATGTTGAACCATAAGCACCTGTATCCAGTTTCAGATTCAGATCATTATAGGCGTGCACATATTCATACCCTTGCAATCCCAGAAACAGCGCGCCAAGGAAAACTGTTGCCAACATCCATTTCTTAAGCGCATCACGCCGACCTTCTTTTAAAGCCCAGTGAGCATAAGTAACGGTCACACCTGAAGTTAACAGAATCAGCGTATTAACTGCCGGCAAACCCCAGGCACCCATTGGCGTAAATGCTTCATGCTCTCCAGGCCCAGTGGTTGGCCATCCGCCTTCATACGCACCCCAGAAAGATTGGCCTAAAACCTGGCTTTCATCAGCCAGCCATGGAATCGACAAAGTACGCATGTAGTACAATGCGCCAAAAAAGGCAGCGAAGAACATAACTTCCGAGAAAATAAACCATGTCATCCCCCAGCGGAATGATTTGTCTACATCCAGGCCGTATTTTCCACTCTCACTTTCAGCGGCGACAGTACCAAACCACCGAAAGCACATATAAATAAGAATCGCAAAGCCAATCGCCAAAAAACCATAGCCAAGCTCCATTTTGTTCACCGTTAACGCTGCGCCAAACCCCATGAATAAAAGCGCTGTTGACCCGATAATCGGATACGTTGACGGGGTTGGTACATAATAGTGACCCGTTTGCTGACTCATTCTTACCCTCCTAGTTCCAAATTTTTCAATTCAAGTTTACAATTATTTTGACCAGTATCAGAATACTAACCACAAAAAGCATTGCTCCGATTAGTCCACCGATAATTACCTGAGCAGGTTTTAAGTTTGCAGCATCATTTTCCAGATCACTTTGTTTTCGAATGCCCATAAAAGCCGCAATAACAGCTTTTGCCACCTGTATGAATACAGTAGATGTAGTTCTTTCGTCTTTAGTCATATTTTATTTTTCATTGATCGCAGGCGTGCCTACGGGAAGCTCAAAAAAAGTATATGAAATTGTGATCGTATGAAATTCCTTAGGCAAAGTCGGTTCAATTACGAATTGAACCGGCATCTGCTTGACTTCTTTTGGTTTCAAAACCTGCCTGGAAAAACAAAAACACTCGAACTTTCGAAGATGCTTGTCTAAAAACCGTGGACTATAGCTCGGAATCGCCTGTCCTGTAATTTCTCGATCCGAATTATTAACAATTTCGTACATCACTTCCACCGGCTCCCCAGGATGAATACGAACGCTGCGCTGAAGTGGCTTGAAATCCCAGGGTAAACCCCGAATATTTGCATCAAGCTCTATCGTAACCCAGCGTCCGGTATCTGTTTCCAGTTCTTGAGTCAGTGTGTCAGGCTGCAACAGATTATTAATCCCAGCTACTTCGCAAAATTTTTCATAAAACGGCACCATTGCATAGCCAAAAACAAACATGACAACTGTAAAAATTAACAGCTTTTTCATCATTGTCAGATTATTTTCAACTTTATTTTCTGTTGCCATCTTATTTTTCACCTGTTCACTTCTTTATCTGCTACAGCGCTAACTTTACAGATCAGTTCAACGCATTCTATACAACAGCTATTTCCTTAATGCGATCCATTAATACAGAGTGTTTTCCCTTACAGCTTCATATAAAAGAAAGCGCCCAGATATAATGCAATCACTATAACCAGCAAAACAACAGCCGTTTTAATCTTTCTACGTTTCAAATCTGCTTCTTCTGACATACGATTCTCTTCGGTTTTATTTAACGACTGGCGGTGTTTCAAAACTATGATATGGCGCTGGTGTTGGCAAATGCGTCCATTCTAGAGTTGTCGCGCCTTCCCATGGTTTTTCCGGTGCCGGTTCTTTGCTGCGAATACATTTGATGACAATGTAAACAAACAACAATTGTGTCAGACCAAATCCGAATGCGCCGAGACTGGAAATCATATTAAAATCGGCGAACTGCAGGGCGTAGTCTGGAATTCTGCGCGGCATGCCCGCAAGCCCCAGGAAATGCTGAACAAAAAATGCCATGTTAAAGAATATCATCGATAACCAGAAATGCAATTTACCCAGCGTTTCATCATACATGTGCCCCGTCCATTTTGGCAGCCAGTAATAAGCACCGCCAAACAACGCAAACAATGCGCCAGAAACCAATACGTAATGGAAATGCGCTATGACATAATAGGTATCCTGTACTTGAATATCAATTGGCACAATCGCGCAGATAACACCACTGAAACCACCGATCACAAACAGGAAAATGAAGCCTATCGCAAACAGCATCGGCGTTTCAAAGCTCATTGCCCCTCTCCACATGGTCGCCGTCCAGTTAAATACCTTAACTCCTGTCGGCACTGCAATCAGCATGGTCGCATACATGAAGAACAGCTGCCCTACGGTCGGCATGCCAGCGGTAAACATATGATGTGCCCACACAATACAAGACAGAATTGCAATGGAGGCTGTTGCATACACCATTGAAGAGTATCCAAACAGCGGCTTGCGTGAGAATGTTGGAATGATCTCAGAAACAATACCAAATGCCGGCAGAATCATGATGTAGACTTCCGGATGACCAAAAAACCAGAAGATATGCTGGAACAAAACTGGATCACCACCCCCGGCAGCATTAAAAAAGCTTGTGTCAAAATGACGGTCTGTAATCAGCATTGTCACTACACCCGCCAGTACCGGCATAGCCAAAACCAGCAGATACGCTGTTATCAACCAGGTCCATACAAATAACGGCATTTTCATCAGCGTCATACCCGGCGCGCGCATATTCAGAATGGTGGTAATAATATTAATAGAACCCATAATTGAAGAAGCGCCCAGAATATGTACCGCAAACAACATCATATCAACACCGAGACCACCTTGCGTTGACAGCGGCGGATAAAATGTCCAGCCACCCGCGGCTGCGCCGCCCGGCACAAAGAATGATGAAATCAATAATAGTGCCGCCGGAATCAACAACCAGAAGCTCCAGTTATTCATACGGGCAAACGCCATATCGGGTGCACCAATCATCATCGGTACCTGCCAGTTAGCAAAACCCACAAACGCCGGCATGATGGCACCAAATACCATAATTAAGCCATGCAATGTGGTAAATGAATTAAATAATTCCGGTTCAAGGATCTGAATACCCGGCTGGAATAATTCGGCGCGAATACCCATCGCCAGAAAGCCGCCCGTAAAGAACATTGTCAGACTGAACCACAGGTACATTGTACCAATGTCCTTATGGTTGGTCGTAGTTACCCAACGCATAATGCCTGTTGGATGATGGTCATCATGCCCGTGACCATGCACGTCGCCATGTACTGCTGCCATAAGTTATCTCCTCTTAATTATTTTCAGAATCTTTTTCTGCTGCCTCAGCCACATCGACATCGTCCGCTGCCGATGCTAAATTGACCGGATTTTTTTTCATACTTGCCAGTTTTTCAGCTGCCCATTCCGAATAGGCGTCCTCTTCCAAAACCTCTACCACAATCGGCATATAGCCGTGATCCTTGCCGCACAATTCGGCACATTGCCCACGGTAAATACCCGGCGCATCTGCCGCAAACCATACGTCACGAATAAACCCCGGAATCGCATCCTGCTTGACACCCAACGCAGGTACCCACCAGGCATGTATCACATCATTAGCCGTCAAAATCACACGCACTTTTTTGCCCACCGGGACGACGACATGATTATCGACTTCAAGCAGATAATTTTCTCCTTTCGCCTCTTTGTTTTCCAGTTGCGCTCTGGGTGTTGAGAGCTTACTGTAGAAGCTGATACCCTCACCCTCGCCCTGCAGGTAATCATAGCCCCACATCCACTGATAACCGGTTGCCTTAATCGTCATATCCGGGCTGGATGTATCTTTCATAGCGATGACAGTCTTGGTTGCCGGCCATGCCATTACTATAAGAATGAAACAAGGAATTACTGTCCAGATCACCTCTGCTGTAGTACTGTGATGAAAGTTTGCCGCCTTGTAACCCAGTGACTTGCGATGTTTTAAGATCGAATAAAACATGACACCAAACACAACAACAAATATAGCCAAACAAATCCACAAGAGCATGATATGCTGATCATAAATATCCTGTGCAATCACACTTTGCGGTTCTTGAAAGTTATATTTTGACCCCACCGCCATGCTTGAGTACAAAGCTAGAGCGGCTACCCCCGCCAGGGTTGCTACTAATTTATTTCTCATATTTTCCCCCACATGATTATTACTAAATTTTGATTCCAGGCATCACTTTTTGCGTCACAAACCCGAACTTTCAGGTTCAGCCAATAAGCGTAAGTGTTGCGCCGCAATCTCATCCTGTAAAAAAATAACCATACTATGATCGACTACAACTACATTTCTTGGCCGAATTTTATTGTTATCCGCAACTTAGATTTTCTCTGTCAGAGATAACTTATCAGTGTTTCTAAATTGAACGGAAATTCTAGCATGCTGCAGTGCCGCTAACAAGGGAAAATCATGATTTTTATAGCAATATTCCCCTGTTTATAAAGTGGTATTGTCTATTTTGGCAGTGTAACAAAACCCTGTTGACAACCTGATAATTCCACTTTTTTCGCTTCTGGCACCGTCTTCAGTTTTGCCGATTTGCAGAAAAATGCTGATTATACAAAAATGGCGATACAGATATTGATTACAATTTCAATCTAAGTACATCGTAACAGGAAAATATGCAACAGAAACCAATCTTATTCTTCTGTTGCACGCAGCTATTTTTCACGTACAGTAGAATAAGCTGAGTATTAACCGGGGCACTCCTCACGTTTTAATCCTTTCAGGATATGCAACATATACCATTACATTTTAGTATTTTCAGTGGGTTGATCGGCTTACTCTGCGTATCTTTCAGCTATGCAGTGCCGCCAAACCCGCAACTCCTCCACCATGCGCTGGAAACATTTGTGTCTGAAAGGCTGGATGGCGCTGTATACAAGAACGACAAACTGGCAGCCCTGCAGACGTTTTATGCGGAAAGAAATTACCGCGCTGCATGGACAGATTCGAGTGAGCAGCTGATACGGTTGAAAACCGCGCTGTCTTTTATCGCAACCGCTGAAAATGAAGGACTGGACAGTCAATACTATCATTTGGGCCGGTTAACGCAGCTGTTGGAAGGACATGCATCATCGACCCGCTTCGAACTCGAATTTCTGACAACACTATCACTCATGCAATTTGCGAATGATCTATACCGTGGGCGATTTACCGCCTCCGAACTGGATCCGGACTGGCATATTCCACAACAGACATTCGATGCTGCCGACTTCTTACTATCTGTGGACGACACTGACAGCCTGAAACAATCACTCATGCGTCTGGCGCCGGGTATACCAAGCTATCATTTGCTCAAACAGGCACTGGCCAAGTTTCGCAAACTGACCGCACATAATGTGACCTGGCAACGTATCCCGGAAATACCACTGCTGCGGCCCGGCGAGTCTCATCCGGCCGTACCGCTTATCCGCGCACGTATTGATCAGGCTTACGTTATACACACCAAACCGGAATACAATTTGCCTGCATCTTCCGGAAAGAAAGCAAACAGCACGTTATACGATCGCAACCTGGTCAATGCCATCAAAACATTCCAGCTGCAGCACGGTCTGAATGCAGACGGTATTATCGGTAAACATACATTAAAAGCACTGAACAAAACACCCGCCGAGAAGATACAGCAACTGCGCATCAATATGGAGCGCCTGCGCTGGCTTCCACGCGCAATGGGCAGCCGTTATCTGCTTGTAAATATTGCCGGATTTCAGCTCGCCGCAGTGGAAAACGGGCAATACACACTCGATATGCGCATTATCGTCGGACGTCATTATCGCTCAACACCCAGTTTTAACAGCCGCATTACACATATGATTATCAATCCGTACTGGAACATTCCTGCCAGCATTGCCCGCAAAGACCTATTGCCCAAGCAGCAAAAAAACCCGGATTTTTTCACAGCGCAGAACATCAAGATTTATTCAAGTTACGCATACAACGCAAATTTGATACATCCGGATAGTATCAACTGGCAGACGATTGGGAATGGTTTTCCCTATTTTCTGCGCCAGGAGCCTGGTATACACAATGCATTAGGCGCCATTAAATTCATGATGCCCAATCCTTTTAGTATTTATCTGCACGACACACCATCCAGGACTTTGTTTAGTAAGGATATACGCACCTTCAGCTCGGGTTGTATTCGACTGGAAAAACCACTGCAACTGGCTGAATTTGCGCTACAAGAACGGATGACGCAGGAAGCGCTGAATGCACAAATCGATACCGGTGAAACCAAACAGATCAACCTGCCAAAGCCGCTGCCGGTCTATATTGTGTATCTGACCGCCTGGATAGACAGCGAACGTTCAATACATTATTCACCGGATACGTATCAAAGAGACAAGCGGGCACTTGCGCTTACAGGCTGGTAATAGCATGCATATGCACATTGTTAATAATGGAAAACCATGATAGGGTGCTGGCACTCTAAAAAAGGAGAACCTTGAATGTCAACGCGTCTACTTTCTCAAATTCACTCAGCTTCATCCAGGATAGCTAATAAACCGGGTTTTGATCGCCGTCATTTTTTGAAAGCAGGAATCGGCGCATGCGCACTACTGACCATACCACATGTGCACGCAGCCCCAGTTGAATTAAGTGAACGAAAACTGGCTTTTCTGAACCTGCATACAGGCGAACGTATTGATACGACCTACTGGGCGCAAGGCCGGTATATTTCAGAAGGCTTAACGGCGATCGACAACGTTTTGCGCGACCACCGCAGCGGCGAAACGTACGAAATTGACCGCAACTTGCTCGATATGCTGCAACTGCTAAGCTACAGAATGAGCGCCAATAATGAATTCCATGTGATTTCCGGTTACCGTTCCCCCGCCACCAATGCACAATTAAGTGCACGCAGCAATGGTGTTGCGAAACGCAGCCTCCATATGCAAGGCAAAGCTATCGATCTGCGCATGCCTGGACGCTTGCTTTCCGATCTGCATAACGCGGCATTGTCACTACAGGCAGGCGGTGTCGGCTATTACCCTAAATCCGATTTTATTCATATTGATACTGGACATGTGCGCCAATGGAAGGGATAAGACATTAATCCAGCGGTTATGACGGACTCAGGAGTCGTTCATAAATGACTGTAGCACCTGGATCGCATCTGGCGGGCACATTGCGGCGTTGTTCGTCGTCGCCATAGCTTGTGCCATGACTCATCCTCTCGCCTTGCATTGCATCCCGCCAGACGCGCCCAATTGTCACACTTGTTTATTCGCGGCTCCTTAGCCTACACTTCAGTATGACCGGCGAAACGAAACGACTCATCGTCAGCCTTATAAAATATTTCCAACAAGGCATTCCTCATTACAAAGTTGCTCAGGCCCTGCCGCAACGCACAAAACATATCTATTGTTTTAGCTAAAACTGCCGTTAAGCAAACGGAACGCATTAATTACGGCAACAATGCAGATGCGTTTGGAGATTTGTATGTACTCGGATTTACTCGGCGCACGGCTGAATATCTAGTATCTTCTTCTCCAGTTCCTAATTGAAAACTAGCTTTATCAGGAGCAGCAACGGCATGCGTTTATTCGAAACCATCAATGATGTAGAGAAACCATCAATTACCAGCAAAGACAGCAATTCTCCAGCCCATAATGAACTGACTGCAACTGATGACAGTATCTTTTCTTTTAAAGACCTGCAGTTGAAAGTCAATGACAAATTGCAGATTCAACTCGCCTCGGTGGCAAAAAAGTCGTATAACCCTACAGGGATTGCATATTACTCAACCAGACTGATTGGATACTACCAAAATTACGGATTAATGGTGTCAGAGCCTCGCTCGGCGAAAATTAATGAATATCCGCTTTTTGAGAGCGACGAATTATTTATTTTCTATTTCAATGGGCAAACACTTTTCAAATTTGCTTCTTATGTCGAAAAAATCATAACGCTACCTTTCAAGTATCTGCATTTATCCTTTCCAAAACACATTTCTGGCAAGCAAATCCGTAAATCCAAGCGTATTGGCGTAAATATTGAAGTGACAGTTAACAATAACCCTTCTCCTGCGATTATCACTGATATCAGCACAACAGGAGCAAAAATTGAAACGAACCAGGAAATAGGCAGTTTTAACGCGGCCGTAGACCTCGCTTTTGAAATCAGTCTGCATGGATACAGTACCAAACTGCAATTAAAGGGAAATGTCCAATCATTCAACATATCCCATGAAAACGCACAGAACCCATTATGTTACGGTATCAAATTCACTTCTTTGCAACACAATCAGAAGCTGCTTTTGCAGAATCTGATTTATCAGAAACTGATTAATGAGCTCTACTAGTCATCAAATAGCACACTGCCGGTTTTGAGCGTACGGCGCGGATAATCAGTAAATCTTAGCACGCCAATTCGTACCGACAGGTTAAAACTCGACAGGATCCACGTCCAGCACCCAGCGCACTTTTAATTTAGTTGACGCGTTCAATTGCCCGCACCAGTAAGTTAAAAAAGACTGTAATTTTTTACGAGAACGGGACTGGACCAGCAGGTGCGCACGTTCCATACCCTTCAATCGCATCATATTTGCAGGAACAGGATCGAAGATCTCGATACCGGTGGGTGATTTCGCTATCTTTTTTGCTGTACCTAAAAAATCCATTACCTTTGATAAGCTATGCGCCTCGGCACGCAATAATGCCTGATACACAAACGGCGGGAAACCTGCCATTTCTCTTTCTTTTAAAATAGTTTCGGCCAACACATCATAATCATGCTGACGCAGCGCCTGATATAACGGATGGTCCGGAAATTCCGTCTGAACCAGGACCCGGCCGGCAACAGCAGCGCGGCCGGCGCGGCCCGCCACCTGCATGAGTTGCGTAAATAGGCGCTCTCCAGCCCTGAAGTCAGTACTGTACAGAGAACTATCCGGACCAAGGATACCTACCAGCGCCAGATTCGGAAAATCATGCCCCTTGGCCAGTAATTGTGTGCCAACCAGAATATCGACTTCTCGATGATGAATCGCACGCAATATCGTTTGCCAGGTATTCTTACGGCGGATGCTGTCACGGTCAATACGCAAAATACGCGCCAATGGAAACTGCGTTGTCAATGCTTCTTCGATACGCTGAGTGCCGCGTCCAAAGGGAATCATATCCTGATTTCCACACTGCGGACATGCGCAGGGAAAGTATTCCAGATGACCGCAATGATGGCAGGATAAACGCTTATCCTGCAAATGCACGACCAGGCGGCTGGAACAGCGCTTGCAGACCGCCGCCCATCCGCACGACGGACATAATAAAACCGGTGCGTAACCGCGCCGGTTGATAAAAATCAGACATTGCAGTTGCTGTTCGAGACATTTTCTGATTGCATGTATCAACGGCGCTGACAACCCATTTACGGGCTTCTCTGGACGCATGTCAATGCATTCAACTTTGGGCAAAACTGCGTCCCGTATGGCGCGATTACGCAAACGCAAACCACGGTACCGGCCAGTTGTCACATTATAATAGGTTTCCAGAGAAGGCGTCGCCGACCCTAGTACAACAGGAATTCGTATTTGCATGGCACGAAATACAGCCAGATCGCGTGCCGAATAACGCAATCCGTCCTGTTGCTTGAATGATCCATCCTGTTCTTCGTCTACAATGATCAATCCCAGTCTTGGCAGCGGCGTAAACACCGCAAGCCGTGTTCCGAGAATAATGCCGGCCTCCCCCCGCTGGGCCTCCAGCCAGCCGGACAGCCGCTCGGTATCATTCAGGCCGCTGTGCAAACTGACAATCCGTACGGCTGTGAAACGTTTGCGGAAAATTGCTTCGAGTTGCGGTGTCAAACTGATTTCCGGAATCAACACCAACGCCTGGGCACCCTCAGTCAGCACCTTTGCTATCAGTCTTAAATACACCTCGGTTTTGCCGCTGCCAGTAACACCATGCAGAACCCAGGTATCAAAACGGTTGAATTGCTTTGTAATCGCCGCAACGGCTGTTGACTGCTCTGACGTCAGTTCAGGAACATTATCTCCCATCGATTCGCTGCGAACTTCAGGCACTTCAGTCGCAGCTTCCAGCCAGCCTTTTTGGCGCCAGTCTTCCAGAATACTGACCGCGCGCGGCGAAATTTCCCTGGCACTTCGAATTGTTAATAACTGTTCATTTCGCAAAACAGTCAGCAGACGGCGCATAACCGTATTTCGCGCAGGAATGGCCGATACATCAACGCGTCTGCCGGCCTCAGTCAGGATAAACTGTGTACAGTTGTTCATCCCCGCCTTCATCTTCACCGGTTTATTATTGCGCAGTCTCCCCGGCAACCCGTTCATGACGACCATTCCCAAAGGATGATGATAATAATCACTGCAAAAACGAAATAGCGCCAGCAATTCGCTGGATAATGGCGGAATCTCGCGAAAAATAGTAATAACCGGTTTCAGTTTTTCGGGTGGCACATTGGAGTTTGAGCAGACTTCCAGAATGACACCGGTCACTTTTTTTGTTCCGAATGGCACACAGGCGCATAAGCCGATATCGTTTTCATCGGCTTCTTCAGCGATATAGTCGAATAACGTGTCGAGCGGAACATTGAGCGCGACACGCAGTATGGGCATGATAGAAAGAAGGCTGGATCAGCGCTGCATCACCGGAGAGCGAACAACTTCCGGTGATGCAGCGGCATATGTGCGTATATTGCGAATTGACTGCAGTACCGGTTCAACCGGAAACACGATAAACCGTTACCGGTTCCTCACCTTGCATCTCGAGTTTGGCGGTATTGCCGTCCGCATCAATGACGAAACTATGTGCACCATCGCTTCCGGAGAATCCAATGCAACCATCCGTGTTATACGTAAAGCTGGAGATTTTCAGTTGATTGCTGGCTTTATTGTAATCATAATTTGCAAACTCCACACCCGGTTTGGCGCAGCGCTCCTGATTTTCCCGGGCTGCTTCGCCAATCGGATCGACAGACATGAAGCGGTTATTTGCAAAAAATACCAGCATTTTGGTGTGAATAGCATCAGCGTCAAACGCCCAGGCACCGACTATACCATTGGGATCGTTATCGATTCTTGAAAACCGGGTTTCCTTGATTTCTTTTTCAACCACCTCATTTTCATCGCTGAGCTCAATCGGTTTGGCAATATGGAACATCTCTCCAAAAACGCTTTTTTGTTCTCTTTCCCGTTGTACCGTTACGATATCGGAATTAATCATATCCAGACCGTCTGTACGGATGCGGCGCGTTGGGCCCGGATCGGACAACCCGGCTTTTAAATTGGTGTCAATCGTCGTTTCACCAATGACCTTGAAACCCCGCGTATCGAATTCGATTGCCTTGGCAGCACCATGTTCAACACCAGCCTGAAAAATGGTGCGCCCCCCACACACACGGTTTTCATCGCATGAATCATCCGGGGTTGCCTGGCCTTGCAAATATTCACCGCTCCCGTCAGCAGCAACGCGCAATACAGATGCGGTACTATCGCTATAATTAACCCAGATTTGCGCGCTCAGAGCAGTCACACCTGAAACCATAAAGTGCTCACTGACTTCCTCAATTGTTTTAGCCGCATGCGCGATGCCCGCAGCTTCCATAACATTTTGCAACGCGGACGAAGCAGCAAATACTTCCGGTTCGCTGTTGAGTTTGATTGAATTATTTACAGCAGCCGCTGCTTCCTCAGTTATATTGATACCATTTGATGCGTCCCCGTCTTCATCAAGTGACTGAAGTAATACCAGCAGGTTAATCAGCCGTTTGTCATCGCCATCAGCCAGATCAATCGGTGTAACAATCGGTGCTCCCTGCACCTTTCCCAGAACGAGTTCGCCCAGCTTGAACTCAACGGTATCTCCATAATCAAAATCAAATTCACCCGCTGCATTGGTTACCCCTTTTTTACCGGACGATGCGTTATACGCCACACCTGATACGGGACTGTCAAGCAGTACACCCGTCGCCGCACCTGTCGGCATCACCCGTTTCTCAGCCGTTACTTTGCTACTGCCGCCGCCACTCACGCCTGTATTACTATCACCACAAGCAGTCAGTCCAGCAGCCAGAGCAACAGAAACCAGGCAAACCCATGGATTTATTCTGAACTTTTGATTGCGTTTCATCAAAACTCTCTCTTTTGTTTAATAAATTGATCAATTAAATGGTTTGTATTACATCATAACCATAATACATGTTGTACGTTCATTAACTGATAGAAGGATAATGAAATTTTTCTACCACACCCGCTATTATAGCCAAGCTGTCTCGTTTAGGTTCTTCTTATCTTGATTTTTCGATCTTAAAATTATAGCTTTTCAAGTTTTTACACCATCAGTTTTACGCTGCATAGAACGATTTAGGATAGGATTATTTAATATGTCGGACATGACTGAAATTACGCAGCTGGCCAGGTCATCCATCCAGTTGCCCGTTGAGTGGTATTTCAATCCGAAAATTCTGGAGGCAGAGAAAAAACTTCTGTTTGACAACGGGCCTGGCTATGTCGGTCATGAAGTCATGGTACCGGCGGTTGGCGACTATTATGTGCCCGAATGGATGCATCATGCTAAAACGCTGATACGCCATCGGGGCGGCATTGATTTGATTTCGAATATCTGCCGTCACCGTCAGGCGCGTATCCTTCAGGGCAGAGGCAATACCAAGCGTATCGTCTGTCCGCTGCACCGCTGGACCTACGCTCTGGATGGCCGGTTACTCGGCGCGCCGCACTTTGATCACAACCCCTGTCTGCATCTGGAAAAAACACCGCTACAAACCTGGAATGGTTTGTTATTCTGCGGCAAGCGCGCGATAGAAAAAGACATGGCAGGCCTCAGTGTACCGCATGACTTTGATTTTTCGAATTATCTGTTTGATAGCGTACGAATTGATCACTATCACTGCAATTGGAAGACATTTATTGAAGTGTATCTGGAAGATTACCATGTCGATCCTTTTCACCCGGGGCTAGGTAATTTCGTCAACACCGCTGATCTTGTCTGGGAATTTGGAGACTGGTACAGCGCGCAAACGGTAGGCGTCAACAGCGGTCACCTGAAACGTTCGGGCACCCCCGTATATGAAAAATGGCAACAGCAGGTTCTGGCGCACTATGAAGACAAGTTACCGCGTCATGGCGCAATATGGATGTTGTATTATCCGAATATCATGCTGGAATGGTACCCGCATACGCTCGTTATCAGCACCATTGTACCCATCGGCGTGGAACACTGTGTTAACGTTGTTGAATTTTATTACCCAGAGGAAATCGTGCTTTTCGAACGTGAATTTGTCGAGGCCGAACAGGCCGCTTACATGGAAACCGCCGCGGAAGATGAAGAAATATGCATGCGCATGAACGACGGCCGCCGTGCATTGTATGAGCAGTCTGCCAACCAAACAGGTCCTTACCAGATGCCCATGGAAGCCGGCATGGTTCATTTCCATCAGTTTCTGCGACGTGAAGTAGCGCCGTTTTTATAAACGCGCATAAACATACTCCTATCACTCAAGGGCATCTCTAAAAATCCAGACTTTGTTACAATACTGCATTGTTCACAAAAAATATTTCCTTACATATAAATTATATGCTGCGTTAACATTTTTTGCTTTCGCCTTGTCTTGTTTAAAACTCCGGATTTTTAGAGGTACCCTTAAGCTATGCGCTCTTTCTGGATGCTGGTGGCCGCCTTTTTATTTGCCTGTATGGGTGTTCTGGTCAAACTCGGCGCAGGTCATTTTACCAGTATCGAGCTGGTGTTTTATCGCTCCCTGATGGGCGTGGGAATTACTTACTTGTTTATACGCCATCATCGCCTCACACTCAAAACCGGATACTGGAAAACACATTGCTGCAGGAGTCTGGCCGGCCTTGGCAGCCTGCTGATGTTTTTTTACTGCGTTACCGAACTGCCACTGGCCACCGCCATTTCACTCAATTATACCTGGCCGTTGTTCATGGCATTGTTTTCTACGCTCATCCTACGGGAACAATTACACTGGCCAATGGTTCTTGCGGTCGCACTGGGATTTGTCGGTGTCGTATTCCTGTTGCGTCCCACACTAAACAATGATCACTGGACGGCCGCGTCGCTCGGCCTGGCGTCCGGCTTCTTCGCTGCGATCGCCTATATGAATGTCAGGCAACTTGGTAATCTGGGCGAGTCGGAATGGCGGATCGTGTTTTACTTCACCCTGATCAGTACATTGATCACCGGCGTATGGCTGGCGCTCACCACATTCAACCCGGTTACACAACAGAATATGTATCTGCTGATCGGTATCGGTATCACCGCCACACTGGCGCAGCTGGCCATGACACGCGCCTACCGCACCGGCACAACGCTGGTTGTCAGTTCGCTGGGTTATAGCACTGTCCTGTTTGCAGGCATGTGGGGCATACTGGTCTGGAATGAATTATTGCCGCCCATCGCCTGGCTGGGCATGGTACTGGTGATAGCAGGCGGCACCCTAAGTGGTATTTTAGGGCATAAAATAGCACTGAAAACACGAAGCTAACAAGTAATCTTTAACCGGCTGAAATTGAAATTCATTAGGTTTTCTGCAGCCATCTCTGCGGCAATCCGACGCCAAACATAGGAGTTGCTAATGATTTGCATGTAACGATCAGCAAATAAATCATAATTGCTAACACCCCTAGCTAAAAAATAGATTTTTGTTTAAACGGCCGCAAACCGCATAATCAATGATTATCTTCGGGTTCAAACCATGACAGTTTCCGATGCAACCGCACAACTTCGCCAACGATAATCAGTGTCGGCGCGGCGAGCTGTGCATCGGCCGTCAGATCCGGCAATGTTTCCAATGTACCAATTACAATTTTTTGTGTCTGCATGGTGCCCTGCTGGATGATCACAGCAGAAGTGCCGGGCGGACACCCGTGCGCGATTAATTCTTTACACAATACCGGCAAACCAAGCAAACCCATGTAAATCACAACCGTCTGATTCGGCCGCGCCAAAGAAGGCCAGTCGAGATCAAGGCTGTTATTTTTCAAATGCCCGGTGACAAAAATACACGATTGCGCATAATCCCGGTGTGTTAGCGGAATACCAGCGAATGCCGCAACACCTGATGCAGCCGTGATACCTGGAACGACCTGAAACGGAATTTGATGACCCGCCAGGGTTTCAATTTCCTCGCCGCCGCGGCCGAAAATAAACGGGTCGCCGCCCTTGAGCCTGAGCACGCGCTTACCTTCCTGCGCCAACCGTACCAGCAGCTGGTTAATCGATTCCTGTGTCAATGTATGGCGGTTACGCTCCTTGCCGGCATAAATACGCGCGGCATCGCGCCGCACCAGGTCGAGAATGGCAGGCGATACCAACCGGTCGTAAACGACCACATCGGCCTGCTGCATCAGGCGCATGGCGCGAAACGTAAGCAAATCGGGATTGCCCGGCCCTGCGCCGACCAGATACACTTCGCCCCGGGGCGCGTGATCGCGCTCGTTTTCCAGCAATTGCCGCAAACAGGCTTGCGCCGCTTTGTCTTTGCCGGACAATACCATCTCTGCAAACCGCCCTTGCAACGCCTTTTCCCAGAACAGGCGCCTGTTCTTTTTGTAAGAAAAACGCTGCTTAACCAGCGGGCGGAATTTTGCCGCATACGCAGCCAGGCGCGCATAGGCGTGCGGTATCAGTGTTTCCAGCCGGGCGCGCAGCAGTCTGGCAAGTACAGGCGCATGCCCTCCGCTGGAAATAGCGATCATCAGCGGCGAACGATCAACAATGGCCGGCATAATGAACGTGCATAGTTCTGGGCTATCAACCACGTTGACGGGGATATTTCTTGCACAGGCGGATTCGTACACGTTCCGGTTGATTTCAGAATCGTTTGTCGCGGCAATTACCAGCATGCAACCGTCAAGATGCCTCGATTCGAATGAATGCGCATCATGCGTGATTTTTTGCTGTTGCAGCAACGATTCCAGCGCATCAATCAATGCAGGGGCAACGACATGTATAGCCGCACCCGCCTCAAGCAATAATGAAATCTTGCGCAAAGCCACCGCCCCCCCGCCAACAACCAGGCAGCGTTGATTTTTAACGTTCAGGAAAACAGGCAAAAAATCCATTCACTCAAGCCGCTGTTATCCGTTTGCATGTTGCAACGTACAATGTAATGCAGGTTCATTATTTCGATCAACGCGCAAACGGGTTTTGCCCGGTCTGGCCGGATGCTGGCGGCGCAAAAGGAGATGCAGGTGGGGACGCCGGCGTGGACGCGCCGCCTGATGCGCCACCCGCTGCGCCCGGCGTACCAAACGGCGATGCAGGCGTGCCGGCCGACCCGCGCTGAGAGCCCTGCCGGGTTGCGTTATTATCACCACCGGCATCTTTTGAAAAGACAAATTGCCAGTCCTGATAGGTTTCAGCCTCGGTAAATTTGGCAAGATGCTCCGGAAAATTGTCTTTTTTCAAAGGCCGCTTATTCGAAAGACTGTAAACCCCGGCGATGCCCTTGCGTGCACTCGCCTGACGCATGCCGGGCGAGTTGCCGGCGGGATTGGCAGTATTCGCATTTCCGGCGGCATTATTCTGTCTCTGCGCCTGCTGCTGCGGGACTTCTTCTTCAACCACCCCCCATTCATCCTCCATCGTCATGGGGTCGATATACATTTTTCTGAGATGCCGTATCGTCACAGGGCCGCGTTTATCTTCCAGCAGTTCTTCCAATGACTCCGGATATTGCCGCACACCGGTGATCTGATTGTTGTAATATGACATGATCGCTTTTCTGAACTGATCACCAATAAACAACAACTCCCGCTCTTTCTCCCGCTTCATTTGTATCTGCCATACCTGCCCCGTCGCCGCCATGACAACGCCGGCCACGGTCACGGCAAACAGCGCCCAAAGATACACAAACCCTCTGTCCGAACACTTCATCGCCTACCACTCTTCATAAAACGTACCATCCAGCGCCCTGCCGGTAAAACCGCTATGGACATCATAGACACCCTCCTCATCTTCATTCGGCGAGGGCATTTCAACCCAGGTTGCATTACTTTCGGTCATGGGGTCGATAGGAATACTGCGCAGATAGCGCTGGTCTACCAGTTCTTCCAGATCAAGTGGATATTTGCCAAAATCCGCATAAAACTGGTCGATCGCATCGCGCATGATTTTAAGATCCTGACGCAACACCGCTTCCTTGGCTTTTTCGATTGAATTAAAATACCGTGGCGCAACGATACTCAGCAATGTTGCGATGATAGCCATGACCACCAGTAACTCAATCAGCGTGAATCCCGCGCCACCATAGCCACCGTACACAGTCGCAACCGGTTTTTTACGGCCCATCGATATCACCATTCGGAATATTCAATACCGTTCAGGCCGGTTGCTTCCGAGAGTGAATACACATCGAAAACATCATCGCCTTCCCTGGGATTTTCAGCCGAACTTTCATAGCTGCGCAGTCCCCAGGTTTCAGCCGCCGGCGTCTGCTCTATCCCTGCAACATCCAGATCTTCAAACATCGGGTCGCGCGGCAGGCGCCGCAAAAAATAGATATTCTTCGGCTCGGCGCTTTTAATATCCGGCACACCTCTCACCAGATCTTCCAATGCAGGCGGATAACCGGATTCATCTTCTTTCTTTTCAATACGGCCGTCATCCACTGCCTGTTTGTACGCATCGATCGCATTGCGTATCTGGCGCAATGCGATACGCAGCTCGTGCTCTTTCTCACGCTTGACCGACAATTCGCGCAACGGCATGGCGGCCGTAGCCAGCACTGCCATAATTGCAAGCACGACCATCAGCTCAATCAGTGTAAAGCCGCGTTGTTGATAACGCCTGCTGAAACAAGCCATATGCCCGGTCATTTACTGAATTTTGATAATTGCAGGTTCCGGCAGTGCAATGTCAACCGATTCACCCGATTCGGCATCTTCTCCGGTTACGCTCTGCACGCTGATTTCCGCTTCCCCGGCATTCGGCGTGACTACTTTGAAGCGCAGCTGCGCGGCCATGCCACTCGGTTCGTTCCTGCCGAATTTAATCGTATGCGTACCGCTGTTATCCTCAGCGTCGAGCAGTTCCAGCATCGCCGAATCGTAACTCACCTGTGCCTCACCGGCTACCGAGGCTCTGGCGCCCACCAGTCTGACTCTCACCGAAAACTCCTTCTCAAACGTCATATTGCTTGGAGCCTGTATCGTCAGCGTTGGTTCACCTGACGCATTGAGCGCGGCCTGGCGCGCAAACGGGTTGGGAGAAGCCTGCGCCCGGTCATTTGCAAACGCCTGCGCGCCCCTGCCCAACACGGACGCCGCCCCGCCTCTGCCAGCGTGCCCGACAGGCGCCATCGCCAGTCCACCGGCCGACGTTTTGCGTATTCTGACCGGCAGTTTGCCGGCTTCGTTGGCGGTGCCGTAATGGAACTCGCTTTCATGATTGTTTTGTTGAGGGAGGTTACGAATGATACGTGGCGTCAGCAACAAAACAATCTCGCGTTTTGTCCGATCAACCTTTTGTCCGGAAGTCAGGCGATCCAAACCCGGAATATTGATTAAACCGGCCAAACCTTTTACGGTTCTTGTATCATTATCCTCAAGTAGCCCAGCGAGCACTTGCGTTTCACCATCTTTTAGTATCATTACCGTTTCCGCATTAACTGTGTTAATCACAGGCGCTGAATTGTTGTTAGGCCCAGGCTTATCTCTTTCAATATTGCTTATTTCGAGTTGGACTTTCATTGACACTTCATTATTTGAGCTAATCACCGGCTCGATATCCAGTTTCGTTCCGATATCAATATATGTCGGCGTCGATGTCACCACTGCGCCAACACCTGCAGTAACATTTGTCGTAAATATCGGCTCTCTTGTACCAATATGAAATTTGGCCGCTTCTCGGTTTTTAACGCGCACCCGTGGATTGGCAAGTATATCCCCCAGTGTTACGTTATGCAGAAAATCCAATTTCACCTGATCGGTTATTGAAAAACTTTTTAAACTCGGAAAACCGGCGCCACTAATTGCATCGAATGTAGCGGACGCCGCCTCAGCGCCCGGCACCGTTTTGGTAAAGCTAAACTGCGCACTCTGTGGAAGGTTCGGCCCAAACAAGAAATTATTGGTGCGAGTCACTGTTAGTATCAACACTTCCAGCATCACTTCCGCTTCGGGCAAATCGTTCAGCGACACCAGTTTTTCGACCATGCGGACCGCCTCCAGCGTATCGCGCAGGATAAACAGATTGAGCTGTTCGTTGACGTAAATATCCTTGGCCTTGACCAACCCCCGGACCATGGCCACCATCTGTTTGACATCGGTATACGCCACATGGAAACTGCGCACTGTCAACTCCTGGTATTCTTTCTGCTTGGCCGGCGTATTCGGATAAATCAACAGGGAATTGTCATTCAAGCGTGTGTACGCCAGCTGATTGGTCATTAACAGCAGCTTCAGAATATCCTCTACCGTGTTGTCACGCACAAACACCGAAACCTTGGCTTCCTGCCGCACGTCCTTGTCGAAAACGAAATTGACGCCCACCGTGCGCGACATGATTTCAAACACCGATTTGAGTTCAGTGTCTTTAAATTCCATCGACAGCGGCTTTTTGAACGCGGTCTCCAGCGTCAGGTCAGTGCTCTCGGCACGGGCGATATGCTTGTTCAGTTCCTTGATAAACTCGCGCGCCTGCGGTTGCATCGGGTTTTCCTGCAATACCGCCCTGACGACCTTTTCCGCGCCATCCACATCATTGAACGCCAGCAATTGCTGCGCGTATTCGACGGATGCAATATGTTCGCGGTCCTGACTGACGGCTTCCAGGCCTTCTTGCGCCCGCTCATTTCGCGGAAACAAGTCCAGTATCCGCAAGAACTTTTCTTCGGCAAAATCCAGATCGCCCGACAGGCGCGTATTGACGGCATCCGTCAGCATTTGTCCGAGTACGGCGTCGCGCTGGCGAACCAATACAGCGCGAATTTCCTTGTTGTTCGGTTCTTCCTGCGCAGCCTGCTCCAACCTTAACAGACCCAACTCGAGTTCACCGTTTTGTATCAGAATTTGCCCCTCTTCAAACGCTTTGTTGCGGGTGCCGAAGGTTTTGTTATTAATCGCGCAACCACCGGCAAGTAACGTCATTATCAATAAAAAAACAGCGCATTTATTCGTCCTCATCAAAATTTTCCTGTCTGCTGATCATTTATAGTAAGCGTTTGTTTGGCGTTCAGCGGCAAATAGGTCAATGTAACCGATTCGTCATTGACGGTATCCAGACGGTATTGCGCATCGATTTTTTCACCAATCCTGGCGATATAGTTCTCACCGTCCTGCGCCAGAAAAACCCAGATTTTGTTGCCCTGAATGGCTTTTCCAATATATTTGAACTGCAGCGGCGGCGGTGTCGGCGCCGGTGGCGCTGCTTTTGCCCTGGCCTCGGCCTCGGCTTCGGCGCGCTTTTTCGCGATCACCGCCTGCTGCTGCGGACTGATCTGCGGCCGTTTCGGCGCCCAGGTGGTTGTTGCGAAAAGCTCACCTGCCTGTGGATCGAATTTTCTCCGACCGAGCTGGTCAACGTCCAGAGAATCGTTTCGTACGGTTTGCGCGCGCGACTTTTCGACTGTCGTCCGCGTCGTTTTTTTCGGCGCAACCGGTTGCGCCGTATCGACAGTCATCTCTTCTTCATCCTCGACCAGCACCACGGCTATCAATGTTACCGCCAAAGCCAGGCCAATAATCGTTTTTCGCTTTTTCTCCGCCGCATCCATGGTATTCATTCATTCAGATAAAGACGCATTTCGAAACGTACTTCCAGCTGTGCAGATTGTATATTGTCGCGTTTAATGGAAAACCCTGTAATCGCCATCGCCGGCACAGCTTCCAGCGCATCGGCCATAAATGCGCGAATCTGGGCATACCTGCCCGTGACAGGCATAGTGATATCGTACCGGGACAACCGCCAGTCCCGCTCAAAAGTCAGGCGAAAGTCGCCGCTGTTAATTTCAAGACCCTGTTTTCGCGCCACACGCACCAGCTCGCGTATCCAGAATGGCGACGAATCAAAGCGCGGAAAAAAATCATAAAACTTCTGTAACGCCTGATCATTGGTCAATTTTTGTGCAACCACGAATGCACCATCGGAGCCGGACCGGATCTGCTGTTTCAAAATGTTTTCGCGCGCCTGCAACGCCTCCAGCGCTTTTTTCTCCGGCAATACTGCGCCCAGCAAAAAAATACCTGCGACAACCAGCAGGCCCACGCCGACTTTACCGGTGTTGCCAAGGCAGGCCGCCTGCCAGCGCAATAACAGCATAAGCCGCTGACTTTGCGCCTGTATGACATCACGCCTCAAGAATTTGTTGTCCATACCGTGGTTAACAGAAAGTCAACTGGCCGATAGGGATTGTCCTGTTTGATTTTGTAGTTGACGAGATGCGTTTTTTCAAAAACGGCCTCGCGTTCCATCGCCTCGATAAAATCGAGCAATACCCCCATATTTCTCGCTTCTCCACTAATCCGCAAAACCCTGTTTGTAACAT
The DNA here is from genome assembly GCF_900111165.1 of Nitrosomonas sp. Nm51. Classification (GTDB taxonomy): domain Bacteria; phylum Pseudomonadota; class Gammaproteobacteria; order Burkholderiales; family Nitrosomonadaceae; genus Nitrosomonas. The sequence continues at coordinate 65,572 of NZ_FOGH01000005.1, forward strand.
TCGGCTGCAGCGCCAGTAATGCAACATCTTCGGTAATAATGTGCTCTATGGCATCAAACAGTGCTTCCCAGGGCAAATTGATCTGTCCCATAATCACGTTGGCTTGCTGCAATTCCTTGCTGATTTCCTGGCTGAATTCCCGCGTTCGCGCTGTTGCGCGCGAACGCGAACGGGTAGCCGCAGCAGTACCGGATTGCTGTTTCTCCAGACGCTCGACACGCGCGCTCAAAACACCCGACTCTTCGGCTATCTGTCTGAACTGATAAAAAGCAAACAGCACTGCAATCAAACCGACGCATAACAGCGTTATATCGATACTGCGAACCTGCTGGCCCGAATACGGAAAGGATAACTTCAGGCGGGACACGCCCCCTCCCCAGACTTGTCCGGCTTATCCGCCACAACGGCCGGATAATGCCTGGGCACGGGCATTTGGCCAGCCTGCAACGAAACGATTTGCCAGCCGCTTTCATCAGGCAACGTCAATACCGGATGTTCCGGCGCGAACAGAAAAACCTGTTCAACAGGCGCTTTCTGACCGGACAACACGGCTTCCTGATCCAGCGCAGCCCATAGCGCATCAATCCTGTCGTTCAGAACGCGCTGGTTGCGTAAACTCTGCCACACCCCATCTTCCAGCAAAGCAACACAGATACGGCCGGTTTCAACTAAAGCGACAAAAGATCTTTGCCTGTCCAGCGCTTTATTCCATGTGTCCAAAACCGCGCTAAAATACGGTTCGATGCCATCGAGCCTGATCTGATGACGCGCTGACAATTCCGCCAGCGTCGCAAACAATTCCTGGGAAATTGCCGCACAAATCGCGCCGTATATCGGACTCCATGCACTGACACTGAGCACCCATTGATCGATACGCGCACCATAAATTTCGCGCATGCGGAAATTTGCGTAGGCCAGCACCTCCTCAGGCGAAGTGATTTCAGGCTGCGGCGGCAGTGTGGCATAACGGACAAAGTGATTGGAGAGCGTGACGGTCATACCTGCGCCGGCTGCATCGGCCAACAAGGGTTCAAGCTGCTGCACAGGCTGCAACCAGGCGGGGCGCGTATCTTCATCGTTAGCAACCGGCTCGGTGATCACAGGCAGCCGGACCGGCTTTAAACCACGCCTCGAACGCGCCAGATCGATACGGCCGGGTGCAAAAAACACATCAATCCGGTCACGCCACAATGGTGACACGATTGGCCTCCTCTAAACTGGTTTCGCCTTTTCTGACCATTTCCAAAGCCGCTTCACGCAAAAACTGCGTACCGTTTTTTCTGGCCGCCTCTTTAATCTTGCGTATTGGTTCCTGCGCTACAATCAACTCGCGGATTTCATCATTCAGAATCAGTATTTCCGCAATCGCATTGCGTCCGCGGTAACCGCTGCCACGGCACTGACCGCAACCTTTTCCGGTTCGGAATGCATAGCCGGCCGCTGCCTCCAGGTCGATACCGGCTTCTTTGATCTGTTCGTCATCCGGGCACTCATCCACCGTGCAGTGCGGACATAACAGGCGCACCAGCCGTTGTGCCGCAATACCGTTCAAAGCCGAAACAAAGCTGTAGGGATCCACGCCCATATGCGAAAAACGCCCAATCACATCAAACACATTGTTGGCATGCACTGTGGTAAAAACCAGATGTCCCGTCAGCGCAGCCTGGATCGCAATTTGCGCTGTTTCGGCATCGCGAATCTCGCCGACCATGATTTTATCGGGATCATGCCGCAAGATTGAACGCAGCCCGCGCGCGAAAGTCAGTCCTTTTTTTTCATTGACCGGAATCTGCAACACGCCCGCCAGCTGATATTCAATCGGATCCTCGATGGTGATAATTTTATCATTGCCTTGATTGACTTCCGAAATCGCAGCGTACAGCGATGTTGTTTTTCCGCTCCCGGTCGGACCGGTAACCAGCAACATGCCGTACGGCTCCGAACTAAGCCGGCGCAGCGTTGCGATATCCGATGCACTGAATCCCAGATGATTCAGCGTTAATCCGTCAACATGATCCGACAAAGCCTGACGGTCCAATATCCGCAGTACAGCATCTTCACCGAAGATACTGGGCATGATGGAAACCCGGAAATCGATTTCCCTGCCCTGAATGGAAACTTTAAAACGCCCGTCCTGCGGCACACGCCGCTCGGCAATATCGAGCTCCGACATCACTTTGATTCTGGAAATCACCTGTTCGGCCAGATCGGCGCCTTTAATGACGCCAACCGACATCAGCACGCCATCAATCCGGTATTTGATCGACAGCGCACCCACCACCATTTCCAGATGAATATCGCTGGCCTGTGATTTGTGCGCGTCATACAATGTGGAATGCACCAGGCGAACCACCGGACTGGTGCCTTCGTTAATGGTTTTCAGGGAGAGGTCTTCAATACTGCTCTGGATTTCGTCCAGATTCTGATCCGGCAGTACATGATCCATGGCGCGCATGTTTTTTTCCTGCTGGGTAAAGAAAGCCGCCAAATCAGCCGGATGCACCAGGCGCCAGGCAACGTCCATTTCAAAACGCTCTTCAGCCCATAAACGCAATTTCGATGAAAACGGATTACTGATAACCAGCAAGAAACCACCGTCTGTTTTGAACAAAACGCATTCATGCCTGACCGCTTCCGAAAATGGCAGGATATCGAAAGCCGGCTCCAGTGCATGGATCGTTTTCATTTCCAGCGCCGGAATATGCAGTAACCGCCCCAGTTCCCGAATCAGTTCATTGGGCGCGTATCCGCTGGTCTCCTCAAGCAATTCAATCGCGGAAACACCTTGTTTAAGCGCCTGTGCGTAGGCCAGGCTGATATCATTGAGATTCAATGATTGCTTTTCTTCAGTTTGCACATGCGCCTCTGTCAATTGATGCTGCCCGCCAGCTCAAAAATCGGCAAATACATCAAAATAATAATACCGCCGATAACAATGCCGATAACCGCCATCAGGATTGGTTCAATCAGTTTTGTAGTCCACTCCACCCATCGGGCGATCTCCTCGTCGTGAAAAGCGCCGATACGCTCCATCATGTCTCCCATCAGACCGGTACGTTCACCGACTCTCAACATGCGGTTGCCCACTGCTGTCGTCAACCCTTCCACTTCCATTGCGCTGGAAATCGTCTGTCCCTCGCGGATACGGTTCGCCGCAGCTTCAATCCTGGGCCGGAAATGTGATTGTAACAGGCCACTGACCATTTCGAGCGCCTGTGTAATCGGAATACCGCCGCGCAACAGCATACCCAGTGTTTTGTAAAAACGCGCCAGCTGGTACACCCGCATATGCTCGCCAATCGCAGGTATACGCCACAACAATTCCAATACGTAGGCGCGGAATGACTCGCGACTGACTGCATACGCGATGGCTACCAGCAGCAACACGGAAAAAATCGCTAATTCCCAACCCCGCTCCTGGACAAAATGTCCCCATTCGATCAGCAGTACAGACATCCAGGGCAAATCCGAATCCATATCATCATAAATTGCACTGAATTTTGGCACCACAAAAACCAGCAGGAACAGCGAAACCAGTAATCCGACAGCCAGCAGCAATACCGGATAAATCGAAGCCCCCACCAATTTTTTACGGACAAAATCCATTTGTGTCTGGTACGCCACAAAACGTGTCAGGGCTTCCGCCAGATCGCCAGTGCGCTCACTCGCGCGAACCGTCGCAATATACAGCATCGGAAAAGCCTGGGGGTACGACTCGAGCGCCTGGGAAAATGTTATACCTTCATAAAGCCGTTCAAGTAAACCATGTATGAGTTTCCGGTTGTTTGCATCCTGCTCTTTATCCACCAGTGTTTCCAGACATTCCACCAGACTCAAGCCCGCTGTGATCAGCGACAGCATCTCTTGACTGAAATAAACCAGCGGAAAACGCGCATTGGATTTGAATGACAAGCCGGTGAAGCTTCGCTTGACACTCAACACCATACCGCCCTGCTCCATCACCTGTCGCCGCGCCTCCTCTTCACTGCTTGCCTCCAGTTTGAGATTCACAGCGCCCTGACCGGACATAACGGCTTTAATTTCGTAACGCATGACTCAATCAGACGGTTTACCAGTTGGTAATGTCAGCCGCCTCGCCTTCTCCACCAATCTGCCCATCCTTCCCCATTGAAAACAGGTCGAACTCGGCATTGTCACCGGGATATTTATAAACATAGGGACGGCCCCAGGGATCATCCGGCGGTATTTTAGACAAATACGGCCCTTGCCACTTAGGCTCATCATTTGGCTGCGTGACCAGAGCGGCAAGCCCGTTTTCAGTCGCCGGATAGTTGCCAACGTCAAGACGGTACTGGTGCAATGCTTTTTCCAGCGCATCAATCTGCGCCTGAGCCATTTTGATTTCTGATTTGCCCACCTGCGAAAAATACCTGGGACCGACATATGCCGCCAACAGACCGATAATAACCATAACAACAAGCAGTTCAAGCAATGTGAAACCGCGCGCGAATTGAACGCGCCGTTGCTGATACCGAAAATGCATCATTTTGATCCTCTCTCAAGCAAAATATTCCAAAGACAACTCTGAACATGAAAAAAATCACTGCACCACGAACCAAAGCCGGGTCCTATCTGCGCAGTATTGCCCACCATCGGCCGATATTCAACAGCGTCATTAACGATGCCGATACATATGTCCATGCAGCCGCCCTTAAAATCCGGCGTGCATGTTTTTTATCGCCTTTAATCAAATAGCCGCCTTTGTCCAGCATTGGCAGCGCGCGCGCAAAACTGGCGTGCATTTCCATCGGCAATGTGACCAAATGCACCAGTGTCGCCGCGCCCAGCGTCAATAAACCGCCGGCAAAAAACAACGCGCCCGCCATTGGCGCGCGCGTAACAATCATAATAAGTGGCGCGAACATTAAAATTGCCGCACCCAGCTTCTCCGCCGGCCCAGCAATCTGAACCAACCGGGTACGAATTTTCAGTGGCAGGTAGCCGTCGCGATCCTGAACCGCATGTCCAACTTCATGTGCGGCGACTGTGATAGCCGTCAATGACTTGCCGTTAAACTTGTCCGGCATTAACCGTACGGCTTTCGCCACAGGATCGTAATGATCTCCCTGCTCCGTCACCTCAACCTTGACGGACTGCAACCTAGCCCAATCCAGCAATATTCGTGCAAGCTCGGCGCCTGTTCCGGGATAACGATTCTCGGGATAACTGTATTTTTCGAGCGTGCGCCTGACCCAGTAAGACGGCCCGTAGATCAAAGCTGCCACAACAATTATAATAATTACATACAACATACAATACCGGATGTTTGGTGCAGACACAGAAAACGGTGAGACTGAAATCCAAATACCTTAGCGGATCGCATTTTAGACCATAAATCAACGTTTATTACTCAAAGAACCGGATACTACCCCAGACCACGCGCTTATTCATAGACGCGCGGACTGGCTTGTTTGTTTCGCATGGCATCATATTCATCCTGAAAGAAAAACTTTTCTTCCCCAAAAGCCGGTTTTAAATGATCCAGCCAGGTCGCTTCAGGATCAAATTGCGCAAAGAAAGGCCGCTGCACCCAGTCGGGATTACGCGCCTGGAGGAAACGTAAAACGAACACCTTTTCACCGTTGATTTCTGTAATACCCTGGATTTCCACTTTTCCGGGTCCTGCACTCATGGATGGCCCGCGCACTGTCCGCCCCAGCCCCGATACACGCTTCAGCGCCTCACGGTAAACCCGCCATGCGCGTACCAGCGGCACCTCAAAATACCGCCGCGCACCTGTATCCCGCTCAACGAACATATAATACGGCACCAATCCCAGACGCACCTGTTCACGCCACATGTAAGCCCAGACCTCGGGATCATTATTGATGTGGTTCAACAACGGTGATTGCGTACGGATCACTACACCCGATGCGCGCAGGCGACTGATCGCTTCCTGCACGACCGGCGTCACCATCTCCCGCCAATGATTAAAATGCGCCATTATCGCAATATGCTTGCCGGCTTTAACCATTCTTTCCAGCAATTGCAGCAACTGGCCGGAATCCGCGTCACTGACATACCGCTGCGGCCAAAAACTCAATGACTTCGTACCAATACGAATCGTCTGGACATGATCAAACTCTGGCCGCAGCAAAGGTTCGAGATAAGCACTCAAATGGTCGGTTTTCATCACCATCGGGTCGCCGCCCGTAATCAGCAAATCGCTGATACTTTTATATCTGGCCAGATACTGGTGCAGCTTTTCCGCTTCGGTATTCGAGAAACGCAAATTCTTATCACCAATAAACTGCGCCCAGCGAAAACAAAAACTGCAGAAACTATGACACACCTGCCCCTGACCCGGAAAAAACAAAACCGTTTCACGGTACTTATGTTGAATACCTGCTATCGGTGCATCATCTTCATAGGGAACATTCAGAGACTGCTGCTCGGCAGGATGCGGATTCAATCGCAGCCTGATTGCATTTGCATTTTTCAAAATTATGCTGCGATCGTTAGTGCTGCGCAAAACCGACGCCATGTCTTCAAAATCATCATGCGACAACATGCCTTTCTGCGGAAACACCAACTGAAACACCGGATCCTCCGGCACATTCCGCCAGTCAATCAGATGGTCAATCACATATTTGTTCACCCTGAAGGGTAATACACTGGCAACCACTTTCATTTCAAAGCGCTGTTCTTCGGACAGTTCCCTGAGCGCCTCAATTTTGTCAAGTTGACGTTCAGTGTAAACCTGGAAATGCTCAGGCGCATCGTATTGAGCTGTAGCAGTGTGTTTTCTAATTAATGGTAGTACGGATGTCATACGCTTCTCCGTTCTAAAAAAATTGCTCAAAGGAGAAATTGCCACCAGATTGAATCATGGTGACAAAGCTAAATTTTTCTTGATAAGACAAAATAATTACGTTTTTGATACGTTAATAAAGTCCTTTCATAAAAAAGAGTAAATTTTCTAAAATACCCGCCCTTTTTAATACAGCGTTGGTTTTTAATGGCTGCCACAACAAGGCTTCCAAGCCGCCTATAACATCAAATAATCTGCAGTATCAAGTGTCTGCCAGGCAATTCAATTGCTAAACTGATAATTATACCATGTGCGCAAAATTGCTCTCTAATGCACTGTGCCTTTTCGGTACAGGCTTTTTTGTCTGCAAATAAATGAATTGAGCTGCTTTTACCCTGTTTGTACCGGCATGCCCCGGATTGGACAATCTGTACAATCAGCTTGCAGATTCAGTTGCTTTCAATTGATCTGATTATTCCGGTTAAAGGTAAAGCATGCTGACCACAAAAGATAGGAGTATTTACATGATAAAAACCCAATGCGCATATAAAGCAGGCAGCGTCCGTCTTTTAAAGTGCGAATTAAAAATTAAAACGCGGAACGGTAAAAAATTTGTCTACCATGGTCTATTTAAATCAACGATGGCAGCCATCACAGATGCAACAAACCGTTTCGAAATCGCTACGGTTATTGTCCGCGCGGTATAACAGCATTATAAACGGACAGATTAGATACTGCACAAACGCTCATCCACCCGTTCTGAATGCGCGGTATTCTGATTCCTGATCAAAGTCATCCCAGATCAGTGGTGGGCTAGGCGTCGGAAAAGTCGGAAGCCAGAAAGTCACCAGATCCAGCGCACCGCTTCCTGTGCGTCTTGCCGTATGCACGGCCCCTCTGAGCACACCTTCCGTCCAGCCGATGAACTGACTTTGTTCTTTTCGATTCCATAAAATAATATTTTTAGGCAATTCCAGCCAACCGGTCGCCACATTGGCTACGCCCGTTAAAATTTTCATACCAGCTTTGCTGAAGTATGTGTCTGCGGCAGCACTCTCTTGAGCACTTGCCGAAAACGGAAACAAAAATGACAGGCACAATATCAAAACCAGCTTACTTGCTCTCCCCATTTCAAAACCTCTTTAATTGTCCTGCCAACTATGATTGATTTACTTTCTGAACAAAAAATCTGAATACAAATACCGGTCTCATGACTTGTATTTCGGAATAAACCGTGGTTGCCAACTCATTCGAACCAATAACCCGAACCTATCACTCTATCCATGTGATATTTATTGCCGGGTTCGGTGAACTTGTCAGTATACACGGCAAGCAAAGATTGGTGTCCCAGAGACGCTTCGAACGTCCGGTTGGCACTTAGGGTTGTTCAACGTCTCAAGACTGATAAAAACAACCGCAACGGTACAAATCACCTTAAAGTTTATCTCGAACGATTCAATCCGACATTTTCAACACTATGATGATTTTCGACGGCCATTGATCTAAATTTACATATGACGGCCAAGTATTCTATAAATGCTGAAATCCAGCTGATGGATGCCATCTGTTCGTTAAATTATAATGTGAATTTTGAATTAATTTTTTCCAAGATAACATGCTTTACACCTTCATCATAAGCAAAGTCCCTTAGCCCACTATCGATTATAAGCAATTCATGCGAGCAAGACCGTTCTTTAAGGATTTTTTCCAATTGCTCATTTATTGCTTGCAAGTATTCGATTGTAATTGAATTCTCGACATCCCTTCCTCTGTTTCGAATACGTTGCAGCTCTATTTCAGGATCACATTCGAGGTAGATTAATAGGGAAGGTTGTTCCAGTTCTTTTTCTACTTCGCTGTATACCGATTGAAAGATACGCAGCTTATCCTGCGAAAGCGTGACATGCGCATAGGCAAGATCAAGATACATTGAAAAGTCACAAGCAAGTTTTTTCTCGGATTGTCTGGTTATTTTAATTTCGTGATAATGTTGCAAAAGAAAAGTAATTTCTGTTTCGAAAGCTGTGCCGATGGGGTCGGCATAAAAAGCTCGCCAGAAGGGATTGGCTTGGAAATTTTCCAGAACTGGCTTGATGTCCAGTCTACCTAACGATCATTGCGGTAGACGCCACCCCTGATCATGAAAGAAACTAGAGAGGAAGGTGGCAGGAAGAGGCCGCACATTTTTTTGGTGACTTGATCCCGTACTCTAACGTGACCCACCGAACTGACCCGAACCCCGGATTGCTTCCATAGAGAGCGTACGTTAAAAAGGCCGTTTTCCAACCGGACTACAGGCAATTTGGTCGCTTCGGTAGCAAATATGCACCGTAACGTTGCAGTACTTTTTTTATCACCATTCGTAGCCCCTACTTTTTCGGGGTAAGGAGTGTTATTGTCTTTAGGCTATGTTCTTTCATAGTATTAATCAGGAAACGTATTAATTGAACCAGACTTTTGGTTTATTTTGTAATCTAAAAGTTTTTTGTAGCATGGCCAGTACAGCTGTTAAAAAAACAATAAACGATCTTGTTCAAAATACATAAAATGAATATACGTTAGTCTTGGATCACGCAGACAGACCTGAATCACTCTGTTAAATTTATGATCTTATTGTGGCACTGTGTATGGCGTCAGATTAAATTTCTCAAATAACTTCCATGCAACCTATTGATAATTTGGCGCCCCAGAGACGATTCGAACGTCCGACCTACCCCTTAGGAGGGGGTTGCTCTATCCACTGAGCTACCGGGGCGCTGCGCCCAAAGCCTCATTTTACGCTAGTCTGTCATATAGTATAAGCTGCATATGCTCTCTCAGTCGCACACACCCATTTTCTTGAGAACCATATCCCGGAGTTAATACACTGAATGCCACACAACATTGATGGCTTTTTATCTGCAGCACACTAACCTCAACACACCGGCATCTTGAGATCATGTGCGTTACTCAGTATAGTTGACGGATTTATCCGATTTATTTAGAAATACATAAATTATGACAACTACACGACACTGTCCACTGTTAATTCTCGGTTCCGGCCCCGCTGGCTATACAGCTGCCGTTTATGCAGCGCGCGCAAATTTGCATCCCGTCATCATCACAGGACTGGAACAGGGCGGTCAGCTGATGACAACTACGGATGTCGACAACTGGCCGGCTGACGCAATGGGCGTACAAGGCCCAGAACTCATGGAGCGTTTTCAGAAACATGCCGAACGGTTCAATACCGAAATCATTTTCGATCACATTCATACAGCCAAACTGGAGAACAAGCCGCTGACGTTGGTTGGCGATCAGGGCACGTATACATGTGATGCACTGATAATCGCAACAGGTGCGACCGCGAAGTATTTGGGCATTCCTTCCGAGGAGGCGTTCATGGGCCGGGGAGTGTCAGCCTGCGCAACCTGTGATGGATTTTTTTACAAAGAACAGGATGTCGCTGTGATTGGCGGCGGCAATACCGCCGTCGAGGAAGCGCTTTATTTATCCAATATCGCCAAAACTGTCACTGTCGTGCACCGGCGAGAACAATTCCGCTCCGAGAAGATTTTGATCGATAAAATGATGGAAAAAGTAAACGATGGAAATATCCAGCTGGCGCTTAATTATGTACTGGATGAAGTGCTCGGCGACGATAGCGGCGTGACGGGCATACGCATCAAAAGCACCCAGGACGACAACACCAGAACCATTGACCTGCATGGCGTTTTTATTGCCATCGGACATAAACCCAATACGGCTATTTTTGCCGGACAGCTGGAAATGGAAAACGGCTACATCATAACGCAAGGCGGCAATCAGGGTAATGCAACCGCAACCAGTATTCCGGGTGTATTTGCAGCGGGCGACGTACAGGATCATATTTACCGCCAGGCGGTAACCAGCGCCGGGAGCGGTTGCATGGCTGCGCTGGACGCTGAAAAATATTTTGATCATCTGTTCTGATACATTTTAACAAAATAATGTCCAAGAAAGAAGATACGGCAAAAACAAATAACGATGATATGGCGTTGTTTCATGAAGCCATGAAAATTGTCGCGCCGCTGGCCGCTTCTGACAAGACTGTGCTGGAACCCGAGAAACCGGTCCCCCTTCCCCGGCAAATAAATCCGTACAACCTGGACGGTCCTCTGTCCGAAACTGTTAGTGCAGCCGATCAGCATATCTTAGCGTTGGATGCCGGGGATGAGTGGTCCTTTTCTCGGCCGGGCGTGTCACGCCAGACATTGCGGCGTTTAAGGCGCGGTGTCTGGCGCATTCGAAGCCGGCTTGATCTGCATGGACTCACCCAGGATGCCGCAAAGCGGCACATGACGGACTTTCTGAATGATGCTTTGCATAAGCAGTACCGTTGCATACAGATCATTCATGGCAAAGGACTCAGTTCACAAGACCGCATACCGGTGTTAAAAAAAAATATCGGCAGCTGGCTGGCGCAGCATCATGCAGTGCTTGCCTTTTGCCAGGCCAGTCCGGAACATGGCGGCGGCGGCGCGCTGATGGTTTTACTCAAGGGAAAGGGACATACAAGATAAACGCGCCAGAAAGCTGCTACAGCGATGGACTCGACTCATGCGGATATAATTTTTCATATTTCCGTTGACACGCAATACAGCGTTGCGCGGAAGGATTGGCGATTAAGCGCTCGAATCCGATTTCTTCGCCGCAATCAACGCAATCACCGAATTCCAGCTCCATCAGATATTTTTCCGACATTTCAAGTTCACGCATTTCATTAATCTGCTTGTCAACCAGTGCAGTATCAACATCAGCCAAAATGTTGTTGATATCATCCGCCTGTCTGATATCAAATTCTTCACCGCTCTGCACCAGCTCATTACGCACTTCTTCCTGTAGCTCAAGATAGCGTTTATGCAGTGCGGACTTGATTTGAGCCAGCTGTTCTTCTGTAAAATCTGCCATAATGTTCTTTCCTGCTTCAAAATAAAAACGTGCCATTGTAAGCCTGCGACTTCGAGCCATAATCAATGCAGCGCCGTTATCCGGTTTTCAAGTAATCACAAGGTCTTCAGGCTTGCAGGGGGCATTTAAAAACTTCTCATGCTTTTGTATGCGTGCTTTGTTTCAAGATACGTCAAATCTGAAATAATTTCATCAGCGTTATGCGCTGCACGCGCTGACCAATAAATCCTGGCGATTCTGCCAAGTGGATCAATCAAGAAGGTATTGCGTTTAGCGAATTTCACAACGCCAAAATTCAGAAGTGAGCAGTAGCGCGCTGCCATCTCAGCGGTGGTATCAGCCAGCAGCGGAAAACCCAGACCGAACTTGCCGGCAAATCGTTCATGGCTGCTTGCCGTATCTACGCTTACACCTACAACCTCGGCATCAAACGCTTTCAGTTTTTCTAAATTATCGCGAAAAGCGCATGCCTGGCGGGTGCAACCCGGCGTATCATCTTTGGGATAAAAATACAGCGCCAGCCACTTACCTTTAAAATCCTCAAGACAATGTGTTTTACCATGCTGATCAATCAGTTTGAAGTCTGGTGCAGCCTGGCCTGGCTTGAGCGATTTACGCCCATGCACAGCAGCAAAAAACCACCCCGCCAAGCCCGCTATTGTCAACACACTGATAACAAACAACCACTCCATTCCTTGCTGCTCCATTTACTCTAAACCGATTGTTTACCCTGTTCATTACGCTTATCATAGGTCAATTCATACCGGGATGTCAGTAACGGAAAAAACCGGCAGACATACATCCCTTCTACCCAGCACAAAATCTATTTTATATAATTATAACAAACTGGATATGCTGCACATCCGGGCACAATTTTTCATCGGCTAATTATCATGATCTATACCCAAAAAAGCCCTGCCTTGCTCATCATCGGCTTATCAATGCTGGCCATCTGGTCCGGCGTGGAGACAGGATTACTGAATCCGCTACTGGAACATTTATCACCGGACAAACCCTATAAATATCTGAATGAAGTCAGCTCGCTGCCCCTGTATTTTGGCGTTATAGCCGTCGTTACGGGATGCTGGCATTGGCTTGGTACGCATAAAGCCGGTCACCTCGATTACTATTCGTCCACGATCGCCGGCGGCATGTTGATTCTGTTCATTACCATGCTGATACGCTGGTTCATCGCACCGCAAATCGAAGTCATGAGTACAGGTATTGGTTTAATCGGCAACACCGGAAAATACGTCCATGAGTTACTCGGCCTTAACTATGTCGTGCTTGGCATTGTCACAGGCATTATTATCGTCAATGTATTCAAGGTGCCCGGATGGGCTCAGAACGGTGTGCGCTTGTCCCGATTGGGACTCAAGACGGGTGTGATTTTACTCGGCGCCCTCTATAGCGCAGCCGAATTAAAAAATCTGGGCGGTTTGTCTATTATCATGATAGGGATTTTCGTACTGGGATCGGTCGGTATCGTTTTATGGATCGGTTCGCGGCGAAAAATCTCCAATTCAATGGGCGGCGTGTTATCCGCCGGCATGGGCGTTTGTGGTGTATCGGCTACAGTAGCGGTCGCTCCCGTCGTCCAGGCCAAACCCGTTGAAATTGCCTATACAATCGGTACCATCCTGCTATGGGGTGTCGGCTGCATGTTTGTTTTCCCCATTATTGGTCACTTGCTGGATATGAGTTATGTACAGTTTGGCGCATGGGCGGGTACGGGCATTCTGAATTCGGCACAGGTTGCAGGGGCAGCGCTGGCTTTCCAACCTGACGGCATAGAAACACTGATGGTCGCCGAAATTTTTAATATTACCCGTGTCCTGATTCTCCCCGTCATCGTACTCTGGCTGGCCATCTGGTATGTCAAAAAAGAAGGCGCAGTCTCGTCCGAAGTCAACGTCGGCCATGTGGTAATCACAAAATTTCCGGTATTTGTGCTGGGTTTCATATGCATGTTTGCATTATCGACTACAGGAGCGTTCGCACCGGCCAGTCATTACCAGGGAAAATATTTCGGTAATACGCAGGCACAGGGCTTCAAACAGGAAAATTTGTTAAATTCCGCACAGATTGGCGTATTGCGCGCTGAAATAAACAGTATTGACCGGACAGAACACCGCGCAGCAATGCGCAGTCTGATCGAAAACGGAAAAATCATGACGGTTGAAGATGATAATGCCATTCGCAGCATCATCAACGCCAGCGCCTTATCCGGTCAAGCTATTGAAATTCTGAGCGCTGCACATCATGCGGTACGGCATACCGCCGAAAAAATCGAGGCATTCCGTCAGTGGATCACCTGGCTGTTTGCATTTGGACTGGTTGGTCTCGGCATGCAAATCACAGTCAGCGCAATGAGACAGGCGGGTGGAGAGCCTGCGATTATTGGCGGCATTGTCGGTTTTATCAAGGCGGCATTGTCGCTGGCCGTCGTCATTCTGATCGTCGATGACACCGTATAAAACTTATACAACGGAGATATTTGATGCAACACAAAGAAACCAGAACCTTTGAACGTGGCTCAGCGCTGTCGATTTTTAGCAGCGATCGTAAAGAAGATGTCATCGCCCTTATTCTCGCTTTCATTCTGGCTATGGCGATTTACTTCATCTATTGAAACAACAGACGGTTACCTGCCGATTTAACCGGCATATCGAGACCGGCGGATTGTGACGCTGTTCAAACATATTTTGCTTGCCAGCCACGGCACATCAGGTGCTGTTGCGGCTGAAAATATGGCACTTCAAGTTTGTGCCAGCGAGGGAACGATTGACCATCTGATCGTAGTGCCTGAATTCTGGCAGGGAATGACCGGCGACGACTGGCTCAACAACGGCGTTACACGGGATCAATTCAGCAATTACCTGCAAACCGAACTTGGCAAAGAAGTCGATCAGCAATGCGACCGTTTGCACCGCAAAGTTTCAGCACATGCCTTTAACTACCACAGCCTGATTTTTTTTGGCAGGCCCGGCCAGGCACTGTTACAGTGCTTAAAAAAGCAGACATACGACCTGATTGTCCTGGGTTCGCCGCGCCCGCGGCGTATGCCGGGGCTGCGTTCTACGCTGCTGACTAAACAGCTTATTACTGCCATACAAACAGCTGTACTGATAGCACCCTACCCGAAACAACCCCCTGCATAACAGCACCCGGATGCCTGAACGTAGAAATGGATAAATCACCCGCATTGCGCAAGCCGGACAGCTTCGATGCTGCATGGGCCGAACTATATACACCACTGAGTACTGCAGAGCTCAGACTGTTCTGCGGGGATATCGAACGGCTGTTTCGCATCAACCCGATGCTCAATTTCAGCACATGGCAAAAGACCGGTCCCAATCGTTATTATTGCGCGGGACAAAATACCAGTCAGCAACCGCCGTTTGACTTTGAATTGACATTCACCGTCAAACAGTTACCTGACGCCATCCGGATTGATTACCAGCAGGGCTTAAAAACCCGTACAACGTTAGTCATCGAACCAGCGTCCTGTTCTCGGGACGAACTGCATTTTCGCAAGTCAAAGCTGATCATTACAGATTTTTATGGCGGCGTATCCGAAGATCAACGGAAACAATGCTTACACCTGGTAGATAAAAGCATTACCGTCTGGGCCAGCGATTTACAGCATTATCTGATCAACTGGAGAAAGTGGTCGCGTTACCGGGTGTGGCGCACCTACATGCGCCATGTCTGGCAACCCATGCGGCCTATGGGGCGGCGCATCGCTGCCATCCTGATATGGTTGACTGTTTTCGAATTGGCTTTGATTTTGCTGGGTGCGGCGGTATATTATCTGGAATATGCGCAATGACAAAAATTACTATAATCACGAGGACAAAACCGTGAATGAAAAATTAAACCGCCTGCCCCGATATGGTTGCATGCGAAGCATGCCTGAAAGAAATTCCACTGTCGGAAGCCATTCATTCTGCCTGCCGCCGTTCCAGTTGATTGATCTGCTCCATCAGCAGCTGCCGTTCATCTTCCAATGACCTGAAGCGCGCATACAATCGATCAAGATCGGCCGTATACTGCTCAATGCGGTCTTTTCTGTTTTGTTTTTGCCGCACCATCTCTTCATATTTTGGAATCGGTACGCTTTCAACGGTAGCGTCCGGAAACTCTGCCAACGGCGCACCCAGCATTTCGTTACGGCGTAATTCCTGAATCATAAGAAACTGCTGATGAGTCGCCTGGGCATCCTGTTGAACACGCATCAATGCCCGCTCCAGTTCGGAAATCTGCAGTTCATTTTCAGTTCTTACATCAAACGGAAATATCAGCAATACCAATAACGCTGTTACCACACATAATCTCACAGCCTGACCTCCTTCACACGTCACAATCGTTCAAATACTGCGGCAATACCCTGTCCACCACCTATACACAAGGTCACAAGCGCATAGCGGCCACCTGTCCGGTGCAATTCATATACCGCCTTAATCGTCAGTATCGCACCGGTAGCGCCAACGGGATGCCCAAGCGCCACAGCGCCGCCGTTGGGGTTGGTTTTAACCGGATCGAAATGCAGCTCGTTTGCTACGGCACAAGCTTGTACCGCAAATGCTTCATTAGATTCAATCACATCGACAGCGTTCATCTTCAAACAAGCGCGTTCAAGCGCCTGTTTTACCGCCAGTACCGGTCCGATGCCCATATAGCGCGGATCCACGCCGGCATGCCCATAAGAAACCAGACGCGCCATAGGTTCCAAATTGCGTTTTTCGGCCGCTTTGCCATCCATTAAAACAACCGCAGCCGCACTGTCGTTAATGCCGGATGCATTACCCGCTGTTACCGTGCCACCTTTGCAAAAAACAGGCTTAAGTTTAGCCATGGATTCCAGATCCACGGTTTCACGTGGATGCTCATCGGTATCAAAAATGGTCACGCCCGTGCGTGATTTTAATTCAAGCGGCAGAATCTGTTCTTTGAAGTAGCCTTGACGAATGGCATGCATCGCGCGGCGGTGACTCTCAACCGCATGGGCATCCTGCGTTTCACGACTGATCTGCCATTTTTGCGCAATATTTTCTGCGGTAATACCCATATGTACATGATCGAAAGGGTCAGTGAGCGCACCCACCATCATATCGACCGCACCGGTATCATGCATACGCTGCCCCCAGCGCAAAGCGGGCAACAGATACCCGCCACGGCTCATGGATTCCGCACCGCCTGCAACCGCAACATCGGTATCGTTGAGTACAATGCTCTGGCTTGCAGATATAATGGCCTGCAGACCGCTGCCGCATATACGATTGACAGTGAGCGCCGCCGTCTGCTGTGGCAACCCGCCATTCATGCACGCCACCCGAGCCAGATACATGTCCCGCGCTTCGCTGTGAATCACATGACCGAAAACCCCGTGGCCAATTTTCCCAGGATCGACTGCAGCGCGTTTTACTGCCGCTTTGACAACTTGCGCTGCCAGATCGGCCGGTGCCAGGTCTCTGAGCGCACCGCCATAATCACCAATCGCGGTGCGCACACCGCTCAATACAACCACGTCTCGCATGCAATTTCCTCTACAATATTCACAGTTTTACCGAATAGTCAGCTCAGCCGACACCTGACACTTTTTCAGACTGTCAAATAACGCATTAGCCGTCGGCGCTACGATTGGCAACCACTCGTATTCCGGTAACCGCCGAATCATCCGGGTTGTTTCATAACCACCATTACCGGCATTTGGCTATCCATAAATACCAGATCATACAAATGCTGCCAAACCATTTGACAGGCTTGTTGACCATTCAATGCAAAATCCACTTCGACACCCCTAGCGCTCTAGCAATCTGTTGATTCAACATATTATCCTCCACCAGCAACACACTGCTTCGCAGCGCCTTCCCTTGTTGCACCTAAAGTGTCGCCGTTGTTTGACGCGATTGATGTTCTGACGACGACTGTTACCCTGAATCGTCTTTGAAATACAACCAAATCAAGACGCCGATAAAACAAAATACAGAAATATTTAGAATCGTGTCAATGATGTTATCGATCTGCACACCTGGCCTCAGGCTTAAGGTTGTTCAGCAAGCAGACCATGGGCAGTAGCAGGATATATACGAATGGCATGGTTCCCAAAGCAATGATTGCGCGTACGGTTTCCATGCTGTCTGATAGAATCATCACCACGCCGAGCGCACCCAGAGTCACATCCCAGATCAGTTTAATTTTAATACCAGGTTTAACTCACCACCAGTAGAGAATATCGATAATGCGTATGCAGCACTCACGACATCAAGAGGTACGTGTTGCCGTTGAGTACTTCATAGAACGCGATGCCACCGAATGCACCAGACCAGAGCTCGAAACAACGTTGGTACAAAAATCACATAGAGACCGAACCACTACCGGCTGGCGCCGGTAAGTTCTGATCTGACTAGAAGCCGTTAATCTTTGTCTGGATGCTGTTCCAAGACATAAATAGCTTTAAACGGTTCGCCAGATCAGGCGATTCCGGCTTCATGCGCCTGCTGATCAGCATGATAGCTGGAGCGCACCAGAGGGCCGCACGCGGCGTGGATAAAACCCATATCCACCGCGGCTTGTTCAAACATTTTAAAGCTTTTAGGCGTGACATAACGCAGAACCGACAAATGTCCTACACTCGGTTGCAAGTATTGTCCAATAGTCAGCATCTCCACATCATGCACACGTAAATCGCGCATGACATCGAAAATTTCCTCGTCAGTTTCACCGAGCCCTACCATTAATCCGGATTTGGTCGGGATGTCCGGGAAACGGTCTTTGAAATCTTTTAACAGTCGTAATGAGTGCATATAGTCGGCTCCAGGGCGGCACTGCTTATAAAGCCTTGGCACAGTTTCCAGGTTATGATTTAACACATCCGGCGGGCAGGCGGTCAGCTTTTCAAGCGCAACTTGCAGCCGACCTCTGAAATCAGGTACTAAAATTTCAATTTTCGTTTGTGGCGCGTGCCGTCGAATTTCACCAATGCAATCGGCAAAATGCTGCGCGCCGCCATCACGTAAATCGTCACGATCAACACTGGTAATTACGACATAATTCAGTCTCATCGCCGCAATCGACTGCGCCAGATGCAGTGGTTCTTCGGGATCGGGTGGTCTGGGCCGGCCATGCGCCACATCACAGAACGGACATCGGCGCGTGCAAAGATCACCCAGAATCATGAATGTGGCAGTACCTTTGCCAAAACATTCACCGATATTGGGGCAGGATGCTTCTTCACAGACCGTGTGCAGCTTTTGCTCGCGCAGTATTCGCTTGACTTCGGCAAACTTCTGGCTGCTGGATGAACGTACGCGAATCCATGCGGGTTTGCGCAACAGCTCCTCGCGCGTTTGCGGATTAATTTTGACGGGATTACGCGCTGTTTTCTCAGCACCTTTCTGACGTATTTCAGAAGTCATAACGATATATCGGGTCCTTTGTTAACAAGTTCTTTTTGTAAATAATCAGACAGTTTATAACTTAACACATCCAGATCATCTTCGATGCCAAGATCTTTTGTCTGCGTCACCTCTAAACCAGTGTAACCACATGGATTGATGGCCGAAAACGGTTTCAAATCCATATCAACATTCAACGCAATACCATGGTAACAGCAATCCTTCTTTATCTTTAAACCGAGCGAGGCTATTTTAGCGGCATCGACATACACTCCCGGCATATCCTTGCGTCCATGCGCCTTGATTTGATATTCGTTCAACAAATGAATCACGGCCGTTTCCATTCTTTTGACCAGTTCGCGCACGCCCAGTTTCAAGCGTCTGATATCCAGAAGCAGGTAAGCGATAATCTGCCCCGGACCATGATAGGTAATCTGTCCGCCCCGGTCTGTTTTGATCACGGCGATGTTGCTGTCAACCAGCAGATGTTCGGGTTTACCGGCGATACCCTGTGTATACACTGCCGGATGTTGCAACAACCATATCTCATCGCTGGTCAACGATGTACGTGTGCGGGTAAAATCTTTCATTGCCTGCCAGGCAGTTTCATACGCAACCAGACCCATATGCTTCACAGTGAAGCTGGAATTTTGTTCACTGTATGTATCCAACGCCGGCAACGGACTTACAGCCATATCAAAGCACCACCGACACCATCGGGTGTTCTGTTAACGCACAGTACAGTTGATCCAACTGACGGCGTGAGGTAGCGCGAATCGTACAGGTGATACTAAGATAGTTGCCGCCTTTGCTGGTGCGGACTTCCATACTGGCTTCATCAAAATCGGGGGCATGATGTTTGACAATTTCCAGTGCGACACAGGTAAAATTCTGTTCAGCTTTACCCATGATTTTGATCGGAAAATCGCAAGGATACTCAATGATCGACTCTTCGTACATATCGATTACTGACAACTACACGCATGACGGCAACATTCAACTGTCCGTGCCGCCACGCATGCGCGTGGCCTTATACTGTTGATAAAACTGGTGCAATTGCCTGAACATCGCGCCCGGACTGCCGGTGCCAACTGGTTGCTCATTTAACCGTGTAACCGCCATGATTTCTCTGGTTGAAGACGTCAGCATAATCTCGTCTGCGGAAAATAATTCTTCTTCGGAAATTTCTCTCACCTCGTGAATGATATGATTTTTTATAACCAATTCAAGCATCACATCGTAGGTGATTCCCGGAAGCATCAAATGACTTTTTGGCGGCGCCAGCAGCACTTGGTCTTTGACAATAAATATATTACTGGCTGAACCTTCAGTCAGATAACCGTCTCTGATCAGAATCGTTTCAGCCGCTCCGGCATCCACGGCAATTTGGCGCAACAGCACATTCGGTAACAACGAAATGGATTTGATATCGCAACGAATCCAGCGGTTATCACTGGCGGTAACCGCTGCCACACCTTTTTCCAGCAATTCCGGCAACGGAGGCAGCAACGGATTACTCATTATGAAAATCGTAGGCGGCACATCCGGGAATGGATGGTCGCGTTTGGCTACACCCCGGGTAATATGAAGATATACGGACTGATCATCACCTTTATTTTTACCGACAACCTGCCCTATCAATTCACCCCATTCTTCATTGGTATAAGGGTTTTTCAGCCGAATGCCGTCCAGACTGTGCTGCAGACGATGCAAATGTTTTTCCAACCGAAAAGGCCGTCGTGAATAAACAGGAATGACCTCATACACACCATCACCAAAAATAAACCCTCGGTCTAACACGGAGACACATGCCTTTTCGATCGGCACAAACTGTCCATTCAAAAATATCATACCCGGCCTTTATAATACCTAAGCTGAAAGTACATCAAGTCAGCAGTTAATTAAACAGCAGCATAAAACTGTCCCAGGCGCGGCCGATAAAATTTCCTAATTCCACATCTTCCAGCGCAACCAATGGATAGCTCTCCACCAATTCACTATTTAAAGTGAATTTTACGGTGCCCACCACCTGTCCTGCGCTTACTGGTGCAATCAATGGCTGTTTGTATTCCATTGTGGCTTTGAGATTGTCTGCCTGGCCTTTAGGTATGGAAAAATATACGTCGCTGCTGAAACCGGCCTTGAGTACATCCTGGGAACCTTTCCACAATTCAATTGATGTCAGCACTTCACCTGTTTTGTATAAATGCACCGTGTCGTAAAACTGAAAACCATAGTTCAGCAATCGCTGGCTTTCCATACTGCGCGCGTTCGCGGACGCCGTTCCCATCACAACCGAAATTAGGCGTCTTTTATCGCGCTTTGCCGACGTAATCAGGCAGTAACCCGCAGATTTTGTCCAACCAGTTTTCATTCCGTCCACATGCGGGTCCAGCCACAGCAGACGGTTTCGGTTAGGTTGCGCAATATTATTGTAGGTGTATTCCTTCAGAGAATACAATGGATAAAAATCGGGGAAATCGCGTATGATTGCCGCCGCCAGCAAAGTCAGGTCATGTACGGACGTATAATGGTCTGGATGCGGCAAGCCTGTCGTATTTACAAAATGTGTATTTTTCATGCCCAGGCGCTGCGCTTCCTGATTCATCATTTGTACAAATATTTCCTCGGATCCCGCGATCGCCTCAGCTAATGCAATACAAGCATCGTTTCCGGACTGAACGATCATACCGTGGATCAATTCATTGACCGTAACCGTTTTGTTTGGTTCGATAAACATACGTGACCCGATCATGCGCCAGGCTTTGTCAGAAACAGGCACCACTTGATCGAGCTGAATGCGGTTCTGCTTAAGCGCCGTAAAAACAATATAAGCCGTCATCAGTTTGGTTAGCGATGCTGGCTCAACACGTTCATGCGGGTTCTGGCTGGCCAATACCTGACCGGATTGATAGTCCGTCAGCATATAGGCTTTGGCTGCTATCGCTATCTCGGGTTGATCAGCGACAACTGCAGCAGGAAATATTGCCAACATCGACAAAACCAGAAAAAGCAGCGGAAATAAAAGGCGTCTCATGAATTTATTTGGAAAATTTTTATTATAGCTTGCTCTTGATTTTTCATAAACTGACCTGCGTTAAATATAACAAAATTTCAGGTAAGCTACAGCCTGGCATCTCAATGACAAATAGTTTCAACAATTTGATTATCACTTTGGATCATGATTTAGTGTTCACACGCCGATGCCAAATGGTGTAATCTGCCAATCTAAATAACAGAACTATTAATTATCATAACAATAGCGTTTGCTATCTGTCTGTTGACGACACCCCAGCAATAAATAAAAATTATGAAAAAAACGGCTGCAATTTTTCACGGGCTCGGCGGTTCGAAAAAAAGTTACTGGATCCCATGGCTAAAAACCGAATTGGAAAAGCGCATGTATAACGTATGGACACCTTCATTATCCGAATGCGCCGGTTTTGATGACCTGGATACGTGGGTTGACGAAGTAACCACACGATCTTCCTGCCGCAACTATGATCTGATGATCGGGCATTCCGCAGGCGGGTCGCTGGTTCTAAGGCTACTGTCCCGTAACGAATACACTGTAAGGCACGCTATTTCTGTCGCTGGGTTTATTAAGCCGTTGTTTGACAAACAGCTGTATGATTTAGCATACCCTGCAGGATTCTGCGTGAACACAATCAAAACAAATTGCGACAAGTTGACTTTTTTTCATTCCGATAATGATCCTTGGAGCTGTGGCTATGAACAAGGGGATTTCATGCGACAAACTCTGGGGGGCACCCTCGTTGTAATAACTGGCGAAGGACATTTCGGCTCAACGGCTATGAAGCAACCTTATCCGATATTTCCACTGCT
Source organism: Nitrosomonas sp. Nm51 (assembly GCF_900111165.1). Classification (GTDB taxonomy): domain Bacteria; phylum Pseudomonadota; class Gammaproteobacteria; order Burkholderiales; family Nitrosomonadaceae; genus Nitrosomonas. The sequence continues at coordinate 88,519 of NZ_FOGH01000005.1, forward strand.
GCTGCATCATTGCTTGCTCGATCAATACGATGTTGTACCCAAGGACATCAATAGCATTATTGACGACAACAAATAGCGAAACATGATTCGGAACGCGGTTGTGTTCCAGCTCAATTTGTTTATTCGCTTTCAATTCGCATACCCGGCCCGTTCAGGTACCATTCAGGTTTTTTCAAATACCATCGGCATCGGTAACAAAGCCTTCATCTGAATGCATGCAGACAACAACATGTTATTTTTGGGAACAAATAAATAAAAATGATACTAATTGCACATTGATGAATTCTGATTTTGCGATATCATGTAGTTAACAATAACAAAATAATTAACGTCCCAAAACCATGTAATGATGGAGTCTTAAAACTGCGCTATCGCTTCCAGTCGCTTTGTTAACGATGTTTTAATCATTCTCACTTATCGTAAAGGCCTAATGCAGACCATGCAGACCTTTTTATTGCACTACTTTCTATACAGTCTTATTTTATTTTCTCTCGCAACACCTTTATCGGCCCAGCAATTTACCAGTCTGACCATCAACGAACTGCAGAGTCTGGGTTTACGCGCAAATGGCCTGGTGCAGGCTGCGCGCTCACAAGTTGAAATGGCAGAAGCGGACGTCATTAGCGCCCGCGCTTTTCCGAATCCCAGAGTCAGTGTTGAAGCAGGCCCTCAAAGTAAACGGTTGCCAGCTTCAGTCACCGGTCCGTCTAATAACCAACATGAAGTCAAAGTCAGCCAACCGATCGAAAATCCTTTCCTGCGCTCTGCCCGCATCGGTTCAGCCGAAGCGCTTGTCGAAGCGAGGCAGGCTTCCCTTGGTCAGGTGCGCGCCGACCTGGCCGCTCAATTACGCATTCGCGCCTATGAATTATTGTTACGTCAGGAAGAGGCGCAAATGGAAACGAGCATTTATGATCTGATGAAAGAGATTTACCGCCGCATCAAAGTCAGTGTCGATGTTGGCGAAACCGCCCGTTTTGAACTTATCAGAGCTGAAACCGAAGTACTCAGTGCAGAAAACCGCATGGAAGCCGCAATGCTGAATGCGCAACGCGCACGGGTTGCATTGGTACAACTGACCGCCGGCGCGCTGGGTAACGACTTTAAAATCGACGCGTCACTGAGCGACCCAGTAGAATTCCCACCACTACAGCAGTTACGCGAGGAAATAGTTCGAGCCAATCCAGATATTCAGCGTCTGGAAGCCGAACAAGACAGTGCCGACCTTCGCATTAATCAGCAGAAAGCGTCCGTTTTGCCCTCCATGAACATACTGTTTACCAATTATCAAGACCGCCAGTTCATGTCCAACACGGCTGGTGTCAGCCTTGAAATCCCATTGTTTTATCGCCGCCGCGGTGAAATTGACAATGCCATTTTTGATTCGGCACGCATTCGCGACACACTGGACTACCGGCGCTTTGAAATAGGCCAGCAACTTGAATCTGCCTGGCAAGCTAAGGAAATCGCCCGACGCAGGGTTGAAATGTTTGAAGGCGGCATCGTTACCGAAGCACAACTGGCGTTGGAAATTGCGCAGACAGCTTACCGCCTGGGTGAACGCGGTTTTATCGAAGTACTGGATACCCAGCGTGTGCTGCGTGGTGTGCTCGGTGATTTATTACAAGCCCGCTTTGAATTGCAGTCTGCTGCAGCAGAAATAGACCGGCTGCGCGCCCATTATTCCAAGGAGCACATCATCGAATGAAATTCCCAACCCGCTTAACAATCTGTTTCCTGCCCATTCTGTTTCTTACCATTGCTTGCAGCAACAGCGAAACCGCCACTGACAATGATAACAATGCGTCTGTCGAACTGCCAGATGCGAAAGAACCTGACAATCCAAATATTATCACGCTCAGCGAAGCGATGGCAGAAGGGATTAAAACTGAAACACTCAAGCTGACCAGCCTTGCGGATAAAATTCAGGTACCCAGCCAGATCAAGGTCAATGAGCAGCAATTAATACGCGTAGGTTCCAACGTCACGGGACGTATTGTCGAGGTAAACGTTGAATTAGGCGATAACGTAGATGCCGGCACCACGCTTGCCAAGATTTCCAGTCCTGAGTTAACCACCGCCCAACTGGCGTATCTTCGCGCCCACTCCATGACGGTTTTAAATGAGCGCGCAGCAAAGCGCGCAAAGTTACTGCTCGATGCCGATGTTATCGGTAAAGCCGAATTGCAGCGCAGAGAAGCAGAACTCCAGGTATCACGCGCAGAACTCAGCGCGGCAAAAGACCAGCTGCGCTTACTGGGCGTTTATGAAAACGCTGTCAATGACCTGGTCAGACGCGGGCAAATACTTCCCTCTGTCGGCATTTCGTCTCCACAAAACGGCACAATTATTGAACGTAACGTAGTAGCCGGGCAAGTGGTACAGCCGTCTGACCAGCTTTTCAAAGTTGCTGATTTATCGACCGTATGGGCGGTTGGTGACGTACCGGAACATATTGCCAGTAATGTAATGCCCGGTCAGCATGTTGAAATTCAGGTGCCTGCACTTGGAAACATCGTATTAGACGCCCTGATAATATATGTTTCCGATACGGTCAATCCCCAAACAAGAACAGTCATGGTAAGAACTGTCGTTGCGAATCAGAACCGCAAACTTAAACCTGCAATGCTCGCATCCATGCGTATCATAGAAACCCCGCAAGAACAGCTTGTGATACCTGAGTCAGCAGTCGTGCGTGAACTGAATAAAGATTATGTTTATCTAAACAGAGGTAATTATACCTTTTTACGCGTACCGGTCGAATTAGGGCCAGAGATTGGCAATTTGCGCCCTGTTATATCGGGACTCTCAATCGGGCAACATATAGTAGTCGATGGCGCTTTCCTTATAGATAGCGAACGCAAGCTCGATAGAAAGGAATAATCATGTTGTCATCCATTGTACAGGTCATGCTCAGACAGCGGCTTCTTGTCGTAATTATTGCACTTATTCTGGTCGCTTTTGGTTTACGGGCTGCCACGAAACTTTCAGTCGATGCTTTTCCCGATGTCACCAACGTTCAGGTTATAGTGGCTGCACGCGTTGAAGGCCGCAGCGCGGAGGAAATCGAACGCTTGGTAACAATACCCGTGGAAATAGCCATGACAGGTCTGCCCGGCCTGGTTGAGATGCGCTCCCTGAACAAAAGTGGCTTAACCATTATTACGCTCGTTTTTACCGATGACACGGATGTCTATTTTGCCCGGCAGCTCGTCATGGAGCGTTACATTGGCGTCGTTGAGCAGTTACCCGAGGGGGTAGTAGCCGAACTGGGTCCTGTAACTACAGGATTAGGTGAAATATATCAATACACACTCGATCACCCCGATGACGGCACACGTGAATTAACCGTGGAAGAATTGATGGAGCGCCGCACAATCCAGGACTGGGTTGTCCAGCCCATGTTACGTTCAATTCCCGGAGTTGCCGGAATAAATTCATTAGGCGGTCACGAAAAGCAATACCAAGTGCTGGTCAATCCAGAAAGATTGCGTCATTACGACCTGACCCTGTCGGATGTTGACAGTGCACTGGCTAGCAATAATGCAAATGCCAGCGGCAACATCCTTGAATTGCACGCCGAACAATATCTGATCCGAACGAATGGACTGATTTCAACCCTTAATGACATCAGGAACATTGTGCTCAAGGAAATCGATGGCATCCCGGTATTTGTCCGCGATGTCGCTGAGGTGGAATTTGGCGGTCGAGTACGTCAGGGCGCATTGATTAAAGGCGGTTATACGGAATCAACCGGCGGTATTGTCATGATGTTGATGGGTGGTAACGCCAAGGAAATTGTAGCGAGAGTTCAGGAGAAAGTCTCTGAAATTAATGAAAGCGGGCTTTTATCCGGCGGCCTGCAAATTGTTCCATTCTATGATCGTTCGGATTTGGTCGACGCCGCATTGTGGACGGTAACCAAGGTTCTGATCGAAGGTATTATTCTGGTCGTTATTGTCTTGTTTATTTTCCTGGGCGATGTGCGCTCCAGCCTGATTGTTGTGGCCACATTGATTATCGCACCGCTTATCACCTTCATGGTAATGAATCATCAGGGTATTTCGGCCAACCTGATGTCACTTGGAGGACTGGCAATTGCCATCGGCCTCATTGTCGATACAACCGTCGTCGTGGTTGAAAATGTCTTTCACCGCTTGGGGCATGCCGGCAGTTCCTTAAAAGAAAGATTGCAGGTCATTCGTGATGCCGTAGTTGAAATCGGCGTACCTCTGATTTTCGGCATCTGCATTATTATACTGGTGTTCCTGCCATTGATGACACTGGAGGGTATGGAGGGCAAAACTTTCAGCCCGCTGGCATATACTATTGCCATTGCATTAGCGGTTTCATTAATTATTTCGCTAACGTTATCGCCCGTACTTTGCGCTTATGGCCTCAAGGGCGGCGCTAATCACGACACGCCGGTTATCGCATTTCTCAAAAAACGGTATCAGAATTTATTGGACAAGGCGCTGACGCACGAAAAAACCACTATCCTCGTCGCAATTGGTTTGCTGGTATCTTCCTTCATGTTGTTTCCGTTTTTAGGAACTTCGTTCATCCCGATTTTAAAAGAAGGTGCACTGACACCTGTAATTATTCGCGCACCTTCTATTTCACTGGAGAACTCTATAAAAATAGAAATAGAGGCAATGAAGCGTATCGCCACTGTACCGGGCGTCGAGAGCGCAGTTTCCAGACTCGGTCGCGGCAAAGAACCATCCGACCCGGCAGGACCGCACGAGTCAGACCCGATTATTACGCTGGATCCTGAATCGGGACGCACGCAGGACGAGGTGGACGAAGACGTTCGTGAAGTATTGTCAACATTGCCCGGCGTCAGTATTGTCGTTTCTCAACCGATTGCGCAACGTGTCGATGAAATGATTACCGGGGTGCGCTCGCAGGTCGCTGTGAAAATTTTTGGTAACGATCTGGAGCAATTGCGGCAACTATCCGAGCAACTGGCGCGGATTATGAGAACTGTCAGAGGCGCAAGAGACATCCGGGTACAACCGTTATCGGGGCAGCAGTCTCTGGTGATCGATATTAACCGCGACGCCATCGCGCGATATGGCATCAACGTTGAAGACGTCAACGATTTGATCAGAACCGTAGGCAGCAAAGAGGTCTCGACCATTTTCGAGAACGAGCGCCGTTTTGCACTTGTTATGCGTCTGCCATTGGATTTTCGTGACAATGTCGATGCCATCCGGGATTTGCTATTGCGCACACCGGAAAAACTGCCCGGCAATGGTGGCATGGCTCCAGGCGGCGCGCTGATTCCCTTAGAATCTGTCGCCGACATCCAGGTCGTTGACGGTCCGGCTCAAATTAACCGCGAATTTTCCAAACGCCGTGTTGTTGTTGGCGCCAATGTCCATGAGCGGGACATGGGGGGGTTTGTCGAAGAAATACAGCAACGGGTAGCGGAAGAAATGGAGCTGCCTGAAGGGTATTATTTTGAGTGGGGCGGCCAATTTGAAAATATGGAACGCGCAATGGCGACACTTTCCATAATCGTACCGTTAACAATCGCAGCCATTTTCTTCCTGTTATTTATGCTGTTTAACTCCGTCAAATTAGCTTCGTTGATTATTTTGGTGCTTCCCTTTGCTTCAATCGGTGGAATCACGGGTCTGTTCATTTCCGGAGAATATTTATCGGTACCCGCATCGGTCGGCTTTATCGCATTATGGGGAATTGCCGTATTAAATGGCGTTGTACTGATCTCGTTTATCCGCGAACAAAGAGAACAAGGTGCCAGTATACCTGACTCGATAGTCCGTGGCTGCGAACAACGTTTTCGTCCGGTATTGATGACCGCAACTGTCGCCATGCTGGGACTGGTGCCCTTTTTGTTTGCTACCGGACCAGGTTCCGAAGTACAGCGCCCATTGGCGATTGTCGTGATCGGCGGGCTAATCACATCCACATTGCTGACTCTGGTTGTATTGCCCACACTTTACCGCTGGTTTGATGTCAAGCCCACCAGCAAAACCGAAGATTCGCAAGATAATCCTCCGAAAAAAGACAATGCCGATCAGGCGGATGCTGATTTACACGGACAATCGGTTGATTCTGCGCATAAGCATCAGTCAGATAACGCACCGGAGGAAACACCGCCCGCAACAAAAACCACATAATTCGGAACTGCGTTCACAACTGGTTTACCGCAAAGCTTGCCCGTAAAGAAACCTCACGATATAACAAGTTTTTTCTGAAAATAATTGCCTCCGGTAAATATTCTTCATAATATGCCTGAAACCTGAAAAAATAATCAACAATTAAAAAACCAAAAAAGCGTATGAGTCAGCCCGCAAAACAGTCTGCTTCTGACGCATTGACAGTGCGCCCGGTTATGTCATATCGGGATATGGGTGATTTTATCAATACACCCTGGCTGATTTATACCGACGATCCGGCGTGGGTACCGCCTTTGCGTCTGGAGCGACGCTTTCACTTTTCCAAACACAATCCTTTTCTGCAACATGGCGAATGGCAAGCCTGGGTTGCTTATCAGCATCATCGTCCGGCAGGCAGAATCAGCGCGCAGATCGATACGCTGCATCGGCAGCGCTATGGCGGCGACACCGGGCATTTCGGGCTGCTTGAATGTGTTAACGATAACGATGTCTTTACAGCGCTCATGCTGCATGCAGAAACCTGGCTGGCTGCACGGCACACACGCCATGTAACAGGGCCGTTCAATTTATCAATCAACCAGGAATGCGGTATTCTGGTAAATGGTTATGATACGCCGCCATCCGTGATGATGCCGCATACCGCGCGCTGGTATCCACAGCTGCTTGAATCATATGGTTATTTCCATGCCAAAGATTTACTGGCTTACAAGATAGCGGTCGATTTTGATCCGCCTTCGGTCATGCGGCAATTAATCAAACGCCATGCCGGTCAAATTCGAGTCAGATCCTTAAACCGCAAACAGCTTGCCGCTGAAATGGAGGTGCTGCGGGATATTTTTAACGATGCATGGGCTGAAAACTGGGGATTTGTGCCGTTTACCGAGGCAGAGTTCGCCGACCTGGGTAACAGTCTCAAATACCTGGTTTCCGACGAGTATATTCAGATTGCGGAAGTCGGCGGCCGGCCTGCCGCATTTATGGCCGCTTTACCCAACCTGAATGAAGTACTTGCGGAACTCAACGGGCGCTTGTTCCCGCTTGGCTGGCTGAAGCTGATCAAAAAGCTCAAACGACATGAAATCAGAACGGCGCGCATACCCCTTATGGGCGTACGCAGACAGTATCATAATACCACGCTGGGAATGGCACTTGCCTGCACCGTTATTGAAGCGCCCAGAAAGATCGGCATTGCACACGGTATACGTGAAGTTGAACTGTCCTGGATACTGGAAGACAACAAGTCGATGCGCAGCATCCTGAAAAATATTGGCAGCACGGAGTATAAACGTTACCGCATATACAAAAAAACACTGTGACTAATCTACACAACCCTGTACAACAGAAATTTGCCGCGCTGGTACTCGCAGCTGACCGAACGGCGGATGATCCAATCACCCGGTATACGGGCGCGGCTTGCAAAGCTTTCGCACCCGTCGGCGGCGAACCGATGATAATCCGTGTACTGGACGCACTCGCCGCCAGCAACCTGATTGAAACTACCGTTTTATGCGGGCCACCCAAATCCAGACTGGATCACTGTTCTCTCTTGAAGGCACGAATAAAATCGGGCGAAGTCACCTGGCTGCCCAATAAAGAATCGCCAAGCCGCAGCGCAGAATATGGGTTCGAACATTTGCCAGCCAACATCCCGGTGCTGCTGACAACTGCCGACCATGCATTGCTTACCCCTCAAATTGTTCAGTATTTCTTGACGGAGTCACTTAAAGTCGATAGCGATGCGACAGTCGGCTTGGTCAAACAAACACAGATGACCGCAGCATTCCCCGAAAATAAACGTACATTCTTTCGTTTGCGTGATGGTAGTGTATGTGGCTGTAATTTGTTCACGTTTAAACCACACGGACGCAAACTTGCCGCGTTCTGGCGCTCCGTAGAAAACCTGCGCAAACATCCCTGGCGTTTGATCGCACACTTTGTAGGGCCCGGCATTATCCTGTCCTATTTATTCAGACGCCTTTCCCTGGATCAGGCATTGAATACCTTAGCCGACAAATCAGGCGTATGTGTCAAACCCATCATGCTGCAGGATGCTCGCGCGGGTATCGATGTCGATAACGTTGAGGATTTATTACAGGCCGAATCCATACTCAACAAAACCGCCATCCCATTTTACAGACGCAACAAAATGCCCTGATCTGTCTTCATGGTTTTATCGCAATGAGGTCTCACTCGATTTCTGATAGGATTGCTGCATGAAAATAATCGAGCGACATATCATACGGGAAGTGGCGGTTCCATTTTTTGTCGTCATTCTGATTCTCGTCGGCTTATTTGCAAGTTTTAGCAGCGCACGCTTTCTGGCCGGTTCTGTCACTGAAATACTGGGACTCGGCGCACTCCTAATGCTGGTAATGCTCAAGACGCTGATCGCGCTGGAAGTATTGATTCCGGTAGCGTTGTATGTTGCGATCATCAGCGGCCTGGGCAGACTGCATAAAGACCAGGAATTAAACGTGCTGCATTCCAGCGGCATCAGCGGCAAGCGCATCGTTTATATCGTACTGATGGTAGCGGTTCCAATCGGCATTATCAGTGGCCTTCTCTCATCATATGTCCGCCCCTGGGCCTATGCTGAAAGCTATTTACTGGATGCACAGGCAGAAGCGGAACTCAACACCAACCGTTTTCAGGCAGGGCGTTTTTACGGCAGCGATCGCAGCGGCAGAGTCGTCTATGTTCATAGTAAAGATGAAGCCAGCAAATCAATGAACCAAATATTTCACTATATCAACACACCCGATGCGCGTGAAATCATTATTGCCAAAAAAGCCACGCAAATACAACCCGCCACACAGTCGGAACGACCTAACATACAATTAAATGACGGCTATATTTATCAATTGACCCATGACGTGTCCCGGGATGACACAATTGAATTTGAAAAACTGACATATTTTATAGACAGTGAACTGGCATTGCGACACCGCCGTAAAGCTACGCCGACCAGAACACTCTGGAAATCCGAGGAACCCTGGGAAATTGCCGAATTACAATGGCGTTTGTCTCGACCGCTTTCCACTATTTTAATGGCGCTAATTGCAGTAGCGTTTATTCAAACTGCACCGCGGCAGGATAAGGCAACCAAAACCTATTTACTTGCGGCTATTGTGTTTGCCGTATATTACAATTTAAGTGGCCTGGCGAAAAACTGGGTTGAACAAAACGTAATTGGCACAACGCCGGGAATTTGGTGGCTTTATGCTGGCATGTGCATACTGCTGCTTTTGTATGCATTAAAGCCCGGTCAGAAATTGTTATCACTCCGTTAATGCTTATTTTTCGCTATATTACTTTTCAGGTATTCATTGGTCTGATAATCGCCACAGCCGTTTTACTGCCCTTGTTCAGCTTCTTTGACCTGCTGGATCAGCTAGACGATGTCGGCAAAGGCACATACCGTACCATTGATGCATTCATGTATACCTCAATGCTACTGCCACGCCGGTTTATTCAAATTGCACCGTTTATCGCGTTATTGGGAACGGTTGCGGCACTGGGCGCACTGGCGGTGAATTCCGAACTCATTGCCATGCGCAGCGTCGGAATTTCACCGCTGCAAATCAGCATGGCGCCGCTTGCTGTAGGTATTGCCCTGACAGTATTTATCGCCGGACTTGAACAGTTTGTCGCACCGCAACTGCAACAAAAAGCTATTTCCAACCGTGCCGTAGCATTGAATCAAACCGCTGAACTCGGCAAAGGCCTAGGGATATGGACGCGTAACGAGCGGAATATTCTGCGTATTGGGCAGATGTTGCACGCTAAAAAAGCCGCGGATGTTGAAATCCTGAATTTTGATCAGGCGAATCTTTTGCAGGCGCATATCCATGCTGAATTTGCTGAAATACACAGTAATAAAGCCTGGATTCTGACCAATGTCGTCATCAGAAAATTCACCGGATCACAGATTCTGTTGAGCCGCGCCGAAACACTGAGCTGGCAATCATTCTTGAAGCCCGAAGATATTGCGACACTTACCAAGCCGCCGGAAAGCCTCTCCCCCATTGAACTTGTACGGCATGTAGACTTTCTGCGCAGCACCGGTCAGGATGCGGATTCGTATGCGCTTGCTCTATGGCGTAAAGCAGGCAGTGCTTTACTGACAATTGCCATGCTGCTGCTGTCCATTCCGTTTATATTTGGTTCAATTCGCTCAGGCCTGGCCAATAAACTGGTACTGGCCGCATTGATTGGTGTTGCAGTTTACCTGCTTGATCAGATTTTTGCCAACGCCGGTCTATTACTGCATCTGAAGCCCGCTTTCGCGGCGCTTGCACCCAGTGTGCTATTAATTATGCTGGCAATTTTGTGGCTGCGAAGAGTTTTTTAAATACCTGTTGTTATAATAGGCTGAAACAAAGCAAATCAGACGGCTCGTCGGATAATCCCACCTGTTGAGCACCGGGTATGCTGCTGAGACCGTTTGCTATAAAACAAAAATTCATTGAATTCACAATCTATGCAAAAAACAACTTATATCCTTATTATCGGTGGAAACAGAACTACCATATGGGGACTGGATGGCCACGAACGACTTGAACGCATGATACAGTCAATTAAGAATGTAAAATTGACTGAAAAAACGGACGATATACCAGACAACGCTCCCCTGCTTATTCTGAACGCTCATTATCTATTTGACAGCAGAGTGCTGACAGCATTAATCGCGTTGAAAGACCCCATGGTATTGTACAGTCATGACAATCAACCCGCTGCCGTCCGTACATTTGGCGGCCAGGCGTCTCACTTGCTGGGCGTGCTGGTAAAACCAAAAAACCAAAGGCCGGAGCATATTTTATCAGGGTTGCCGCGTTATACACTCAGCGAACTCAACATCGATTTTCAACAAAACCTGAAAAAAAAGGACCCACCTTATATTCTGCCAATTACGGAAGACAACCGCAAACGACTAGAGAAAGAATTGTTTTCAGGCTCCTATAAGGGCGTTACCGATCTGGTAACGAAGTGGCTGTGGCCGCTACCCGCCTTTTGGTGCACACATCTTTGCGTACGCAAAGGCTGGAAACCCAATCATGTCACACTGCTGAGCGCCGTTCTGGCATTGTTGGCCGGCATCGCATTCTGGTACGGTTTTTTTGCGATCGGTCTGATCATGGGCTGGATGATGACTTTCCTGGACACCGTTGACGGCAAATTAGCAAGGGTAACCGTAACGTCGAGTAAATTCGGTGACGTACTCGACCATGGGCTCGATATTATTCACCCGCCGCTCTGGTATCTGGCCTGGGGCATTGGTCTGGCAGGCACACTGACACCGATTGGCAACCTCGATCTATTGATCTGGCTGATGTTTTTCGGTTACATTGGCGGCCGCCTGTGCGAAGGCGCTTTCCAATTATGGCTCGCGCCTTTCGACATGTTTATCTGGCGCAAGGCGGATTCATTCAACCGGTTGATCACCGCCCGGCGCAACCCCAACTTGATTCTGCTGACCTATGGATGGATTATCGAACGGCCGGATGTTGGCTTGCTTCTTGTTGTTGCCTGGCATTTGTTGTCGACGGCTATCCTTTTGGGACGGCTGATCGCAGGATGGCGTATCTGGCGTCAACAAGGAAAGCTGCGTTCCTGGTTGCAGGATATAGATCCTGCACGTGACCGCAACATACTGGCGGTAAAAATATTCACACGCGCGCCAATCGACCCCAAACGCCTGCAACCCGCCAAGTTTTAACAGCTTACCAGCTCCTGCATGGCTGCCAAATCTCCAATAAACGCGACGTCGAAAAAAATTGGCCTGCTGCTAAACCCGATGAGCGGCCAGGTACGTAAGCGCGAACGGGCCATCCGGAATGCACTTAAGCAGATACCGGATGCAATACTATGCGAAGCAACCGACGCGACTGGATTTATTACAGCAACCGACACGTTGATTCAGGCCAAGATAGGCCTGCTGGTCATTGTTGCCGGAGACGGCACTTCACATGCCGTACTCAGTTATTTGTTCACAACCCTGCCGGTAACACGATGGCCTGTTTTAATGATAATTCCGGGAGGTACCACCAACATGACGCCTCTTGATCTGGGCATGCGGGGCAAACCGGAAAAAATTCTGCAACGTCTGGCACAGTATTTACAACATGCTGACGGCTGCAATACGGTTAAGCAGGTTCAGCGGTCTGCCTTATGCATCGAACAAAATGGGCGGCAAACTATCTACGGCATGTTTTTTGCCGCAGGACTGGTTGCGCGCGGCGTCAAATTTTCGCGCAGCAGCGTCAAACAAATCGGCATCACCGGCGGCATTTTCACCTTCCTGATCATGCTGCGTTCGCTGATTGGTCTGATTTTCAGCCACCAAAACAAACAATGGGCGCCTGTAACTATGTCCATACTCAAAGAAAACGGCGAGTCATTTCAAGGCACCTATCTTTTCACACTGGTCAGCGCACTCGATTGTCTGCTGTTAAACATGCGTCCATTCTGGGGCCATGAACCGGCACCGCTTCATATCACATGGGTCGACCAGCAACATAAACATCTCTGGCGCTCCTTATGGCCGCTGCTAAAGGGTAAAGCTGAGCGACTCAAGGCGCAGGACGGCTACCACAGTCACAACAGCCATAAGTTAACGATTCAAATGAATGACGAATATATCGTCGATGGCGAGTTATATCACTCGCCAGGCGGCGCCCCTTTACGTATCACCGCCACAGCCCCCGTCACTTTTCTTGTACTCTGATTATCTATTTACCAAAAATGACCGATCCCGAATCGACCTCACCGCTGCCCGAAAAACTGCTCAGCACTGTTGCCACACAATGCACTCGCAGTGTCGCCGTTGACTATGCAGTCTTCGCCGACGCTTTGCTGGAACGTTTCAAAACGGCTACCGATGCAATTATTCTGTACGGATCGTGCTTGCGTAGCGGCAATCTCGACGAAGGCATTGCCGATCTCTACGTACTGGTCGATAATTATAAAAATGCGTACACCCAACGTTATCTTGGCCTGCTGAATGCCTGGCTGGCACCGAATGTATTTTATCTTGAAGTCTTGTATCAGGGAAAAACACTGCGTGCCAAGTACGCGGTGATTTCTACTGCTGATTTTGAAAAAGGTGCCCGATTCTGGTTTCATTCTTATATCTGGGCACGTTTTGCGCAGCCATCGCGATTACTTTATGTACGCGACGATGCAATCCGGCAACGAGCATATCAAGCATTTGCCTATTCGGTGCTAGCGTTTCTGCGATCGGGCGTATGCGCACTGGAAAATAAGGCTTTCACAGTCGAAACACTTTGGACCCGCTGCCTGATGCTCAGCTACGCCGCCGAATTGCGGCCGGAAAACGAAACCCGTGCGCGGCATCTGGCAACCACGAACCTTATCGATTTTAAGCAATTGACGCAGGCCGCCTACCCTGCGCTAACCAACCTGCTCAGCTATCAGCCGGACAACGATACCTATTTGTGCCAAAATACGCCACATACACGCCGACGTGCATTACGGCACTGGATGCTGCGTCGCTGGCAGGGACGCGTTCTGTCAATCTTGCGTCTGTCAAAAGCTACACTGACGTTCAGGGACTGCCTGGATTATGCCGCCTGGAAAATCCAGCGGCATACCGGCGTACAACTTGAAATCACACCGTGGTTACGGCGGCACCCGATTATCTGGGGCTTTGTGGTCATATGGCAGGTACTGCGTAAAGGGGCCATACGCTGAATAGCGTTACATCATCCAAACAATCACAGAACAATGGGGGGAACCATGAACTCAAAAACGCTGTTATCCGCATTTATTTTTCTTCTTGTGTTTGGCGCTTGTTCAACCATGTACTACGAAGGCCTAGAGAAAATCGGCATCCCCAAACGGGACGTTATGGTTTACCGGGTGGAACAGGCACGCGACACGCAGGAGGAAACCAAAGAACAATTCAAATCAGCCCTTGCCCAGTTCACCGCAGCCACCCGTTTCAGTGGCGGCGACCTGGAAGCAATTTATACCAAACTTAACGACGAATACGAAGCCAGTGTCAGTAAAGCTGAAGAGGTCAGAAGCCGCATTGAAGATATCGAAGATGTCTCGCAGGCACTATTTGCCGAGTGGGAACAGGAAATCGCCCAGTACAGCAACGTCAATCTGAAACGCAGCAGTCAGGAGAAACTGAGCACCACAAAAACACACTACCGGCAGCTCATCGCATCAATGAAAAAGGCCGAAGCCAAGATCCAGCCGATACTGACCGTTTTCAGGGACCAGGTGATGTTTCTCAAACACAACCTGAACGCTCGCGCAATCGCGTCGTTAAAAAGCGAACTCGGCAGTATTGAATCGGATGTCACCGTGTTAATCGCCTCCATGGAAGAGTCAATCAATGAAGCCAATGCGTTTATTAACACCATGGAAAAATGACAATCAGATTAGCTGCAAGTCAAATATCCTCGGCATTGCGTCTGTGTCGCCACATGCGCCAATCAATTTTTTACAGCAAGGCGCATGTGAAGGTTCTTGAATGAACTATAGAACTTAAGCTGCTCGTTGTTGAGTATCATCGCTTGGAAGTCTGGTACTGGAGTGTTCCGATGCCGGCAATACTGAAACCAAAGCAGACTCACGCGATTCACATTTTAATTTAAAGCGTGCGATTGTTTGAACCAACTGAGCAGCCTGATCCTCCAGGTTTTCGGCAGCAGCCGCGGTCTGTTCGACTAATGCGGAATTTGTTTGAGTTGATTCATCAATCTGTGTAATCGCCAGGTTTACTTGCGAAATGCCACTTTGCTGTTCACTGGTGGCATGATCGATTTTTTTCATAAGATCAGACACATGACGGATTGAATTAACAATTTCTTTCATTGTGTTACGCGCCTGATCGACTTGCACCGAGCCCTGCTCGACTCGTTCAACGCTGACGGTAATCAACCTTTTGATTTCTTTCGCAGCGCCTGCACTATGCTGCGCCAAATTACGTACTTCACTGGCTACCACTGCAAAGCCGCGACCTTGTTCACCGGCACGCGCCGCTTCAACAGCGGCATTTAATGCCAAGATGTTGGTTTGAAAGGCAATACTATCGATCACATTGATGATGTCTGTTATTTTCTGTGACGATTCGCTGATATTCTGCATGGTATTAACAACTTGACCGACGGCTTCGCCGCCTTCGATCGCAATTTTGCTGGCCTTTGTCGCTAATTGGCTGACATTGCGCACACTATCGGCATTCTGATCCAGACTTGAACTAAATTCTTCCATAGACGCCGCCATTTCTTCCAAAGCACTAGCCTGCAGTTCGTTACGCTGACTCAAATCCAGATTACTGTGTGCAATTTGCTTACTGACTGCCGCCACGCTATCGGCATTGCCACGTATCGCTCCAATGATATTAGCCAGCTTGGTTTGCATGTCATTCATCATTTTTAGTAGTTTACCTTCTTCACTACGATCAGGCGCATCAACAGGGCGGCTTAAATCACCATCCGCAATTCGCATACCGATAGCACCTACTTTTACAAACAATTTTGACGTTCTATGCTGAACAAAAAATAATGTCAATAGAACAAATACTACCGCCAAACCTGTCGCAAATGTCGCCACGCCCAACCACTGCTCGCGGGTCGCCTTCACTGCTGCGAGTTCCTGTGCAGTTCGCTCGTCAAGCATGACAAAAAACTCATCAATAAATTTCATAATATCGGCTTTGTTTTGATGATAAGTTAAATCGTGCATCATCTCCCGCGCCTTTTCCATATCTGGCTCGGCTGTCTGCGTAAAATTACCTTGACTGTCGACATATAGTCCTTTAACCATATTCATTGCGATGGTTTCAGTTCGCACCAAGTTATCTGAGTTTGCCTGCGCTTCAGCAAGCTTGTCCAATTCAGCCTCAGAAAAACCCATCTGTTCCATCAAATCTAAAAGTGCGACAGTTTCACCATCAGACCGT
Organism: Nitrosomonas sp. Nm51; assembly: GCF_900111165.1. Lineage (GTDB taxonomy): Bacteria > Pseudomonadota > Gammaproteobacteria > Burkholderiales > Nitrosomonadaceae > Nitrosomonas. The sequence continues at coordinate 104,602 of NZ_FOGH01000005.1, forward strand.
ATTGAATCCATACCGGCAGCACGAAAATCCCAATAAATACGCTCATAATTTTTTGGTCTCGCTTGCTTTCCGTTACGAATATTCAGAATTTCTAAATATTGATCTTCCCATTTTGTCTCACCACTAACGACGTAAGTCCGTGCAAGACGCGTCAAATCATCAGAGCTTTGTCGTAATTCGTCAGCCAACAAATAAGACTGATAACGGCGATTAGCCGCTTCATCGGACAATCGGCTATAGTACAAACTCATGATCGAACTGCCGATTGTTACTACAGCCAACAATATAATGATGATACCGACAATAATATAAGTTTTTTTCAAACTCCAATTCATTTTTTTCACCTGATAGTTGTAAAATATTAGCGGTAATGAAAAAAAATGTGACTCATAACACAACATCGATACATCAGTATGTTATAAATGATTGCACTTTTTAAACAGTTAGTTGTATTAAGTCTTACTTTCTTCATTTAAAATCATAGCAATAACTCGAAGTGATACATTTAATAAATACCAACTGTTTTACAATCTTTATCATTCAATGCACATAAATCCACAACATTCTCCAAACTTCGCTTCGCTCTTGAATAGCTTAAAACTAACTTGTTGATAATGCGATGTTCTGTATGCCATTTTCCACAACTTTTGGAGCAATATCAAACCCTAGAGAGGCGGCTCTTTTTCTCAGATTTCTGGCGACACGATCACGATATTGCTTTTCGTAATAGTCCTGTCCTTGGTCAACATACGCTACTCCATTCTTGAGCATGCTATAGAGATGCGGGCTAATTTATGCGCGGTAGCGCTAATCGCTTTGGGAGATCCAAGACGCGCCCGTTGCCGTCGATAAAATGCGCCCAATGCACTCTCAGAACCTGTCTGGTTAAAAATTAGACGCAGTTAGCGATTGTAATTTGAATCATGGCGATACGAATCATATTTTCAGCGGAATTGGCGAGGATTTCATAATCCCTGGGCAAGCGCCTGAAATTCCCAAGCCAGGCAAAGGTTCGTTCAACAATCCACAGCACTGGCAAAACAGCAAAGGCATTTTTGATTTTTTGGAGATATGCAATCTGCGTTGTAACGTGTTTTCTACAAATTCAACAGCTGTGCCGCGATACCCGGCGTCGCTCTTTAATACATCGCAACCGCCCTTGATATCGTACGTTGGCAGCATGCACAATTACCTGAACAAGATTTCCCATCGTATCCACCACAATATGCCGTTTTTCTCGATACTTCCGATCCAATTGATCCGTCACCTTTTCCCAAACGCCACGGCGGTTCCATTGGCTATAGCAATCGTAAACCGTTTTCCACGGGGGAAACTCCCTGGATAACAGTCGCTACTGCACTCCGGTCTTATTCAGATAGAAAATGGCGTTGACAATAGTGCGCTTGGCATGCTTTGCACCTGCGCCGCCGCGATTATCCGCCGGATCAAAAAAATGCTCGATTAACCCCATTCTTCATCAGAAACATCGCTCTCATACATCATCTTAACAAATAACTTTATATTGAAACCAATACTCTATGATAAATAACATGTTTTTGACCAGACGGTTTCTAATTTTGGATTCAATATACGTTTAAGACTATCTGCATTTAACCATGTACATAATTGTTGTTTTAGTACAACAACTGACGAAGATTACCTTGACAGAAAAAACCTCCTTATATAAGCTGCGCTTTGGTCAAATACGACACACTTATTGAACATTACGTAGAAATGTCAGCTGTTAGCGATTAATAGGAATTTTCCTGTAAGCGAAAAAGTCAATAGACAACATATAATAAGAGTTAACACGCACCATCAAGAATACCTTGCTATGGAAAGCAAGATGAAACGTACAAGTTATATTACTTCGAGGGGAAGATCTTGAGTTCGACAATAGCCAAGTTGAACGCTCCGCTAACGCAAGCGTTTGATTTTCAGCCTTCAAGCGAATTAAAAATAACACCAACACCGACACGCAATATACTTGCGCAGCAACTGGCGGGGTTTGATACCCTGACAAATGCGCTAGAGTATGCTGCTCAGGGAATAACAGGATATAACTTTTATAACGCGAAGGGTCATTTACATTCAGTTTTACCTTATAAACTACTCAGAAATAACGCACACTCACTTGCTCAACGATTAGCTGGCTTCAATTTGGCGCGCGGTAGTCGAGTTGCCATAATAGCCGACACATCTCCCGAGTTCATCGAGTTGTTTTTTGCATGTCGTTATGCTGGATTAATTCCTTTTGCAATGCCTGTCCCGGTTAATTTAGGTAGTCACGGAATCTATGTACAGCAATTAAGAGGAATGCTTGAAAGTAGTCAAGCAAGCATAGCGTTTGCCAATCTGGATTACGTCAATTTTCTTGAAGAAGCCACAAAGGAATTAATAAATTTGCATTGGGTGGGAACACCTGCACAACTTAAGGAATTACCCGCAAAAGAGGTTATGCTGCAGCCCAATGCCCCGAGCGAAGTAGCCTATCTGCAGTTTACATCAGGAAGCACGCGCACACCAAGAGGCGTTGTAATAACTGAACGTGCTCTCATGTGTAACCTGCAAGGCATTGTTCGTAATGGTTTGGAAATTAAGCCTGATGATCGATCTGCATCATGGCTGCCTTTTTACCATGACATGGGGTTAGTCGGTTTGGTCTTGGCCCCAATGGTTACGCAGCTTTCGGTTGACTACCTAGCCACACGGGATTTTGCTATACGTCCTTTGCAGTGGCTGCGGCTTATCAGTCGCAATCGCTGCACAGTTGCCTTTAGTCAGCCTTTCGGGCTCAAGTTGTGTACAATGCGCGTCCGCGAATCTGATTTGAATGAACTTGATCTCAGTTGTTGGCGTGCTGCCGGTATAGGTGCAGAAATGATCCGCCCGGAGACTTTAAGGAATTTTGCAGAAAAATTTTCTTCAGCGGGTTTTGATGACAGTGCTTTTTTACCTTGTTATGGACTCGCCGAATCAACACTTGCAGTTACTTTCTCAAAAATTAGTAAAGGATTCCACAGCATACAGGTTGACAGCAAAACGCTCGTTGACAAAAGAATAGCCACTACATTACGCGCTGAAGGCCGAAAATATAATGAATTTGTCAATTGTGGACGTCCGCTTCCCGGACACACAGTTAAGATTGTTGACGAAACCGGGCAACAATTGGATGACAATATGGTTGGCAGTGTTCTTGTCCATGGTGCAAGCATAATGACAGGTTATTACAACAATCCAGAAGAAACACGGAAAGCACTTAAGCCTGATAATTGGCTCGATACAGGCGACATTGGTTTTCTGTATGATGGAGACTTGTATATTACAGGCCGTCGAACAGATGTGATTATTGTCAATGGACGCAATATCCGGGCGCAGGATATTGAAGAACTAGCAGAACAACAACCTGAAATCAGATCAAGAGAAGCATCAGCATTCGGGATCAATGATGCAGATGGTGCAACAGTCATTGTATTGGTTATCGAGTGCCGACTGATTTCAACAGCAGAACGCCACTCATTGATCAAACGACTGCAGCAACTGGTTTATATGGCCTTTGGTGTTAACTGTGTTGTAGAACTGGTACCTCCACATACTTTGCCCAGAACATCTTCTGGCAAATTATCACGTTTTGCGGCCCGCCAAGGATATATTCAGCGCACGAACCTGGAAGAGCAACTGTCTGTGGCCGAATCCGGAGATCGCTAGCCTATATGCAAAAATTGGTAGCAGTAACGGGTGCTACTGGTTTTATTGGTAATCGGTTGATTAGCAAGCTTGTCAATGAAGGCTGGCAAATTATAGCGCTTTCTCGAAGTAAACGTAATAATACAAAATCCATACAATGGGTGCATGGAGATTTAAATAATCGCACTGCATTAGCTGAACTAACGCAAGATGCATCAGCAGTTATTCATTGTGCAGGCGCAGTGAGGGGGTGTTCTTTTGATGATTTCGTTCATACGAATGTAACCGGCACAAAGAACCTGCTTGATATTGTTATCCAACATAACAACCACCCTCGTTTTCTACTTATTTCTTCATTAGCTGCCAGACAGCCAGAGTTATCCTGGTATTCCAAAAGCAAAATTCTTGCTGAGCAAGAAGTAATCAGTAACTCTGCCAGCTTAGCCTGGACCATTTTTCGGCCCACTGCCGTCTACGGTCCTGGCGATAAAGAACTCAAACCGCTGTTTAAGGCGACCCGTAATGGTCTGCTTCCCGTAGTGGGGAAATTAAATAATCGGTTTGGGTTGATACATGTGGATGATCTAATTCGGGCAATTCAATTATGGCTCGATTCTGAAAAACCGTGTAACGGCATTTTTGAATTAGATGACGGCACACCCAATGGTTACAGTTTTGAATCTCTGGCAAATTTGGCACAAGAAGTTTGGAAAAGACCAGTTCGATGTATAATGATTCCTCATTTTTTGATTCAAAACATCGCCGTGTTGAATCTGTGGCTGGCACGTTTGTTACGTTATTCTCCAATGTTGACACCTGGGAAAGTAAATGAGCTCCAGCATCATGACTGGGTATGTGATAACAAGCCTCTTATTCGCGCATTGCCTGGCTGGCAACCTAGTATACATTTATATGAATCGTTACCTCGAATAGTGTAGTGCAACGACCTCAAAATTTTATTTGACATATGACAAAAAGTGACTATGAAGAGATCATGCAGCTATTATGTAACCGTCTCAACAGTCTGGCGAATTCTGAAGTTACCATAACATCCGAGACCAATATCATCAGTGAGCTATCAATTGACTCTATTAAGTTGTTGAACCTAATTATGGAAATTGAAGATACATTCGATATTTCCATACCTATCAATGCACTGGCGGATGTCCAAACAGTTCACGATCTCGCAAGCCTTATTTCAAGAATAAAATCTAATCAATAAATGAATTTACTCGAGAAACTCGATGCAGCTGCGGCTGCAAGAAAAGCAATGCTTCCAGAAGGTATTGGCGCATTTGGCGTCCCCATAGAAGAAGTCTACTCAGCAACCGAAGCACGAATTGGAGATCGCCGTGTACTTTTGCTTGGTACGAATAATTATCTAGGCTTATCGTTTTCTCCTAAGTGTATTCAGGCAGCGCATGATGCACTGGATGCGGAGGGAACAGGAACAACTGGATCAAGAATGGCTAATGGCAGCTACTACGGGCACCGCGCTCTGGAGCAGGAATTCGCTGACTTCTATGGATACTGCGCAGGAATTGTTTTTACAACAGGTTATCAGGCAAATCTTGGAACAATCTCCGGATTGGTAGGTCGTGGTGATACCGTATTAATCGACAGTGACTCTCATGCCAGCATCTATGATGGCTGTATACTCAGTGGAGCCGAGATCATACGCTTTAAACATAACGATATAGCCGATATGGGGAAACGTTTACGTCGTTTAGGCGAGCGCACTGAAAACACGTTGATTATCGTCGAAGGTATTTACAGCATGCTGGGAGATCAAGCGCCACTGACAGAAATTGTGAATCTTAAAAACAGATATAACTGTACGCTATTGCTCGACGAAGCACACTCCTTAGGGGTACTCGGCGAAACAGGTCAAGGCTTAGTAGAGAAAACTGGATTACAAAAAGAAGTAGATTTTATTACTGGTACCTTTAGTAAGAGCCTATGCAGCATCGGTGGGTTCTGTGTTAGCAATCATCCACAACTTGATCAATTACGTTATATCAGTCATCCTTATATTTTTACAGCTTCACCCTCACCCGCTACGATTGCATCCGCACGTGCGGCGTTAGTATTATTGCGGGAAGGGAAAGACTTACGCAAACAACTATGGCTAAATAGTACACAATTATACGCGCATTTAAAGAAAACTGGTTACAAACTTGGTCCCGAGCCTGGTCCCGTCATTGCCGCAGTACTTGACAGCCCAAAACAGGCATTACGAATTTGGCAAGGCCTACTGGAAAACAATATTTACGTAAACTTGATTTTGCCACCCGCCGCCCCAGAAGGTAAATCATTAATACGGTGTAGTGTTAATGCAGCACATACCACTGAGCAAATCACTTATGTAGGTGATACGTTTGCAAAATTATACCAGCAGCAGATTCTCAATTCATAAAAGTAATCTTGTACTGAGTCAGGAGATGGACTGGGTATACACATTTGATTACCAGCTTGAACACAAACTAGTACATCAGCCACATTATTTTGACGGATGCAAGTACACTTAAAAATGAGTAAGATATATAGATAATCTAATCTTATTTATGAGGTGTATTGATGCCTGCCAAGAAATATATTGTCCGCTTGAGTAAAGAAGAATGCGAAACACTCACCAAATTGGTAAGAACAGGAAAAGTTGCTGCTTACAAACGGCAACGGGCACAAATTTTGTTAAAAGCGAATGTAAATCGCTTTGACGGCGGCCTGCATGACAAAGAAATAGCAAAATCACTTGATGTTGGCAGGCGGACAATAGAGCGGGTCCGGCAACGACTGGTTGAGAAAGGTTTTCATAAAGTTCTGGAAAGGGAACCTCGCAAGCGCTCAAGAGCGCCACGTCTTGATGGTGAACAGGAAGCGCACCTGGTGGCATTGAGCTGCTCGGAACCACCTAATGGGCGCAACCGTTGGACACTGAAGTTATTGGC